>CAZNSX010000002.1:0-99097 GCA_964575845.1 uncultured bacterium | reverse complement strand
GGCTCCAGCCGCCCGCGCCCCTGCTTCCGCTTAACCGAGCCCCAGTTCCCCACAGGATTGGATGTTATCCTTTCCATGAACTGACGCGAGCATCTCGAAGAAGTCCCACTTCCCCTTCATCTGTCCCGCGGACCGACCGCGGCAGATGAAGAACTCTCCCAACGCAGCATGGTCGCAGGGCCTGATTATTTGAGGGCCCTTGGTGTACTGGAAGGTGCTCCCCTCAAGGGTCTTTATGACCTTATCAGGGTCAAGGGTGCCGGCCTTGTTGATGCCGTCCAGGAGCAGCCGGGTTACCTCGTAGCTGGAGGATGCGTAAGCAGTGGGCGGGCGACCCCGAAGCTTCTCGAAAGCCTCGACGAATTGCTTGGCTTTGGGGTATTTGTCCTTGACCTCCCAATAGAAGGTGAGCCCGCAGTAAATACCCTCATACGTGCCCGGCGAGACGCCCTCGGCAACGGTGATCTCGCTTATGGTGAGGAATACGTTCATGTCCCTCTTCAAGCCGAACTCGATGGCCTGCTTGACAAAGGACCGCTGGTCGTCCGCGTAATTGACGATGAAGAGTACTTCGGGCTTGGCCGCCTTGATCCTCGGGATGAAAGCCGTGTAGTCCGTAGTCGGGAACGGGGCGGCCGTGGTTCCTGTCCAGGTGGCGCCGAGTTTCTTCGCGACATCCTCGTAGGCCGCCGCGACAGCGGCCGGCCACGAGTAGTTATCGTAAAGCACATGCCAGCGCTTGCCGAGGTTCTCGAATGACCACCTGGCGCCGGTGCTCGCCTGGATGTACGGGGTGACGTTCGCGCTGAAGTCGTGGCGCGAGAACTGTTTCTTATTTCCGAAGCAGTAGGTAGAGGCGATCCCGTTCAGCATCTTGTACTTCTTACCCATCTCGCTGGCGGCGAGACTGACGAATGCGGGCATGGTCCCGGCGAGCAGATGGACCTTCTCCTTCTCCGCCAATTCGAGGAGTTTCCGCTTGCCCACACCGGCGTCCATCTCATCGTCGCGCACGAGGAGCTCCACCTTCCTGCCGAGGACACCGCCCTCCTTATTGATGTCCTCCACAGCCATCTCTGCGCCGGTCTTCTGGTCGTGGGCCTCTACCGAGTATGGGCCCGTGAGGGAGAAGCAACTCCCCACCTTAATGGTGTCCTCGCCCCTCGCCAGAGTCGGTATCCCACCAACTATGGCCAATCCGCCCAAAGCACCGGCGCCCTGCAAAAATCTCCTGCGACTCAGATCTTTCATGACCCGCTCCTCCGGGTGGCCCTGATAGCAGATAACCAGGCTACCCTTTGACGTTGTCTCCCTTCTCGATGGCTACCTGCGGAGCGCAAAATATATCACCTCCTCTGAATGATCGGCGCAGTAAAAACTCCTTCTCTCAGTCTATCCTGGGTGACAGCACTCCTCTTCTCTCACGAGACCTCCACCTTTCCCATGGGTCACTCCATAGACAAATCCCTCCTCATAGATTGTAGGGTTTGATTCAGTACTTCGCTCTCGCGGATCTTCCGTAGATGTGCTCGCATCAAACTCTCGGCTAAATGGCCATCACCCTGTTCGATGGCGTCAATAATAGCCAGATGATCTCGCAGTGACTCGCTCAAACGATAGGGAAGTATCACCTTCCTTATCCAGAATATGAATTCTTCAAGATTCTTGAGGGATTCGATAAGCCTGCTACATCTACTGGCCTCAGCTATTAAGTCATGGAAACGGCTTTCGGCTCTTATGTATCGCTTGGCTTCAATGGGACCTTTCTTGAAAGGAACGAAAAGGGTCCTTAATCGACCGACAAATCCTCTGTCTTCCCCCTTGAGGTTCTCCGCAGCCAACCTGGCGGCCAGCCCCTCGAGGACTTCCCTCAGCAATAGATTTTCAAAGATTTCCTTTTGGGAGGGTGACTTGATGAAGGCACCACGCCTGGGGATGTAATCGATCAATCCTTCCTGTTTAAGCTGTCTGAGGGCTTCACGGACCGGAGTCTTGCTCACCCCAAACTCCCTGGCGAGCTCGTCAGCAATTATCCGGTCGCCGAAGGAAAATTTTTGTTCGAGAATGCTCTGCCTGATTAATTGATGAATCTTTTCGCTGAGGTTTGGGTGCAGAATTCTGGAAGGGAAATTCCTGGCCATTTAGAGTATGATAGCGAATAAGAATGAACTAAATTACTATGCTTCCCTTGCCCTAGGAATCACTCAGCGCAGGTCTTACGGTGCGAGGAATGAATATAGTATTCTTTATTTTTTATGTGAGATTAAGAATCAGACTTTTGTTTTTAATATATTCCTCCTGGCCAATCCTGTCAAGAGCAAATAGGTGAAGCTCCCCGTCCAAAGGGCCTCCCTTCTCAAAGAACGGGAGATAGAGAGATTTCACATCCCCTCATAATCCCTGAGCAATTACGGCAATTCATCCCTTCAGCGGTGCGTGGCAATGAAATGATAGGTAGGCTTCGGGATGCGGAAATTCCAGGGCTAAGCCTTAGCATGTCTCACGAATGGTCAGCGTTCAGAGGATAGCGCAAAGGCATCCGAAGACATTGGCCCAAAATCCTGTGGCTAGAGGGAGCCCGCTTCGGTTAGTATTAGGAGCGCTTAAAGCCCTTCAGGGACTTCTCTTTTTCCGCCGCAGGATTTGAGAGCGGCCTGACCTTCTCCAGCCTTAAGGGAGGAATACGGCATGGCGCGCCGCATCATCGACCTGAGTGTCCCCATCGAAAATTTCTCTTTCGAGGGTTTCCCCCCCGAGATCCACTTCTGGACTCACCGGGAGGGGGCCCGCACCCTGGGAAAGCCGCTTGGCATCAAGCCGGATGCTTTTCCCGACGGGGTTGCCCTTGCCTGGGAGACCTTCCACGGGATAACCCATGCTGGAACCCACTTTGACGCGCCCTGGCACTTCGGGCCCACCTCCGAGGGGAAACCATCCAAGACGATAGACCACGTGCCCCTCGAGTGGTGCTTTGGAGACGGGGTCAGGCTCGACCTCAGGCACAAGGAGCCGGAGACCAACATAACGGACTCTGACATCGAGGCCGCGCTCAAGAAAATAAACTATACGGTCAAGCCCTTTGACATCCCCCTCATCTGGACGGACGCGGATAAATATCTTGAAGACCCAAGCTACGACAAGGCCCACCCGGGGATGTCTGAGGAGGCGACCATGTACCTTCTGGAGCGGGGCGTGAAGGTCATCGGCACCGACGGCTACGGCTATGACCGCTCCTTTGCCTCCATGGGGAGGGATTACCTCAAGGGCGATAAGGCGGCCCTCTGGCCCGGCCACTTCACGGGCCGGAAGAAGGAGTACTGCCACGTGGAGAGCCTGGGAAATCTGGATAAGATCCCCGTGGACCACGGCTTTAAGGTGGCCGTCTTCCCCGTGCTCATCCCCCGGGCCAGCGCCGGGTGGACGCGAGCCGTCGCCATAATAGAAGACTAGCAACCGAAGGAGGAAACCATGGCCAGAGTGGAGCACGATGACGTTATAGACCTCATAAATGAGCCGCAGCTTCCTCCCTGGGAACCCTTGCTCATCAAGGTGGCACCCACGGGCCTGGCGATTTCCCGAAAGCAGTCGCCCCACCTTCCCATGACCCCAAAGGAGATAACGCGGGAAACCATAGACTCATACAAGGCGGGCGCCGGAGCCGTGCACCTGCACATGCGGGATGAGGATGGAAAACCCACCAATGACCCCAAGATCTTCCGCCGGGTTCTGGACGAGATCAAGGCCCAATGCCCGGACATCATCTTCGATATTCCCGCCATCCTTGGGGAGACCGAGGAGGAGAAGCTCGCACCCCTGGATATCCCAGAGGTTGAGACGAGTCCCCTCCAGCCCGGTCCCATGATCGTGGGGAAGATCCTGGTGGCCCGCCCACGGCCGGCGGACGTGCAGTTTGCGGCCAAGTACATGCAGGAGCGAGGGGTCAAACCGGAGCTTGCCGTCCATGACCTGAGCCACCTGGCCTGTGCGGATATGCTTCTCATAAAGCCGGGGCTTCTGGAGGAGCCCCTCTACTACAATGTCGTGCTGCACCTTCCGGGCTCGACATACGGCACGCCGGCTAACCTCGTCAACCTGGTGGAGCGTCTCCCCCAAGGTGCCAAGTGGATGCTTTCTGTGGCCGGAAGGCCCTCCCTCGACATGTACACCCTGGCTATCATCATGGGGGGGCACGTGAGGATTGGCCTGGAGGACATGGTTTACCTCTACGGGAGGAGTGACGAGCTCGCCAAGAGCAACGCCCAGTGTGTCGAGAAGATAGTGGAGATAGCCGAAGCAGTCGGCCGCCCGATTGCCAAGCCGAACGAGGCCCGGAAGGTCTTGGGCTTCAAGAAGCCCAGAACTTAAGGCCGCAGGGCCTGGTGAGGGATAATCTGCCCATTATTGCATGGGAAGACGAGAACCGCGGAGAAGGGCGGGCGAGCAGTAAGCTTTCCCCTGAGGCCCAGGGTTGGGTGTGAAAGTGAGAAGGTATGCTCTCTTCTCTGTCAATATTCTCGAAGAGATCGAATGGTTCGGGAAGGTTCTCACCGACCATGGCTGGAACCTCATCGCGACGGAGAAGCCCCTTGCCCACCTAAGCGCGGCCGGGATTGAGGTAATTAGCGTCGAGGAATTCGCGGGCATCTCAGGTTCATATCCGTTTCCACCCGCGCCCCGTTCCTGACCATAGCCGCCAAACACGGAAACCCGTGCGGCATAGGGGGTGACTGGAAAAGCAGGGAAAAGAGCCTTGAAAAGGCCCTCTCGCGAGGTCGGCCACCGTAAGGGTTATGCAGGAAGAGGAGAATGATGAACTGTGGATTGGGAAAAGGCTCAAAGCCCTGGGAACCCGAACCGGAAGGAATACGGGTAAAATCAACACCCCTCGGACGCTTCGGGCTGGCCTCCGTCGGATACCTTCGCGTAAGCCACCCAAAAAATGGCGCGCCCGGCAGGACTCGAACCTGCAGCCCTCGGATCCGAAGTCCGATGCTCTGTCCAATTGAGCTACGGGCGCACCCTTTCGGTTGGGTCGCGAAACTCGTCCTTCTCCCTTGGATGTCTGAGGGCGATATGTCGCTTATCCAGATACACCTTCCATCAAATCCAGGGGATCTCAAAGAACTCTATGTCATCGAACCACGCGCGGCCCCTGCCCGTCACAAGGCAGCGGATATCGGCCGCAGTGGCCCTTCCCGGGGCCTCTATTTCCAGGTCGGTCCTGGTCCAGTCTTGAGTCCCCTTCAGGGGCTTGGCACCGGGAAGAGCACTTATGTCGTGCAGAAGAGCGGTATCTTTGTCAACGAAAGCCACCTGAGCTTGAGCGAACCCGTCAAGCCCCTCGGTCCTCAGGAAGGCCGCTAGCCGATAAACCTTCCCTCCTCTAACCTGGACAGTCTGTTGCCACCACATGGT
The DNA here is from genome assembly GCA_964575845.1 of uncultured bacterium. GTDB lineage: Bacteria > UBA8248 > UBA8248 > UBA8248 > CAZNSX01 > CAZNSX01. Next base: position 93,682 of record CAZNSX010000002.1, on the reverse strand, counting down.
TCCCTTCCTATCATAATCCATCCCGCCACTCCGACCGCCCGAATGCTTTATCTCGGCGTCCCAGAGGAATAGCCCGCCTCCTTCGGAGAGAAGGTTGCAGGGTATCCAACCCAGGGGAAAACCGGGAGCGAGAGGGTCCTCCTCCTCAAAGCCGGGGTTCAGGACCCTGGATGCGATGGGAGTAGGCCAGTGATAATTACGGTAAGACCATATGATGTTTCCCAGCGCGTCTATCTCCACCACCTGGTGTCGCCTCTGGTCCGAGTAGAGGGTGTTGCCGCTTGAGAGTCGGTCGGCATCGTATGGTTGGCTGATGAACTCGGTGGTGTAAGACCAGACGACCTTCCCCTCCTTCGTCACCTCAAGAATCCGGTGGTTTTTGGAATCGGTTATGAGGGTGTTGCCATTTGAAAGGCGGTCGGCGTCCCGGGGCCAGTTAAGCGATTCATTCCTCCCCCCTCCGTAAGACCAAACCACGTTGCCCTTTCTGTCCAGCTCGAGGACCAGGTTTTCATCGGAGCTGGTGACGAGGGTGTTACCGTCGGGGAGGCGGTCGGCATTGTGGGGATGCTTGAGGCCCTCGTATGACCATAGAACTCGACCCTCTCTATCACATTCTACGGCCCGGTTATTGTTCCGGTCGGTGATTAGAAGGGTTCCATCGGGAGTCTCTTCGGCGTCATTTGGGTAGCAGAGGGAAGAGCCATCGGAGAGGCGGCCCCTCCCGCGGCCCCAGCCCTCGGAGCTCCACACCAACTCTCCCCCCCTATCCACCTCTATCAGGCGGTTATTGTTGGTATCGGTTATGAGGATGTTTCCGTTGCCGAGCACCTTGGCCGAGTGGGCGAACCTGAGGCCCTTGGCATAAACCCAGACTATCTGCCCGAGGCTGTCCACTTCGACGACCTCGCTCCCCACGCTCCACCAATCGCCGCCGTCGGTGATGAGGGTGTTCCCGTTGGGGAGTCTTTCAACTTCGGTGGGAAGTGAGAGCATCCCCTCGGGAGACATCTCAGAGAGAACCTCCCCTGAAAACAAAGTGCTGTTCTCCTTTGCCGTGAAGCCTCTCATGATTGCTGGCTCAGCTCATGGATAGGAAAAAGACTCCCCCGGCCTCAGGCTCACGACTCTGATGCCGGGCATGAGAGCCGTCACCAGCTTCTCGAACTCCCCCGCGTCCTGTTCAATTGCCGGATAGGTATTGTAGTGCATGGGGATCACGACCTGAGGTCTTATGAGCTGGGCCGCCAGGGCCGCAAGCCTAGGGCCCATGTTATATTTGCCGCCTATGGGAAGGAGGGCCACTTGGGGGCTGTAGAGCTCGCCGATGAGCCTCATATCGCCGAAGAGTCCCGTATCGCCCGCATAGTATACCCTTACTCCACCCTCCACTTCCAGCACATAGCCCACAGCGCCGGAGCCCGGCAACACTCTCGATTCCTTGAGCCATTCTTCTCCGTAGAGTTCCGTGGTGTGGGCGGCATTCGTCATGTGTACAGTTACGCCACCCAGCCTGACGGAGCCGCCGATATTGAGCGGATATGACCCCCGGTCGAATTCGATCCCTTTGCTTGCGGCATAAAAGCCGATCTCGGGGCTGCATATGAGCCTGGCCCCTGTCTTCTTCACTATGGCCAGTGAGTCTCCGATATGGTCCCCGTGCCCATGGGAGACGCAAACGATGTCCGCCCTTTCTATCTCGCTCAGCTTCACGGGGCAGGCGGGGTTGGCATCGAGCCAGGGGTCCAGATATATCCTCTTTCCATCGCCTGTGGTTATCTCCCAAGAGGCGTGTCCCAACCATCGAATCTCGCACATTGTATCCCTTCACTCCTCATGGTCAGAAGAATCAGAAGAAAGAGAGGCCCCTCATTATCGGAGACCACCTGTGATGTAGAGCTCCTCTCCGGTTATGTATTCGGCTTCGTCTGAGGCGAAAAAGAGTATGGCATTTGCCACATCCTTGGGCCTGCCCAGCCTGCGCAAGGGGATGAGCTTGAGGGGGCTCACCTTCACCTCGGGGTTCTCCTCGAGCGCCCTGAAGGCACGAGCGGTTCGCGGGGTCTCTATCGGCCCTGGCACAACGCAGTTGACCGTGATGTCATATTCGGCGAGCTCGAGCGCAAGGGAGCGCGTGAAGCCCACGAGCGCCGCATTGGCCGAGGCATAGCTTGTCCTCCCCTCACGGTTATACACATACCACGGGACCCCGTTCTTAGCCAGGGAGGAGGTATTGACTATTCGGCCGTAGCGGTTCTCCATCATATGGGGCACGACGGCCCTCACACAGTTGAAGCTCGTCTTCAGGTTCAGGTTAATCACGTAATCCCAATCCTCCTCAGACATCTCGTGGATGAGGGCGTTCCTGGCTCCTCCCACCACGTTGACCAGGATGTCGATGCGGCCGAAGGCCTCAAGGCCCTCCCGGCCGACCCTCCGGGCTTCTTCTAGGTGCATGATATCGCCCTTGACGGAAATGGCCTCCGAGCCCAGGGAGCGGATTCTCTCGGCCACCTCATCCGCCTGCTCCATCTTCCGGTGGTCGTGGACTATAACTTTCGCCCCTTCCTCGCCGAACCTCACCGCGGTGGCCCCGCCGAGGTCGCCACCGGCTCCGGTTATCAGCGCCACCCTGTCTTTTAGCCTTTTCATCCTTAGAACTCCCAAGTGAAGGGAAAATCCCTCCCGGCCCTCGCCTCAGGCCTCCTCTCCTCTTTTGGCCGCCCTCGAGAATTTGGCCCAGAAGATAAAGAAGCCGAGAAGCAGAATGAGGCCCACCGAGTAAGGACGGGTGAAGAATATTAACGGAGACCCGGCCGACATTGCAAGCGACCTCCTGAAGGATTGCTCGAGAATGGGGCCCAGGACCACGCCCAGGATTATGGGTGGAAGTGGTATTTCGAGCTTACGCATCAGGTAGCCGACAACCCCGAAGAACCACATGACCCAGAGGTCGAAGATAGAAGCCGAGACGCTGTAGGCGCCGAGCGTCGAGATGAGCAGAAGCATCGGGATGAGGACGGTCATCTTGGTGGCGGAGAGAAGCTTGAGGAAGAGCCTGCTCCCGTACATGCCGAGGAAGAGCATGGCTATGTTGCAGAGGACCATCCCGATGAAAAGCGCGTAGAGGAGGTCAGCGTGAAAACGATAGAGATTCGGCCCCGGGGTGAGGCCCTGGATGAAGAGAAGCCCCATGAGCACGGCCGTGACCGGGTCTCCGGGGATGGCGAGCGTGAGCATGGGGATCATGGCCCCGCCCACAACGCCATTATTTGCCGCCTCGGGCGCAACGACTCCTTCGGGCGCACCCTTGCCGAACTCCTCAGGGTTACTCGCCGTGCGCTTGGCCTCGGCGTAGCTTATGTAGGCCGCGATTGTGGCCCCGGCTCCGGGCAGCGCGCCGATGCCCGTTCCGATGAGAGAGCCCCGGAGGTAAACCCCTTTGAGCCTCTTGAGCATCGGCCAGGTAGGATATCGGGGGATGAGCTCTCTAGGATGGTATTTCTTGACACCGATCACCCCCTCCTCGACCATCACAAGCGCCCTGGAGATGGCGAAGACTCCCAGAAGGAGCGGCAGAAGCCCGATGCCTGCGCCGAGCTCAGAAATTCCGAAGGTAAAGCGGGTGAAAGAGGTTGAGATGTCCGTGCCCACCGTTGCAGCCAGTAGGCCGAAGACCGCTGAGGTCATCCCCTTGATGGTTGAGCCGCGTGTGAGCGCAGCCACGGTTGATAACCCCAGGAGGCAGAGGACCGTATACTCGGGCGGGCCGAACATGAGGGCAACTTTAGCGAGAAAGGGAGAGAAGAACATCAGGATGAGAGCGCTCACAAGCCCCCCGCAGACAGAGGCCGTCGTTATGAGGCCTATGGCCTTTCCCGCCTCTCCCCGCTCGGCCATGGGGTTGGCATCCAGAAGGGTCGCGGCGGCCATTGGCGTTCCCGGAATGCCGAGTATGGCGGAGCAGATGCCACCGCCGTAGTTTCCCCCCACATAGATGCCGATCATGGCCATGAGCCCGACCTCCGGGGGGAGGTTCAGGGTAAAGGGGATGAGGATGACAATGGCTATGAAAGGACCTAATCCTGGTACGACGCCGACAACTATGCCGGCGAAGGTCGAGACTATGATGAGCAGTATGCTTTGGGGCTGGAGGACTATCCCCAGGGAGACCTGAAGCGTATCCCACATGGGCTGAGCGCTCCGAAGAGAGAACCCTACATGATGCCCAGAAGGGGCAGAAGCCTTCCCTCGGGCAAGGGGACTTCGAGCACGACCCAGAAGAGGTAATAACCGATGCCCGTGCCGAGAGAAGCCGTGAGCAGGATAACCCACCCCTTGCGCTCGCCCACGAGCCAGCCCATGAGGGATAGCCAGAGGAAGGTATCCACGATGAAGCCCAACTTATTGAGCAGAAAGATGTAGAAGAAAAAGGAGATGTAAATGGGGAGCAGCGTCCTCCCCTTCGCTGCCGAGACCATCTCCTCCTTCCCAGCGCGCCCCCTGAGCAGCAGGATGAGGCTCAGGATGAAGAGCGCCACCGCCAGAAAGCGGGGAAAGAAGGCGATATCCACCATGGGACCGCCCCCACGGGGATAATCAAAGGAATAAGTGTGGGCGTAGATGAGGACGGAGAGGAGCATCAAGAAAATAGCCAAGCCCCTGTCCAGAGCCCTCAACCGAAAGAGCATCGCCGGAGGTCTCTTTTAAATTACTTCTTCCTTTCCATTATCCTCTCCACAGGCCCTCTCATGGACTTGAGGTCGCTCTCGATCATGGCTCTGAACTCCTCGGGCCCGCGGTAGACCACGAACTGATTGAGGTTCTTAAATATCCGCTTCGTCACGGCCTCATCGGTGAGAACCTGGCGAAGGGTCACCACAAGTTTTTCCCTCACTTCTGGTGGAAGCCCCTTGGGCGCGGCAAAACCGGACCAGGCCATGGTCATCGGAGCCTCCAGGCCCTGCTCCTTCACCGTGGGCACGCCAGGAAACTCCCGTACCCGCTCTGGGGCGAATACGCCCAGAGCCTTGAGCTCCTCAAAGCGGGCGAGTGCCATGAAGGTGCTGAACCCTGCGTCCAGGTTTCCCGCGACGAGGTCCGGCAGGGATTTGGATGAGGCCTGATAGTAAACCGCCTGCACCTTCACACCGGCATTGCTGAAGACCTCATCCCCGGAAATGGAGTGGATGGACATCGCTCCGCCGCTTCCGAACTTGAAGACGCGTCCCGGATTTTTCTTGACGTAGTCCACGAAGTCTTTGAGTGTACTGTAGGGAGCGTCCTTTCGGGCGAGCGCCACGACCGGGTTCTGGGTGGCCGTGGCCAGAAGGTCGAAATCCTTGAGGGGGTCATACTCGACCTTGGGGTTCCGGATGGGCACCATCACGAAGGGGGCTATCCACGCCTGGAGTATGGTGTGGCCATCGGGTCTCGAGTTCTTCACATAGAGAGTGCCTGTGGCACCCGAGCCCCCCGGCTTTGCGATGACGATTACCCGCTGCCCCAGGATTTTTCCCATCTCATCACCGATGAGCTGCGCCAGCATGAAGGAAAGGCTTCCCGCGCCCCACGGGATCACGATGGTGACGGGTTTTGTGGGCCATTTGGCGGCCTCAACCCCTGCTGCCGGTGCAAGGCAGAACACGGCGAAGAAGACAATGACCAAAGCTATAATATTGAGCTTTTTCATGACCGACACCTCCCTCTCTCGTTACGCACCCAAGAGGCCTGCCCGTCGCTTGCCTTCCCCCTCACTTCCTCACTCGAGCTCTCCCCGCGATGCCCGACGGGAGCATTTACCGGGCGCTAAACCCTAACCCAGATAGCCCAGGCGGGAGAGCCTCTCGCGGATCTCCCGCTCATCCTCCTCAGAATACACCTTCTCCTCTCTTCTCTCGATGATGACCCCGCCCTCCATGTCCCCCGGTACCTCAACGCCCATGAGGCTCAGGATGGTTGGAGCGACATCGAGGAGGTCCAGGACCTGAAGCTCACCCATTTTCGGGATCCCGGGCCCTCTCATGGCGAAAAAGCCGTAAGGCCCGTGCCCGCCGTCGTCCGGGCCCTTGGTCGTGTCGTAGGAGTAGATGGAGTCATAGCCGATTAGCTCGGATACGTTCCAGCGGCAGTCATCGAAATAGATGAAGAGGTCGGGCCCGAAGCGAGAGTATTTGCCCCGGTGAACGTCCACCCTCTTGAAGGTCTTGGTCTCCAGCTTCTCTCCCCGGGGTCCGGGGAGGGCCTCCAGTTTCTCGCTCAGCTCCTCCAGGAGCCTGTGATAGTCCTCGGGCTCCACGACACCCTGGGGCTCCCTACCCCTCATGTTTAGGTAGAGCTGGCCCGTGTAGCCTGTGGCCCAGGCCAGCGTCTTTTCCCATTCTACCCGGCAGTCCCGCAGGGGGCTAAGCTCGCGGGGCCTGACCTTGAGTTTCATGTAGCCCTCCCGGATGAGCCACTCATTAAGATTGATACGGCCGTCCAGCCTCTGGACGCTGTGGTCGCTCAGAACGATCAGGGACATATCCCGAGGCATTATATTTTCAATTTCGCCTATGTTCTCATCACAGAACCCGTAATGGTCTTTAAGCGCGTTTTCATACCTGGGCTCAAGTGTATATCGGACATGCTCGCGGTCAAAGTACCGGTAGAAGAGGTGGGGCATTCGGTCCGTGCCCATGATGACGGCAAATATCAGGTCGCATTCCTTCTCCTGGAGGAAGTGGCGGATGAGACGGAACCTCTGCCCGTCCATCTCGTAGATGCGGGCCATCACCCGGTCTTTGTCCATCTGACGGAAGTTCGCGCCTCCCTCAGAGGCATCGATGATGTAATCCCCGATGAGCCCCTTCACCTCATCCTTGAGGGCCGGGGGGTAGGTGAACCCCTTTTCCAGGTCGGGGGTCAGGAAGGAGGAGATACAAAAGCCGCCCGGTATCTCGGGCGGCGGGTAAGTGACGGGAACATTGATGAGGGCGACCTTCTTCCCATATTTGGGCAGGATGTTATAGAGGGTCTCGGCTTTGACCTCTCTTGAGTTCACAAGCTCGGGCTCTCCATAGGTGAAGTCCCGGCGGTAGGTAAAGTCCCAGAAGCCAAAATGTCCGGGGTTTTTCCCCGTGAGGACGCAGGTCCAGGCCTGGGGAGTGATGGGGGGGATGGTGCTTTTGATCTTTCCGTAAACCCCCTTTTCCATGACCTCAGCCAGATGGGGGAGCTCATGGCGCCAGCTTAAGACAAGCTCCGGGTTGAGGCCGTCCAATCCTAGCACCAAGACCCTTGCCATCCGCTCACCGCCTTCCCTCACCCCCCGGAAAATCTATCTGACTCACCACACTGCTCACATATTCCAGGTGCTCCAGGATGGAGCTTTCGGCCAGCTCCCTATTGCGAGCCTCGATAGCCTGAAAGACCCTCAGATGCTGGTCATAGATGGCACGCTTGTCCGCCTGTCTTGAAAACGCCCTTTTGAAGCTCTCCAGAGAGTAGAAAAGAGAGGTGAAATTTTCGAGCAGGTGCACGAGGACGTTATTGTGGGTAGCCTTCACGATCTTGGAGTGAAACTCTGCATCCAGCTCATCAAAGGGCTCCCCTCTTTCAAGGGCTGCACCCATACCCTCCAGGCTCTTGCGGAGGCTCTCGATTTCACTCTCAGAAGCCATGTCAATGGCCTTTTTCACGCTCCAGGACTCGAATACCTTGCGAACCTCCAGGAAGTCCAGAATGTTTTTGGACTCGTAAAAAATCATCTCCCTGAGAGAGTTCGCCAGAGAGTCTGGGGACGCAGACCTCACATATATTCCATCAAAGCTGCGGATCTCGACCAGCCCCAGGGCTTCCAGTTGGTTCAGGGCTTCCCTCACGGACGGCCTCCCCACCCCGAAGAGCCTCGCAAGCTCCCTCTCTGAGGGGAGCTTCTCGCCGGGCTTGAGGCTTCCGCCGTAGATATTTCGCTTGACCTGCTGGACTATCTCTTTGGAAAGACTCAGCCTTGAGATTTTGTGGAACTTGGTCATCTTTGAACCCCAGGAACGACAGTAAGCGGTCTTTTTGTTGGTATTACCATAAATTGGTAATATCAATATAATCCCTACTGATGGCTCTTTCAAGCCATATTGCATTGGTCCATGAGTCTATTGATTTTCAAAGAATTGTAGCTATCCGGGCGTCACCAGGGGCACTGCCTTGGAGGGGGTTTTACTGCCGGTGGTCTTGCTTCTTACCCTTACGGCGGGCTGTATCGGGATTCTTATCTGCTTCCTTGAGAGAAAAATTTATTTGACTAAATATGGTCGGCTATTCGCATCCGGACGACATTGGTGGGTTGAGGATGCCGGTATGACATGACATCCCGATAGAATTTCTCAACAGGATTCTCCCGGGTGAAGCCGTAGCCCCCGAAAATTTCCATGGCCATCTGGCACACCTTAAAGGAATACTCAACGCAGACGTCCTTTGCCCAGGGATGAATCTTAGGGTCATCATAACGGTCCGCGAGCCAGGCTGCCCGGAGCGCCACGCAGCGGGCCGTCTCAAGCAGCATCCACATCTCGCCCAGCATCAGCTTGATTGCCTGGTGCTCCCGTATGGGCTTTCCACCCTGGACCCGCTCCCTGGCATGCTCAAGGGCCATCTCGAACGCGCCCCGGGCCGTGCCCACGGCCATGACCCCGTAGAAATGCCTCCCGGCCAGGGAGGCCCATCCCGGGGGAGGTTGGTTAACGTCACCCAGAATGTTCTCCCGCGGCACCCGGACATCCTGGAAATGAAGCTCGGCCGTCATAACGCACCTGCGGCCCGGCTTGTCTATGTAGCGAGCCGCCGTGAGGCCGGGGGTATCCGCGGGAACGAGGAATAGGGTTGTCCCCTTTGAGATCCCGACCCGTCGGTCGGTTCGAGTATTGACGATGTATAGTTTCGCCACCCCGCCATTGGTGATGAAAACCTTGGTGCCGTTCAGAAGGAAGTGGTCCCCGTCCGGAGTCGCTGACATGGTATAGCCGCCATCGGGGGCATCGTAAGGGAGGATGTTATCTGTGCCCGCGTCAGGCTCGGTCATCGCCTGGGCCAGAAGGAAGCGATGGTCTTCCATAAATGGCTTGAGAAAGCGCTCCCGCTGAATCTTAGTGGTAAGCAAAGCCAAAACGCGAGAAAAACACCAGCACTGGTTGAAACAGGCGGCAATTCCGAGGTCTCCGTACCCAAGCTCCTCACCCACAATACACACGGTCACGAGGTCCGCCCCGCCCCCGCCGTACTCCTCAGGCACGACCAGCGTTCTAAGCCCGAGCTTGGAGCCCTCTTCGATTATTCCCCACGAGAAGCACTTCCCCGGCTCTTGAATCCGGTCAAGCTCAAGGCTCCTCGGCCGGATTACCTTCAAGGCGAAGTCCCGCGCCATACCCTGCAGTGCCCTCTGGGCCTCGTCAAAAGAGAAGTCCATTTTCCTACCCCCTCAGGAGCCCATATCCATGAAGGCGCTGTTCGAGTAGACTGCCCTCCCCGGCCCCATGGGCCCATATCCCCCCACCGGCGGGAGGTTGTACTTCTTCCAGGTCTCATACCAGGCCTCGGCTATCCGGACATGGTACTCGAGGGGCGCGGGCGGCTGGCCCCCAAGGGCCGAGAGCGGCTCGACGCACCACTGGGTGATCCTGGGAACGACCCCACGGGACATCAGAAAATCAAATCCCTCGCCGGTCGACTTCACGGCTTCGGACACTTTCCTGAACCCATGGGGCCTGCACATCTCCACCCCCGACACGAAGGTGGGGCACACCCTCCCCTCGCCGAAAATTTCCACAGACTCAACTATCCTCTTTATCCACTTCTCTCTTCCAACGTGCTTTTCCTTGCCGGGACAGAGGACCTTGAAGAGCCTTCTGTCCCAGACCTCGAAGTTTGAGTGGTGTACATCGACCCCGGCATGTTTAAGCCTCTTGCATGCCTTCTTGTCCTTGGCCGTTGTCTGGAGCACGACCGGCCAGCGGTGCCCGAGGGCCGCCTTCCCGGCCTCGATGTAACTGATATAAAAATCCGTGTCGCTTGAGCCTTCTACCTTCCTGGTCAGAGTTCCCCCGCTCACAAACCACGTGTGGCTCTCGGGCTCCTTTTTCTCGAGGAATATCTTTCTAAGCACCTCTATGACCTTATCCAGGCTCTTGTACGCCGTATACTGCCTTCCCGAGCCCTTCTGCTGGCGGAAATTCGTATTCATGTCGCAGAAAAGACACTCCCCCCTTCCCCAGTAGTGACAACCCCTCAGGACGACCGCGACCGCCAGGTGTCCCCAGAAGGCCATTGGAATCAGCTCTGAGCAGAGCGTGCCGTCCTCCAGAAGGTCATCATAGTAACGGGGCTTCCTCGGGAACTCTACATCCGCAAGCAGCTTCTTTCCCCTGAAGAGCGCGGGCCTTCCCTCGAAGAGGCCGACGCGGTAGGGGGAATCGTAGGCTATGCGCGCGGCGATAATCGTGGGCCTGAGGCGGTAGGGCCCACCCTTTATTCTTATCTCCTCCGGCACCCGGAGGCTCTCCCCCCTCTCCATCTTCCCCACCTCAACCCTGTCGAAGGAGAAGATGTGGTAGGCCTTGAGCTGGGAGCCTACGGCCGCGTTGAGTGCGGGCTCGCTGAAGGATTCCCCGAGCCTGAGAACATCTTCCTTCACGATGACCTCAGGGGGTACTCCGGGAAACCGGCTGAAGAAGGCTTCCAGCTCTTTCACGGGTCAAGCCTCCTGACGAGCGGAGAAAGGGACGTCGGGGAAAAAAGAGTGGTCTTCATCCCGGAAATTCTCCGCCACAAAATGGGCCGCTCACAGAGCGGCGGCGCATTTCAGGCGGAAGATGCGCCCGCTTCCCGCGCCATGCAGAAAAGAGATGATGTCCCGCATGTATTTTTCGATGGGATACTCCTTCATGTAGCCGTATCCGGCAAAGATGTCCACTGCCATCGTGGCAACCCGGAAGGCCGTCTCCGAGCAGAAGGTCTTGGCGAGAAAGGCAAGCTTCGGGTCGTAATCCTCGGCATGGTCGACCGCCCAGGCCGCCCGGTGCAGCACCGTCCGCGCGGCCTCAACTCCCATGTACATCTCGCCGAGCTCAAGCGCCACATTCTGGTGCTCGATTATGGGCCTTCCGCCCTGGACCCGCTCGCGGGCATGCTCCAGAGTATCCTCGAACGTGGCTCGCGCCGTGCCGAGCACCGTGGCGCCATAGCCGCCGCGGCCGTAGTTCCGGCCCGTTTGCATCTCCCAAGCCTTGTTCTCCTCCCCCAGGCGGTTGAAGGCCGGCACCCGGCAGTTCTCAAATACGATCTCTGCGTTCATGAGGAGCCGCCGGCCGAGCTTATCCAAAACCCGGCCCACCTTAAAGCCGGGGGTGTCGGAGGGGACGAGGAAGGCGGTCGTGCCGCGGGAGATTCCCACCGAGCGGTCCGTACGCGCGTAAACGATGCACATCTTGGCCGTGCTCCCGTTGGAGATGAAGATCTTGGTGCCGTTGAGTGTGTATTCATCCCCACGCCGCTCCGCGCTCATCATCATCCCGCCCCCAGGCTCATCATAGGGGAACATGTTGTCGGTGCCGAAATCGGGCTCGGTGATGGCGACGGAAATCAGGTAGCTATCGTCTTCCATGAACTCAGGAAGAAACTTCTCCCGCTGCTCGGGCGTTGTGAAGTTGACGAAGACCGGAGAGTACTTCCAGGTCTGGTCGAAGCAGGCGGCAACGCCCAGATCCCCCCACCCCAGCTCCTCCGCCACGATCGCAACCGTGAGAACATCGGCCCCCCCTCCCCCGTGCTCCTCGGGGATGGAGAGCGTGCGAAGCCCGAGCTTGGAGCCCTTTCGAATCACATCCCATGCCATGCATGCCTCAGGGTCCTGCATGCGGTCCCGCTCGGCGGAAATGGGCCGGACTTCGCGAACGGCAAACTCATGAGCCAAACGCTTGAGTGCCAGCTGCTTTTCGCTCAGGGTGAATTCCATTGCAATGCTCCCCTCTCTCGTCCGACCGGCTTCAGCTTATGAGGCCCACGCGGGTGAGGTCAGCCTTCAACTCTTCCTTCTCCTGGAGGGTGATGTCCCGAAGGGGTGGCCTGACCTTCCCTCCCGACATCCCGAGAAGCTCCGCCCAATATTTGAGATAAGCCATGGGAAGCTTCCCCCCCATCCAGGGGATCATGATCCACTTGTCATAGAGGGTCCTGACCTCCGCGAGAGCGTAGGAGAGCTTTTTCGCCTCCTCGAGCTTTCCCCGGCCGATGAGGTCGGTGTAGTCCTTTATTGTCAGCTTTCCCGGCCTCTGGCAGAGGTAGGGCTCGGGGCTCGACATGAAGACCTGCTGGCCCAGGTAGGCGTGGTTGAGGAGCCAGTACTTCTCCGAGGGCTCGCTGCAGACGATCTTGTCTCCGACGAGCCGCATGGTCTCGATGTGGTGGTCGAGCGATTGTGGGTTCTTGATGCAGCAGATGTTCTCTATCCCCGCGAGCTCCGCGATGAGGCGGGGCGAGAGGGTGATGCCCGAGACGGATGAATTGAAGAGGGAGACCCCGATGTTCACCCGCCCGCAGAGATATGTGAAGAAGGCCTTCACGTGCTCGTCGCTCTTGGCGGCGAAGTAGGGGTTCATGAGGATTGCGTAGTCGGCACCTATGGCCTCGGCGTGCCGGGTGAGCGACACCGTCTCATCCGCGCTCTGGTGGACCGTGTGGGCGATGACCTGGGCCTTGCCCGCGCACTCCTCGACCACGATCTCCTGGAGCCGCCTGCGCTCCTCCACCGTGAGGGACCAGAACTCGCTGATGAGACCGCCGCAGAAGAAGCCGTCTATCTTGAGCTCATCTATGTAGTAGCGCATGTCGCGCCTCACGGCCTCCTCGTCCATCGCCCCCTCTTCGGTGAAGGCGCAGGGGATGGCGGCCCAGATGCCCTTCATGTGCTCCCGGGTGTATTCCTTGGCTTCCGATTTCTTGTAGTTCATGGCATCCTCCCCCTGACCTCAGCTCCTGACTAGAAGCCCGGCCTCCTCGAGGTCGTGCCTCAGGGCATCCTCGTCTTCCTCCGAAACGGGCTGGAGCGGCGGACGCACGCCTCCCTTGGCCTCGAGCCCCATAAGCTCCGTCCAGTATTTGACGTAGGCAATGGGAAGCCGATTCCTAAACCAGGGCCCCCAGAGCCACTTGTGCGCCAGGGCCCGCACCGGAGCAAGGCTCCCGTAAACCTCCTGAGCCTCGGCCACCCTGCCCTCTCGGGCCAGCTCGAAGTAGCGGTTTATGGCGAGGTCCGCAGGGGTCTGGTAGAGGTGGAGCGTGGGGCTCGAATGGAAGACCTGCTGGCCGAAGTACAGGACGCTATGGAGGAGGTGTGCCTCCTCGGGGTCGCTGACCACAATGCGGTCCCCCGCCCTCCGGAAGACCTCGCCCGTGTGCCGCACGTCCATCGTGGCATTCTTGATGGCGCAGACATTGGGAATGTCGGCAAGCCGGCTTATCTGTTCGGGCGTCAGGTAATAGCCCGAATAGCCCGAGTTGAAAAGGGAGATGCCTATCTCCACCCTCTCGCAGAGGTAATGGAAGAACTCGAATATTGTCTCCTCTGTCCGGGCGGCCAGGTAGGGGTTGATGATGATGGCGATGTCGGCCCCCACATCCTGGGCGAAACGGGTCATCTCCAGGCAGTCGCCCATGCAGTGGTGGCCCGTCATGGCACCGATCATGATATCCCCGCGGGCGGCCTCCACGCAGGCCTCGATGGCCTGCTTGCGCTCCTCCACCGTGAGCGACCAGAACTCATCCACAAACCCTCCGCAGAACATCCCCTGAGCCTTGAGCTCCTCCACGTAGTAGCGGATGTTCCGCTTGAGCCCCACAAGGTCCAGGCTCCCGTCGGGCTTGTAGCTGTAGGTGAGGGCCCCCCAAAGGCCCTTCATCTTTTCACGCGCGAATTCCTTTGACTCCGACTTTTTGTAGTTCATGGCGATCCTCCAGTGCTCAGAAACCCTCTCACTGCATGTGATACCTCAGCCACCAAGGTAAAGCCTCCTCACCTCCTCGTTCTCAAGAAGCTCCTTCCCGGTTCCCTGAAACCGGTTTCTACCGAGATCCAGCGCGTAAGCCCTGTCGGATACCTCAAGGGCCTTGGCCGCATTCTGCTCGACGATCATGAGTGTCATTCCGGTCTTCCGGCTGAGCTCTAATATCTTCTCGAATATCATATTGACGAATAGGGGCGCAAGCCCCAAGGAGGGCTCATCCAGCAGGATAAGCGCGGGATCGGTCATGAGGGCACGGGCCATCGCCAACATCTGCTGTTCGCCCCCGCTCATGGTGCCGGCCTTCTGCTTAAGCCGCGCCTTGAGGATGGGAAAGAGCTCGCAAACCTTCTCAACCGACTTTCTTACCTTCCTCTTATCCTTCTCGATGAATCCCCCCATCTCCAGGTTCTCAAGAACCGTCATATCGGAGAACACGATTCGCCCCTGCGGGACGTAGGTCAGGCCACGATGGATGACCTCATCGGGGCGCAGCCCAACGGTATCGAGCCCTTTGAAGAGTATGCGGCCGCTCGTGGGAACGAGAAATCCCATGATTGTCTTGAATGTGCTAGATTTGCCCGAGCCATTGGGGCCGATGACGCTCACGATCTCCGAGCGCTTGACGCAGAGGGAGACGCCGTGCAGGATCTCGATGGGCCCGTACCCGGAGTGAATCCCCTCTACCTCAAGGATCATGATCACCTCCCGAAGTAGGCCTCGATCACCCGCTCGTTGTCCCTGACCTCGTCGGGGTCGCCCTCGGCTATCTTCTCACCGTAGTCCAAGACAAAGATCTTCTCGCAGAGGTTCATGACTACCTTCATATCGTGCTCAACGATGAGTATCGTCTTGCCCATCTCCCGAAGCTCCTGAATGCGGTCCAGGAGGTGGTTCAGGAGAGTGCGGTTTACTCCTGCGGCAGGCTCATCCAGGAGCACCAGCTCGGGGTCCGGCATGAGGGCGCGTATGAACTCCAGCAGTTTTTGCTGGCCGTATGAGAGGTTACCCGCGTATTCGCGCTTCAGACGTCCCAGCTGGACAAAATCCAAGAGCTCGCAGGCCCGCCGCTCATCCTCTTTGATGCTTTTTCCCTGAGAAACCACTATCATATTCTCCAGGGCCGTCATCTTCGGAAAGACCCGTATTATCTGAAAAGTTCTGCTTATCCCTCTCTTGGCGATCTCGTAGGGCCTCAAGCCATTGATCTTCTCCCCCTTGTAGAAGATACGGCCATCGTCGAGCCGCAACGTCCCGCTTATCAGGTTGAAGAGAGTGGTTTTTCCAGAGCCGTTGGGGCCGATGAGCCCATAAATCTGGTTCCCCTCCAGTTCCAGGGAGCAATGGTCGACGGCCGTGACGCCGCCGAAGCGTTTGCTCACATCGCTGATGGAAAGAAGCCGAGTTTCACTCACAATTAGATCCCCACGGCAAGGCTTCAGGCCCAGCCCCTATCTCTAAAGAGCCCCATTATCCCCCTCGGCATGAACAGAATGACAACCACAATCAGCATCCCGAATAGACCCTGGTGCAGGAAGGGGAACCTGGCCCAAAAGAACTCTGAGAAGAGGGAAAGGATGGTGGCCCCGAGGACAGGCCCCCAGACCGTCCCCCCGCCACCGAACATGGCCATAATCACCATCTGGATGGAGATGAGCACCGCGAAATTCGACGGAGGGTCGATGTAGCTCACATACCAGGCGTTGATCCCGCCCGCGAGTCCAGGGAAGAAGGCGCTCAGCATGAAGGCAACGAGCTTATGATTCGTCGTATTGATTCCCATCACCTCCGCGGCCACCTCATCCTCCCGGATCGCCATCAACCTCAGGCCGAGCTTGGACCTCGATATCCTGTAGGTGAGCAGCACCACCACCATGGCCGTCAAACCCATGGCGTAGTAGGTGGGGACGGTCTTAACGATGGGGGGGAGTGCAAGGCCCTCACCACCACCGGTAATCGAGTGAAGCATCATGACGATGAGCATGAGGAGCTGACTGAGGCCGAGCATGGCGATGGCAAAAAAAGGGCCCTTCAGCCTAAGGCAGGGGTAGCCCACGATGACCGAAAGGATGGTGGCAGCCACCCCGCCCAGTATGGACGCCATCGGCCATGGATATCCCAGTCTCAAGATGAGGAGAGTCGCCGTGTAGGCACCCACACCGAAGAAGGAGACGTGACCGAAGGAGATGTAGCCCGTGTAGCCCGAGATGATGTTCCAACTCTGCGCGAGAGCTATGTACATGAAGATCATGAGAAAAAGGGAAATATGATATGGAGTGGCCACAAGTGGAAACAATCCTAAGAGAGCTATCACTGCGAGGAAGAGGAGAGCCCCTCTTTTCATGACGTCCTACGCCACCCGGCGAGCCCGGCGGGCGTCGCGACCAAAACCACGAGCAGAAGCACATAGGTCAAAGCGGTCCCCGCTTCCATCGAAAACACAAGGGAACCCAGGGCCTCGACGAGGCCCAAGATCAGGGCTCCGACCAGCGCCCCCATGTAGCTTCCCATCCCGCCCAGGATGATTATGATGAACGACTTCATGGTGTAATCCATCCCCATCTCGGGATATATGGCGTACATGAGGGTCATGAGTGAGCCCGCGGCGGCGGCGAGGCCGGCTCCGATCCCAAATGTGATGAGGTGAATTTGCCGGATATTCACACCACAGGCCATCGCCATATCCCTGCTCTGGGCCGTCGCTCGAATGGCCTTCCCCGTCCTCGTCTTCTTGAGAAAAACAAAGGCAGCGACGGTTATCAGAATCGCCACACTGAAGGCAACTAACCTGGGGATGGAGAGGCTCAGGCCGCCCACATTAATGGCGCCGCTCATGTACCGGATGGACCGGTAATCCGTGGTCCAGAGGTATATGCCAATGTTCACGATAAAGATGGAGATACCGAATGTCACGAGCAGGGAGATGGTTTCAACGTTGGCGAGAACCCGGCTCATGACGTACCGTTGAATGAGCGTGCCCATCAGGAACATCAGCGGGAAGGAAACCGCAAGGGAGAGCAGCGGGTCCAGCCCCAGCCAGTTGAAGAGCCAGTAGGAGGTGTAGGCACCCAGCATCAACAGCTCGCCGTGGGCGACGTTGACGACCCTGAGCACCCCGAAGATCATGGTGAGGCCCAGGGCAGCCACGGCGTATACGGCTCCGGCCAAAATCCCGCTGACAATGCCCTGGGCCAGCATGGGGAAGGTCAGGGTCATGTCCATCGCTGAGCATTCCTAGAAGGAAAAAAGGACATACCTTCCCCTCCTTATAAGCTTTCAGATACTACGCCTAACCCTTCATAAAATCAGGAATGTCTCTGGGAAGCTCCCCTATCGGCGATTATCTTTTATTCCACGGCGTGAAGGGAAAGCGGAACTCGCTGGTGGCGACTTCCTTCGGCCAAATCGCCTCCTTCTTCCCATCCTGCCACTGGATCACCATCCACTCTGCGCCCACCTGTAGCCCCGTCTCATCCACCTTGAACTTGCCCGGCTGAATGCCCTTGAATTCGAGGGTGGCCAGGGCGTCCCTTATCTTCTCATTGTCCAAGGAACCGGCCTTCTTCACCGCCAGCTCCAGGGCCTTGCCCGCCATCCACCCATAGGCAACATGCTGATCGACCGCGCGCTCCTTCCCGAAAAGCTTTTCGTTCAGCTCGACGAACTCCTTATTGCCGGGGGTTTTCAAGAAGGGCTCCCACCCCAGATAGGTTATGACGCCTTCGGTATCCTTGCCCTGTTCGGCAAACTCCGGAAAGGCCGGGGCGAAGTTAAGGACCAACATCTTGGGGCTTATGTCCATATCCTTTATCTGCCGGAGGAGCGCTATGCCGTCCGGATAATAGCCGTTCTCCACGAAGAGGTCAGGGTTCAGAGCCTTGACCTTGGTGAGGATGGCTGAGAAATCTGTGGTGCCCTTGGCGTGCTTCTCGTTGAGTAGCAGCTTGATTCCCATCCTTTTTGCGATCTTAAGAGTCCCATCGGCTATGGTCGCACCCCATGGGTTGTCATGCCAGAGCATGGTCATGGTCTTTAGACCCTTCTCCTTCGCCAGCGTCAGGGGACCGAGGTTGGAGTCCGTGTTGACCCGCATTATCTGAAAGAGGTACTTGTAGCCCCGCGCCCAAGGCTTCGAGCTGCTGGAGCCAGCGGCGATCATCACGTAGTGGTACTTTTCGGTGACGGTGCTCGCAGCGTAAGTCACAGCGCTGCTGTAAGGGCCGAACACAAGGTCAACCTTGTCGTAGGTTATGAGCTTTTCGTAAAGCTTGGCGCCCGTCGCGGGGTCGCTCTTGTCATCATAGACGACAAATTCCACAGGCCGCCCGAGGAGGCCCCCAGCCTCGTTGATGACCTTCTGCCATACCTCGTAACCCCGCAGGGTGAGAGTCCCGGATTTTGAGTAGGCGCCTGTGGCAGAGATGGCTACCCCTATCCGAACGGGCTTCGCGGCCAAGGCCTCTGGGACCAGAAAGACCGCCCAGGCAGCCGCTATGAGAGTGACGGAAAATAGAAAAGTCAGAAATCTATTGGTTCCCCTCTTGGACATGGCCTTCCTCCTCTTGCTTACGTGGAGATGTTTAACCGCATATTGAACACAAAGCTCTGATGAGGAAATGAAACTTTCGTGGATAGGCTTCGATGGCACATATTAAAATGGATATTTTTGTATTGTCAAGACTAAAAAGCCATCTTATCTTCCACCCCGCGCTCTGCGCTTCAGTGAACCGGAAAGAAACGTTTCGCCCTAGTCCAGGGCCATACTTATTGTCCATCTTGAAAGGGATCACCTGCTTTGATGCGAGAGCCTCTGCCGGGCCTCTCTTGTGCGGGGAAGTGTCTCCACTGTATAATTCGAAAGAATTGAACTTGGTGAGTCTTTTCCGAAAGTAACCATCTGCGAAGAAGGAAGTCGGGAAAGGCGAATCTCTGATGCTCGATGCCCTGAAGGTAGATTGCGGGCTTCTTGAAAGGATGCTCACGGGTTTCATCCGTGATGAGGTGACCAAGGTGGGCCTCGAGAGAGTGGTCCTTGGCCTCTCGGGCGGAGCCGATAGCAGCCTCTGCGCATACCTCGGGGCAAGGGCCCTGGGACCGAAGAACGTTTGGGCCATAATAATGCCCTACCGCACTTCCGGCCCTGAAAGCGTACAGCATGCCAGGGCGGTCGTGGAGACTACAGGGATAAACTCCTTCACCGTGGATATAACCCCCATGGTGGACGCCTATTTTCAGCTCTATCCCGAGGCGGACGCCAACCGCCGGGGAAACAAGATGGCGAGGGAGCGCATGACCATCCTCTACGACCACTCGGCCTTCCTCAGGGCCTTAGTCCTTGGAACGAGCAACAAGAGCGAGCTTCTCTTGGGCTACGGGACCCTCTATGGCGATATGGCCTCGGCCCTGAATCCCATAGGCGATCTCTATAAGACTCAGGTGTGGATGTTGGCCCGCCACATGGACGTTCCTCCTGAGATAGTGAATAAACCACCTACGGCCGACCTCTGGATCGGGCAGACGGATGAGGGGGAGCTCGGCTTCACCTACGAGGAGGTGGATGCCCTCCTCTACTACATGGTGGACCGCAGGTATTCCCGGGAAGAGCTCCTGGCTGAAGGTTTCAAGCAGGAGTTTGTGGATGGGGTGGAGCGGATGGTTAGAAACTCCCAGTTCAAAAGGCGTCTTCCCCTCATCGCCAAGGTCTCAGACAGGACAATAGATAGAGATTTCCGTTACGCGAGAGATTGGGGAAGGTAGCCTTCCTTCCTGGATTTGACCCTCAGGCAAAGTTCTCATATAGCTTCGCCCTTTTCTGTGAGCCCTTGAGGGGGGCATGAGAGGCGGAGGCGCTCCCAACCTCGATGCAAAGGTGGCATAGGACACAGCGATCTAAGCACAGAGCCAGGCCGGATTCAGCGACTTCTCCGGCAAGTAGGATAATTTCCCAAAGGTCGTTGCGAGGCGACAAGGTATCTTCCCTTCGCCCCTGGCATGAATCTAGGAGGCTTTCATGGTAGAGTCCACCCCACTGCCCGAAGGCACCCTCCGCTTTCCGCTTGAGTTTATTCGGGACTTCACGGTCGCCGCCTTCCACGCCGCAGGCGTGTCGGAGGGCCACGCTCGCTTGGCCGCAGAGGTCCTCGTGAGCGCTGACCTCAGGGGCATCCGAAGTCACGGGGCGGCCCGCTTGGCCCTATTCATCGCTCAGCTGGAGCGGGGCGTCATCAATAAGACCCCGCACATGACGTTTCGCGCCGGGAGCGACACCACAGGCATCCTTGACGCGGACAAGGGACTGGGCATGGTCGCAGCGAACCGCGCGATGGAGGAGGCGCTCTCCATGGCCGAAAAACACGGGACGGGCTTCGTCGCCGTCCGCAACAGTAACCACTTCGGCCACCCTGGATATTATGCGCAAAAGGCCGTGGAACGCGGTTTCATCGGCATCTCGATGACCAACGGCGGCCACTTCGTGGCGCCCACCTTTGGTATGGAGCCCATTTTGGGGACAAACCCCCTTAACGTGGCCATCCCCGGAGGACCAAACGGGCACGGTTTCCACCTGGATATGGCAACCTGCACGGTGGCGAGAGGGAAAATCGAGACCGCCCTACGGGAGGGAAGGCCGATCCCGAAGGGATGGATCCCTGAGGCGTTCGGCCAGCCGCGCCTGGATGAGCGCGGCATCCTCCCCTACGACGTCCCCCTGCTCCCGCTGGGAGGCGAAGGGACTGAGACGGGAGGACACAAGGGATACGGCCTCTCCCTCATGGTGGAGCTTCTTTGTAGCATTCTCTCGGGGTTGGACACGCAAGACCAGACGGCTGGAGGGGCCGCGGGCCAAAGCAATTGGTCCACCGGCCACTTCATGGGGGCGATCAGGGTAGCAGGCTTTCGCGAGCGATCCCTCGTCCACGCCCAGATGACGGAAACCTTCGATAGGGTCCGCAAATCGAAGAAGGCGCCCGGCCAGGATAGAATCTACATCCCGGGAGAGCTTGAGATGATCGCCGAGGCGGAAAATCGCCGCCTGGGCATTCCCATCACCCCGTCTGTCCTGGAACAGCTCAGTCGGTTGAACGAGCGCATGAGCTTGGGTTTCAAGTTTTGAGCCCGAAGCAGAGCGACATTCGAGCGGGATCTTCGGGTTAATCCGACCCGGGAGGGGGCCTTTGGACATGACATGGCCTGCCCTCAGAACCGAAGAGCGCCTCCCGGCTCCCGCCTGCCGCCCGGAGGTCAAAGGGCTCTCCTCGCGCCGCCTCCTGGGTGACCCCCAGGTTCCAGCGCCGGTCTATCCGGCAGCGCCAGAAAACCCCGCCGGAGTCCAGCTCCCTTCCTCAAAGGGAAGGGAATATTCCTTTTTCCCTTTTGCCAGAACTTCTAGGGAAGCTCATCTATTCTTATCAGGGGAATCTCAAAGGCCTCAAGTTCCTTCATGAGCTTCTCTTGACCATAGGGGCATCCCAGGGCTTCCCCGAAGACCTTCACCCTGATGCCTTTCTGAAGGAGGTCCTTGGCATTGGGGCAGACGCAGACGTCCCCCGTCTCCCAGACCTCTTCTATTCCGAGTTCTCCGAGCTTTTTCATCAGGTCAGGATTGGCGAACGCGCTCTGCTCCCTCTTGGTGATGACTACATCCCCCTCCCTCGGCTCAAGGCCTTCGGCCACTCTGGCCCCTTGGGTGCCCTCCATGCAGTGCTCACCCAAGCGCAGCACCTCGGGGTCATCGGCTCTATGGGAATCCACGAGATAGAAAACCGGCATCGCGTTCTCGCGGGCGTATTCAAGAGCCCTGGCGGCCACCTTAACCGCCTCTTTCATCCCGGACATTCGCCCCACCGTGTCCCTCTGAACATCGACCAGAAAAAGCGCTACCTTTGGCATTCCACCCTCCTTATTTTAAGGTCTCCGGGGGGCAGCATGGCTCCTTTTGCAGAACTTCAAGACCCACCTCTTCAAGATAATAGCTGAGACGCTTCCCCTGGGATGCGGCTTCCTCGAAAAGAGTAAGGATGTCTCTCAGAACCTCTAAGGCTATTTTCTCAGGGGCCAGCTCGTGGAGGGCTCTTGCAAGCCGGGGGCGGCGGCCGAGCCTCCCGCCGACGAGGACCCTCACGCCCCCTCTCCCATCCTCAAGCGCGCCCTCGGGGCAAGTCCTTATACAGAGGCCACACCCGACGCATCGCGCCCGGTCCACCTCTGGGTAACCCCTCTCTATGCTTATTGCCCCTTCGGTGCAGGCTTCAACGCACAGGTTGCAGGAGTTGCACTCGCCCTCGCCGCGACGGGGAATTACCTTTCCCACAAGGCCAAGGTCTCTTATCTGGGGTTCAGAGCAGGCGTTCGGGCAGCCCGCGATTGCGACCCTGAGGCGCTGGTGAGCGAGGACAGGCCTCCTCGCCCTTGACTCAAGTCTCCGCTCAAGCCCAGAGGACTCGACCTCCCCGACCACTCGCTCAAAAAGGGCCTTTCCATCGAGAAGCGCCATTGGGCAGCCCGAGACGCTGGCGCAAGCCTTCACCTCAAAGAACCTTCTCCGGTAGTTCCCTGTGCGGCCGGTCTCATCCTCAAGCCGCGAAACCAGCTTCTCCACATCTTCATCCTCAGAGATGGAGTCCCCCCGGTGTGCTTTCCTGGCCTCCGCCAAGACCTCCGGGGTCACCGTGCCCATGCCCTTCCCTCGGGCATATTCCTCAGCCTTCCTTCTGGCAAGAGACCTCATGAAAAAGGGGACCCTTTTCAGAAGAGCCTGGGCCTCATCTGTCCAATCCATACCGGAATTTCCTCTCTCCGGCCTCCCCGCTGGCTATTGAAATTCGCCTTTGAGGAGTTTCCTCTTCATCTCTGAGTGGTCCTCCTCCGTGGGCTTGGGCGTAACGATGTGAAGGACCTCTAGCTCTGTCGAAGCCCTGACCCCTCGGGCCTCGCCCGCGGGCACAATCACCAGGTCCCCCGGGCCCACAGGGTTGAGTTGGCCGTCGGTCCAGACATCTCCCTCGCCTTTTCGAATGAAAAGAACTACATCCACAGAAGGGGTGTGGACCGGTATGAATTGACCCGGCCTGAAAAATGCGAGGATGACCTTGTAGTTTCCGCCTTCATGCACGCTAATTGGGTTGAACCTTTCCCGGTCAAACCGACGAACCTTATCGAATCCCGTGATAGTGGCTGACATCGCTCCCCTCCCATGCCATCTGGTTATCTGTTTAATTATCCGCTGAGCGGTATAAATGTATATTACCGTCTCGACCGGGCTGACATAATTGACCCAGGTCAAGGATTCTACTGGTCCATGCGATATTTAATGCAGGTTGTTGTGGACGGCTCTAGCTTGAGAGAGCCCCGTGGGAGCAATATCATGGATAGCCTATCGGCCGCTGCGTGATGCACACCCGGAAAAAGCCTTCCTCTGAAGTGAAAAGTCTTCGGGCTTTCAAGGATGCGGTCCTGAAGGCAATGAAGGAGTTTTTCGGAGACGACCGAAGGCGCATCCTACACGCCCTCTCGGTCCTGGCCTATGCCGAGGCTATCTCTCGTGTCGAGGGAGGGGACCCGTATGTGATAGCGGCGGCGGCCCTCTTGCACGACATCGGAATCCCCGAAGCCGAGAGAAAGTACGGAAGCTCCGCCGGAAACTACCAGGAAGTGGAGGGACCTCCCATCGCGCGGAGGCTTCTTGCAGAGCTAGGGGCTGAGGAAAGAATAATTGAAGAGGTCTGCCGGATAATTGCCTCTCACCACAGTCCGGGGGAGGTGGATACGAAGAACTTCAAGATCCTCTACGATGCCGACTGGCTGGTTAACCTGCCTGAAGAGTTCCCGCAGGCTGATGAAGAGAAACTTGAAGCCATTATCGAGAAAGTCTTTCTCACGCGGATGGGAAGAGATATGGCGAGGAAGCTCTACCTTAGGGGATAGTCCGGGGCGGGCCTTGCTGCTGCTAGAGCTTTTAACGGTCGCACGCTTCCGCGGGATGTCGCAGAAAATAGGGAACCTCCTCAGGGGAGTCGGCGCCGCAAGGGAGGAGAGCGGGGTGCTCGTATTCCTCGACTCGGACATAAGGCCGGGGAGGGGGTTTCTCCGCTCCCTCGTGGCGCCCCTCGGAGAGCCCTCCGTCGGGGCTTCCACGGGCTACCGCTGGCTTGAGGGAGGAGAGGGGCTCTGGTCTTTGCTGGCCCGCCTGTGGAACGCGGGCATCCTTCCCCTGATGACCGACCCCAGTCTCAACTTAGCCTGGGGGGGCGCCACGAGCATCAGGGGAGGTGAGAGTCATCTCCCGGGAAGGCCTGGGGGAGGGATGACCTCTCCATATGGGATGCTTTTTTGAGAGGTCTTCCCGGGCAAGGGAACAAAAGCATTCCCTTAAATCTCACTGTGACTTCTCCTCCTTTGGGCCCCGAATCAGAGGCTCTATACCCTTCAAAGGAAGCCCCAGACTTCTTTTTATAATACCCAGAAGTCCGGAGCCCACCTCTTTGGGTGAGAGGGGGGCAACCTTCGGAGCCGATATGTCGCCCGTGACCTTGAGGGGGATGGAGATTGGGTTTCCCCCGAATATGCGTTCAATCAATGGAGTGTGTTTTATGACGAAATTTGCGCTTTTCAACGGGGCGACCAGAAGCTTGAGGTCTAACTTCTTCTCCACCAGCTCCACGTCACCACTGCAGGCGATATCCATCGAAGAGCCTTCGATGAGCCCTTCTTTCAGCACGAGTCTACCCCCTCTGAGCTCTCCCTCGGCCTTCACGGATTTGTAGGCAAACCCCTCTTTTTGCAGATCCGGAAGCTTTCCCCTTACCAGGTCGCTCACATTGAGAAAGCCGAAAACCTTCGCCAGCAGCCCGAAGCGGTTGATGCGGCCATCTTTGGCGAGCAATTTAAGATTTCCGCGCAAGGACGGGACCAGCTCCTCGACCATTCCCCGCGCTGTCACCTTTCCTTCGAGGTCGAAATTGCCGCTCATGAGCCCCTCCTTATCCCAGAGGCAGGAAAGGGTGGCCTCGATCGGCTGGCCTCTGGATACCGGCTCAATCTGCAGGTCTATCTCCCGGCCGGATAGCTTCAGAGTGCCCGGGGTTGAAATGCCGCAAAGGAGGGCTTCCGAGACGGCCAAGTTCACTGCATCCTGGCTGAACGAGATGTCCGCATGAAAGGGTTTCCAGGAAAACCTCCCGTATTTGAAACGCTCCGAACTCACTCTCAGGGTTCCTTGAAGCCGTGCGAGCCACGATTTTTCACGCGGAAGGGGACTCCTCCCTTCGCCCAGGATTTCTTCCACTTCCTCCCAGTTGAAGCTGTCGGCGGAAAGGTTCATGTCGACCAGAATCCTCTCCGCCGAAAAGCTCAAGTTTCCTTCGAGGTTGAGCCGACTTTCCCCCCAGGTGAAAGAGGCCGATTCTACCTTGACCTTGTTTGCAGCCATGTCTAGCGAAACGCTTTTTATTTCGAATGGGACCTTCGTTTTCCACGGGTGCTTGAGCCCTGCCACCCGGAGTTTTCCCTGAGTGGTAGAACTAAGGGGGCGGTCCAACAGAATGTGAGCCCGCATATCCCCCCTTATCCATCCCGAAAGGAATTGATTCCTTGCCAGAAGTCCGTCCAGGGTTTTCTTGTTCAGCTCACCCCTGAAAGCAAGGTCGACCTCGTTGCCTTTGAGATTGAAGGAGAAGGAGGCGCTGGACTCTTCGCCCCGGATGAGAAGGTCTTTGACCCTCAGCCCTTCGGGACTGTGAAGAATATCCACGGTGAGCTGGGGGCCGCCCCTGATGGCCATATTCCCCGAGAAGGAGGTGCTGGCGCCCCTTTCCCAGACCAGATGGGCACTTGAGATGGAGAGGGGAGCGCGGACTCTGAGCTCCGGCGGTAGACGGATAAATCCCGTGGCCCATCGGGTGGCTTCCGGCCCCATGTCTCCCTGAAGGGTAAGGTCAGCTTTATGAATGCCTTCCAGATAGCCGCTCAGGGCGCCCGACACCTCTAACGAGGCATCCAGGATGCTCGCCTGAAAATCTGTGAGGGAAAGTTTTTCGGGTGTCGCCTCGAATTTTCCGCTCGCAGCTGCCACAGGGCCCGAAAATAGCGCTGATTCTGCTTTGAAGCCCTCCACTTCCCCCTGGATTCGGAAACTCCATTTCTCGGGCCTGAGGAGGGGGCCCTTCAGTTCGAGAGCAGATAATGTGATAGTACCTTCTGCGGACCTGAGTTTCTCGCGAGCGCCGCGAAGGCGTTCAAACGACAAGAGCCACTGGTAGAGCTCATCCAGGAAGAGCTTTGACCTGCCGGATACTAGCTCCAGATACGGCTCCCGCCTCCAGTCAAGACGCCCGGAAAGCCCGGAAAAGGAGGAACTTCCCATCCTGCCTTTCAGGTTGCTCGCGGCGATTTCGGCCTCACCATAGGAAAACTTTCCGCCCTCAATCTCCAGGGGATGGGGAACCCGTTGATAGCGGGCGTAAAGATTGAAATCCTGAACATCAAGCCCCAGCTTGATAGACCTTGTGCTCTCCCCCAGCACCAGCCTTCCGAGAGCGTCCCCCTTGAACTCCCTTATGAGGGCCATCTCCCGCTTGAAGGTCTCATCTTTGACCAGGCGATCGAGTAAGGGAGGAAGTTGGGACAGGTCGGCCTCCACCACTATATCCAGGTGGAAGGGAGCATCCCCGCCCTTCAGGCCCAGCTTGAGCTCCCCTTCGCGGCCCCGGGAATTGCCGAGCCGGGCCTCAAGCTCTCTCCCTTCCAGCATGCCCTTCGAAATGACCACGTTCCCCTTTACGTCCTCCAGATGCAGGCGCGCCTTGGGGACAAACACCTTCCCCTCAACCATCTCGCCCTTGATGAGAAGGTTCTCCGCTTTTCCCAGGTCGGCAATCGAACTTCCCCGGGCATTAAAAGTGATGAGGGGCACTCTGCCCCCTCTCACCACCTCGAACACCTCTTGCACGACACCGGTTCCTTCTGCCAGGGCGAGGGAGACTTTACGCACTGAGGGGACATCCACTTCCCTGCCCTCCAGCTCCAAACTGACCCTCCGAGAGGCCCTGTCTATGAGAAGCTTTCCGGATATTCTGAGCCGAGGTTGGTCAAGAGTGAGCTCGGCGAGAGAAACCTTCGCCTCGCTCTCGTCAAGATGCAGAGAACCCCTGAAGCTTTTGGCCTTTATGAGCGTTCTCTCGTCTGAATCGCCGCTTCCACCCCGAAAAGTGAGAGAAGGTATAGAGCCTTCCACCTCCGCCCGGAGGGTCTCGGCCCCCTCGGTTTCAAAACTCACGTTCAGGTTTATTCGCGAATCTCCGAGGAGCTCGGAGGCAGGGGGAGGGAGGTAGCCCGCAAGCATCTCGGGGTGGAAGCGGGTCAGCTCGATGCGCCCCCTGGCCTTTAAGTCCTCCGGGTCTACCCACCCCTTCAGGGATATGCTCTCCCAGAGGTTGGAGCTGGAGCTGGCCTCGAATTCGAGCCTATCGGGCGGGAGCTTAATCCAAGCTTCAATATCCTCAAAAAAGAAAAGCTTCTCATCCCCGGCAATGAGCCGGAGTCTTCCCCTCTCGACCCTGATTTCAAGGCCGGTCGCCCTCAATGCCAAGAGGGCGAGCGCGGGGGCCAGCTTTTCTTCAACGACCGCGAGGGGGGAAGCCTTAAATCTCTCCTTTTTCCCGAGCCCTTCCGGGAGCTTCACGGTGAAATCCGACCCTTCTGCCCGCAGCCTGGCCAGCCGCACGGTGCCCCTGAGAAGGGGCAAAATTCGGGGATAAATTTTCAAAGACTCCACGAACCCGCTGACCTTTCCGGGGATGGACAAGCTTGCCCCCCGGAGCACCAGACGAGGGCGCGGAAAGAGCGAGAGGTCAACCCTCTGGAAGACCAGGTCGGCTTGTACATCGCGGGAAATGGCTGCCAGGATCCTTTCCCTCACCGGCTCAAGATTGATTATCGCGGGCAAGAGAAGGACTGAAATCAATAGTAAAACCAGAAGGGTCCCCATAGCCCCAAATATCCAGAGGGATATCTTTCTACGTCTGCTCACTCGGGCTCTCCACCGCGCTCCTCGGCACATCAAAGGTACTGGTTAAATTATAACCCTTCTTTTGAATTCTGGGCTGAGGTCGACCGGCGGGGGTTAACTTTTTGACCTCATCCAGGCCCGCGAGATCTCCCTTCAAAGGCGCAGTTATGTGGAAACTGTCCTTCCATCGCCAGAAACTTCATGACCTCTTGGATGCCTCCATTCCCCAGGCTCGCAAGGTTCAAAAAAAGGCGCCTTACCGGCCGCGCCCTCTCTCAATCCCTTCCCTTAAAATTCGGGGCTCCCCTTGCCCCCGGCCTTCCCCCAAGTGCAGCGAATATGTTAGAATTTGGCTCGTCGGTAATGTAATCGGGTGCCGGCCCAAGCTGCCTTCGAATTGTACACACCTTGAAATGGGCACAGGGTGCTCAATGGGGCAAAAAAGCATCACCGGTGGTTTTTTGACCTTCTGCCGCGTCCCCGCCTGCACCACGACTCTCAGCCTCGCCGCCGCAATTCCCAGAAAGAAAGGGATTTTTCATGAGGGGCCCGAGAAGCGGCCTGCGGAAATAACAGCTTAGAGGGGAGAGACACCTATGGCTATCCGCAGCAAGCAGTTCTTCTACCGGACAAAGGTCTCATGGAAAGAGGCACGTAAGGGCACTATTTCCTGCGATGGCAAACCCTCAGTGGACGTGGCCACGCCCCCCGAGTTCAAAGGCCACCCTGGGATCTGGACCCCGGAAGACCTTTTCGTGGCCGCGCTCAACACCTGCGTCATGACAACCTTTCTCGGCACGGCCGCGTGGAAGGGGCTACGGTTTGAGTCCTATGAGTGCGAGGCCGAAGGCCTGCTCGAGCGGCCGGGTGAGAAGTTCATGTTCACCAGGGTCACGCTCAAGCCCCGGGTGGTGCTGCCACCCGAAGGGGATGAGGAGCTCGCCCGCTGGGTTCTGGAGTTTGCTGAGAAGGACTGCCTCATCTCAAACTCCATAAAGAGCGAGGTGGTCATGGAGCCCGAGATCGTAAAGATGGGGACCTAAGAGAGCGGCAATCCCCTCTTTGAAAAGGGAGAGGAGAAGGAGATGAGACGAAAGTTAAAGGATATATCAACCGGGTATCCCAGAACGGCCGTCCTCCTGGGCATAGCCGTCACCCTCGCACTCTCCCCCTTCATCCCACGGCTAAAGGATGTAAATGCCCCTGGGCAGCTCACCGGCCCCGGACCTCCGACCTCAGGCCGAGACAACTTCCTTGAAGGATTCAATATGCGGGGTGGCAATATAGACCATCTGCTTGCTGTAGAGCTCTCGGAAGCGGATGTAGCCCCTCTCCACCCCATCCAGGATTCCAAGATATGACTCAACGCCCGAGATGGTGTACATCCTTAAGCTCTTTCCGATAAACTGCTTCAATAGCTCCTCCATTATCCACCCTCCTCTATAAGAGCCAGAACTGCAGCTCTGGCAAGATAATTAAAGAAAATACAGGCCACACCCGAGCCTTCCTATTTGGGAGGCCGGTGAAATAGGCGGCCTGTCGGTGAGATCTCTTTTCTTTTCTAGCTTCTCTTTTCTCCGTGCGAGTCATGTGGTCAGCATGAGAGCTGGCCAAGCTAGGCCAGCTTTGCGTGAATTATATTATATTCCCCTAGGGAGGCCTATTACTATAAGAATCTTTCGGCCTCCCCGCCTTAACCCCCAGGGGGCGGCTCTTCCCTAGGGGCGGGCCCGCTCTCGGGCGCTCCTTCATCGCCTTTCACTTTTCCCTTCTTTATGAGGGATCCCAGGGTCAAAGCTCCCCGGCCGTAGCGCTCCTTTAGCTTATCGACAGCTTCGGCAAGCCGATGCTCCCTTTCCTTTCCCTCTTGAAAGAACTCAAGCTGGCGCGTGGCTCCCTCCCCCCTGGGAAGAAGCCCTGAGGCCGATACTCCGAGAAGGCGGATCCTCCGGCCTTTGAGGGGAATTCCGGCGAGAAGCCCGAGAGCAGCGGGGTAGAGGTCGGCCGTGAGGTCTGAGGGTGGCGTGAGGGGTCGGGCGCGGGTGAGGGTGGTGAAATCTTCATACCTGAGCTTGAGCGTCAGGCCCCTTGCAAGGTAGCCTTCGCGCCTCAGACGGCGGGAGACCTCATCGGAGAGCGCTAGAAGGGTTCTTTCAAGAAGCTCCCTATCCTCCACATCTTCGGGAAAGGTGGTTTCCTTTCCGATGGACTTGGGCTCTTCGGCGGGGATGACTTCACGCTCGTCTATCCCGCGGGAGAGGAGGTGGAGCTGGCTCCCGAGCTTTCCGAAGCGAGACCTCAGGGTATCTTCGGGAAGCTCCGCCAGCTGGCCGATTGTCCCGAGCCCCATTGCCTTCAGCTTCCCCTCGGTTTTCTTGCCCACCCCCCAGAGGCGAGATACGGGAAGGGGGCTCAAGAACTCCCTCTCCTCCCCGGCCCTCACCACCACGAAGCCGTCCGGCTTTTCAAGGTCAGAGGCCACCTTCGCAACGAATTTATTTGGGGCCACCCCCACAGAGGCCACAAGGCTCTCTTCCTCACGGATGCGCCCCTTTATCTCCTGGGCTATGGCCTCAGCAGGGCCAAAGGCCCTCTGGCTTCTTGTGACATCCAGGAAGGCCTCGTCTATGCTGATGGGCTCGACCAAATCCGTGTAATCCCAGAAGATGGCCTGCACCCTTTCGGCGAGCTCCTGATAGCGCGCCATGCGCACGGGAAGATAGACCCCTTGGGGGCAACGCCTGTAGGCCTCTGAGATGGGCATGGCGGAGCGGACCCCAAAAGCTCTCGCCTCATAGGAACAGGCAGAGACTACCCCCCTGCCCCTCCCGCCTTTTGGGTCAGCACCCACGATGACGGGCTTTCCGCGGTGGAGGGGGTTATCCAGTTGCTCAACGGACGCATAGAAGGCGTCGAGGTCCACATGGATTATCCGGCGGGAGCCTTTGGGCTCTGAAGCCATAGGTGAGAAAAACCCATGATGGCCCGGAGCTTACGGGCGAGATGGAGAAGAGACAGGGTTCCTCCCCGGAGAAGGGAACGCTCCCGGTTTGCTAAGTCTCTTCCTTCATCATAAGAATATCAAGAGAAGGACTCAAAGGCCAGACTCTTGATGAGTCTCAATCCCTGGCCAAATCCAGCTCGAAGTGCATTGGGCCGAGGGCCTTTTCTTTGAATCGGGCGAGTTCAGCGGGCTTTTTGTCCCTTGCAGGCTCTTTTCCATAACCATCGATGGAGAAATTTACGGGCTTGCTCAGATGTCCCGCTCTGTCCTCCAAGTAGATGGTTCCGCGGAACTCCCGACTTCGCGCGCGGGTGAAATAGTCATAGTATTTTGTCTCCAGCCACAGGTAGCCGGAGAGCTCGCTGGCATCTTTTCTTCCCACGAAGACCGCCCCGTAGTAAGGCTGATGCGGACCACCTGGGTCGATGACGTAATCTATGACGGCGAGGTCGCCATCAGGGTCCCGGGCCTCGAGATAAATTCTGGGAGGCTCTGGGGGCGTGAGATAATCAGCCACGTGGATGGCAATGACCGCAGGGGGGTTAGCCCCATAGCGTCCTTCCAAGTCCTTCTGGCTCAGAAAAGCGGCGCAGCCCGCTAGAAAAAGAATAACCGCCACAGAGGCTGCGAACTTTTGCATTGCGTTCTCTCCTTCCCTCCAGGATTTTGACTCGTTATCGCTTCAAATCCATTTTTAAACTTAGAGGGAGGCTCTTTTATTCCCGCACCCCCTCTCAGTCTAGCCACGAAATTCTGAGGGTCGGGCATAGAATGGAATGGACTTTTGTTAAAAAATAAGATTTATTTTTCCTTCAGACCCGAAAGGGGGTGTAGATGGAGCTCAGCCAGCAGACCTCGATATTCCTGGCCCTGGCCGCAGGAGTTGTCTCTTTTCTTTCGCCCTGCGTCCTGCCCCTTGTGCCCTCTTATCTCTCTTATGTCTCCGGAGCTTCTTTCTCTGAGTTGGAGACGGCGGGGATGCGGGAGAGAGCCCTTAACCGTGCTCTCATGCTCAATGCCTCTCTTTTTATCCTGGGCTTCTCGGTTGTCTTCATTTCTCTCGGTGCTTCCTTCAGCCTGGCCGGTCAGTTCTTAAGCTCTTACCGTGAATCCATAACCGTTTTGGGCGGCCTTGTGGTCATCTTTTTCGGCTTGCTCCTCACGGGAGTCGTGAAATTGCCCTTTCTCATCCAGGAGCACCGTGCCGTTGACTTTCGCTCGAAACCGGCGGGGTATTTGGGGGCTCTCGCCATCGGGTTTTCCTTCGGCCTTGGGTGGACCCCCTGCGTGGGACCCATTCTGGGCGCCATTCTCACACTCGCCGCTTCCAGGGGGAGTGCCGCGTCCGGCACCGCTCTCCTGGCCGTATATGCCGCTGGTCTGGCGGTGCCCTTCCTGCTCAGCGCGCTCGCCTTTAACTACTTCCTCAGCTTCTTCCAGAGGTTCAGGAGGGCGATCCGCGTGATTCACGTGGGGGGCGGGGTACTGCTCATAGTCATGGGCATTCTGCTGATTTCAGGCTACTGGACCATTCTGAACAGCTACACCATAAAGCTGACCCCGAGCTGGCTCTGGAGCCTCCTCTGAAGAGAGACACGCCAGAGAGGTTTTCAAGAGCCCGGGATAAAAGGGGTGACCACGGGACCGGTGGAAGCGACCCCTCCATACCCGATGGCCCCCGCGAGAGCTCCCGCTACTTTACCACTACCTTCGCCTTCATAAACGGATGAAGGGCACAGTAGTAAAGGTAGCTTCCCTGAGAGGTGAAGGTGTGGCTGAAGGAAGCTCCCTTATAGATATTTCCTGAGTCAAATTTACCGTCTGGCTTTCCATCTCCGCTGGTCGCGGTGTGAGGGGTGGCATCCCTGTTGACCCACCTCACGCTCTGGCCGGGAGATATCGTTACCTCCGCCGGTGCAAAAGCAAAACCCTCTACCACCACTTGCACCACCTTATCCGCCTTCTCCCTACCCTCGGCATCAATTAGAAAGCCCCCGCCAGCCATGAAGGCGCCTATCAGGACAAGGAGAAGAAAGGCTTTCAAATAAACTCTCATCGCGTTCTCCCCGGGAAAGGGCTCTCTTTCAGGGATTGGCCCCATCCCCCGTTGTCGGATGCACTCTTTCCGGAGCGGAAGGCTCCGCACCCTCTTGTCACTGAATGAGAATAGATTTGGTTGAAGAACTATTCCCCGAAGGCGCGGGGGATGTTCAGTGGGAGGCCTTCAAGCGAAGAAGCCTTAAGCCGTTTGCTATGACCAGAAGGGAAACCCCCATGTCGGCTGCAATGGCCATCCAGAGGGTAGCCAGACCCGGCACGGCCAGAGCCAGAAAAATGGCCTTCACGACGAGGGAGAAGGTAATATTCTCTTTTATGACCCGCAGGGTCTTTCGGCTGAGCCTGAGGGCCAGCGGTAACTTTTCCAGGTCATCGGCCATAAGCGCGATGTCGGCTATCTCAAGTGCGGCATCGGTTCCCGCCGTGCCCATGGCAACCCCCACCGAGGCGGCCACGAGTGCCGGGGCGTCATTCACTCCATCCCCCACCATGGCGACCCTTCCATGGCGGGAGAGCTCCTCCCGCACGGCTTCAACCTTGCCCTCGGGGAGCAACTCGGCCCTGTACTCATCCACCCCCAGCTTCTGCGCGATGGCCCGTGCCGTCCCCTTATTATCCCCGGTGAGCATCACCAATCTCCTTATGCCCAGCCGACGAAGGGCCCTGAGGGCGGGAGCAGCCTCCTTCCTCACGCCGTCGGCCACGCCCAGAACGCCCAGAAGCTCGTGTCCGCATCCTATCATGACAACCGTCTTCCCCTCATCCTCCAGGCTCAAGAGCCGAGAGTCAACGCTGTGGTCGCAGAGTCCCTCTTCTTCGAAGAGGCGGTGGCTTCCGATGAGGACGGGCTCCCCATCCAAAAAGGCCCTTGCCCCCATGCCTGGAAGAGCCTGAAAGCTCCGCACCTCGGGGAGAATGAGCTCATGCTCCTCGGCTCTCTCCATGATGGCTCTTGCTATCGGGTGCTCGGAGCGGCTCTCTGCGGCCGCGGCTACCGTGAGAAGCCTCTCGCGGGAGAACCCTTTGACGGGAATGACGTCCATCACCCGTGGGACGCCCTCGGTGAGGGTGCCGGTTTTATCGAAGCAGATGACCTTGAGTGCTGCCATCGCTTCCAGGTGGGCACCTCCCTTGATGAGGATGCCGCTTCGGGCTGCGCTGGTGAGGCCCGAGACTATTGAGACAGGGGTGGAGAGCACGAGCGCGCAGGGGCAGGCGATGACCAGGAGCACAAGAGCCCGGTAGAACCAATCCGTGAAGGGGAGACCAAAAAATACACTCGGAATCAGCACCAGGGCCACAGCCCCGCATATGACGACGGGCGTGTAATAGGCTGAAAACCTATCGACAAGACGCTGTGTTGGTGCCTTCTTGGTCTGAGCTTCTTCCACTAAGGAGATGATCCTGGCAAGAGTGGTATCCCTGAAACCGTGGGTGACCTCGACCTCGAGGGCACCTTCGCCGTTTATCGTGCCGGCAAAAACAGGCTCCCCCTCCTCCTTCTCCACGGGCATGGACTCGCCCGTTATCGGAGCCTGGTTGAGGGATGAGCAACCGTGCACTATCCGGCCATCGAGGGGTACCTTCTCCCCGGGACGGACAAGGATGAGCTCACCTTCCACCACCTCATCCACGGGGACCTTGGGCTCCCGCCCGTCTCGTCTCACAAATGCCTCGGCCGGGGAGAGTTCCATCAGAGACTGGATGGCCCGCCTCGCCCTATCCATCGTTGCGGACTCGAGGAGCTGGGCCAGAGAGAAGAGGAAGACAACTGTCGCCCCTTCAAGCCACTGACCGATGAGGGCAGCCCCTATGACGGCTATGCTCATGAGGAGGTTCATGTCGGGGCTGAGGCGCCGGGCGGCTCTCAAGGCTTTGGGGCCTATGTAATAGCCGCCCGTGAAGATGGCCGCGAGTAAGAAGGGGATTGTCAGGAGTTCCCGGTAGCCCAGGACCCCCAAGAGAAGGCCCAGGCCCGTGAAAAGCCCTGAGCAGAGAGTTAGAAAAAGGGGCTTCCTTTGGGAAAAGCCCCCCTCAAATGTTTCCCTTGAAGTGCCACCCGCCTTTTCTCCCGGCTCCATCACCTCATAGCCCAGGGCTCTCACCCTTGCTTTCACACTTTCCGCCTCAGGCCCTTCGGGTCTGAGACGCACCTCGAGCCGGCCCGTGGCAAAATTGAGGGAAGCAGAGAGAACCCCCTCCACCTCCCCCAGCGCCATCTCTATCTTCTGGGCGCACTCCGGGCAATCCATGCCGCCGACAAGCAGGCTGAGCCGCCCCCTGTCTTTATCCTGGCTCACGGTTGAAGAACTCCCTTAAGAAAGCAAAGAGTTTTCGCTCAGAACCCATAAACATGTGCTCATCTATTCATAGACTGAAACAAAAAATATATCACGCATGCTCCACGTGCTTCAGGCATTCGGTGAAGAGATTCAGTATGTGGCTATCATCCAGGGAGTAATAGACCATCTTTCCCTCTTTCCTGAACTTGACGACCTTCACGCTCCTCAGAAGCCTCAGCTGGTGAGATACGGCAGAGGCCGAGAGCCCCAGAAGGTTCGCCAGGTCGCAGACGCAGAGCTCCTCCCGCGAGAGGGCAAAAAGGATCTTCGTCCGGGTGGGGTCCCCCAGCAGTTTGAAGGTCTCGGCGATTTCATTGAAGGCGCGCTCGCCCTTCATGGACTTGCGGACGGATTCCACCTTCTTTCGGTCCACGAATTCCACCTGGCAGACATCCCTTGCATCTTCTTCTTTAACCTTTAAGGGTGCCATAGGATTGCCTCCATGTATGAACAGTTGTTCAATTGATTATATTCACTCTCGCCTTTCCCTGTCAAGCCCACTCGTGTAAACTGTGATAAGTTCTACCATGGATAAGTTTCTGCTGTCCTTCCAGGCTGGCGGAACTTCAGAGAAAGCGAAAAAGGGCGTCCCAAAGCACCTGAAGGAGGGAGAGATGGAGGCTGAGCGTCGGCTGAGGACTCTCTGCGATAAGTGCCACTGTTCCTGCGGCCTGCTCGTGACTCTTGATGGGGAGGGAAAGGTGGCTAAGGTTGAGGGCGACCCCGAGTTTCCCCAGAATGAGGGCATGCTCTGCCCCAAGGGCCTCTCGACGGTGCAGTTCCTCTACCACCCCGACAGGTTGAAATATCCCATGAAGAGGGCTGGCGAGCGGGGAGAGGGAAAGTGGGAGAGAATTTCCTGGGAGGAGGCCCTCGATACGGCGGCGAGCCGCTTTCGGGAGGTCATGGAGCGGTGGGGCCCCGAGGCTGTTACCTGGTCCTGGGGGGATGCCGCGGCCCATTGCTGCCACGCCACCAAGATGGCCTGGCTCTCGGCCATGGGGAGTCCCACCCATTTTCACAGCGATGCTCACTACTGCTACTACCCCAATGTGATCGCCAACAAGCTCACGTTCGGTGATTTTCT
This sequence comes from uncultured bacterium, assembly GCA_964575845.1. Lineage (GTDB taxonomy): Bacteria > UBA8248 > UBA8248 > UBA8248 > CAZNSX01 > CAZNSX01. The sequence goes on along the minus strand of CAZNSX010000002.1, from coordinate 57,159 downwards.
CACCGGGGAGATCGGCCTGGATTACCACAACAGCCGCTGCATAATGCTCTGGGGCGGAAACCCCGTGATGAGCCATCCCACCCGAGCCCGGGACGTCATGATAGGCAAAAAGCGAGGGGCCAAGCTCATCGTCGTGGACCCCCGCATGACGGAGATAGCCTCAAGGGCAGACCTCTTCCTGCAGCTCAGGCCCGGCACCGATGATGCCCTGGCCCTGGGGATGCTCCACGTCATCATTAATGAGGGGCTTTACGACAAGGAGTTCGTCTCCCGGTGGTGTCTGGGATTTGAAGAGCTTCGTCAGAGGATAGAGGCCTATCCGCCGAGCCGCGTATCGGAGATCACCTGGGTCCCGGAGGACGACATCATCCAGGCGGCCAGAACCTACGCCCGGAACACCCCGGCCACCTGTCACACCCGGATGGGGGTGCACATGAGCACCAACGTGAACCAGACCATACGGGCCATCTCTATCATGGTTGCAATCTGCGGAAACATCGATGTCAAAGGAGGGCACCTCTTTCCCAACTGGCCCAAGGGTTTCACCAGCCGCTATCAGGTGGTCCATGAGGAGCTCCGCCTTCCCCCCGAGGTGGAGGATAGAACCATAGGTGCCAAGGAGTTCCCCCTGTTCAGCAGCTCTCGCTCCCTCGTGGGCAACTATGCCCATCCGCCTTCGGTGATTCACGCCATCCTCACAGGCGAGCCCTACCCCGTGAAGGCCGTCTGGGCCCTCAACGACCTCATCTTGGCAATGGAAGGAAGCCGGGAGACCTATGAGGCCCTCATGAAGTTAGAGTTTCTTGTTGGCTCGGATTTCTTCATGACGCCCACACTCGAGCTGGCAGACCTCATCCTCCCCCCCTGCACCTATCTCGAGCGGAACGAGATAGAGTACAACTATTACACTTACTTCATAGCGGCCCGAAGAAAAGTCATGGAGCCCATGTATGAGACCCGGAACGAGCGGGATGTGGACTTCGAGATAATCCGGAGGATGGGCCTTAAGCCGCCGGAGGGCTGGGCTTCAAGCGATGAGTTCAATGCCTACTGCTTGAGAAATATGAGAATTTCCTTTGAGGACTTGAAGGAAAAAGTCTATATGGCCGACCCCATCCGCTACAAGAAGTATGAGGAGAAGGGCTTCAATACCCCCTCAGGGAAGGTGGAGCTTTACTCTGAAACCCTGAGAGAGTATGGCCATGACCCCTTGCCCTTCTACCAGGAGAACCCCGAGACCCCGGCCTCTACACCCGAGCTGGCAAGAGATTACCCCCTCATTCTCATAACCGGCTCCCGCCATGTGGTATATTTCCATGCTGCAAACCGTCAGATCCCCTGGCTCAGGGAGATCGCTCCCGACCCAACCCTAGAGATTCACCCCGAAAAGGCGGATGAGCTCGGAATAAGGGAAGGGGACTGGGTGTGGGTAGAGGCGCCCAAGGGGAGAGGACGTGTGAAGCTCAGGGCCTCCCTCACCGAAGCGGTGGACCGCAGGGTCGTTCACGCTTACTCGCACTGGTGGTTTCCCGAGCGCAAAGAAGACCCCCTTCACGGGGTCTTCGACTCCAATATTAACGTTATCCTCTCAAATGACCCCCCTTATGAGCCGGTAACAGGAGCGACTCCCCTCAGGGGTAATCTTTGCCGTGTCTATAAGGCCGAGGGTTAGGGGAAGGCTGAGGGGCTTCCCCACAGTTCTTCCGACCATCCCCTAAACCACGATCATCTTTCTCTCCAGCGGAACCAGAAGCTCAAATCCGTTCCGGGTTATGAGGAGGGAGTACTCTTTCTGCACCCCTCCGTAGCCCACCTCATAGTAGGGAACCTCTACATTGACCACCATGTTCTCTTCCAGAGGAACGGTGTTATCTCTTGAGACATTGGGGTGGCGGGCCTCTATCCCGATGCCGTGGCCGCAGTCGGAGCGCAGCTTATCATAGTTTTTTATCCCCTTCGCCTCGACCGCTCCGACAGCCGCATTGAAGAGGTCGGCGTAGGTGGCACCCGGCCTCGCTTTCTCCAGGGCGGCCTCCATCCCGGCACTGATGGCATCGTAGAGCTCCCGCTGCCTTGCGGTGGGCTCACCCAGCACAGCCACCCCGCCGGCATCCGCATGGTAGCGCCTGAAGCAGCTTCCCGCGTCAAAGCGGTAGAGGTCCCCGGGCTTCAGGGCGTAGTCCCCGCTGGGGAAGAACCCGCCTGACCTTCTGCCGCCTCCGGTATTCCAAAAATCAAGATCCGCCCCCCTTCTAGCCAGGGCCTCACGGTAGAGCTGGGCGAGCTCCGCCTCGCTGACCCCGACCGCTATCCTTCCCGCAACCTCCTCCACCGCCGCCTCATTTATTTCGGTGGCCTCCCTCAGGCGCGCTAACTCCTCTTCTGTCTTGATGACCTGGATCTCACGAAAGATTTCAGAAGCCTCGACGAACTCCGCCTCGGGGAAGCGCTCCTGGAGAAGCCCCCAAAGCCGGTGGCCTATTCCAACCTCATCCAAACCGACCCTTTCCTTTGCGAGCCCTTTATCCTCGATCGCTTTACAGAGGGCCTCCGCCGAATTGGGGGAACTCAACTCCGAGGCCTTGAGTATCTTCATCAACCTCACCTCCGAGCCCTCCGGGATGAGCCCTTCGGGCAGGCGGATGAAGGACCTTCCGTAAGTTCTCACCTCCTCCATCCAGCTGGCGCCATCGGCAATATTTGCGACATCCATCATGATGACTATGAGGGTGGGGCTTATGTCATCCCTCCGTGGAAGGATGGCAAAGACATTCACATGCCGGTAGAGACGGGCGTTCTGACAGCTAAAGTCACTGAGATAAGTTACGTTATCAGGGCTCGTGGCTATAAGGGCGCTAAGCCCATACTTATCCATTGTCCCGAGAGCCCTTTCCCTGTTTAGCAGCATGGCTTATCCTCCCTCGTTGCCGAGAAGATACAAATTACCCCACTCAAATACTCAAACGCCTTGACGCAGGGGGAGCCAAGTCCTAAAATGAGCCCCCCATCCGAGGGAGCCCTGAGTTTACTCATATGCTACTGAATGAGAAGGAGAACGGCTATGGAAAAAACCCAGATCCTTCCCCGGGGCTGGAAGCAGCCTCCATCTTACTCCTACGGCTGGAGGGCCGAGGGAGGATCCGTAATTTTCGTTGCCGGACAGGTCCCTCAGGACCCCACCACGGGAGAGGTCGTCGGCGCGGGTGACATCAAAGCGCAGACCAGGCAGGTCTTCAAGAACATCAAAGGGGTCCTCTCGGCCGCAGGGGCGAGCTTCAAAGATGTGATGAAGCTGAACATTTTCATAACCGACATGTCCCTGAGGGAGCAGTTCAACGAGGCGCGAGCGGAACTCCTGGAAGGCCACCTTCCGGCCTCCACGTTTGTGGAGGTGGGCTCCCTCGTCCGCAAGGAGTGGTTGGTGGAGATAGAGGCCATAGCCGTCATCTGAAGTTATCAAACCGGCACTCGGGTCTGGCTCAGCGTGCGTGGCCCGCTTCCTGAGCGGCTGGGCCCCCTGGGTTCTCAATGAGGCCTGCCATCCCTGAATGTGGCAGAGTGGCGTAATCCCCGCCAGGATTCAAACTGTTCATGGGTTCAGGCTGTACTTCTTTTTAGCTTCTTCCCTTATCTCAATGCCAAAGCCGAGCCTATCGGAAAGCCGGAAGGAGCCGTTGCAGATTTCAGGGGGGTCCTCAAAGACATCCTGCGGGACACCGGGGAGATATTCCACAATGAGCCCATTCGGAACAGCCGCGATGAGCTGAACATGAAGCTCGTGGGCCAGGTGGGTGCTCAGCGGAAGCCGCCAGGCCTCGGCCAAGTGGGCCACCTTTATCCACTGGGTCACGCCTCCTATTCTCTGAACATCGGCCTGTAGGATGTGAGCAGCTCTTCTTTCAATTAGATCTCTTATGCCCCAGATGGTGAATTCGTTCTCACCGGCGACTATGGGTATGGGGCTCTCGGCGGCAACGGTGGCGAGGTCCGTCGGGCAATCGGCCAAAACAGGCTCCTCAAGCCAGGCCACGCCGAAAGGCTCAAACTTCCTTGCAGCCTCCAGGGCTTCTCTCACATTCCACCTCTGATTGGCATCCAGCATGAGGGTCAGCTCCTCGCCAAAGGCTTCCCTCACCGCCCGTACCCGTTCGACATCACGCTTGAGGTTCCCCGTGGCGGTCTTCATCTTGTAGGCCTTGATCCCTTTCTTCCTGAAAGCCTCGACCTCCTCAAGGACCTCATCAATTGACATGTCGTGCCAACCACCGGCGCCGTAGGCGGGTACCTCATCCCGGTAGCCTCCCAGGAGCTTGTAAATGGGCCGTCCGAGCGATTTGCCCAATGCGTCCCAGATGGCTATATCCAGAGCGCTCAAGGCATACATGCCCAATCCTTTTCGGAGCCTCGTCTTATTTGGCTGGTACATCTTCTCCCAAAGACGCTCAGGCGAGGTGAGCTCCTCTCCCAGGAGGGCCGGAGAGAGTTCTTCTTCTATGTAGGCCTTGCAGGCTCGGGAGGCGTTCCCAGCAACGAGGGTGGTATAGCCCATACCATGGAGACCGCCACTCGTCCTGAGCTCCACTACGACGTATTCAAAAAAATCATATCGGCCCAGGGCACTCACCATGGGACGTATGGCGGGAAGGCACAGGACGTAGCACTCAATAGCTGCGATCTTCATGGCCGACCCCTCCCGGAGATGATTCTAATACGCAAAACTCCGCCCTTTTCCCTTTCCCTGAACCTATGCTGCCCTGAACTCGATAAAGGTTCTCTTCAGACCGACGGGCCTGCCCGGCCAAGCGATGCGCATTCCTAGCATTTAGAGGTTATTTTTTCGAGACCGTTGCCGGGGGCCCTCTCAGCCCCTACCGAGGCCTATCTTGGCACTGATGTGCTTGACATATTCTCCGAACTGGGACGTGTGCCGCATCTCGACGAGCCTCGGCCTCGGGAGCTCGATAGTGATGATCTCATCCACGCTGCCCGGCCTCGGTGTCATAACAACCACCCTGTCGCCGAGAAAAATCGCTTCGGAGATACTGTGGGTGATGAGGAGACTCGTCTTCTTTTTGTCCCCCCAGATCCTGAGGAGTTCCAGGTTCATCTCCTCTCTTGTCAGGGCATCGAGGGCCCCAAAAGGCTCATCCAAGAGCAAGAGAGGCGGGTCGTGAATGAGAGCCCGGCTGATGGCCACGCGTTGCTGCATGCCGCCCGAGAGCTCCCGCGGGTACTTATGCTCGAAACCCTCGAGGCCAACAAGCTTGAGCAGCTCCATGGCCTTGGGCTCGTACTCCCGGGAATCAAACTTCAGGATCTCTATGGGCAGCATCACGTTCTTAAAGACCGTGCGCCAGGGCGGGAGAACCGGTGCCTGGAAGACAATTCCGACGTTCGCGGCGGGGCCCGTCACCTCCTCACCGCTTATCTTGACGCTACCCCTCGTCTTGGGCAGGAGACCGGTCATTATCTTCAATATGGTGGTCTTGCCGCAACCGCTGCGGCCGACCATCGTGACGAATTCTCTTTCGTAGATGTGGAGGTTGATGTCGTCGATGGCGTGGATGTTGCCGTCTTTGGTCGAATAAATCTTGGTGAGATTCGTTATCTCTATTATCTTCTTCCTGGGCGATGGAGGGCCCTCGCTCCTGAGCTCAGGCGTCTCCAAACCTCGGTCCTCCATCGCCCATCCTCGCCGTGAGTGAAGCACCCCTGGGGGTCTCACCCTTCCGCATCCAGCTCAAATCAGCCAGCCGCTACTACTTCAGCCACTGCTCCAGCAGGGGACTCGGCTTCGGGAAAAGTTCAGGGAGAAACTCGTTCGTGTACATGGCCTCAGTGGGCGGCATGTCGGGCCTCACTTTCATGCCCAGAAGGCCCAGCCTGCGTGTTGTCTCCATCTTCTCCTTGGTGATGTGGCCGATGCCGAGCTTCTCCGCTGTTGGGCTCAGCAACGACTTGGCGGTGACGGCGAACTGGACCCTCACCGCCTCGGCCGAGGACTCGGGGTGGGTCTTGAGAAAGATGTCCACCGCCTCCTGCGGGTGCTCGATGGCCCAGGCATACCCCTTCATCGTGGCCTGGACGTATCGCCTCACCACGTCCGGCTTCTCCTTGAGGAAGTCCGCGTTGGCTATGAGTCCGGCGCCGTAAACTTCTACCCCATAATCCGCGAGCCACATCTCGTTCACCTTGTAGCCCGCCCGCTCGGCCTGCGGAAGCTTCTTGGCGTACTCCGCCGCGGCATTGATATAGTTGGGCCTGGTTGTGGCATAGGTTGCGATGGCCTCCACTCTCCCCGCCATGAGGCTCCCCACGTATGCCGAGCCCGGCATGCTCACCCAATTCAATTTGTTCGGGTCGAGGTTGTTCTTATGCAACGCGCTCTCGGTTACTGCACGGATCGCGCTCGCCTTGAGAGCACCGACCTTCCTGCCCTCGAGATCCTTCAGGGTCTTGATCCCGCTCTTCTCCAGGGAATAAATGCACGCGGGCCCTATGTCGAGCACCATCCCAACGGCGACCTCCTTGAGCCCTTTGTTTATGCCCACCGCCATCGACAAGAGGTCGGCAAAGCCCAGGTCGAAGTCACGGATCCCGATACGCTTCACGGTGTCGCCCGAGCCATGGCCGCGCACTATTTCCACCTCGTCAAATCCCGCCTCCTTGTAAAATCCCTTGTCCTTTGCGGCAAAGAAGCCGAGGTGTAACCCGTAAGGCAGGAAGTTGAGACTGATGCGCAGCTTCTCCGCGGCGGCAGTCCCGGGGAGGGACCAGCAGATAAGCACGGCTGCGACAAGGACCAGAACAAAAACCTTAGAATGTCTCCTCGCTACCATGACCTTTACCTCCTCCTCCGAAGGGCAGAGAATGCTCCTCTCTCAGTTTAAGAGAGAAGACTCACTTCCCGCTTCCAAAGCTCCCGTACTTGGACTCCAGGGCCTTCACCTCGGGAAGGCCCATCATATCGAAGATCTCATCAAAGGGAATCATCCGGTCCGCAAAGCCCTCAATTGTCCCGGTTTCCTTCAGCTCTCTCATGAACTCCATAACGGCATATCCGGCCACCGCCAGCGAGCTCCAGGCGGCAATGAAAAGCCTGTAGCCCATCTCCGCACCCTTTCGGAGGGACACATAGGGCACGCCCCCGTAATGCCTGATGTTGAACAAAAGAGGGACATCGAAGGTGCGCCCGATCCTCTCATACTCCTCCACGCTTTCGCAGCCCAAGAGGAAGAGCGCGTCGGCGCCGGCCTCGGCGTAAGCATGTCCCCGATCTATGAGCTCATCGATGCCATATTCGAGGTAGGAGTCGCTCCTGGCCGCGATCACGAAGTCCCCGTTCACCCTGGCATCTAAAGCCGCCTTGATCTTCGCCACCATCTCCCCGGTCGGGATGACATGCCGTCCCGGGAGGTAGCCACATCTCTTCGGCGAAGCCTGATCTTCGATGTGTATGCCGGCCACCCCGGCCCTTTCATATTCCCGTACCGTTCTCCTCACATTGACGGGGTTTCCGTAGCCGTCGTCGGCGTCGGCCAGCACCGGCACACCCACCGACGCGGTGAGGTTCCTTGCGTGGGATATCATCTCGGTCGCGGTAACCACACCCACATCCGGCTTCCCATAAGTGGATGCCACCGTGCCGAAGCCGGACATATATACAGCCGGGAAGCCTACTCTTTCCGCTATCCTTGCCGAAAGACAATCATAGACACCCGGGGCGAGGATGACCTCCCTGCCGTTGAGCATCTGCCGAAATCTTTTGACAGGATCCATCACAACCTCAGCGGAAAGCCTTGGACATCACCCCTTCTTTCAAAGAGACTACGAGACCTTCAGAACACTCATCCTCCTTCCTGGGAGCTGATGACGAGCTCCTCTTCCTTCGAGATGTGCCAGGGGATGGCGACCTTCTCAAGAAGGACCACGCACCCGAAGAGCGAAAGGCCCACCGCAGCGAGGATGGCCAGAGAGGTGAACATGAGGGGGGTGTTAATCTCGTAGTTGGAGAGCATGACGAGGTACCCCAGACCCTTATCGCCCCCGATGAACTCCCCGACGATCGCGCCCACGACCGAGAGGGTTATGGATATCTTGAAGCCGGCAAATATGTTGGGCAGCGCGTGCGGGAACCTGATCATCCTGAAGATCTGAAACTTCGTTGCGCGAAGCCCCCTTGCCAGGTCTATGAGCTCCGGCTCGACCGCGACGAGCCCTGTCATCGTGTTGACGAGTATGGGGAAGAACGCCACAAGGAATGCTATAACGATCTTTGAGAGCAGCCCGTACCCGAACCAGATGAGTATAAGTGGCGCCAGCGCTATCTTGGGAATAATCTGGAGAGAGATTATTATGGGGAAGAGGACATCCCTCACGAAATCTGAATACACGACCATGATGCCGAGAATGATGCCGATCGCCGCGGCCACGACGAATGCGATCAAAACCTCGTACACCGTGGTCATTATATGTGGCGGTAGCAGGAAATATTTGACTGTGAATTCTCTTATTACCGCCGTTGGGGCGGGCAGGATCACCTTCGAGATCCGGAAGACGTAGGTCGCCAGCTCCCAAACGATGAGGATAGCAAGGAGCGTCAGGCCGACAGAGATATTTCGCCGGAGTTTTGCAGACATCTTATAAGCTGGATGAAGGGAAGCACACGCGACCCGGCTCTCATCCCATTGATGGGCTTCTTCGAGCCGGAAACGCCTTCTTCACCACGTTTAAGGCAGCCGGCTCAGCTTGTCAACACAAAAACTGGACTTCCCCAGCTCTGAGTTGGGCGCTGGTGGCGGGCGCGGACCTTGCGGCCATCATCCGGCCCTCATCAGCGCGGGCACTCTCTGAGCCATAATGAAAATTCACTTGAAGTTCGCGTAAAATGTCTTTATTCGAGAAGGGTCGGCATAAACTTCGAAGAGGAGGCCCAGAAGATGACTTCGCAAGAATATGAACCTCTAAGGGTAGCTTTCGTCGGGCTCGGCAACTGGTCGAGGGCTTTGGCCACAGCCCTCTCCAAGAGCAAGAAACTCCTCTGTACCTCCTGCTTCGACGTGGTCCCCGATGCCCGACGGTCCTTCTCGCAGGCCTTCGATTGCAAAGAAGCAGGAAGCTATGGGGAAATCCTGGATGACAGCGCAGTTGAAGGCGTGATTTTGATCACTCCCAATAGCTCCCATGCCGAGCTAACGGCGTCTGCGGCTGGGGCCGGCAAGCACATTTTCTGCGAGAAGCCCATCGCCAACACCATCGCCGATGGGCGCCACATGCTGGAGGCATGCGAGAGGGCGGGCGTCGTCCTCTCCATCGCTCACCTTCAGCGCCGCATGGGAGCCTTCAGGAAGATGAAAGCCATGCTTGAGGAGGGGGAACTGGGCCGGGCGATCCAGGCCGAGGCGAGCTTCGGCCAGCCGAGAGGCCTTATTCTCACACGCGAAATGTGGCGCTTCTTTGAAGAGGAGTGCCCGGGAGGCGCCATGATGACCCTCGGGGTCCACCATGCCGATAACCTTCAATACCTCCTGGGGCCCGTGAAGAGGGTCTCGGCATTTTCCAAGAGGGTGGCCATAGCAGCAGAGATAAACGATGTGGGAGGGGCGGTTTTGGAATTTGAGAGTGGAGCCCTGGGTTATCTCGGCACAAACTATGCGGCACCTCCCAACTGGACGTGTTCTCTGTTGGGAACGGGAGGAAACCTGCACCTCCGCATCAAAATGACGCGACTCAGCCCTGAGGATTATTATACTGCCTGGGATAGAAACGATCAGAGGGCCGAGCTCACCTTTCACAAGGCGGGAGGCGAGCCGGAGCCCCATCCATTCGAGAAGAGGTATATCGTCACGGACGAGCTTGAGGAGTTTGCCGATTGCGTGCGCCTTGGGCGGGAACCCGAAGTGGGAGGCAAAGAGGGCCTCGCCGCCCTGGCAGTTATCCTGGCGATAAACCGCTCGGCCGCGGCGGGCAGAGCTGTCGAGATAAATGAGATTCTGGAAGGGTAGGTGAAGGGGTGAGGGGGAGGGCTCTTGGAGAGCACGGCCGCCATGCCCGAGATGATGCTCTCCCTGAGGGGAGATCTCCCTGAAGGTTTTCCTGAGGAGGTTCTTGAAACACTGGGGGAGGTTTACAGGGCCGCTGGAAAGGGGGTTCCAGAGGCTGTCGAGATTATCATTTTCGAGAAAAAGGCGCAAAGGGAAGAGGAGCTTCGGGAAGAGAAAACTCGGAGCGGTATAGGGACCGTGGGGGATGAGCAGCTCTTCACGACCCATGACGCCTGGGGCGGGCTTTCCAGGATTACCCTCACCGTAGAGGCCGCACGGGAGGTAGCCACCCCGGTTCTCAGGGGCTCCCTCCATCACGAGGCCGCCCACAGCATCCTCCATGGAGCGCGCCGGTACTACGCGTTCAAGCTGACCAGAGAACATCAGCGGGAGGCCGCCCTGAAGGGAATGGAGTTCCCCCTGCTCAAGCAGCTCCTTTACCAAGTAGCCATAAGCGTTAAGGATGCGGAAGCGACCCGCCTTCTGGTGTCGCACGGGTTCGGTGAGAGCCAGAAAGCCCTTGCACTCTGGGAATTAAAAGAAACGGAGGAGGACAGAGCCGCCTGGCCCCTCGTTCAGGCCGACCCCCGGCTCAAGCTCCTTTTCTTCAGCGTCCAACTGAAGCCGCTTCTCTTCGCCGCCCCCCTGGCGGAGCTTCCTGAGTTCAAAGATGATATTTGCCGGGCATCAGCCGCGATGCTTTCTTTTATGCCCGAGCGGGAGAGGGAGCATCTTCTGGATTTTTCAGAGAGGGCCTATTCAGCCCTGGGCCAAGACACCCACGTCAATGTGGAAAAGGTGCTCTCTTCGGCCCTGAGAGAACTTTGAGAGGTCAGGTGGAGACGAGGGGAGCTTGTCTTTTCCCCAAAACCTCCATCCCGGCCATTTTTTGCAGGATGGCGATTACAGCGGAGTTATCCTTAAGGCCCAGCCCCTGGGCCACTCCGGCTCTCAGGACCTGAGCGTGGAGGCCTGAGAGAAGAAGCGGCACCTTGAGCTCCCTTCCGAGCTTGAGCATGAGCTCCACGTCCTTCAGGTGGAATTCCAGTTTGCCCTCGGTCTCGAAATCTCCCTCGACCATCTTCCTTCCCTTGATGTCCATCGCCCTGGAATAGGCCGCGCTCGCCTTGAGGAGCTCAAGAAGCCTCTCCCCTTCGATACCGGCCCGCATCCCCAGGGTGAGGCCCTCGGCCAGCACAAGGCGGTTGAGGCCGAGGACGAGATTCACCACGAGCTTGGCAAGGGCCCCGGAGCCGCTCCCTCCCATGTAGAAGAACCGACTTCCAAAGCTCTGGAAGATATCCTGGCACTCCTTGTAAATCTCCTCTCTCCCCCCCACCATGATGGTGAGGTCACGCTCAAGGACCATCCTGTTCGTGCCGCTCAAGGTGGCGTCGAGCATGCTGACACCCCGCCCCTCAAGGGTCTGGGCGAGGCGGAGGGAGGCTTCGGGGTCAGCCGTTGTGGTGTCGATGAGGACCATCCCTTGCCTCAACCCTTCACACAGCCCCCCCTCCCCCATGACCACGCTCTCGACAATAGCGGAGTTTGGGAGGGAGGTGATCACCGTGTCAGAGGCATCGGCCACCTCACGGGGAGAAGATGCTCGCCCTATTCCGAGCCTGAGAAGCCTTTCAATCTTGCTCTCATCGATATCGTAGCCCGTGAGGGGAAAACCATCCTTAAGGAGGTTCTCCGCCATGGCGCTTCCCATGAGCCCAAGACCGACCATTCCAAGGCGTTTTCTCATCCTCGCTTCCCCTTTATTTCGAGAAAAAAGAGCCCCCCAAAGACCCCGCCATAGAACGGTCCCCCTTTGCTCACTAATCTTTCATCTGACTGCGGGTTTTAACTTCGAATCCGCCCTCGGATAAGCCAGCCGGGCATGAGTGAGCTTCATGCCCACAATGGCTTTTGCCATCGCCACGGCGGCGGAAAGCTCGCATATTAACGGCACCCCCCTGTAGCCGGCCTCATCAAGTCCCTCTCTCACCTCGTCCTCAAAGATCTGCAGGGGGGTGCAGGAAAGTATCAAAGAATCCGCCCTGTCCTGCTCAACGGCGGATATACACTTATCCACTATGTCATCGATGCACTTCCTCACTTCGGGCACATTGGCCCTCTCCCCCTTCGGGTAATCGTGGAGGAATTTTCCCATCTGCGTCGAGGAGTAGTCGGGATTCCTAACGCTCACGAGTTTGTCATCGAGGTCGTAAATCTTCGCGTGACGTCTAACCAGGATGGCCTGGGGGTCGGTGGCTTCTATGACGGAGCACCTATCGCCCAAGAGTGAGGCGACGTGGAGAGCCGCATGCAGAGAGCCCATATAGGGCACGTCGGAAATCTCCCTTGCGGGGAAGAACGCGGGCTCCATGGACCCCTGACACACAATAGCATCCACCCCGCCAGCCTCAGAGTACTCTTTGACCTTCTTGATGATTCCCAGGCTGATATTTGCCAGGAATTCGGAGTCCCGACGTTCCTCTGGCCAATCTATGAAATACCCCTCATCGATAATATACTCATTTCTTGTGATTTGCCCCTTCTTCTCCATGTTGTCCATGAGTTCCTGGGTATGCTTTATCACATACCCGTACTTGTTTCGATAAGGAGGTAGTATTAATAGCTTCATCGCTTCCTCCCCTTTCTAAGGTGGTCATAGCTCAACCCCTCCCCCCTAACCGAGATTTTCCATGTCAACACCCGGACATTCGGGAGCCATCCTCCTTCATCATTTCGGAACAGTATGCCCCCCATAAGGCCCACTATTCCTGGATGCTTTCTCATCCCAGCCGCCATTTTCCTCCAAGAAGAGCGCACCGGAAGGAGAGCCCTTCAAGCAGAAAAAAAGGGGGGACCATTCAATGGAAGGCCCCCCCCTTAAAGGCCACTATTTTCCTGTTACCTTTGTGACAAGCTCTTTATATTGAGCCCTCTGCTTCTCCCTTTCTTTTTCGTACTCCGCGCCGTCCATGTAGATGATGGGCTCACCCAGCCGCCCCATGAGGCCCTGGAAGGTCTTATCCTTGGGGAGCTTAGAAAAGGCCTCCCTCAGGACCTTGAGCCGCTCGGCGGGAATCTCCCGGGGCGCCATTATGATGCGGGTCATCCTGAGAACTACGTTATAGCCCTTGGAGACGAGCGTGGGCGCCTGGGGCACTTCCTTCAACGGCCTGTCGTCGGTCACGCCCAGTATCGTCAACTTCCCCGCTTTATATGGTGTCATAGGGGACCTTCTCCACCAGGGGCTGGAGCTGGTCTATGAAGTTATGGGTGAAAAGGAGGGTATAGCCATCGGGCCGGGCCTTGGCCGCCGCGGCCGTGCCGATGGTGGCCGAGCCCCCTGGCATGAGCTTCACCACCATCGCTTGCCCCAAATACTCGGGTATGACGCTCGTGAAGATACGGGCATGGAGGTCATGCGAACCACCTGCTCCAAAGGGAATGATGAGGGTGATGGGCTTGGCGGGATATTTTTCCGCGCCGACACCGCCCGCGAGGGCCAGGAGAAATACCCCCGCCAGAATCAGGGTGAGATAACCTCTCCTTCTCATGATAACCCCCTCCTCTTGGAATGGGAAAAACTAACTATCTGGCACCCGCTCATAGGCCGCCGCCCTCCTCATGAGACCGAGGCCCCGGGCACTGAAAAAGACGACTAAGCCGGTCAAGACGAGAAAGCCGCTGGCTATGGGACGCTGGATGAAAAGATACCAGAGCAGATCCCCCTTGGCAAGAAGAAGGGTCTGCCCGAAAGAGTATTCCAGGATGGGCTCGAGAATGAAAGCTATGATGAGGGGAGCTATGTCGAAGTGGAGCTTCCGGCAGAGATATCCCAGGAGTCCGAAGACCAGCATCACCTTCAGGTCGAAAAAGTCTGACCTGAAGACGTAGGTCCCCACAAAGGCGAAGGCCATGATTATCGGAAGCAGAGCCGATTTCCTCAGGGTGATGATCCGGGCAAAGAAGCCCAGAAGCCCATAGCCCATGAGGAGGAAGAGGCCATTCGCAAGGACCATGGCGACCAGGAGGGCATAGATAAGAGGAGCCTGCTCCTGGAACATCTGGGGACCGGGTCTGAGGCCCTGGGCCACGAACGCGCCGAGAAGGATGGCGGTAACGTTATCGCCCGGAATCCCGAGGGTGAGGAGGGGGACGAGGGTCGGACCATTGACGGCGTTGTTGGCGGCTTCTGCGGCCGCTATCCCCTCAAGCTCTCCCTTGCCAAAGGTCTCCGGATGCTTTGAGGCCCGCTTTGCAGCCCCATAGCCCACAAAGGCCGCCACCACTTGACCCACTCCAGGCGTCGCGCCCAGGCCGGCCCCTATGAGGGTCGAGCGGCCGATGGTCCTGAGGCAGCGCCTGAACTCCGCCATAGTGAGCCTCTCGCCAACCTTGGAGAGGTCCACCTTTTCGGAGACGAAAGAGGCGGCCCGGCTCTCGAGCGCCATCAGGATCTCGGGGATTGCGAAGAGGCCTATCATCAATGGAATGAGGGTTATCCCGGCCCTCAGCTCAAAGACCCCGAATGTGAAGCGGGAGACGGCGTTCAGAGGGTCCTGCCCCACCATGGCGAGAAGGAGGCCGAGCATACCCATTATGCCTCCTTTGATTGAGGAGCCCCCAGCGACACTTGAGAGAATAACGAGGCTGAAGAGGATGACGGCGAAGACCTCGGGCGGGCCTATCTTAAGGGCGAGATAGGCGATGGGGCCTATGAAGGCGATGGTCATGATGTCGGTTGAGAAGTCCCCCAGTACTGAAGCATAGAGGGCCATCTCCAGGCCCTTCCTCGCCTTTCCCTGTTTCGTCAGAGCGGGGCCATCGAAGGTTGTTGCGATGGATGCTCCAGTGCCGGGGATTGAGACCAAGATCGCAGGGATGCTCCCTCCGTAGATACCCCCCTTGTAAACGCCTATGAGAAAGGGTATGCCAAGGAGAGGGTCCAGGAAGAAGGAGATGGGGAGGAGAACGGCCATGGCGAGCGTGGTGGTGAGGCCGGGGAGCGCTCCCACCAGCATGCCCGAGAAAAGGCCGAGGGCTATCATGAGGAAGGTGTCGGCCCTCATGGCCATCACGATGCCCTGGCCGAAGGCTTCGAGCATACCCTTCCCCCTGAGCTAAAAAAAAGTCCCCTCGGGAAGAGCGACCATCAGAATCTTCTGAAAGAAATAGAAGATGGCCAGGGGGACCAGGACAATGACTAAGACCAGGAGCTTCCAGTCGCGGTTCCCGTAATAGAGCGTCAAGATTCCAAGACAAAGGGGGGTGGCGAGGAGAAACCCCAGAATGTCCAGAAGATAGATATAGAGAATGAAAATCAGGAAAGTGATGCCTATCCTGCGCAGCGAGGGGGGGGCAAGCTTTGCCAGCAGGTTTTCCTCATTCAGCCGCGGGCTCTCGATAAGGTAAATGAGGCTCAGGCCCAGAAGGGCAATGGCGGCCACCCGGGGGAACATGGCGGGCGTTAGGGTTGTGAACCTCCTCGACTGCATGAAGCGCGGCTCGGCAATCTGATAAGGGATGACGAAGTAGGCGAAGACGGAGAAGCCGATAAGGCCAAGAGCGATAAGGGTGTTGAAGTTCCTCTGGGAGAGCCGCTTGAGGAGGCGGTCTTTCAGCCTCATTGCGAAGCCTCCGACATGAGCTCCGGGAAAGGCCCTCGACTCGCCTCAATGATGCGAAGCTAGGAAGTTCTGGCAGCAGCCTGGACCAAGCCCCCCTCTCAAAATCAAGAAATGAGTTTCCGGAAGAAGAGCGGTTTGCAGCCTACCACAGGATAAGCGAATTCCTTCCCCTCAGGCAAGCCTCCCTTCCACTATGTGCTTGCAGGTGAGGACCTCGATATCCTCATCAAGCACCTTCATGGAATGGACGACATCAGCGGGTATGTGGGCTATGTCGCCCGGCCCCATTGCGCTCTCGTCCTCATCCCCTATCCTGGAGATGACCTTTCCCTTGAGAAGGTACCAGAACTGCTCATTCTCGTGACTGTGGGGTTTGGCCTCGCTCCCAGCGGGGTATTTGAGCTTGGCGAACATGATGTCCTTACCCCGGAGGATTCCGCCAACGGCGGAAGAGTAAGAAGGACCCGGCTTCTCTTGGGGCAGTTCCTCCCAGCGATAGTACGGCATGGCAGCCCTCCTCGGCGTTTTTGGCCACTCAATCCACCAGCAAAAAAGCTCTCCCCTCTCAGCTTTCCGCGGCGAAGCCGCTCTTGCTCCTGAGCTCTTTCTCTGGGCCGGGTGGCGCATAGACGAGTACATACCTCAGGGGCTCTTCACTCGTACATTCGACCTTGTGGAGAACGTCTATCGGGGCGAAGACGGCATCCCCTGGCTTTATATCATGGGCCTCACCCTCTATGTACATCTTGCCCTGGCCGCTCAGTATGTACCAGCAGTGTTCGACCTTATGAGAGTGCTCCCTGCTCATGTGGCCCGGGGCCATCTCGTTAACGAGGAGGGAGAAGTGCTTAGCACCGGTGGTCTCCTCATCGATAAGGATCCTGAAGGTGCCACCCCCGCCGGGAGAGGGGAGCTTCCCCGTGACGGCCTCGTCAATCGATACAACCCGCTTCTTACCCATATGAGCCTCCTTTAAGCTTCCCGTTCAAGAGTAACCTGAGGAAAGAATTAAACCCGCTCTGAGGAGAAGGCCCGAAAAAATAGTTCTTCGAGCATAGGACCCGTCAGATCATGGAAAATCCTCAATTTGAGAACAATTCAAAATGAACGACCTCATGCGAGAGCCGTTCAGACTCTGGGGGGGGGAGCCCCTCTTTCAATCCTCAACGGCGATGACCCGTGCAGGCGCGCCTGCGCCCCCCTCTATCTTTATGGGCAGGGCGTATAGCATGACCCTTTCCTGACTCAAGGCATGGAGGTTACACATATATTCGATCATGACCACGCCCGCCCTCAGCATGATGTCGTGGCAGAGGAACTCTTCCACCCGGGGGGTGCGCTCTCCACCGAATAGCTCCCGGACCACATAGTCGTTGGGGAAGTCAAAGCCGACGACCTTTATCCCGCGGTCTAACACCCACCTGCACGCACCCTTTCCGAAGTAGGGCGCGCTCTTCCAGAAATCCGCGCTCTCCCAGGAGTGGCGGAGCTCAAGGGAACTCCTCATGATGGCTATGTCACCGGGCCGGAGGTGACGAGCCCTCTTTTCAAGCTCCTCCGCCGTTATTTCCTCCCCATCCCCCACGTCGCTGAGATTCAGCAAGGCGGCCATGCCTATGAGACTTTCCAGAGGCACCCGGTCCAGGGAGGGCTTCTCAGCTTCCACGTGGAGGGGGGAATCCATATGGGTGAAGCTGTGGTCATCAATGGTCAGAGTGCAATCAAGAAGGGGGTCTCCCTTGGCATAATCGAGAACCTTCTCCACCTCGAAGCGCCAGCGCCAGTGAGGCTTGATGGGAAGGGAGAGGTCGACAATCCTTGCCATCTTATGCCTCCTCCAAAAAAGGGCCCTATCTCCGGGGCCCTTTAAGAGAATAGTTCTTCTCCCCTAAGCAGGCTTCAGACGGGCTATTTCAGGCATCCTCTACGAAGACGGTTCCCGCAGCCTTCTTATTGGGCACCTTTCCGTACGTGAAGATAAACTCGGCGGTCTCCTGCTTGTTCATATTCTCGAAGCCATGGATCTCCCCTTTCGGGACATAGATGAATTGTCCCTCATCCACCTCGTAGGTCTCGGGCTTCTCGCCCACAAAGAGCCTGAGCCGCCCCTTGAGGAGAAACGCGGCGTCATCGCAGTTCTTGTGATAATGGAGCCGGTTGCGGTAGCCTGGAGGAAATAGGGTTCTTCCCATGGTGATGGTCTTGGTGCCCGTGGTCTCGCTGTCAACACCCCATTTCACGGAAAGAGGGGACATGAAATTCTTATCCTCGGGAAGGTCGCCGTAGTAGATCATCCGCACCCTCGAGGGGTCGCCCGTCGCCTCCTCCCGCGGCCCGGCACCCTCACCTTCGACCACGATGGTTCCGGCCGCCTCTTTGCTGGGCACGCCCCCATAGGTGAAAATGAGCATCGCCTCCTTATCGGGGCTCGGGTTCTCCTGGCCGTGAATCACCCCGGCGGGGGAGTAGATAAAGGTCTCCTCCCGGGCCTCATATCTCTTCACTTCTCTGCCGTCGTCCACATAGACATAAATGGGCCCCTTGGCCACATAAAAGGTGGCATCCGAGTCTCTGTGGTGGTGAAGCTTATTCTTACCCCTGGGCGGGATGATCGTTCGGCCCATGGTGATGGTCTCGGTGCCGGTAGTCTCCCCACAGACTCCCCAGGCGATTGTGTAGGGAGGCTCATAGTCTTGGTCCTGGGCAATCCCGCGCGGATCGATTATCTTAGCCATAGTCTGTGTCTCCTCGGTGTCTCCATCCAGGCTCTGGAGTGAAGGCTCCCCTGCGGGGTGAAAAGGCCGCCACGGGATTTATAACCCATCCTCGTTCACGGGTCAACCGCCCTTCAGGGCCTGCCGGAGGCCAAAGACTCAGAAGATAGATGTAAGGGCTCATCGGCATCCGGGGCTCGCCAATTCGGGAGGGAAATTCCCCTTCAATTGACCTAAAATGCGCCTGTGGATCCCTTTGGAGCTTGCGATGATGTCTCGGCCTTTATAGATGGCTTAAGAGTGAGAGGAGGTATGATGACTGGAAGAAATAAGTATTTCATCAGGCCAGAGGGTGTCGAGCCTCTTGAGCTCAGGGATGAGGGATGGAGCAGGGGCTGGAAGCGGATGGATGCGAGGCTTCTGGTGAGCGAGAAGAACGGCTCTGAGCTCTGCTGTTTCTTCAGGGTCATCTTCCCACCGGGCGCCAGGCACGAACGTCACCTCCACGAGAATGCCGAGGAGGTCTACTGGCTGCTGAGGGGCGGGGGGATACACGGGGTCGGCGATGAGAGGTTCGAGGCGGGGGCGGGAGGTGTCATATTCGTCCCAAAGAACACGCCTCACTGGCTCATAAACCCCAGCGAGGATGAAGAGATAGAACTGGTTGCGGTCTATGTGGGTGCCCCGAGTATAGAGAAGAGCGGGATAAAGTGGCTAGGGGCTGTCGAGGAATGAGGCGGGCCGTTCGGTTTAGAGCCCTCCGGCAACTCTCGAAACTTCGGCTTCTGATGTAGGGAGAAGAAGCTCTCTCGGGTCATCGGGTGAAGACCGCAGGATAATTCAGGAGCGAGTCCGACCACTGGCTTGTTGACAGCGGGGGGAGGGCCCTGCTAGCTTAAGGAGTGGCGTAGAGCCACCTGTCTCACTTTGGGATCGTCCCATTGGCAATCGACTTTTCCATCAAGAGGAGCAAAAAGATGTCTTTCAAGCGAATCTTTGACATATCCGGTGCAGACGTTCCTCCCCCCTTTGCCCGCCACATCAAAAAAGTACTGGCCCCCGAGGATGAGCCCGATGTTGAGGGCTTCACCCTTCTCACCTCCACCCTTGCTTCTCGTGAGGGGAAAACCAACCCCCACACCCATGAGAGCCAGGGAGAGCTTATGTACATTGTGACAGGAAGGGGCGAGGGCTACTGCGGGGATGAAAAGTTCAAGATAGAGCCCGATTGCGTCCTCTGGGCGCCACCCGGGGCGGAGCACCAGCTCTGTAACACGAGCGAGGAGACGATGAGGATCTTCTGCGTCTTCATCCCGGCCCTGCCAGCGGGCTATGCCGATAAAGCCATAGAGGCGGCCAAGGCGGCAAGCAAGAAGTAGCGGCGCAGTCGCCCCCTGGGCCCCGCCGCCTGAGCGAGGGAATCGCCCCCGCCGAGGAGGCATCTGCCTCAACTGGCTGATAGATATTTCTTGGGAATCTCAACCCCCACAGTGTAGCGCAGTTTCCCTATGGGCACCATCTGGTAGACGTGAACCCGCACCTCAGGGTTTACAGTGGTGAACATGTAAGCCGTCCTCGAGTCGAGCCCATAGTCAGAGACCATGCACTCCATGAGGTCGAGCATGGCTCTCGTGACCGCAGCCTCCAGGGGCTTATCACAACAGAGAGCTATGAGGGAGCGGGGCGTCTCAATGCGCGGGCCGGGGAGCCGCTTTTCGGGAATGACCTCACACCTCAGGGCTACCTCCGCCCGGCACTCATTTGCCGTGCCGTAAAATTCGGTGTCGGCTTGGGAGGCGTGAACATCCCCCAGGAAAAGCAGCCCACCCTCATTGTAGCAGTTGAGGTAGAGTATATTGCCGCTGCAGATGTCCCGCACGTCCATGTTCCCCCCCCAGGGGCCCTGCCCCGCCACTGAGGATTCCGCCTCCCACTCGGGCGCGGTGCCTATCGTGCCGATGCAAGCCCTGATGGGCCAAGAGTGTCTCTCATCGAATACCACGGTGCCGTCCGCGGTCGTGCCGCTGGGGCCGGGAAGATGTTTAAGGATGTGGGTGTAGGGATCGGTGAGCTCTGGCCAGCGGATGGAGTTATCCAGGGGTCCGATTCTGATCCCGAAGAAGGTGTGCCCCTGAGGGGCCGGGAGGATCCGCTCGATATGGACGGCCAGGAGGTCCCCCTTCTTCGCGCCCTCGACATAGATGGGGCCGGCAACGGGGTTGACCCGGGCGGGGGTGTGGCCGAGCCCAGGGACGAACTCTTCGGTCGGAAGCTGCTCCTTCCCCCGGATGCAGCCCGAAACATTATCCTCCGTCTCAACGATGAAGCTCTCCCCCTGCTTCACCCTGAGCACGGGCTCGATGTCCTTGCTGAAGAGGTAGCCCAGGGCCCTCTGCCTGGGTATGCGCTGCATACGTCCCTCCTCCTATGAGGCTCTCGGGGCCACAGCCGGCCCTCAGGCCCTCACCATCCCGTACCGGCCGTATTCTAGGGCCTCCTCCAGCATGGCGCAGACGTTCTCGGGCGGCACCTCGGGCTGGATGTTGTGGACAGCGGCCAGCACGAAGCCCCCGCCCGGCGCCAGGTCATCGATGCGGCGCCTCACTTCGGCCCGGACATCCTCGGGGCTACCCAGGGGCAGCACCCGCTGACTGTCAACGCCACCCCAGAAGACTAGCCTCTCGCCGAACTCCTGCTTGAGGCGGGCCGTTCCCATGTTTGCCGCATACACCTGAACGGGATTGAGGACATCAATCCCGGCATCTATGAAGTCCTCGATCAGGTCATAAACCGAGCCGCAGGAGTGATAGAAGATCTTGGCCCGGGTGAGCTTCTTGATTTCCTTTATGCCATGGGCAAAGCGGGGCTTGATCAACTCCCGGTACATGGCGGGCGACATGTAGGGGCCGAGCTGAGTGCCCATGTCGTCTGTGACGGTAACGAGGTCGACAATGTCGCCAACCTCCCTTACCCCTTTAAGCGTCATCCTGAGGTTGATCTCCGAGACCCGGTCCATGATGGCTTCGGCAAGCTCACGGTTAACCACTAAGTCGGCATAGATATTGTCGAAGCCCCTGAGGACGCTTGCGGGAAGGAAAAAAGTGAAGTTCGCGTGGAACACGATGGCGCAGTCGGTCCTCTTGCGAAGCGTCTCCGCCTCCTCCCTGAGGCCTCGGAAACGCCCGGGGTCCTCAGGGTCTGGCCAGGGGAAATCCTCCAGCGCCTCCACATCCTCGCAATCCTTGAGGGGGGAGCCCACAAGGTCGTAGTAGTAGGTTCCCGGAAGCCGCTGCCGCTCCACCCTCCACTCATCCCGGTAGCCGTCGGGCTCGAGGAACTCATCCTTCCAGCCCTCTGGCGGCCGCAGATATATGGGCCGCACGTCGGTGTCGAAGTGACGCTGAATCGCCTCATCCACGTACACGGTCTGTAACATCTTGTTAGCGACCGGAGTCTCCGCCTCTATGCCCAGGTGCTCCTTGAGCCGCTCATAGGCTGCGGCCGTCATCGTTGTGACGAAGGTGCCCCCGAAATCGAGGGGCACGCGGTCGGCCTCCCGGTGGTCCAAGGCCGCGAGCACACGCTCCCGATGGCTCATACTCATGGATTCTCCCCCCTCCTTGAGAATAGCGCGCCGGGGGCGGAAGCTTTCTCTTTCCTCCCCCGCCTCTAGCGCAACACGGCAAATTTTATCATACCTCGGTTGAAGAGGGGGAGCTATTCATCATGCGAAGGACTCTCCTCTGAGAGAGGCTTCAGGGAACACGACGAGAAACCCCCACCCAACGAGTGAGTGTTCTTCTCCCTGAGGAGCAAGCCTACCATTGAGCGAAGGTCCACGAGGCGGCGATACAAAATGGGCGTGGAAGCCCCTTGGGATCGCGGGCAAAATAGCTTTGTATCCCCCTGGAGAACATGATATTTACAATAGGATGCCGCTCGCGCGGACATCTCTTTATCCCGCCGAAGGTTTGGTTTTCCCGGGCCGCGGGATCTGACCGGGGGAATGAAGAAGCGCGGCGGAAGAGCGAGGGCAATCGTTAATCTTAGGAATGCATCCTCGGGGAGAAAGAGCATGAGAGCCGCCCTTTTGCAGGAGGTCGGGAAGGTCGTCCTGGGCGAGGCCGAGAAGCCCCGCCCAGGACCCGATGAGATCCTTCTCAAGGTTTATGCCACAGCCATCTGCGGCAGCGATGTCGGTGTTTGGAAGGGAAAGACCAAGACCAAGCTTCCGATAATCCCCGGTCATGAGACGGCAGGAATCGTCGAGGAAGTGGGCGGGGACGTCCGGAGGGTCAGGCCCGGCGACCGGGTCACGCTCATACAACACGTGTTTTGCGGGAGGTGTGAGTTCTGCGAGAAGGGCCTGACGAGCCTTTGCATCAATGGGGGCCTCATGGGCCGCGAAGTGCCGGGGTGCTTCGCCGAGTACCTGAAGGCCAAGGAGGTGAACGCCTTCAAATTCTCAGAAGCGATAGACTTCCCCGAGGCCACAAACATCTGCAACCTGGCCACGGTGATGAACGCACACGCCAAGCTTCCCCCACTCGTGGGGATGAGCGTGGCCGTCCTCGGCCAGGGGGCGGCGGGCCTTCTTCACACCCAGGCGGCCAAGGCCTCAGGAGCCTGGCCCGTCATCGGGATAGACGTCCTTCCCTGGAAGCTCGAGCTTGCGGCCGAGATGGGTGCCGACCACTGCATAAACCCAGGCCAGTGCGATGCCATCGAAGCCGTAAGGGAACTCACCGAGGGATACGGGCCGGAGGTGGTCATAGAATCCGTGGGCATTGCCCCCACAGTAGTCCAGGCCTTCCAGATGGTGGCACCGGGTGGGCTGATCCTCCAGTTCGGGATAGCACCCACGCGGGTGGACGGTGTAGATGCCCAGGCTTACTACTTCAAGAACATTTCCGTGCTGGGCACCCGCTCTTGCGAGGCCGAACCCTTCAGGAAGGCGCTGAAGCTCGTGGAGTCGGGCATGGTGGACCTTAAACCTTACGTCACCCACAGGCTTCCTCTCGAGAAGCTTCAGGAAGGTTTTGAGCTGGCCGATAGCGGCGCTGACGGTGTTCTGCGCGTGGTCATCGATATAGCCGAGGGGTAGCCGACTCGATCTCTGCGACGTCAGCTCGTGCTACAGATTTCTGACAAGGAAGATAAGATGAAAGCGGCGATCCTGAAGGAATTCAAAAAGCTCGTCATCGAGGAGAGGCCCATGCCCGAGCCAGGGCCTCGCGAGATCCTCTACAGGGTCAGGTCAATGGGAATATGCGGCACCGATGTAAGCATCTGGAAGGGGGAGCAGCCGGTGAATCTTCCCATCGTCATCGGCCACGAGACCACAGGGGAGGTAGTGGAAGTCGGCCCTGACGTCATCTACCTCAGGCCCGGCGATAGGATTGTGGTTGACCCCATCCGCGTATGCGGGAAGTGCCGTTTTTGTCAGCGGGGGCTTCCGAACCTCTGCGAGAGAGGTGGCCTGAGGGGTCGCGAGACCGACGGTCTCTGCTCAGAGTATGCGGTGGCCCCCGAAGGACGCTCTTACAAGTTCGGCGAGAGCGTCTCCTTTGAGGAGGGGACCATCTTTATCTGCCTCTACACGGTGGTTTACGGCCAGAGAAGGGTCCCCTATATCGCCGGCTCCAAGGTGGCTGTGCTCGGTATGGGCCTCTCGGGGCTGGTGAATTCGCAGCTCGCCAAGCAGTCGAAGGCGGAGCTCGTCATCGGAGTGTCCAGAAGCCAGTGGAAGCTCGACCTGGGACTCAGGCTGGGAGCAGACACGGTGGTCAACGCACGGGAGATGGACCCTGTAGAAGCAGTCCTCGAGCTGACGGGAGGGCTTGGGGCCGACCTTGTGATAGAGTCCGCCGGCTCCGCCGAAACCATCCGCCAGAGCCTTCAGATGGTGAAGCCGGGCGGCACGGTGCTTCAGTTCGGGATAGGCCCCAAGAGGGTGGACGGGCTGGATATGTCCACCCTGTATTTCAAGAACATAAACGTCATAGGCTCCAGGGCCGGCACCCCTAATGACTACCGCACCTCCATAAAGCTCGTGGAAGCGGGACACATAGACCTTAAGCCCCTCATAACCCACCGCTACCCCCTGGAAAGGATCCAGGAGGGATTTCAGGATGTCCACGGCGGAGCGGGCCAGATCATGAGAGCTGCGATCAATATCTGAGGCCTTAGAGGAATCCGCACGTAAGTTTCAGCGAGCCGAGGTTGGGTTGGAACTATTTTCGAAGGAATTAAGAGGAGCCCATTAGATGGCAGACCCGGTGAGAGCGGCCAGCGTAGGTATAGGCTGGTGGTCAAATGAGCTGGCCGATGCTGCGGAGAAAAGCGGAAACGTCAAGATAATAACCTGCTTCACCCGCTCAGCGGAGAAAGGAAAGGCTTTTTCCGAGAGGTATCAATGTCGGCGGGCCGCGTCCTACGAGGAAATTCTCGATGATCCGGAGGTGGAGGCAGTCATACTCACCACCCCCGACTCCCTTCATGCCGACCAGGTAGTTGCGGCGGCCGGGAGGGGAAAGCACGTATTCGTGGAGAAGCCATTTGCTCAAAACGTAAAAGACTGTCTCCGAGCCACCGAAGCCTGCCGCCGCGCCGGAGTAACCCTGGCCGTCGGTCATAACCGAAGGAGGCAGGCTGTTTACCGGAAGATGAAGGAGCTTGGGGAGAAGGGGGAGCTGGGAAAGCTCATCCAGGTGGAGGCAAATTTCTCGACCCACAGCGCTCAGAACCCGACTTATAGCTACTGGCGCGTGGTGCCCTCGGATAGCGCCATAACTCCCCTCTCGGGGATGGGGGTCCATCATATAGACACCTTCCATTACATCCTGGGACCGGTTAAGAGGGTTGCCTCCTTCTCCAAGAATCTACATACCGTTATCAAACAGCACGACGTCACATCCTCAATCCTTGAGTTCGAGTCGGGCGCGCTGGGATATCTGGGAGTTGGATGGGTTATCCCGAACATCTTTTTTCTCAACCTCCATGGCACCAAGGCGAGCATATTCTGTGAGGCCGATGGCACAAGAGTTTTTCTTCAAAAGGTCGGAAGCAAGGAGAAGGTTCCTTTGGAACTCCCACGGGTGGACACCCTTTTTGAAGAGGTGGATGAGTTCGGCCGCTCAGTAAGGGAGGGGACGCGGCCTGAGGTATCAGGGGAAGAGGGGACAGCGGCTGTGGCCGTGATGGAAGCCCTTATCACATCCGCTCGTAAGGGAAAGATGGTGGAGGTGGAAGGGTTCTTAGGCTCAAAGGAGGCCTAAAGCCGAGCGCGGAAAAAGACCGAGGAAGCACCAGGACACAGAAAGTTTTTTCCGAAAAGAATCCGCGCTTTGCATTAGAGCCCTCTGAGTTTATTCATAAACGCAAGGCTCATTCATCATGTATAGCTATCTCATCAGGCGCCTCTTTGCGGCGGGGTTTGTCCTTCTGGGGGCCTCTTTCTTTATCTTTTCCCTCCTCTTCATGGTCCCGGGGGACCCGGCCAGGGTTATTGCCGGAGCGGACGCCTCGGATGTGGAGGTACTCCAGATCCGCAAAGAACTTGGCCTCGATGAGCCCTTTCTCATCCAGTACGCCGCTTATCTCAGGCGCATCCTGCGGGGAAACCTGGGCTTCTCTTACATAACCCAGAAGAGTGTCCTGGAGGAGGTGGCCAGCCGGTTCGGGGCCACCATGGAGCTGGCAACGGCAGCGGTAGTCTTGGCCATAATCATCGGGATGGCCGCCGGGCTCGCCTCGGCCGTGAAACCTTATAGTCTGCTCGACCAGTGCAGCATGCTCTTTGCTCTGGGAGGGGTTTCCATCCCCGTTTTCTGGCTGGGCCTCATGCTCATCCTGGTCTTTTCGCTGCAGCTGGGCTGGCTTCCCGCTGTGGGGCGCGGGGGTTTGGAGTACCTCATCCTTCCCGCCGTTACTCTGGGGGCGCGATCTTCGGGGGTTATCGCCCGCATAACCCGGGGGAGCATGCTGGAGGTCATGAACCGCGACTTCGTCCGCACCGCTCGTTCCAAGGGCTGCGCCGAAGGTGCCGTCATCCTGCGCCATACCTTGAAAAATGCCATCATCCCCGTCATCACCATCGTGGGACTTGAGTTCGGCTACCTTCTGGCGGGCACTGTTGTCACCGAGACAGTTTTCGCCTGGCCGGGCATCGGCCGCTTCATGGTGGATTCCATCCAGGCGCGGGATTTCCCCAGCGTGCAGGGTACAGCCCTGGTGATTGCCACCTCATTCGTGGTCGTCAACTTGCTTGTCGACTTACTTTACGCTTACGCTGACCCGCGCATCCGTTACCACTAGGGGGGAGCATGCGCCACCTCTGGCTGCGCTTCATGCAAAACCGACTGGCAATGGTCGGCGCTTTCGTCGTGGGGCTCTTCCTTTTCACCACCCTTTTCGCTCCGTGGCTGACACCCTATGACCCGTTTGAGCAGGATCTGGCTAAGCGGCTCTCCGCCCCGTCCTTGGAGCATCCCCTGGGAAATGACGAGTTCGGAAGAGACCTCTTGAGCCGCCTCATGGCCGGGGCCAAGCTCTCCTTCGGCATCGGCCTCTTTGCCGTCCTTCTGGCCCTGGCCATAGGCGGGCCCCTGGGGCTCTTGGCCGGTTACTACGGGGGAGTGATCGATACCGTCATAATGCGCTTCATCGACATCCTCATGACCTTTCCCGGGATGCTCCTGGCAATGGTTTTCGTCGCTGTCCTGGGAGCCGGGGAGATAAACGTGA
The DNA here is from genome assembly GCA_964575845.1 of uncultured bacterium. GTDB lineage: Bacteria > UBA8248 > UBA8248 > UBA8248 > CAZNSX01 > CAZNSX01. Next base: position 30,030 of record CAZNSX010000002.1, on the reverse strand, counting down.
CCATAGCCATCGGCATCGCCACCATACCCGTCTTCACCCGGGTGGTTCAGGGCTCTGTGCTTGCGGTAAGGGATATAGAATTTGTGGAGTCGGCCCGGGCCACGGGCTCGGGCGATGCGCGCATCATGTGGCGTCACATCTGGCCCAACATCGTGGGGCCCGTGATCATCCTGGCCACCCTGCGCATAGCTACCGCCATACTTACGGCCGCGGCCCTGAGCTTCATCGGGCTGGGGGTTCAGCCGCCGAAGCCTGAGTGGGGGTCCATGCTGAGCGAAGGTCGCACCTACATCCGCGTGGCGCCCCACGTGGTGACTTTTCCGGGGTTGGCCATCATGATAGTGGTGCTCGCTTTCAACCTTATGGGGGACGGGCTGCGGGATGCCCTCGACCCCCACACCACCATCCGGGGCCAGGCGGAGACTGCGGAGTAGGGAGGAAAGTGTCTAAGAAATTATAATTCAGCTGTTGAGCCCGCAAGTCGGTGTTAAGATAATGAAATAGCTCTGCTATCATTCACCGTCACGGATTCTCTTAAGAGGAGGGTAAACCATGATCGGAAGGCTGGGAAGAATCGGGCTTTTTCTCCTGTGCTTCTTCTTCGTTCTTGCACTTTTGGCTCCCTGCAGCCAGGCCGCCAAGGATACCCTCGTCATAGGGGCCGGAGCCGAAGTGCCTACAATTGACCCTCGTTACACCACGGGGATATTAGGGGTTCAGGTCACCGGACACATCCACGACACGCTCGTATGGATTGAAAACGGGGAGGTTAAACCCTGGCTCGCCACAAAATGGGAGGTATCCCCAGACGCGCTCACCTGGACGTTTCACCTGCGAAAAGGGGTCAAGTTCCATGATGGCACCCCTTTTGATGCCCACGCGGTCAAGGCCTACGTGGACGCCACCGCCGGGCCCGGCGCTCCGCCGACTCGGGTCAAATCCTACATCGGTATGCTCAAAGGGGCGCAGGTTGTGGACGATTACACCGTGAAGCTCATCACGGATGTCCCCTTCGGGCAGTTCCTCTGGTCCATAGCTTCCTACCCTGGCGGCATCCCCAGCCCCACCGCCATGAAGAAGTGGGGAAAACAATATGGCTTTCACCCCGCGGGAACGGGCCCTTACAAACTGAAAGAATGGGTCAGAGGCACCCGCTTGGTCCTCGAGCGCAATGAGGACTGGTGGGGTCCCAAGCCCAAGATAAAGACCATAACCTACCTTCCCATGCGAGAGGCTGCGTCGCGGGTAGTGGCGATAGAAGCGGGCCAGGTGGATGTGGCTTTCCGCATCCCGCCCCACGAGGTAGCTCGGCTTGAGCGCAACCCAAACCTCAATATCGTGAAGGTTCATACCCACCGGGTGATAGGCTTTCCCATGAACGTCAAGCGCGCGCCCACGGATGACCTTCGCGTGAGGCAGGCTATCAATTACGCCGTCGATAAGGAGACTATCATCCAGAAGTTCCTCCTGGGAGGAGGCACACCGGTCGTCGCCCCCGTGGGCCCTCAACTCTTCGGTTGGGTGAACGCGTTCGAGTATAAATATGACCCCGATAAGGCTCGGCGGCTCCTCAAGGAGGCCGGAGCCGAGGGCGCGGATATAAAGATCCGGACTATCAAGGGGCGCTACGTGATGGGGACCGAGATCGCCCAGGCAGTGGCCGAGATGCTGAAGAAGGTGGGCCTCAAGCCCGAGCTCGAGATCTCCGGCGACTGGCCCGCCTATAATGCCACCATGAAGGAGCGCAACTATAACATGGCCCTTCTGGGGTGGGCCCCGGCCTCCTTTGTGACGGACGCCGCCCTCACGCCCCTCTACCTCTGCAGCATGAAGACCTTCAACTGGAGCGACTACTGCAATAAGCAGGTGGATGAACTCATCCTCAAGGCCCGCGCGACCATCGAGCCTGAGAAGCAGAAGGCCGTTTATGCCGAAGTTCTCAAGCTGCTCATGAAAGATGCCCCATGGCTATACCTCCACTATGAGGACGTGGACCTGGTCTTCAAGAAAGGGGTCAAAGGCTATTACATCACTCCCGACTCAGGCCTTTACCTCTGGAACGCTTACGTAGAATAGGGCGGGTAATCTTCGGTTGATGGGGCCCTGGCGGCCCCGAAGTGTCATTTTTCTGAAGAGTTCATCCTCAGGAGGGATTGTTTTGTCAAAAACCACGGCCGAAGAACGCATCTTGGCTTCCGTGGACGAAGGAGCCGTTTTGGAGAAGGCCAGAGACCTTGTCAGGAGGCCAAGCGTCAACCCCCCGGGCGATTATGCTGGCGTGGCAGCCTATGTAGAGGAGGTCTTGAGAGGGATGGGCCTTGAAGTTGAGAGGGTTGAGGGGGATTCTGGGAGGCCCAATGTAGTAGGCCTCCTGCGGGGAGCGGGCGGGGGGCCCGCCTTCTGCCTTTCTTCCCATATGGATGTTGTGGACCCGGGGGATGGGGCCGCCTGGCGGTTTCCTCCTTTTGAGGGAAGGGTGGAGGAGGGATTCCTCTGGGGGCGGGGGTCAGCAGACTCCAAGGGCATGCTCGCTGGGATGCTGGAGGCTTGCCGCGCCATCAAGAGCTCAGGCGTGAAACTGAGGGGGGACCTTTACCTCGTGGCAGCCGTTGATGACGAGACCGCCGGGAGGTATGGCCTTCGGTATGTCTTTCAGCAAGGCGTTCTGCCAGCACGCTCGGCGATCCTGGGAGAGGCGACGGACTTCAATATCACTCATATCTTCAAGGGCAGGATCTGGTTTGAGCTCGATACCTTGGGAAAAGCGAGCCACGGCGCTTTTCCAGAGCGGGGGGTCAACGCCATCCTCAAGGCCTATAAGATAATCGAGGCCATATACGGCATCGAGCTTGGCTCCCATCCCCGCCTGGGAAAAGATACCATCAGTCTGGGAACCATCAGGGGTGGTCGGGCCGTAAACGTGGGACCCGAGAGCTGCGCGACGGCTTTCGACATCCGCTGGGCCCCTCCCTTGAAGAGCCGCGATATCCGGGCGAAGGTGGAACAGGCGGTGGGGGCTGCTGTCCGGGCCGACGGGGAATTTCAGGCGGGGGATATTCGCGCGAGCGAGGAGCGAGACCCCCTGGAGTTCCCCGAGGATGCACCCGTGATAAGAACTCTCCAGAGCTCGGTCCCGAGGGTCAGGGGAAGGGAGGCCGAGCTCATCGGCTGGTATTCCAGCGGCGAGATCTACCACATGCTCCACGGTGGGCACATCGACGTCGGCGTCATCTTTGGCCCCGGGGAGCCTGCCCAAGCTCATGCGGTCAATGAAAGGATTGCAGTAAAGGACCTTGTGGACGGCGCCAAGGTGTATGCGCTGGCGGCGCTCAGCATGTGCGGTGGGGGTGCGCCCTAACTCTCCATGCAAGTGGAAGTCCATGAGAGTTGAGACCCCTCTCAGAGAGGCGGGAGGGCTCCCTCATCGTACGGATGGTGACCTCATAGCGGCACGCATCGCCTTGGGGACCGAGATAGAGCTCTAAGGGAAAGGGGACTTCGATGGTTACAGAGTCAGCGCGAGAGGCTGTTTTGAAAAACGTGGAGGCATCTCGGGATGCCATAGTGGACCTTACCCTGGAACTCATCCGCATTCCCAGCATAAACCCTCCGGGAAATTATGGGGAGATCGCTCCCTTCATTGAGAACAAGTATAAGGAGCTCGGCCTCGACGTCGCGGTGCTTGAGGGTGAGGCGGGAAGGCCCAACGTGGTGGCCAGGAAAGTAGGAGCCGGAGGGGGTCCCACCTTCCTCCTGTTCGGCCACACCGATGTGGTGGATGCGAAGAAGGAAGAATGGTCCTTCGACCCCTGGGAGGGAAAGATTGAGGGTGGAAAGATCTGGGGGCGGGGGGCCTGCGATATGAAATGCAGTCTGGCCGCTTATCATTATGCACTAAAGGCCATCCTGGATGCCGGTGTGGCCCTCAAGGGGACTCTGATCCTGGGGGCCACGGTGGATGATGAGACCGCGGGAAAGATGGGCCTCCGCTATGTGATCAAGGAGGGCCTCAAGGAATTAGGCTGGGAAAAACCCGAGATGGTGCTGGGCGGTGAGGTCACGGGCATGAAGCTGGCGGGTGCCTTCAAGGGACGCCTCTGGTATGAGGTAACTCTCGCCGGCAAGTCCGCCCACGGCGCAATGCCCGAGCAGGGCATGAGCGCTAATGATAAGGCCGTGGACCTGATAAATGAGGTCCGTAAGATCGAGAAAAAGACCCATCCCCTTCTCGGCACCGATACCATCATGATAGGCATCATAAGGGGCGGCACGGCAATTAACGTCGTTTCCGACTCCTGTACTGTTACCTTTGATGTGCGTCTGGTAGCGCCCAGAAAGGCACAGGATTTCAAGAATATCTTTCAGGAGATCTTTGACCGCCTTAAGGCCCGTGACCCTCAGTTCCGCGTGGCCGAGCTTAAGGTCCAAGATGACCGAGACGCCATAGAGACGCGCTCCGACCACATACTGGTAAAAACCCTTCAGCGAAACGGCGAGGCGGTCCTGGGCAGAAGACCCGAGCTCGTGGGCTTCATCTCCTCGGGAGACCTCTACTGGTGCCATGAGGAAGGCATGGCGGTAGCATACATGGGCCCCGGGGACCTTGCAGTCTGCCACAAGGCGGATGAGTTCGTGGAGATAGATAAGGTCATGGATATAGCCAAGCTCTATGCGCTGACCATCCTGGACCTTTGCGGATGAGGAAAAGGCAAGATGGGCCGTGGGGGGAGGGCGGCATGCGCTTGAAGGACAGGGTCGCCATTGTCACGGGCGGCGGCCAGGGCATCGGCCAAGCCATTTGCCTGAGGCTTGCCGAGGAGGGAGCCAAGGTGGCGGTAGCCGACGTCAACGTGCAAGGCTCCCGGGATACAGAGCGGATGATAAAAGAGAAAGGCGGCATGGCCCTCGTGGTCCCCACCGACATCACCAAAGAGGAGCCCGTGAGGGAGCTTGCAAAAAAGGTGGCGGATGAGTGGGAAACCATCGACATACTGGTGAATAACTCCGGCATTGCCGGCCCCACCAAGAATATAGAGGATATTACCCTGGAGGAGTGGGAGCAGACTCTGGCCGTCAACCTCCGGGGCATGTTTCTCTGCTGCAAGCACTGCATCCCCATGATGAAAAAGAACCGCCGCGGCTGGGTCGTCAACATATCCTCTGTGAGCGGCAAGCAGCCTCTCACGCAGCGCACCCCCTACACGACATCCAAGATGGGGGTCATAGGCCTCACACGGACCCTGGCGGCTGAGGTCGGGCGGTGGGGAATCAGGGTTAATGCCATCTGCCCGGGAAACACGGCCGGTCCCAGAATAGAGGCGGTCATCAGGGGGGTCGCAGAGCACACGGGCAAGGGCTTGGAGGAGGTGACCCGGGAGTTCAAAGATGAAGCAGTCCTCAAGTGCTTCGTCGAGCGGGAGGACATAGCGGCCATGGTGGCTTTCCTCTGCACTGAAGACTCCCGGATGATGACCGGGCAGGATATCAATGTATCAGCGGGGCTTCTTATGTATTAGAGAGGACGGGAGAGAGGCCGAGGCTCATCAGCAGGAGCCAAATTCAAAGATATAAATTCTTCCTTCTCAGCGGTTGGGTATCACCATGCGGCCGATAGGCGTCTCGGTCAGCTCCCCCCGCCGCATCACCACATGGCCGCGAACGATTGTGCATATGGGCATGCCCTTCACCCTGAAGCCCTCAAAAGGGGTGACCTTGGTCTTGCTGTGAAGGTTGCGAGAACGAATGACCCCCTTCTTATTCATATCCACAACCGTGAGGTCGCCCGCGCTTCCCACGCGGAGGCTTCCCTTCCTGGGGTAAAGGCCCCAAACCCGGGCGGGATTCTCTGAGGCAAGCCTTACGTAATGCTGAAGGCTGAGCCGCCCTTTATTGACCTGGGTGAGCATCAGGGGCACGCCCGTCTCAACGCCGCAGAAGCCCGCGATTGCATCAAAGATATTATCCTTGAGCTTTTCTTCGGGGGAGTGGGGGGAGTGGTCGGTGGCGATCATATCGATACCCCCGTCGAGCACTCCTTCCCAGAGCCTCTCCTGATGGGAGCGGTCCCGGATGGGCGGGTTTATTTTCATCGAACTCCCGAGCCTCCGCATGTCGCGCGAGTCAAGGAGAAGGTATTGAGGCCCGGTCTCTGCGGTGACATCTAGGCCCCGCGCCTTGGCCGCGCGGACCAGCTCCAGCCCCTGCTTCGAGCTCAGGTGGTGCACGTGAAGTTTGTTGCCGCAATGGGCCGTGAAGAGGATGGCACGCGAGATGGCCTCGGCCTCAGAGATTTCAGGCCGAGAGCTCACGAAGGCAAGAGGGTCAGAGCGGCCCGCGGCTTTGAGCTTCGCTGTTTCGTGGCGCGTGATCTCAACATTCTCGGCATGGATGCCCACCCTCAGGCCGGTCCTCGCGATAACCTTGAAGCACTCGAGCATCATGCCGTCATCGGGGGCCGGAAGGGCCCCGACCGTCTCTCCCATGAAGAGCTTTAAGCCTATGGCACCCGCCCGGGCGAGCCTGGGGAACTCCTCCAGGTTCGTGGGGAGGACAACCCCCAGGAGCCCGAAGTCCACTATGGATTTTCCCCCGGCGATTCGCTTTTTCTGCTCTAAAGCCTTGAGGGTGGCCGTGGGGGGGTCGTTGATGGGCATGTCGATGACCATGGTTATGCCGCCTGAGGCCGCGGCCCGGCTGCCCGTCTCGAAGTCTTCCTTATGGGTGAAGCCTGGGTCCCGGAAGTGCACGTGCGCGTCGATGAGGCCGGGGAGGATATGATTGCCCTCCACATCCAGCTCTTCCCTTCCCCGGGGGAGAGCCCTATCGCTTCCCAGGGCCGCTATCCTGCCCCTGTGTATGGCCACCCCTCCCCTGCTCATTCCCTCGGGAGTGACCAAAATGCCGTTTCTCACCACCAGGTCGGCCTGCAAAGACGGCCCCCGCCTTGAATTTAACCCCTATGATAAAGGCACCTTAAGCCCGCCCTGAAAATTTGCCCTTCTTCCCCAGGCCAACGCAGGATGCGAGGCGAAGCGTTTGCGGCCAGCCCTCGCTCAGGCCTTATATACCCTGCAGAGCAGGCCCCGCAGCATGTACCCTCCCAGGCCGGGATCCAGGAAGGGCGCCTTGTTGGGGGTGAGGAGGTTTACGTTCGAGAGCCAGGTCTCGTGGAGATTCTCCTCGACAGGACGCTCGGGATACCACCAGCCGTGCTCGGCATGGATGACCCTGGGGTCGAGCTCTGGCTCAAACTTCGCCCTTTGCTGACATCTGCCGCGGGGGGACTCAACCCACGCCCACTCACCCTCATCTATCCCGAGCTTGCCCGCGGTATCCGGATGGATCAGGAAAATAGGGTCTGGGGCGCGCTTTCGGAGCCTCTCTATCTGCCGGTACTGGGTGTGGAAGTAGAAGGGGTTTCGACCGCCCGTGGTCAGAACAAGAGGGAATTCCTCTGCAACATCCGGTGCGCTTTTCGGACCCTCGGGAGGCTCTACATATTGCGGCAGGGGATCATAGCCGAGGCCATGATAGATGGTGCTGAAGACCTCAACCTTACCCGTGGGCGTGTCAAAGCCGCCACCGGCTCGGTAGTGGTCGCCCTCATATTTGCGGAAGGCAATTTCACCCTCGACCAGACCCTTTTTGGCAACTTCCTCGGGGTCGAGGCCCGCCCGCCTGAAGACCTTTTCAAAGAATTCCTCGGCGCTCCTCCAGGGCCAGCGCTCCCCGAGGCCGCAGCGCCTCAAGATATCCCCACAGATCTGAAAATCATCCCTGGCCTCGCCCAGGGGCTCTATGACCTTCTGGGTGAAGCAGTTTCCCAGCCGGTTACAACCCTGAGGAGGCTCACCCATGCGGGTCTTCTCGAACTGGGTTGCAGCCGGGAGAAAGATGTCCGCCATCTCGGCGGAGGGTGTCAGGTAGTAATCGGCCACGACCAGGAACTCCACCTTCCTGAGGGCTTCGTACACCTCCTGGGAATTAGCCCAGCCAAGGATTGGATTGGCTCCAAGAAGGAACATGGCCTTGACGGGATAGGGCTTCTCTTCGAGAATGGCCTGAAGCATGGTGGGGATGTTGCAGTGCGACTTGAAGGCCGTGCCCGCCTCAAGCCGAAAGCGGTCGGCCCCGAGCTCCCTCTCCCAGACCTCATCGGGGATATATTTTTTTGCTTCCGCCGAGTGCTCCCTGCCACTCATCCAGTTTTTGTGAGGCGAGGGATATACGTTCCCGCCCGCCACGTCCAGATTTCCGGTTATGGCCTTCAGGATGCAGACCGAGCGCGTGACCTGATGGGTGTCGGGAAACATGTCTATGGCGCAGCCCCAGTGGATGGCCGCGGGCTTGGTCGTGGCGTAGAGGCGGGCCCCCTCTCTTATGCTCTCCGCCGGAACCCAGCATATCTCGCTCACGCTCTCGGGTGAGAAATCCTCCACCCTCTCAAGCAGGAGCTGCCAGACGGGCTTGCAGCTCACCCCTTTCACCTCAAAGGAGCCCGTCAGGGCCGCTCTCGCGCCCTTGCTCCCCTCAGGAAGGGCCCTCCCCGAGGCCTCATCCCAGATGAGGTAGGTGCCACCCTCAGCCTCCTTCAGGAGCTTTCCCGTGCTCAGGTCAACGAGGAAGGGCGCATTGGTCCACCTCTCCACAAACTCCCTATCGTAAAGCCCCTCTTTCACGATGACATTGAGCCAGCTGAGCGCGAGCGCCCCATCGGTGGCGGGCCTGAGCCGCTGCCAGACTGTGGCCTTGCGCGTAAGGGGTGTGGGCCTGGGGTCTACGGTTATTACTTTTGCGCCCCCGGAAAGGGCTCTGGAGATTTTCGGAGATACTATGGTATTGGGGTTTGAGAAGAGGGGCTGCGCACCCCAGTACACCACACAGCGGGGTCCTCCCTCGTAATCAGGCCCGTGAAGCCTTCCATAGGTAACTTGGGAAGCCCGAAGGCGGGGTGTGAAGCACTGGGCCCGGCCCGAGCCAAAGGCGTTGGGGGAGCCGAGAGAATAGAGAAGGAGGTCGATAATCCATGCCGCCTCCGCTCCCCGGGTGCCGTCCCCAGCGGTTATGGCCTCTGGCCCCCACTTCTCCCTTATCTGCATGAGGCGGGAGGCTATGGTGTCGAGGGCCTCGTCCCAGCTGATGCGCTCCCACCTGCCCTCTCCGCGCTCGCCCACCCTCCTGAGGGGATGGAGGACGCGATTTGGGTTATAGAGGTGGTCCACGGCTGCGTGACCTTTGGCGCAAAGGATGCCGCGGTTATTCGGATTATCCGGGTCCCCCTCGACCTTCACCACCTTTCCATCTTGCACATGCACCAGAACCCCGCAGCCCCCATGACACATGTGGCAGGCGGACTTATAGACCTTTGCCTCAGAAGCCATTCTGATTCTCCCATTTAGTTTTGTCCGTCACACTCGTGGATATCATCCGATTGTGGGCTATCATCCGCCCTGGAGGCCGGGCCGACGAGGTGTTCCCTGTTTTCAATCTTCCAGATAGAGGAGCCGCGTGGGATTATCCCTTATCATCGTCAGGATATCCTCACGGGAAATGCCGAAGCCCAGGAGGGCACGGATGAATATGCGCACTCCGTCGATTGAATCCACGTGGAGCACCTGTCCGAAGTCGCTCGCAACGATACACCTTGAGGAGCCTATGGCCTTGATCGTCTCGACCGTCTCGAAGGGGTCGGCCACCGGCTGATAGAGACTCGGGATCATCGGCTGGCAGTAAGTGCCGACATAGACCCCGAGGTCGGCGATCTGGCGCATCTCATCGACGGAGAGCTTGTTGAGCTCAAGGAGGGGATGGTCAAGGACCGCTCTCGCGCCGAGCTCCCTCATCTTCTCGGCCAGAGGGAGGAGCTCCTCGAAATCCGTGTGCCCGAGACCTATGCCCACCTTCCTTTCGGCCGCCATCTGAATGATCTCGACCACCTCTGGCCGGACCCGCCCCCTTTTGTCCACCAGCGGGATCCCCTCGGCATCATCCTTGCCCGCGCTGCGGAGGTAACCAGCGGAATGGAAGGTCGGGAACCAGAGCATCTTCGTGTTGGGGTACTGGAGGCCGACCTCGACCGCCTTGGGGTTCATGCCGAAGTTTAGGCCTATCCCGCCGAAGACCGATATCCCCCCTTCCAACTCCCCCCGTGAGACCATGGCCTCAACTTGTCGCTCGACCAGATAGGCGCAGCCACCCGTGTGGTTATAGTGGTCCTTGAAGCCCACAGCGCGCATTTTGGCCCGGGCGGCGTCTATGGCGACGCCGAGCATGTCCTGGGCGCGGTGGACGAAGTCCGGGTAGGCGTGGATATGATGGTCAATGGCCCCCACAAGCAGCTCATTCTCTATGCCTGGATAAACCTCCAGCACCCTGGGGTTATCCTTGAGGATACGGTAAAAGTAATCCTTTGCGTTGAGCTCCCTCACGCGCTCAACTGTTAGGAAGCTCCCGATTTTCTCTCCCATAGGCGCTTCTCCTCCTGGCACTGGAACGAGTCTCAGCCGATAGCCCCTGACCCGCGGAGGGCCCCAATCCGCTCCTCCCCGTAGCCGAGGGTCTCGTGCAGCACTTGCTCTGTGTGCTGACCATAGGCCGGCGGCATGACATCGCGAGCAGGCCTCTCTCCAGGAAATTTTATTGGGTTCCCCTGGAGGCGCAGCTCCCCTCCCGAGCCGTCATCAATGGAGATCACCATGTCGCGAGTGAGTATCTGCGGGTCCGAGAAAAGACGGTCGAGGGTGTTCACCGGCCCAGAGGGAACGCCATGTTTCCAGAGGGTCTTGATCCACTCTTCGCCCCCTTTCGAGGCGAAGATTTCTTCTAACATGGGGATCAAGACTTCCCGGTTGGCATGGCGGTCAGAGTTGTTGCGGAACCGAGGGTCGTCTATCCACTCCGGCCGTCCCAGGGCTCGGCAAAGGGCATGAAAGAAATTGTCCTGCGAGCAAGCGATGAAGATGTATATGTCACGGGTCTTGAAGGCCTGATAGGGGACGATGGAGAGGTGGGCGGTGCCCTGCGGCCCCGGCACCCCGCCCGAGAGGAGATAGTAGGCGGCCTGATAGGTGAGCAGCGCCACTTGGCAGTCGAGCAGCGCCACCTCGACCCGCCTCCCTTTACCCTTCCGCTCCCTCTCAAGGAGGGCTGCCGTTATGGCCTGGGCGGAGTAGAGACCGCCCGCCAGGTCTCCTATGGGTATGCCGGAGCGTACCGGAGGCATGCCGGGCTCGCCGGTGAGACTCATCCCGCCGCCCATGGCCTGGATGGTGAGGTCGTAGGCCGGAAGCTCCTTGTATGGCCCCGTTGACCCGAAGCCCGTAAGAGAGCAGCTGATTATCCGGGGGTTGATGGCCTTCAGGGTCTCATGATCGATCCTCAGACGTTCAAGAACGCCGGGGCGGTAGTTGTCGAAAACCACATCGCTCGCGCGCACGAGGTCGTGGAAAACCTCGAGCCCGGCTTCATGTTTGAGGTCAATGACGACGCTCTTTTTGCTCCGGTTTATGCTTAGGAAATAGGCGCTCGTGCCCTTGTGGAAGTAAGGCGGGAAGTAGCGCGTGAGGTCGCCCTCTCCCGGGGGCTCGACCTTGATGACTTCTGCACCCAGGTCCGCAAGGACCAGGCTCCCGAACGGGCCGGCGAGCATTCGGGTGAGGTCAAGGACCCGGATGCCCTCTAGAGCGCGCAGCATGGGAAGAGCTCTCCTGGGGTTGGAGCATCTGGAGCTTCAGGCGCGGTCGCGGCCAGGCTCCCCTCTCGAATCGGAAACGGGTGCACGGCGGCTGCCGGTGACCTCCGCAAGCTTGCCAACGTACTCGACGACCCGGTCCACCGCCTCTCGGCCGACGAACACCTCCCTCACCCCCATGGCCTTCAAGACGGGAATATCCTCCTCCGGTATGGCCCCCCCGAGGATCACCGGCACCTCTTCCATCCCGGCCGCGCGGAGCAAGGAGCAGACCTTCTCAGCCAGAGGCAGGTGCGCACCGGAGAGGATGCTGAGACCGACGCAATCCACGTCCTCCTGCTCGGCGGCGCGAACGATCTGCTCCGGGGACTGGCGGAGCCCCGTGTAGATGACCTCGAAGCCAGCGTCGCGGAGGGCCCTGGCCACCACCTTTGCGCCGCGGTCATGGCCGTCGAGGCCGGGCTTAGCGAGCAATATCCTTATGCGGCCGGTCAAAAGGATTCTCCTCTAAAAATGCACCGCTGCCTCGCGATGCTCACCGAAGACCTCCTTGAGCGCGCTCACTATCTCCCCGAGGCTCGCATAAGCCTTGACCGCATCGAGTATGGGGGGCATGAGATTATCCTTTCCTTCGGCCGCCTTCTTGACCCTGTAGAGCGCCCGCTCAGGGGCACCAGCATCGCGCGATGCACGGGCTCGCCTCAGGAATGCGACCTGCTCCTTGGCGGAGGCCTCCTCCCTGACGAAGGCGGGGGCCGGGTCCTTCTCACCGCTCACGAACTTATTGAGCCCAACCACTACCTTATCTCCGCTCCTGATGCGGGCTTCCTCGGCCGCGGCCTGCTCGGCGAGCTTCCTCTGGATGAAGCCGCTCTTTATTGCCTTCACCATGCCCCCCTGGGCATCCACCTCGGCCATCTGGGCCCGTGCCTCCTGCTCCATGGCATCTGTCAGGGCCTCGATAAAATAGGAACCTCCAAGGGGGTCCACGGTGTCGGCAACCCCGCTCTCATACGCAATGATGTTCTGCATCATGAGGGAGAGGCGGGCCGCATCCTCGGAGGGGATCGAGTGGGCCTCGTCATACCCCGCGATGAGGAGCGACTGGGCCCCTCCCAGGACCGTCGCCAGGGTGACGAGCGCGAGACGAATTATGTTGTTTTTCGCCTGATCTCGCATCATCCAGAGACCGCCTCCGCCGGCTGCGAAGCGGAACCGCATGGAGGCCGGGTCCCGGGCTCCGTACTCTCTTGTGAGACGGGCCCATAGCCGCCGCGCGAAACGATATTTACATATCTCTTCAAAAAAGTTATCAAGGGTGTCGAAAACGAAGGAGAATTTTGGCGTGAAGGCGTCCACCTCGCGGCCGCGGGCCATGAGCTCCTCGATATAAACCTTGGCATCACAGAAGGTATAGGCTATTTCCTGCACGGGTGTGGCGCCCGTCTCCCTCATGTGGGCTCCGGCCACGCTGATGGGGTTCATGCGCGGAAGACTATCGACGCAGTACTCAACTGTGTCAGCCAGCAGGCGCAGGGAGGGCTCTGGGGGAAAAATCCAGGTTCCACGTGCTATGTATTCCTTGAGAATGTCGTTCTGGATGGTGCCCGATATCCGTTCCAGTGGCACGCCCTGTTTCTCGGCCACGGCAATATACATCGCGAGTATTATGCTGGCCGTGGCATTGATGGTGAAGGAGGTGCTGATCTTCCCGAGGTCTATGCCCTCAAAGGCGGTCTCCATGTCGGCGAGGGTATCCATGGCAACGCCCGTCCGGCCCACCTCGGGCTCCGCCATGGAGTCGTCAGAATCAAGGCCCACCTGGGTGGGGAGGTCGAAGGCCATGCTGAGGCCCGTCTGACCGTGATCCAGGAGGAATTTGAAGCGGCGGTTGGTGTCGGCCGCGTTCCCGAAGCCCGCATACTGCCGGCGGGTCCACAGGCGGCCGCGATACATGGTGGGATAGACCCCACGGAGGAAAGGGAATCGGCCCGGCTCGCCAATGTCCCCATCGGGGTCGAGATGGGCTATATCGCGGGGTCCGTAGAAGAGCTTAACGGGTATGCCCGAATTCGTCCGCCGTTCAGGAACGGCTTCCCCGGGCGATTTATCTTTGGGATTCATGTCACTCAGAGAGCACCCGGCTGAAAGCCAAAAGTTCTGCCTTTCCGCCCATATCAGGGAAGGTCAGGTTTTCGCATCCAAAAGCGGTACTCTAAATATAAGCTCAACCCAAGTCTACTATAATTGGGTATCCTTTGAAAGGCAACAAAGCGGACAATAAGGGATGGTCTACCGATGAACTCTGATAGGAATGAGGTATTTCTGGTGAGCAGGGAGGAGGGTGTCCTCACCCTGACCATAAATCGCCCCGAGCAAAGGAATGCCCTCACTCAGAGCATGTGGCTCAGGCTGGCCGAAATCTTAGGCGAGATCGAGGCCGACCCGGCCGCGCGGGTTATCGTGTTCCGCGGGGCGGGCCGGAAGGCCTTCGGAGCAGGCCAGGACATCGCTGAATTCAGGACAGCGACAAGCCCCGAAGCCGCGGCCCGCTTCGCCGACGTGTGCGAGGGGGTCTGGGAGCGGACCGCCCAGTTGCAAAAGCCCACGATCGCCATGATTCACGGGTTTTGCATGGGCGCCGCGTGTGGTCTTGCGGTCGCCTGCGACCTTCGAGTGGCGGCCGATACCGCCTCCTTTGGTGTCCCCTCGGCTCGACTCGGAGTGGTCTATTCCTATCCTCCCACCAAGCGCCTCGTGGACCTCATCGGCCCGGCCCACACCAAGCGCATCCTGCTCACGGGTGATTCCGTGAGGGCCGAGGAGGCCCTGCGGATTGGGCTCATCAACTACCTCGTCCCCGCCGATGAGCTCGAAACCTTCACCCGCGGGCTGGCAACCCGTATCGCCTCGAATGCGCCGATATCGCTGCGGGCCTCGAAGGAGATGGTGGCCCTATGCAACGAGGAGGACTTTGAGCGAGTCAAGGACCGTGCGCTTTCCTTGCGCCTGGAGGGCTATTCGAGCTCCGATTTCCAGGAAGGCTTGGCGGCCTTCCTGGCGAAACGACAGCCGAAATTCAAGGGTGAGTGAGTATCCGGGAAATATTGAGATTGAGCTATCCCTAGGCCAGCTTCCCCTCTTGCGGGGGCTTCGGGAATGGAAGGCGAGCGCGGTCGGCCTTATGTGCTGTGGTTGAATTTTCTGATTTGGATGGGTGTCCTCGTCCTCATCTGGAGAGGCTCGTACACTTATGCCGTGGCCTTAGCCATCTTTGCCCTGGCGCTTGCCTTTTCGTTGGCCCTCGGCGGGAAGCTCCTGAGCAAAATAACGGAGAGGAGGAAGAAGCCCTTGCCCACCTTCGATGATATCGACTTCGACAAGATAAAACCGAGTGATTTTGAGGATTGAATCCCTCGCCACCCCGGCCATCATAGATTCAGAAGACCTCCTTCGCGAGGGAAAGGCTACCCACCTCAAACCTCCTCCCGAAAGCCTTCCGCGACCATTTCTCGGAGCATTGATTCCCCAATAAGCAGTTTTTCGACATCCGCCGAAACCCGCTGTAGCCTTACTGCTTCTTTGATTGAAAGGCCAGGGAATTTAGGCTAAACTTCAGTTTCTCTTGACTGAACAAAGGGCCTTCTCGTTACAGATCAGGGAGGAAAGCCTCGATGAAAATCGTAGATTTGAGCATGGAGATACACAAGAACATGATGGTCTATCCCAGCCTCCCCCAACCCATGGTTCTGATGCTCGAAAGCTGGCAGGAGATGGCGGCCAAGTTCGGAACGACCAAATGGGGGGTGGATATTATTCCGGGTCACTATGTCCTGATTATGAGCGACCACACGGGAACCCACATAGATGCCCCCTACCACAACAACCCCGAGGCCGAGCGGCCCGCGGGGATACCGCTCGAGTGGTGCTTTAGCGACGGGGTAGTCCTCGACCTCTCCGACAAGAAGCCGGGCTATGAGATAACTCCTCGGGACCTGGAGCGGGCGCTGAATAAGATAAGCTACGAGCTTAAACCTCTCGACATAGTGCTCATAAGGACGGATGCCGGCAAGATCAGCCATAAGCCCGAATATCTCACCCAACACCCGGGAATGGGAGCGGCGGCCACCGAATGGCTCATAGACAAGGGAATAAAAGTCATGGGCATCGATGCTCCGGGCTGGGACATCCCCGTGTGGGCCATGTTCAAGCGGAAGAAATTCTGGGAATCCCACAGGGTAATGCTCAAGAAGCCATACTGCCATGTGGAGAACTTGGTTAACCTCCACAGGCTAAAGCCTCCATTGGGTTTCAAGGTTTCCCTCCTTCCCCTTAAGCTTAGGGACTCCACTGGCTCTCCCATAAGGGCCGTGGCCATGTACGAGTGAAGGAGGCACGAAATGCAGGTGAGAATAGATAGGGAGAAATGTTCGGGCGATGAACTCTGCGTTCAGATAGCACCCGGTGTCTTCGAGATGGACGATGAAGGGATCGCCGCGGTAATCGACCCTGAGGGAGAGGATGAGGAGACTATCAGGGAAGCGGCTGAAGCCTGCCCCACAGAGGCGATAATTCTGGAGGATGACAAGGGAAATCAGATATTTCCATGAGCGAGCGGCGCGGCCCTCCAACCCGGGCTGGGCCTCCCCGGAGGTTGAGGAAGGGAGCCGCCTGTATTCCCTCCCCCACTTGACTGACTCGGCTATCCGTAGACCCTGGACTCCTTTGCGGGGCCTCAGGGCCCTTCCGCCCGTACCGCTCCTCGGGCTTTGGGTCTGAGTCTTCGGGGTAATGCGAGAAAGGCAAAAAGGGAGGCCAGGCCTGAGGTTGTGGCTGCAATGAGAAGGGCCAGGTCATAGCTTCCCGTGAGGTCAAAGATATAACCGCCCGACCAGGCGCCCATGCTTCCGCCCACGGCAATGCCGCTCAGGGCTGCCCCGTTTATGGCGGCTATATGCTCGCCTGAAAAAAGGTCCGCCACCATTGCGTTAAGAAGGCCTGGCCTTGAGCCGAGTCCGAGGCCCGCGAGGGCAATGAACGCGTAGAAAAGGCCCAGGGAGGGCTCCCGCTTGAGTCCAAAAAGAAGGAGCAGCGCCAGGAGGAGGCAGGCCGTTCCGGCCGCATAGGCCCTCTCCCTGCCCACCCTGTCCGAGACAGCGCCCCAGAGAAAAAGGCTCACGGTTAGCGTCACGCCCACGCCTCCCCAGGCACCGGCGGCCCGCATGCGGCTTAAGCCCGCATCCACCAGATATATGACCGTGTGGGCGTACATGAGGTTCACCGCATAAGACTGGAATACGGCCACAAGGAAAACCCACCAAAAGGAATGGGTTCTCAGAGCCGCCCTCAGAGTCCACCGCGGGCCAAAGCTCAACGATGGCCGAACCCGGGGAGTGGCCCCTTCTTTCAGTTGCGGGCCCTCTTTCGGGGAGCGGCCGTAGGGCTCAAGGCCGAGCTCCTGGGGCCCCCTCCTATGAAAGAGTGAGACCAGCGGGAGCAGAACGGCCAGATAGCCCGAGGCCAGCAGGAGAAAGGCCCCCCTCCACCCGCAGCTATCTATCAGGTGCTGGGTTATGGGGGAAAGGAGAAGAACCCCAAGGCCTCCCCCAGAGGCGGCTACCCCGATGGCGAGCCCTCGCCTTCTCATAAACCAGCGGGAGACCAGGGCCGACTGCATGGGCACTGAAGTCGCGGCCAGGCCCATCCCTATGACCACGCCGAAAAGCAAGAAGAAATGCCAGAGCTCCCTCACCAGGCTACATCCCGCTATCCCCAGGCCCATGACCACGACCATCAGGGAAACGATTCTCCGCGGGCCGTAGCGGTCTATGAGGAGCCCCATGAGAGGGAGACTCAGAGGGAAGACGAGCATGCTCAGCGCATAAGGGCCTGCCCCTCCACCCCGCAGCCAGCCCAGGTCTTGCAACATGGGCACATAAAAGACGGAAAAGATGAAGCGCACCCCGTTGGAGAAGAAGACCGTGAGGAAAGAGACCCCCACAATGACCCAGCCGTAAAAGAAGGGAGGTCTCTTGGGAGGCATTTCAGGTCAGACCGGTAGCGTTCTCGGTGGCAGTTCCAGGGAGGCTCTCCTACTTCAGGGATTTATGACGACCCGGATGGCCCCCTCTTTCCGTTTGACAAAGGTCTCCATGCCCTCCATGAAGCGCTCCAGGGGGAAGGTGTGGGTCACCAGGCGTCGGGCATCGAGCTTGCCTGCTCCCATGAGAGCAATCGTGGCCTCCCAGGTATTGGGGTGAGAGCGCACGCCGTAGACGTCGAGCTCATCAAGCACTATCCGGTCGGTAACGATCGGCACTTCCTTGTTTCCGTTGACCCCGGTCAGGGCGACCCGGCCTCCCCGGCGCACGCATGCCACGGCCGCCTGGATGGCCTCGATGTTTCCGGCACAGTCAAACGCCACATCGGCACCCCGGCCTTCCGTGAGCTCGAAAACCCTCTTCACCGGGTCTTGGGCCGTGATGTCTATTGTCTCCGCAGCTCCCATCTCCCGGGCCATCTTAAGCCGCTCCCCCCTTCCCGTGACGAAGACCCTGGGGCTCCCCGCGGCCAGGGCGAACTGCAGGGTGCATTGGCCCATGAGGCCGGGGCCCAGGACGACGGCCGTGTCTCCGGGCTGAAGGCGCGCCCGATTTACAGCATTCAGGGCGGTAGTGGCGGTATTGGCGATAATGGCCTCATCAAAGGTCATGTTATCGGAGATCTTATGTAAGGCATAGGCTGGGGAGACGGCATACTCGGCAAAGCCGCCATCCACATCATGGCCGCAGAGCCGATGGCCCCCGGGCTTGAGCTGCCCTGCGGTCTCACAGAGCACGTAGCGGCCCGTCCGGCACATGCGGCAGGTGAGACAGGGCCTATGGTCATCGGCCACAACACGGTCACCCGGCTTCACCCGCTCCACTCCCTCGGCCACGGCCACCACCTCGCCCGCCCACTCGTGGCCCTGGATGAAGGGAAAGTAGGGGGGCCATTTGCCGGCAAAGGCCCCGTTGAAAATATGGGAATCCGTTCCGCAGATGCCGCAGGAGCGCACCCGACAGAGGGCGTTGCCCGGCTCCAGTCGGGGCACATCCACCTCCTCTATCCGCATGTCACCGTACGCGTGCAACCGCGCGGCCTTCATTCGCCGCGGAATGCTCTCGGCCATGGAGAATCCCTCCTCGTCAAGAGAGTAGAACTGGTCATGCCGGCAAACCTGAAGCCCCCTCGAATATAGATGCCCCCCCGCCCGTCTTAGCTTCCTCCCCCGTCAGGGCTCAGAAGGGCATCTTCAGGCCCAAGGCCCTCAGGGCGCACCAGCTTCGCAGGCCTTCAAATATCACAAATCCGCCCACCGCGGCAAGGACAATGGGCAGGGTGAGAGTCCCTGCAGGATGGAGAAGGAATACAGCGACCGCCGCCAGGATGAGGCCTCAACCCAGAAAGAGCCGGAGACGCCTCTCCTTGGTGCTGAGATTGGGGCAAAACATGACAGAACCCCTCCTTCAGTTTGAGGGAAGAGAAAGCCAGAAAATTCTATCACAGGCTTATCTCTTTATTACAGGCTCCTCCGGACAACTAGAGATTTTGGGCCATCAAGCTCTCTCCGGGTCCTCAGAAGCGGGCGCTTCTGAGGAGGCTCGGGACGGAGGTGGCTCTGGAAGAGGTGGGAGAGGCGGAGTTTCTCACCATGCCCGGTGAGCTCTTCCCCGACCTGGGAAATGACGAGCTCGGCCACATAATGAGCGAGGAGGATTTTGCGAGGGAGCTCCTTCTCTTAAGGAAGGAGTATGTCTCTAGTAAGCCGCCCCCGGCCCCCCATAAGACGAGCGGCACTGGAGCTTCTTATGGCCCAAGAGGGCAAGGCTCTCAGCAGAAGCTCACGCTAACGAGGGTGTCCTCTTCCCACTGAAATACCCGCGCTTTCCTGCGGGCCACATCTTCCTCGTGTGAGAGAACGTATGCTGCGATGAGCGGGAGCCCTATGGTGACATCCAGGTAAGCTGTTCCCATCAGGCCTTGCTTGGAGATCTTCCCCCAGGAGACCGACTCCTGCAGGGTGCAGCCCGAGAGGCCGCCCCACTTGGGGTCATCGGTAGTGAGCTGGATGGCGTAGCGATGGCCCTCCACCCTGCCGTACATGACATCGATCATGGGTTGTATCTGCTGGATGTAGTTCTTGGGGACACCGCCTCCGACGTAGAGAGCTCCGGTGGCAGAGGACTTCTGCTTTATCTGGATGATCTCATAATTATCCCGAGTGAAATCTGTGGTAAAGCCTGTGCCGTTTGCACGGTGCCGGGCGTAGTGCTTGGCAAGAGCCATCCCTATGGCGCTATCGGTCATGGCCGGCACATAGAGGGGGACCCCCTTTCTTGCCGCCTCGGCCACGAAGGAGTTCTCCTCCGCCACCCTCTCCCCCACCAGTGACATGAACTCGCGGCCGGAATAAGGCCGGGGTTCAAGCGTCTCTATTTCATCGGCCAGCCAATGGGCCACTCCCGCAAAGATATTGTCATCGACCAGGGTGTCATAGATGCGGTCAACGTTTAGCCTGTCGAGCTCATAGTCATCTATCTCAGGGGAACCCTTAAAATGCCGGTGGCCCAAGCCCTCATAAATATCGTGAAATGCGTTGGCCCCTGTGGAGACAAGCACATCCACCAGGTTTAGGTGGATGAGGTCGCGGATGACCTTCCGCAGCCCCCCGGGAATCAGGGCTCCCGAGATGCCCATGAAAATGACGGCTTCAGGGTCTCTTACCATTTCCAAAAATATCTTGGCGCAGTGGGCGAGATTGCGGCTCTGAAAGGAGCATCCGCTGAAGGCGTCAACAAGCTCCGTCACAGAGGAAATCTTGGTGAGGTCTAGGTGGGAGACAGGCTCTGAGAGGAGGGCTTCCTTTGTGTCAGCTTTCTCTGTCCCGCCGACCCTGCCAGCGGGACCTGCATTCACCGCACGACACCTCCGGTTTCCTATCATTAGGGTTATCCTCCCATAAAAAGGTCGGCAGCGACCTCTGGGGGCTGCTTCTCACTTGACTCCTTATACCACCCTGAGGCGCTGGGGTCTACATCTTTTGGCTTAAATAGAAAAGGGGCGCCCCCGGAGGGGGGCGCCCCCGGTGGCGTTGTTTTCTTTTCTTTATGCCGGTTGTGGGATCCATGGGATGCCCCCTGTGCAGCCGCCGCCTATGAAAGGGGGACTGGTTGATTACCTCGGGGCCGTGCTCGCGGATGATGACGTTATTTTCCAGCCTGATCCCTACACCAAGGTCGGGATCGCCGGCATACGGCTCGAGGCTGAACTGCATCCCAGGTTGTAAAACTATTTCCTCTCCGTAAGCAGAACAAATTCCAGGTTCTTCCCAAGGATTAACACCAGAACCGTGGCCCAGCACTCCACCCAGGTTATTTTTCTCGGGGACAGCCCTCACTATATCCTGGTTGGTGTTGCCCGGTTTGGATGCTTCTATTGCGGCCCAGAGGGCATCATATGCTTCTTGGTGTAATCTCTTCTGATCGGGGGTGGGGTCAATATCCCCGCAGAGGTATGTTCTTGTGAAATCTCCCCAGTAACCGTTGAAGCAAGCACCGATGTCGATAATAACGAGGTCTCCTTCCTCGATTATCCGGTCTGAAGTAAATCTTCTGTAGGGAGCACCATATGGTCCAGAGCAGATGATGTTTGAGCACTGTGTCCATTCACTGCCAAGGGAAGTCATCTTCCCCCAGGCGACTGCCAGCACTTCACATTCTTTCACTCCGGGACTGAGAAAGTCTAAAGCTTCATACATCGCAGAAGCGGTCAAAGCATAAGCCGCCTTTATGCAATTCAATTCATCCTCGGTTTTTATAATCTTCGCTTTTGCTAAGATCTTGTTGCCGTCTACAAAAGTTGCATCCGGAAACTCTTTTGGTAATACTTCAAGCAAATCTGGGGTCCATATATCTACCCCTATCTTCCCCTTTGCCTTATTCCCTAAGAGGGTTTTAGCATCTTGCGCCCATCTTCTAATTCCAGCCTTATCGCCAAGGGCGGGAGCGGTCCTGACCTGTTTATCCGTAAGCCAGGTGGCCCGCTTGCGGGAATGCAACTCATCCATAGTATACAGATATGGCTTCTCTCCCTCTATCAGCACTGCTGTGGCGAGTCCAAAGAAAAAAGTTGGACCCATATGCGTGCGATGGCCCGTCAGGTAGCGCACATCTTCATATTTAAAAACAAACAGGGCATCTGCATCCGATTCCGCCAGAGCTGCCTGTGCTTTGGCCTCCCTTTCCTCTCTCATCCGCCGAGGGTCAATTCTCTCTTCCCAATCTACGATCATCGTTCCCGTTGCAAACATGATTCAGCCCTCCACTGAAGTCTGTCTCCTTTGATGAACCCCCTGAGATGAAGAACTATATGTTTTATATTTTGCAAATCTCTTCAAAATCTACCATAAATTCTATACTTTATGAAGCAACCGCCATCTTCCCGCCCGCCCTGGGAAAATGCCGCCATGCAACTTTTCAAATCAAATCTGCCCTGGGCTAAGTTAACACCAAAAGGAAAAACCCTCAACAATTTTCTGGCAAGAGGGTCTATTGACCAAACCTCTTAAAGGCATCCCTTATCACCTGAGCCGTCCCGCTGGTCATCGTGTAATCATCCAGCCCTTCTATGGACACCCAGGCGGCAGCGCGAGTGTCAGAGGCGGGTATCAGCTCTCCCGAAACATAGCGGCAGGCAAAATCGATGAGGACATAGTGATATTCCACGCGCCCCCAGGGATCTCGCAGGACCCTTTCCAGGACGGCACATCGCTCAAGCACCTCCACCTCGAGGCCCGTCTCCTCCCGGACCTCCCTTCTCAGGGCCTCTTCAAGGCTCTCGCCCAGCTCTACAAGGCCCCCCGGGATGGACCACTTGCCCTTGCTGGGGGGGCCTCCCCGGCGGACCAGTGCCACCTCTTCATCTCGGAATATTATAGCCCCCACCCCTACTAAGGGCTGGGTGGGGTAGCGCCTGGACATCCTCCCTATGCCTCAGGAGCGCGGTGGATTGGTGGGCCGCATGACCACCTCACTTATAAAGGTTTCGGGAGGCGAAGCTGCCAGATGGAGTGCCGCCCGGGCCACCTCTTCAGGGTCCAGGGCCCAGGAGAGCTTATCACTCCCCCCTCCGTCGAGGTGTCGGCCGAAGGTGGTCCTCACCGAGCCGGGACATATGACGGAGACCCGCACGTTGTGGCGACGGGCCTCCTGGGCCAGTGCCTCGCTGAACCCAAGAACCCCAAATTTAGAGGCGCAGTAAGCGGCACGGTTGGCTGTGCCAACCTTGCCGGCGATAGAGGCTATGTTTATGATGGTTCCCGAGCCCCGGGCATACATGCCCTTAAGGACCGCCCGAGAGCAGAGGAAAACCCCCCTAAGGTTAGTGGCCAGAATGCGGTCAAACTCCGTTGTGGGATAATCAACGACGGGCGCATAGAGGGCGATTCCGGCGCAGTTGACCAAAATATCCACCTTGCCGAAATCTTCGAGAGACCTTACCACCAAAGCCTCAACCTGGTCCTCCTCGGCCACATCGGTCGGTAGCGGCAGGGCTCGGGAGCCCAGGGCTCTCGCTTCCTCAGCCACCGATTCTATCTCTTCTTGCGTACGAGAGGCGAGACTCACATCGACCCCCGCCCTTGCAAAGGTGAGGGCTATCGCACGGCCTATGCCCCGACCGGCCCCAGTCACGATGGCCACCTGACCCAGAAGAGCTTTCATGGAAAAGGCCCTTATCGCTGCGATTTTCCCAGCCCCATTAATATTAAGCTCAAGCTCCCCTCGCTGTCAACGCCACCCCCACGGAAGAAGAGTTTCTACCGCCAATGGGGAAAATTTCCGCCTTGACAAAGCCTCTTGTGGATGCTAGCTTCGCCGCATCATGGGTAGTTCTCTCATAAGGATTCATCGTTGAGAGGAGGACGGTTGTGAATAAGAGCGATTTAGTGAAGGTTATGGTTGATGCAGGCCCAATCGAGAACAAGGCCGCTGCCGAGCGAGCCCTAAACGCCGCACTGGAAAGCATCAAGAAGGCCTTGAAGGGCAAGGAAAGGGTAACCATCTCGGGCTTCGGGACCTTCTCGGCAAGAGCCTCTAAGGCACGTCAGGGAATAAATCCCCAGACGGGTCAGACCATTTACATCCCCGCAAAAACAGTACCCAAGTTCACCCCCGGAAAGGAGCTGAAAGAAGCGGTAAAATAAGAGGAGTGTTTCTCTATTATATGAGGGGCAGGGCCGAGGGAGGGGTTCTGCCTCTTTAGCATTTGCGGTCGTTTTCTTCCACATCCCAGGAGGCAGAGCGGAGGTTTATTCTTCCCAGGTCTTCCACAGGCTGGCAGACGCAAGAGATATGAAGGTCGACGAGCAACTCAAGCTGATCGAGCGGGGGACCGTGGAGACCATCCAGCGGGAGGAGCTGTTGCGCAAGCTTCGCCGGAGGCGCCCCCTCAGGGTGAAGGTGGGCTTTGACCCCACAGCTCCTGACCTCCATCTCGGCCACACGGTGGTGATGCACAAAATGCGTCACTTTCAAGAGCTGGGCCACGAGGTTATCTTCCTTATCGGAGATTTCACAGGCATGATAGGTGACCCAAGCGGTCAGAGCGAGACCCGCCGCCAGTTGACCAAAGAAGAGGTGCTCAAATATGCTGAGACCTACAAGCGGCAGGTCTTCAAGATACTGGACTCCGAGAAAACCGTGATGGAGTTCAACAGCCGGTGGCTTGGCTCTATGACGGGGCAGGATATGATTCGCCTGGCGGGCAAATACACGGTGGCCAGGATGCTCGAGAGGGACGATTTCTCCCAGCGCTATGGGAGCAACAGGCCCATCAGCATCCACGAGTTTCTCTACCCTCTCCTTCAGGGATATGACTCGGTAGCCCTCAAGTGCGATGTGGAACTCGGGGGCACGGACCAGAAGTTCAACCTCCTGGTCGGGAGGGAACTTCAACGGGATTACGGACAGGAGCCTCAGGTGGTCATAACACTGCCCTTGCTCGTGGGCACAGACGGCTCTCAAAAGATGAGCAAGTCTTATGGAAACCATATAGGGATCGATGAGCCGCCAGATGAGATCTACGGCAAGCTCATGTCCATAAATGATGAGGTGATGTGGGAGTACTATTTGCTTCTGAGCGAAGTAAGCGAAAAGGAGCTGCGAGAGCTAAAGGAGCAGGTTTCCCGGGGAGGGTTGAATCCTCGCGATGTCAAGGCACGGCTCGCCGAGGAGATAGTTGCCCGCTACTGGGGGGATGAGGCGTCCCGGAAGGCAGCCGCCCGTTTCGAGCGGCTCTTCAGGAAAAAAGAAGCCCCAGAGGAGATACCCGAGAGTACCATCCCAGTGAGCTCGCACATGATTCCGGCACTGGACCTCGTTATGGCAACAGGTTCTGTCGTCAGCAAAAGTGAGGCAAGGCGGCTCTTCACCCAGGGGGGCATCCAGATCGACGGCAGAAAGGTGGGCGATCCCAATCATGAGTTCTCCACGCAAAAGGAAGAGGGATATCTCATCCGGGTGGGAAAACGTCGCTTTTCCCGCATAAAACCTAAAAACCCGACCATCCTTCCATCCTGAGCTTGCTGTGGGAATCATCCTTAAATGCCCGAGCCCTGTGCCTGGTGTCCGCCCTTACGGGCGGACAATAGCCCCTCAGAACCTTACCTAGCAGGGCCGACTTTTACCCTTTCCCCGGCGACTCTCCGGGGTTTAGAATGAAGCCATCCTTGGGAGATATGCCGAGAGGACTGCCATGCCGCCCCCCGGCGGCCAAACTCAGGGGAGGAAGCCCCATGAACCTTCTTCAAATCATCGGCTCCAGAAAAAGTTGCCGGGCCTTTGAGGATAGACCTGTGCCCCGAGAGCTCATTGAGAAAATCCTCGAAGCCTCCAAGCGGAGTGCCTCTTACTCCAATACCCAGCCCTGGGGGGTAGCCGTCGTCTCGGGAGCAGCAAAGGAGGAGCTGGCGAAGGCCCTCTATACTAAGGCCTCGGCCAAGGCCCCCTCAAACCCCGACCTTCCCACTCCGGTCCGGTGGCCTGAAGCCATGGCCAAAAGGGCCCAGGAGCACAACAGTCGCCGCCTGGCTGCTCTGGGGATAGCACCGGCCGATGAAGAGGCAAAGGAAAAGTACCGCCTTTCAAATTTCAATTTCTATGGTGCTCCCTGCGTCTTCGTCTTCCACATGGACGCTTCCCTGGGCCCCTGGTCCAAAATGGACATGGGGATGTTCATTCAGAGTGTTATCCTGGCGGCCGAAGCCTTGGGCCTCCGCACCGTGCCCCAAGCTTCAGTGGTGGGCTACCCGGAGGTCTTTCGGGAGAAGCTGGGTATCCCCAAAAACCATAAAGTCCTCATAGCCCTTCCCATTGGTTATCCTGACGGAGGGGCTCCCATCAATAGCTATGTGAGTACCCGAATCAGGGTGGAAGAGTTCACACAGTGGCATGGCTTCTGAGGCAAACCCCCTATCTACTCAAGCCTTAACCAGGAGCAGGGCACCATGGGTCACTCGGACAAGTTTTCGACCTATTTCGTGTCCACAAGGGTCATCGTGGGGGCGGGTGTCTCGGAGAGAGTAGGCCATGAATTGGCCGGGCGGGGCATCAGAAGGGTGCTTCTCGTAACTGATGAGGGAGTGCTTTCCGCGGGCCTCACGAGGGGCGTAGAAGAAGCCCTGAGGGCTGAGGGGATGGGCTACACCCTCTTCTCCAGAGTGGAACCCAATCCATCCGTTGCCACAGTCGAGGCGGCCCTGCAGCTCTACCAGCGGGAAGGCTGCAGTGCCATCGTGGCCGTAGGCGGCGGGAGCCCGATGGACTCTGCCAAGGCCTTGGGCATTCTTGCCACTAATGGCGGGCACATCACCAGTTATGAGGGGGTGGGGAAGGTGAGGAAGCCGCTCCCCTTTTTGGCCGCCCTTCCCACCACCTGCGGCACAGGGAGCGAGGCGACGAGCTTCGCCGTCATTACTGACCCCGCGCGGCGCTTCAAATTCGCTGTGGGCTCACCCCACCTCTTTCCCGACCTGGCGCTCGTGGACCCCGTGCTAATGCTGGGTCTCCCCCCCGACCTCGCGGGCACCACAAGCATGGACGCCCTGACCCATGCCATCGAGTCCTTCACCTCGCGCTTCTCCATGCCCATAACCGAGGGCCTTGCCCTTGAGGCCGTAAGCCTCATCGCCCGAAACCTCCGTCGGGTGGTGCGGGGTGGGGCCGGACTCGAGGGCGTGGAGGCCCTGGCGGTGGCCAGCACCATGGCGGGGATGGCCTTTACTAACACGCGCCTTGGAAATGTCCACGCAATGGCACACACCCTTGGCGGACACTTCGGCCTCCCTCATGGCATGGCAAATGCCATCCTGCTGCCCTACGTGATGGACTTCAACCTGCCAGCCTGCCCCGAGAAGTACGGCCGCGTGGCCCGCGCTATGGGCGAAGAGGTGGAAAGCCTCAACGCCGAGGCGGCCGGCAGACGGGCTATCGAAGCCGTCAGGCACCTGGCCTCTGAGGTCGGTATTCCGGCCACGCTCTCCGAGGTGAGCTGCCGCGAGGAAGAAATTGCCACCCTTGCAGATGATTCCATGAAGAGTGGAAATGTGGCCGCCAATCCCAGAGAAACCTCCCGACAAGATATCATGAATATCTTCAGGGCCGCGTTTGCGGGAAAGTGGTAGAAAGCAGAAGATACGGGCCGTGAGGTCCCTCTGGGTTCAAAGTTCCCCGATTTCAGCTTTCAGCGCCAGAAGGGGGAGACTCTGCAGCTCTCCTCCGTTCTTGCGGAGCACGGCCGAGGAGACGGGGGCGACCCCCTCTCAAGAGCCCTGAGGCAAAAAGCCTCAGGATTCTTATTTGCTAAAGTCTTAATTTAAGTCTGTCGATACTAAATCACGAGAGGTTGCTTTCTTACACTAAACCTTAATCGGGAGGAGATGGCGGTGGAAGGTAAAAAGTTCGAAAGGCGGCGCTACCCTCGCCTCCAGGCCCCGGTCTACATTAGCTGCGAGGAGCTATCCAAGGAGCCCCTGCCGGTAAAAGATATAAGCGCCACGGGCCTTAAGGTGCGCCTCGAGGAGCTCCCCAGGAAAAAAGGGCGAATAACACTGGACGTTCATCTTCCGAACGCTGTGATCATCGGGTGCCAGGGTGTGATAGTCCACCAGGATGGGCAATCTGATTCTCCCCCTTACGATGTGGGCATCCAGCTTTTCACCCGCACCAGGGGTGAGTTCCGGTTTCTCAATGAAAGCCTGGCGGATTACTGCGGGAACGGGTCGGAACAGGAGACCTAGCTTTTTCCCGAGCACAGGCTCCCTGCTCAGCCGAATCCCTCCTCCGCCTCCCTGAGCCAATCCACTATCAGAAGCTTCTGGGGGCACCTCTCCAGGCACTCCCCGCAGGCATTGCAGCGCCCCGCCCGCTCAGATGGGTCAAGACTCTTGTAGAGCTCTTCCGCCCAGGAGCCAAGGCCGAAGAGTTTGGCCTTCTTACGGCACTCCAAGATATAAGGGATATTGACCCCCTGAGGACAAGGCATGCAGTAATCGCAGCCAGTACAGAAGTCCTCCCGAGGGTCCCCAAATCCGAGGAGAATTTTCTCGAGGGACCGGCTCTCCTCCGGGGTGAGACTTCGCTCCGCGTTCCCCACCCGGGCATTGACCTCCACTTCTTCAATCGTTCGCATACCGGGAATTACCGTGCTCACCTCCGCATGAGCGGTAAGAAACCTCAGGGCCACCTCAGCAGGGCTCCTTCCAGAAGGTAGCTCCCCGAGCCTCCCCATGCCATCGGCCAGGGTACCTCCTCCCAGGGGCGTCATGATGATTAAACCCATACCATGCCGGTGAGCAGCTTTGAGGGCCGGGGCTGCCTTCCTCTTAAGGAGGTGGTAGCTGACCGTCACCGTTTCAAACTCCGCGGTCTCGATCATTCTCACAATTCCCTCGGGCTCCTGATGGCTCGTGAAGCCAATATGGTCCACAAGGCCCTCGCTCTTGAGACGCTTCAGGCCCTCTAAAGCCCCTCCTGCTTGGAGGACCCGCCCAGCCTCACTTTCGGTGGAGATGTTCCATATGTGGTAGAAATCGAGCTTCTCCAGTCCCATCCTCTTGAGGGAGCGCTCGCAATCCCTCATGAGCCCCCGTGCCGAGCGGTCAGAGCTTTTCGTAGAGATGTAAACCCTGTCCCTCATCCCCCTAAGGCCCTGGGAGACGCTCAGCTCGCTGGTGCCGGAGCAGTAGATGGGGGAGGTCTCAAAATAATTCATCCCCACCTCAGCCCCTCGACGCACTATCTCCGATCCTTTTTCAGGGTCCGAGGGGAGGCGCATGGCGCCAAAACTCACGAGAGAGACTAACTTTCCCGTGCTTCCGAAGGGGCGATAGTTCATGGTATCTTATAATAGAGGGAGACCATCCCTAGATTATAACCATTTCACGCCCTTAACCTTAACTCCAAAAGGATGAAAAGAGCTTAAGGGCCGGAATAATTTTCCGAAAAAAATGTTGAACATAATATATAAGCTCTAGCTAAGAGAACCAAGTTAGTAGCTTTTTTTATTAACATAATATGCAATTGCAAATTATTAATTAATATATTGGATTTACCATAACTTTTGTTGGTCTGGCGCTTGGGCGGAGAATTTAAATTCATCTTGACAAGCGACGGAAAGCTACCTATATTCTAGGATTAGGGCGATAAAGGATTAAGAATAAAGTCAGTGCTCAATCCCTTTCCGGTTCGTTCTTTCAAAAGATAGCTCTCACAGAGAAAATGCTTGACAGCGCCGAAAGGCTCTGATAAAAGAGACTGTTTTTCTCTGCTCTTTGAAAACTGAATAGGGTGTGTTACGGCTGAGTAGGGTCTTTCGCAACCTTTGAGATTGAGGGGCTTGAAGCCGAAGCCCCTTCTCCAGTTTTTCAATTGGAGAGTTTGATCCTGGCTCAGAACGAACGCTGGCGGCGTGCCTAACACATGCAAGTCGTACGAGAAAGTCCCCTTCGGGGGACGAGTAAAGTGGCGGACGGGTGAGTAACACGTGAGTAACCTGCCCTCGGGTTCGGGATAACACTCCGAAAGGAGTGCTAATACCGGTTAAGACCACAGGGGTCCCGGCCCCAGGGGGAAAAGGTGGCCTCTGACGCAAGCTACCGCCCGAGGATGGGCTCGCGCACCATTAGCTAGTTGGTGGGGTAACGGCTCACCAAGGCTACGATGGTTAGCCGACCTGAGAGGGTGATCGGCCACACTGGATCTGAGACACGGTCCAGACTCCTACGTGAGGCAGCAGTGGGGAAT
>CAZNSX010000001.1:661973-955016 GCA_964575845.1 uncultured bacterium | reverse complement strand
TAGAGGAGGGTATCTACGACAGGGAGTTTGTGGACAGGTGGTGCGTGGGGTTTGACGAGCTGAAGGAGAGGGTCCGGGAGTACACTCCCGAGCGAGTTTCGGAGATAAGCTGGGTGCCTGCTGATGACATAGTGAAAGCGGCCAGAACCTATGCCCTCACTAAGCCCGCTACATGCCACACCCGCATGGGCGTGCAGATGACTACCAACATAAACCAGACCCTGAGAGCTATAAGTCTGCTTGTGGCCTTGACCGGCAACATAGACATTCCCGGAGGGCACCTCATGGGTTGTTCTCCTCCGGGGTTCAAGACCATCTTTGAGCTCATGACCAAGGAGCTGAAGCTTCCCGATGAGATCGAGGATAGAAGAATCGGGGCCAAGGAGTTTCCCCTTTTCTCCTCCTCGAAGAGCCTCGCGCTCAATTGCGCTCATCCGCCCTCAGTGATCCACGCCATCATCACGGGCGAGCCCTATCCCGTCAAGGCCGTGTGGGCCTTGAACGACCTTCTGCTCTGCCTTGAGGGCTCCCGTGAGACTCAGGAGGCGCTGGAGAAGCTTGAGTTCCTCGCGGGCTCAGACTTCTTCATGACGCCCACACTTGCCCATGCCGACCTCATCCTTCCCCCCGCCTCATTCCTCGAGCGGGATGAGATAGAGACTCTCTTTTACACGAATTTTGTGGGAGTCCGGCAGAAGGTCATCGAACCCCTCTGGGAGACCCGAAACGAGAGGGAGATAGATTTTGAGCTCATGCGAAGGATGGGCCTTGACCACGGGCAGCCCTGGACGACGAACGAAGAGCTCAATAATTATATGCTCCGGGGCATGAGGAAGACCTTTGAGGATTTAAGAAAAGAGGTGGTTTTGCATTCCCCCGAGGTCAGATACAAGAAGTATGAGGAGACTGGCTTCAAGACACCCTCGGGCAAGGTGGAGCTTTATTCATCCATGCTTGAGGAGCATGGCTATGACCCGCTTCCCTTCTATGTGGAGAACCCCGAAACTCCCGTCTCCAAGCCCGAACTGGCAAAGGACTATCCCTTCATCCTGATCACCGGCTCCCGCCATGTAGTCTACTTTCACGCGGCCAACCGCAACATCCCCTGGCTCAGGGAGATCGTACCCGACCCCTGCCTTGAGATTCACCCCGAGACGGCCGGGAGGCTCGGGATTCGGCAAGGCGACTGGGCATGGGTGGAGGGGCCCTACGGGAGGGGAAGGGTGAAGATGCGGGCCGACCTCACTGAAGCTGTGGACCCTCGGGTGGTTCACGCCTACTCCCACTGGTTTTTCCCGGAGCGAAAAGATAATGACCCCCTTATGGGAGCCTTTGACTCTAACATCAACGTTATCCTGACCAACGACCCCCCATATGACCCTGTGAGCGGCGGGACTCCCCTCAGGGGGAACCTCTGCAAGGTCTACCGAGTGGAGGAGGAGGGAGAATGAGGCGAAAGAGCCTTCTCGTGGATATTGATTCATGTTACGGCTGCTACACTTGCGAGGTGGCCTGCAAGCAGGAGCATGAGCTGCCCGTTGGGCCCCGCTGGATAAGGGTCACCAAGGTGGGTCCCAAGCGTGTGGCGGGTAAACTCTCCATGTACTTCTACCCCATGCACTGCATGCACTGCAGCGTTCCCGCCTGCAAGGAGGCTTGTCCCGAGGATGCAATAGAGCAGCGGGCCGATGGGGTCGTGCTTTACCTGGAGGAGAAGTGTACGGGCTGTATGAACTGTGTCGAGGCCTGTCCTTTTGGCATCCCCCAGTATAATCCCGAGACCAATCTTGTGGACAAGTGCAACCTCTGTGTAGACCGCATCGACCGGGGCGAGCTTCCGGCGTGTGTCCACCATTGCCCCACGGATGCCATCTTCTACGGCGACCCCAATGAATTCACCGCCCATATTCAGAAGCAGGTAGCCCATAAGATAATAGACCGCCACCTGAGGAGGGAGGTCTGAGGGATGAAGGAAGAGCTGAGGCGTCTTCTCACCGACCTCACCTCCCTTCAGGGCGTCGGAGGCCAGGAGGGGCCAGTCGTCCGGTACCTGAAAGAGGCACTCTCTCCTCTGGCCGATAGGGTCGAGGTGGACCCTTCGGGCAACCTCTACGCTTTTAAGGGAGGGCGCTCGGAGAGGACCATCCTCCTCATCGCCCACACCGATGAGATAGGCTGCATCGTCTCGGGAATCGATGAGCGAGGGTTCATTCGCTTCACCAGGGTGGGGGGCGTGAGGGACAACTGGCTTCCGGCCTGTAGGGTCTCGGTGGGAGGCGTCTTTGGGGTGGTGGGCGTGAGACCCGGCCACCTCATGAGCGAGGATGAGGAGAGAAAGGTTCTCCCCACCCGCGAGCTCTTTATCGACGTGGGAGCGACCAGCAGGAAGGGAGTTGAGGCCCTGGGGATAAGGATCGGAAGCCCCATCACTTTCGAGAGCCCCCTCACTTCCTTCCATAATCCCGACCTCGTCTGCAGCAAAGCAATAGATGATAGACTCGGATGTGCCCTGCTGGTGCTGCTCCTGAATGAGCTCAAGGGTGAGGAGCTACCCTGGAGCCTCTGTGCAGCGGCCGCGGTGCAGGAGGAGGTCGGGCTACGGGGCGCTCGGATGGCGGCCGAAAGGGTTAAGCCCGCCTGCGCCATTGTGCTCGATACCATAGCCGGGGGAGGGACCCCTGACGTAGACCCCGAGAAGGATGTCCCACTGAAGATAGGCCTGGGGCCGGTGCTCTCTCTCGCCGACCAGAGCCGGACGTTGGGGAGGGGCTACTTCATAAATCCCCGCATGAGGGAACTCCTCGAGGGGCTCGCCCAGAGGAATGGAATCCCCCTTCAGCGGGCGGCCTCCTTGGGCTTTTACACTACGGATGCGGCCAGGGTCTATCTCAGTGGAGCGGGAGTGCCGACAGCCGTCATCGCCGTGCCCCGGCGTTACTCCCATACACCGGTCGAGGTGCTCGACCTTCAGGATGCCCTGAGCGCGCTGAGGCTCGTGTCAGCTTTTGCTCGGGAGCTCGAGGCCGATGAGGCCTTTGACTTTCTGGTCGATGGCTGATGATTCTTCTTTAGCTCTTTCTGTGATATAATAACCGTTCAAGAGTGGATCAGTCTCCACTCAATGGTCCCGGAATCCCCTGAAGGGTCCGAGGGCCATTGCCGTTTTCTGGCTTGAAGAGAAAGGGAAATGCCGCCCAAGCGGTTCATCTTTCGCGAGGACGCGAGAAGAGAGATCTTCAGGGGAGTTGAGGTCGAGGCTCCGGCCTCCTTTAGAAGGACCGACCTGCAGGACGCGGCGAGCATAGCGGCTCTTTTCCTCACCACAGAAGCCCTCATGGCCGAGCTTCCTGGAAAGTCTCAGCCAGAGACCCCGCGGGGATGTGTTGAGCTAGCCCCTTGGAGGAACGGTTCATGATCGAGGCGGAAGGACTCACCAAATACTACGGCACGCTCCCCGCCATTCGGGACGTCTCCTTCCGGGTGGAGGAGGGGGAGGTTCTGGGTTTCCTCGGGCCCAACGGGGCCGGCAAGACCACCACCATGAAGATCCTCACAGGCTTCATGCCCGCCACGAGCGGCCACGCGCGGGTGGCGGGGTTTAACCTGGAAGAAGAGCCTCTGGAGGTGAAACGCCGGATAGGCTACATGCCGGAGAACATAGCCCTTTACACGGATATGACCGTCAGGGAGTATCTCCGGTTTGTCTCGGACGTGAAGGGCATAGCGCGCAAGGATAGGGAGGAGGCCATCGAGAGGGTGAGGGGCCTCTGCTCGCTCTCACCAGTCATAGACCGCATGATCGGCAACATATCCCGGGGCTTCAAACAGAGAACGGGCCTGGCCCAGGCGCTCCTCACTGACTCTCCCGTCCTCATTCTGGATGAGCCCACGACGGGTCTTGACCCCACGCAGATTATCGAGATCCGCGAGCTCATAAAGAGCCTCGGCGGGCAGCGGACGATCATCCTCTGCTCCCACATCCTGCCCGAGGTGAGCATGACCTGCGGCAGGGTGCTGATCATTAACGAGGGAAGGGTTGTTGCCCAGGATAGCCCGGAGAATCTGACCCGCCACATGGAGGCCTCGGCCTCCATTTCCCTTACGGTAGGGGGAAGAGCCGAGGAAGCGGAGGCTCTTCTCAAGGGGGTTCCCGGGGTTACCGCGGTCAGGCGCACGTCGGAAGGAGGGGGTGATGTCCATACTTTTCTCGTGGAATCGGCCAAGGAGAGGGAAGTGAGGCCAGAGCTCGCCTCAACCCTTTGCCGCTCGGGGATGAAGCTCCTGGAACTGAGGTCGCAATATATGAGCCTGGAAGATGTGTTCATGAAGCTCGTAACCGAGGAGGAAGCCCGTGCGTAACATCGGGGCAATCTTCCGCCGGGAACTGATGACCTACTTCTACTCTCCCATAGCCTATGGCGTCATCACCATCTTTCTCATCATCACGGGCTTTCTCTTCTACAGCGTCTTCGCCTACTTCTCTCTCCTGAGCCTTCGCGCGGCCCAATCGCCAGCCCTGGCTCAGCAGCTCAACATCACGGCCTTTGTCATGGAGCCCGTCATCAAAGATATGTCTTGGTGGAGCCTCTTCATCGTGCCATTTCTCACCATGCGCCTTTTCGCCGAGGAGAGGCGCCTCGGGACGGCCGAGCTCCTCTTCACATACCCCGTGAGGGATTCGGAGGTGGTCCTGGGAAAGTTCTTCGCCTGCCTTGCGGTCTTTGCCATAGCGTTGGCCCTCACGGGCCTCTACCCCGCTGTCGTGGTTCTCTTCGGGGAGCCCGAGGTGGGGCCCATAATCTCCGGATACCTGGGGCTCTTTCTGGCGGGAGTGGCCTATGTGGCCTTCGGCACTTTCATCTCCTCCCTGACCCGCCATCAGATCCTTGCCGTTGCCCTGTCCATAGGGTTTCTGCTCCTGCTCTGGGTCGTGGCCTGGGGAGAGTTCTTTGCGGGGCCCTTCCTCGGGGAGGTACTAAAGCATGTGAGCCTGAGGAGTCACCTCTGGGACTTCAGCAAAGGAGTCATCGACACCAAGGGAATAATATATTTCCTTAACTTCTCCGCCTTCTTCCTCTTTCTCACAATGAGGTCTCTGGAGGGCCAGAAATGGCGCGGCTGAAAACCCTCTTTGCAATTTTTGCAGGGGCCCTCCTGGTGGCGGGGGTTCTGTTATGGGCCATCTCGGAGAAGAGCTCCCTAGTTCCTGCGTTTCTAATTGCCGGCGCCTGCCTCGGCGCGGCGGCCATTTACCTGGGGTTCTCCGACCTGAGAGGCTTCGTCGGCATGCGCTCCACGCGTCTGGGGGCCTCTTCCGCCGTCATGATCCTGACCGTGCTGGGCATAGCCATCCTTGTGGAGCTTATCTCCGCCTCCCACTTCCGGCGGTTTGACCTGACGGAAGCCGGTTTTTTCACACTCTCCCCCCAGAGCCT
Source organism: uncultured bacterium (assembly GCA_964575845.1). Classification (GTDB taxonomy): domain Bacteria; phylum UBA8248; class UBA8248; order UBA8248; family CAZNSX01; genus CAZNSX01. The sequence goes on along the minus strand of CAZNSX010000001.1, from coordinate 949,581 downwards.
GAAGATCCTCCAGGGGATCGAGAAGCGGGGTCAAAAAGTGAAGGTAACAGCATTTGTCCAGGAGGTGCAGCGGGCGAACTACCGGGACATCCTCGACCAGTACACCTACCACAGCCGAAACTTTACCTACACCTTCGTGGACCCCGACCGTCAGCCGGGTACGGCCAAGCGTTACGGGGTCACCGCCTACGGCACTATCGTGGTGGAATCAGGGGATAAGGAGCAGAAAGTGCTCTTGCTTTCCGAGGAGGACCTGGCAAACGCCATCCTCAAGGTGACCAAGGCGGGGAAGAAGGTGGTCTACTTCCTCAAAGGCCACGGCGAGAATGATTTCGATGAGCTGGGCAAGGTGGGTTACTCCCAGGCCAAGATGGCCGTCGAAAAGGAAAACTACGAGGTCAAGGAGCTCGTGCTCCTGAGGGCCGAGCGGGTGCCCGAGGATGCGGCCGTCCTCATCGTGAGCGGCCCGAAGAAGCCCCTCTTCTCCCAGGAGCTGAAGATGATCCGGGACTATATCGCGAGGGGCGGAAAGCTCGTCTTCATGCTTGACCCCGAGGGACCGAAAGACGTCGCGGAGTTTCTCTCCGAGTACGGCCTGGAACTCAGGGATGACATCATCGTCGACCGTCTCTCGCGCCTTTTTGGGGCCGACTACCTCATGCCCGTGGTTACCGAATATGCGCACCACAAGATAACCGAGAACTTCTCGGTCGCCTCCTTTTTTCCCCTTGCCCGGTCGGTCAGGGTGAAGAAGGGGAAGGACCTCAAGGAGGGCATTAAGGCGGAGGTATTGGCCAGAACGGGCCCGGGTAGCTGGGCCGAGACCGACTTGAAGCTTATGCAGGAGAAGGGGGAAGCCAACTTTGAGGAGGGAAAGGACCTCAAGGGCCCGGTTCCTGTGGCGGCTGTCGTCACGGTGGAGCTCGATAAGAAGAAAAAGAAGAAGGGTAAGGGAGAGCCCCCTCTGCCTGACAAGGCCCTCCTGGTGGTTTTCGGTGACTCTGACTTCGCCAATAACTCCCACCTGAACCTTTCCGGTAATCGCGACCTCTTCCTCAATACCGTGAGCTGGCTCGCCGAGGAGGAAGACCTCATCGCCATAAGGGCCAAGACCATGAGGGGCTCTCCGGTATTCTTCAGCCCCACTCAGGCGCGGCTCATCTTCTATCTGCCGGTGGTGATACTGCCGGCGGCTGTCCTCGTCGTGGGGGCCGGGATTTTCTGGAGGAGGCGAAAACTGAGGTGAGATCGGCAAAGCACCTCATCCCCCTCATAATCCTGGCGGCTCTGGCGGCCTTTTACTACCTGTATGAGATGAAGGGCGGTGAGGAGCGGCAAAGGAAAGAGGAGCTGGCGAAAAAGGTCTTCAGCCTCAAGGCTGAGCAGGTGGAGGGACTTTCCCTCAAGCGGGAAAAGGAGGAAATAGTCCTCAAGCGCAAGGATGGGGGCTGGGCCCTCCTGAGCCCGGTGGAGGCTTTGGGCGACAAGGAGAAGGTGAAGGAGCTCCTCGATTCGGCGCTGGAACTCAAGAGGGAGCGCCTCATATCAGAAGGGGAGAAGCTTGGACTCAAGGAGTATGGCCTCTCTGAGCCCCGGGCCTCCTTGAAGATTTCCCCTGAGAAGGGAGGCGGGGAGATACTCCTTGGAGATGAAAACCCCACCGGCTCAGGCCTCTACGCATTTTTCAAAGGAGAGAGGAAGGTCTTCTTGGTTGACCCTTCCTTCAGGGATAAGCTGAGGCTTACGCTCTACGACCTCCGCGACAAGGCTATCGTCCCCCTCGACTGGGAAGATGTGACCCGTCTGGAGGTCAGGCGGGGGAGCCTGAAGATCAGGGCCGAAAAAAAAGGGGAGGACTGGCAGCTCAGGGAGCCCCTTGATTATCCTGCCGACAATGAGCGTATCGGCGACATGCTCTGGCACTTTCTCAAGGGAAAGGTGGTTAAATTCATAGCGGAGGGGCCCAAAGACCTGAGCCCCTACGGCCTGGAGCAGCCCTCAGCCTCGGTCGCCTTTTTCAGGGAGAAAGGCGAGGGCGCAGAGCTCCTCCTGGGCGACAAATACGAGGAGGACAAGACCAGCGGCGTCTACGCCAAGCTTGCCTCCGGGCAAAACGTTTTCCTGGTGGAGGAGAAACTCCTCGAGGATGTGCCCGAGAAAGTCTTTGATATAAGGTCCAAGGTCATCTTCAGCTACGACACTGAAAAGGTCGAGCGCCTCGCCCTCAAGGGCCCATCCGGGGAAGTTCTGGCTGAGAGGGGAGACGGGGACCGCTGGCGGCTCAAGAAACCCCTTGAAACCAGGGGGGATAAGACGGCTGTCGAGGATATCCTCTGGGCCCTCAAGTGGGCCAAGGTGAAGGGCTATTTGGAGGGGGAGAAGAAACTGGGGACCCTTGGCCTGGAGCCACCCCGGCGCTCCCTCTCCTTCTGGCTCAAAGGGGAGAAAGAGCCCAAGACCTTGCTTATCGGCGAGAAAGAGGGAAAAACTTTTTATGCCAAGAGGAAGGCCGACCCTGTGCTCTTCCTCCTCTCGGAGGAGGATTTGGCGAAGTTCTTCAAGAGCGCCAAGGAGCTGAGGGACCGGCGCCTCTTTGCCTTCGAAGACCTATCGGGCTTTGAGCTCCTATATCCCAAGCGGAGATTCCTCTTCGAGAGCGGAGAGGTGGAGTGGAAGCTAAAGGCTCGCGAAGGAGAGGAGCTAGACCCCAACCGCATCCTCGACCTCGCCATAAAGCTTAAGTACATTCGCTTCGAGGAAATCCCCAGGGAGGAGGAGCTCCCACAGGGGCTCGACTTCTCAAAGCCCGCGGTCACGGCACTCCTGAGGGGCATAGGGGAGAATGGAGAGAAAAAACTGGAGAAAAAGCTGGAGCTTCGGTCAGAGGGCGAGCGCCTCTATGGCCGCGTGGATGGCAAGCCTCCCGTCTACCTCATCGATAAAGAGCTTTTCAAAGACTTCCCTCTTTCGGCCGAGGCCCTGCTAGAGGAGTAAAAGGCTCGACAAATTGCCTCGGCCGTGGCATATTTTATATTGAACTGAGTCAAGGGGCTTATTGGTCGGGGCGTAGCGCAGCCTGGTAGCGCACCTGAATGGGGTTCAGGTGGTCGGAGGTTCAAATCCTCTCGCCCCGACCATTAAAAATCAAAGAGATACTGGATTTTCCGTAGCCCAATTTTCTTTTCCAAGTGCGCATAGGGTGCGGACAAGTGCAAAGAATTAAAGCGAATCCGGCGCACACAAAGGCCGCCCAAATTTAGCCCGGGATACATCTGACCCGCCGTAGGCAATCCCTCGAGACCCCAGAACCCGGAAACCTTGTCATGCCAGAAGCGGCTGCTTCTCATGCGAGTACCGAACAGCCGCGCCAGTGCTTGAATTTCTTCCGGCTTCAAGCGCACGCGGTTGACGACGATGTTTAGCTCTTCATCGCCGCCAAAGGCTGGCAAGGTCCCCAGTACCAGAACCGGGACAAGAAGCCAGAGGAAAAGAACGTGACACCCGATTGCTCTCCTCTTCATCGTTGATCCGCCTTAGCTGGAATAGTCCCTCGGCAAAGGGAAAATTTTCCTGCAGCTCGACTGTGTTTCCATGCACGATGCTCCAAACGGAACAAAAGGAAGGGGCACTCGCGGTGGGACGCTTTATTGTATTAGTCGGGATTTCCCATTCAAAGTGACATCAAGGCTTCTTGTGTACATCCTACGTGAATACGTCTTTTCTAATCGGGAAATCTTTGCCTATCAATAACTGCAGCTGACTATATTAGCGGAGCCGGATAGGATCTACTTTACATCTTGGGAAAGATTTGGTTGGCAAATTTGGGTCATTCTTATCCAATTGGCTCTTGCCCTATTCTTCCGTAAAAACAGCGAAGTGGAAAGCTGGCAATTGTTCCCCTGGATGGTCATCTTCATATGTAAGTTGTGGAACGCGAAAGTTGCGTACGCCTTTGAGCTCCCTTCCCTTATAAATGCCCGGGTATAGGTCAATGAAGTGCCAGTCCGGTTTGCCTGTGAGCGGCAGATAGATAGTCACATCCCCTTGGCTATTGAAACCGCAGGCGTAGCCCAGGTATGCATTGTCGTACACTAGGTGGTAGATGTTGGCCGTCTCGGTCCACCCTACTCCCTTCAGGTGAATTGTGAGTTGAGTACCAACCGGACCGGAAGAGACATCGAGCGGGAGAGCTGACGGTATGATAACGAACTCTGTCTTGTCGAGCTTGGCTCCATTGATGAACCCCTCGATCCTGTGGCTCCCCCCTAAGTCGTCCGGAGCGGTGAAGGTAAAAGACAAATTGCCGTCCGCCCTTGCCGTTGCGGTTCCCAATTCAATGGAGGTCTCGTCCCATCCGGTGCCTGAGATACGGTTCCCCACGACGCTATACCACAGGAACCGTACCACTTGACCTGGAGCAAAACCCTTCCCGTAGAGTGTGGCCGTAGTACCAATGGGTGCGACCTTCGGATCAACCCAGACGACCGGCCCTGCGGTATCAGCCGGAGGAGGCGACCCGCGCTCTATGGGAAGTCCCTGCTCTCCGGCAGGGGCTGGAAGAACGGGAGGTCCCTCGGTAATGCTAAACTCCATTGTGAGAACTGGCTGGTCGGGTCTGGGGTTCTGCTGAGTGTTCAGATAGGGATACTGGTATGCTCCATGGATGATCCGAAGGATGTGCTTGCCCGGCCCGTTCGTGGCAGGAATGACTGCCTTGGCTGTTCCCCTGGTCGTCACCGCGGTTAGCACACCTACGAACTTATTGTCGTACATCAAGGTCCAGCTGTTCTCCATGCGTTGCCAGCCAATGCCGGTCATAGTGACGGTAATGGGCGTACCGACAGGGCCGCTGGTTGGTTCGACGGAGGCGGAAGGCTCGATGTCAAATCCAACCCTATTCAGTACCTTGGCGCCATGCTCGACCGTGATGTTGTGGTTGAATCCGTAATCCTCGGGCACAGTGAATATCGCCTTGAAGCTCCCCCGTGAATCTGTCTGAACCTCGGCAATGGTATACTGCACCTCCTCGAAGATTCGCCCATGATACTCTTCTCTGTAGTTGCCCCTGATGTCCCAGGACCCATCTACCGTGTGCCAAATAAGGCCAAGGCTCTCATTGGGCGGGAAATCCTTCCCAAAGACCGTAACCGTATGCCCTACTGGAGCCCGCCGAGGTTCCACACTAACGTGACCTACAAAGAGAACAGCGCCCCGCTCGACAGGTGCAGCCTCTGCCAAAGTCAAAGCTGTTCGCTGCGCAGTTAACGACCTTTCCGCTGAAAAGCTATGGCTGTCTGCGGCAAGAAAGGGCGCCAAAGCGCCCAGCATCATTAGGCCCATGCACAGGGCCATCTGTGTTTTCAATCGGATGGTTCTCAGGTCTCCTCCTCCTGACCGTCTTCCCGGAACCGCCCAAACGGAATGACCCGGCTTGCCCCACCTTTCTGGGTTGCTAGTTAGTGCGCGTTCCCCATGCCGCCTCTATGGTTAGCTTGGAAAAGGCCACATTTAAGGGAGACCAGCGGCCTTTTTTGCCCTCAGCAGGCCAGTCAACCGTGATCCAGTAGTCTATAGTCCCTGTTGGATAGTTCTTTGGAATGACCCACGAAGTGGTCCAGAAATAATCAGTTTTTTCCTTTGCGGGGTGAGGACCAAAGTGCATAGGAAAGGTGTGTCCATCAGATAAGTGGACCAATACCTTGATGCCCTCGGTCATGGACGCCAGATCTTCCTTGCTAGGACGTTTGACAAGAAGCTCCTCCACAGGGACCGGGACTGCTTTGCCAGTTCCCGAATCGATGACGCGAGCCCGCCAGGTCACCATCTCACCCTGCTTGTATCGACTGCTGAGCGCACATACAGGCCCCATTGGGTTCTCATGGCCGCGCACCATGTCCGCGGCCAATACCAGGGGTGGCTGCGCATATGCCTGCTGAACCCCTGCAAAAAGGTTCATGGAAACTGCTGCTAGTAAAAAAACCAGCGCAACAAATCGATATGAACGATTCAAACTCATTTTGTCCTCCTCACCCTGAAAGCGGTACTTTGACCGTGTTTTCTTTTCCTCAGATTCCATGGATTGAATCGATGGGAAGTCCCTTTTTGAGGGTAGGTACCGTTTCGAGTCTGCCCTTCGAGCAGCCTCGCTTTATCGAAGTCTTGAGCAAAAGCCTCCAAGGAGTTTGAAATCAAGCGACACTTCGGCCTGGGTCGTTTGCCACGGGACAATGCAAATTGAGTCGGTCCCCTCGATGGCCGTCCCGCCAAACTCGACAAAGAGATTTTCGGTCAGCATGCCAGTCGAGGCACCTTCTACAAGAATACTGTCAGTGGTGAATATGCGTTGTCGCAAAATTTTATTATAACATTTTGGAAAGGCAAACTCGTTGATCTAGGTTAAGAATGCAAGAAAATTTCAAAAAGCTGGGTTAACTCAGCCCTGGGTCAGCTCCCCGAGCATGACGGAGCCAGGGAGCCTCGGCTTTTTCCCCTCTTTGGCTTTGATTCCCTCTTCCTTTCCGAAGGCGAGGCTCCCCGCAGTTGCCTCGGCGCTTTTTCCAAGGCTTTGCCCCTTCTAGGGGTGCTCGATTCCCAATAGCCTTGTCTTTGCGCCCCGCCCCTCCTGCACGAGTCTTTCCTACGGGCATTTTTATCGCCAGAAAATAGGATCGAAATTACGAAAGGCATTGAGTGGTGAGAGAAAGAGCTATAATCCCATCAAAGGAAATCAACACCACGTGGGAGGGTTGGAAATGGAAGATGAAATCCTAAAGAACTTAAGCCGGAGCGTGCTGATGTTTGACGAAAGAGGAGCCGCGGAGTGGGCCGAGAAAGCGGTGGCGGAGGGGACCGACCCTTTGAAGGCCATGGATGCCCTCGTCCGAGCTATCAAGGAGGTCGGTGATGCATTCAGCCGGGGCGATGCCTTCTTGCCCGAGCTGATAGGTGCAGCCGGGAGCCTCCTGCGGGCCATGCCCATCATCGAGGCCGAGATTCTGAGGCGGGGAGCCGAGCGCAGGTCCCTGGGCAGGGTCGTCATAGGCTCTGTGGCGGGGGATATCCACAATATCGGCAAGTCGATGGTCTCCTCCCTGCTTACGGCCGCGGGCTTCAGTGTTCACGACCTGGGGATCGATGTATCGACCGAGAAGTTCCTCAGGAGCGTCAAGGAGCACGAGCCCGACATCCTGGCCATGTCGGCCCTCTTGACCACGACCGCGCCCGAAGGGAAGAAGGTGATACAGGCGCTCAAGGAGGCGGGAATGCGGGATAGGGTTAAGGTCATGATCGGCGGCGGTGCGATCACCGCCGAGTTCGCCGAGCGGATCGGCGCGGACGGCTACGACCCCACCGCGCCGGGCGCGGTGAAGGTGGCCAGCGCTTTGCTGGCGAAATAGGAAAGCGAACCAGCCGGGTCCATTTGCGAGGCTCTTGCTAGAGGGGGGGTTGAGGTGGCCTTAAAAGGGTTCAGAAGCAGGTTCGGGCCTCTTGAGATATTGAGCGAGGCCGAGGTAGAAGCGATGCACAAGAGTACGTTGCAGGTGCTCCGGGAGACGGGAGTGAACTTTCATGACGAGCGCGCGCTCAAGGTCTTGGCAGAGAACGGGTGCACAGTGGACTTCAATACCCATCGGGTAAGGTTCCCCGAGCATGTTGTCATGGAACATCTGGCCAAATGTCCAACCAGCTTTCGGGTCAAATCCCGGGACCCCAAGAATGACATAATCTTGAGCTCGGGCGGCGCAACGTATTTCGGCGCTTCTTCCGGGTTTCGAACCATCGACCTCGACACCTGGGAGCCGAAGAATCCGACACGGAAGGACTTTTACGATTTCATCAAGGTCCTCGACTACCTGCCGAACGTACACCAGATAACCGCCTTCCCCTATTTTGGTTTTGAAGGGGTTCCTCAGGTCATGGGCATCCTCGAGGCCAACGCGGCCAAGATCAGAATGTCGTCCAAGAGTCAGATGGAAGGCGGTGTGGAGGACAACGACCGCTTCACTATCCCCATGGCGGACGCCGTCGGCATGGACCTCTGTTGTCTGGTCAACCCGGCCGCGCCGCTTTCCTTCTATGAGACTCAGGTAAACGGCGTCTTTCGTTTCACCGAGGCGGACCATCCCTTTCACTTCGCTTCCGGGCCGGTCATGGGTGCGACCGCGCCGGCGACCATCGCCGGCGGTGTGATCACACCCAACGTCGAAGCCGTCGCCGGAGCGGTATTGGCCCAGATGATTAAGCCCGGAGCAAGGCTCTGGTTCGGCAACTACGCGAACGAGCAGAACATGCGCACGGGCTCCCCTTCAAACGGCGCAATAGGCAACGCGCTGCACGAGCTCGTCTTCAATCAGATGGCAAGGAAATACCGGGTCCCGACCTGGTCCAGCTCCCCGGCATGGACGAGCTCGAAGCAGGTCGACTTCCAAGCCGGTTACGAAGCTGGCATACATGCCATCCTGTGCGCTCTCGCCGGGGCTAATCTGGTCATTTTCCAGTGCGCCCTCACCATGCAGCTTGTGACCCATCCGGTGAAGGCAATCCTCGACGATGACATCGCCGGCATGGCCGGGCGACTCTTGGAAGGGGGCGAGGTCAATGATGAGACAATGGCCGTGGACCTTATTAACCAGGTCGGGCCGATTCCGGGCATGTTCCTCAATCAGGCCCACACCCGGAAGTGGTACAAAAAAGAACAATACGTACCGGCGATGGCCGACAGGCTGCCCTATGCCGAGTGGGTCGCCCAAGGGAGCAAGAACGCCCTGGCTCATGCCCGGGACAAGTTCGAGGAGATCTTGGCTACCCACAACCCGGCGCCCTTGACTCCGCAGCAGGAGGGGGCTATCGAAGACATCCTTGAAGACGCCAGGCAGTACTATCGAAAGAGGGGTAAGATTTCAGAGGAGGAATGGACCCAGTACCAAAAGGACCTGGCATCGCCCAACTATCCCTACGCCTGATTCTTCTCAATGGGGCTTCTGACCAGAGGAAAGCCTTTGAGACGAGGCAACCTCGATCTTCTCGTCCGTCCTAAAAAGCTACAGGAGAATGAAAATCGTCATCCTCATAATCGGGTGTATATTCGACCCGGTTGAGAATTGAGGGCTTTTCTCTTATTTGGCCTACCTCATAAGGTGTGGTACAAGGATCGGCGTTACCTCACTAATCTTAATATGCTTCGCATCCCGGCAATCCACAACTTATCAGATGATCGCTGGGATAATTTGTGATGAGTTCACAGCCATCCTTAGTTACTACAATTTCCTCCTCGATTCTCGCGGCACCCGAACCATCCTCGGCGCCACACCACGTCTCCAGAGCTATCACCATGCCTTCCTCTAGCTCCGCAGGGGTATCCATGAACCGACGGGAGATAATCGGAGGCTCCCAGAGACCCACTCCCAAACCGTGGCCGTATTGTTGCAAGAAGGCCTCGTCTTCGTTGCGGTAGCCAAATTCCTCCGCCCTTGGCCAGACAGCCGCCACATCGGACGTTGTAGCCCCCGGTTTGATGACATCGAGAGCGTCACTCAACCACTTGGAGGCATTCTCATATGCCTTTATCTGGTACTTATTCGGCTTTCCGCAGCAAAAACAACGGTAATAACAGTTACGATAGCCCATAAAGGTGACCGTCGGGTCCACGAACACGATATCACCCGGTTGAATAATTCGGTCTGATGGAGTGTGAGAATGAGGTAAGCCACGGGGGCCCGTAACACATTGAATAAGCCCCACACGCTCCGCCCCGTATTGGTAAAACGTGTTGCTGGCTAACGCCACAATATCACTTTCTCTTGTACCCGGGCGGATCGCCCGAGCGATCTTATCATGAACGGAATCTGTTATCGCAGTGGCTTGCTTCATAATCTCAATTTCGTCGGGCGTTTTTATCTTCCGGGCGTCCAATAAAGCCTGCTGTCCATTTACAACACTGATACCTATTTTTTCCAGGGCCCTTATCATGGGAATTGAAGAGAAATCCATTCCTAAGGGTTTCTTTTCCACGCCGTAATCTGTGAGCACCTTCTTTATCTGCTCGGCAAAACGCTTCTCGTAGCCCATTTCTGGGGCCAAGCCCCCCTTCAAACTGCTAATCGGCGGGGCCATGCGGTCTTCCATCCAGGGACAGGAAGTTCTCTTGGCGGGCACTGCCGGGTCAAAGAGATAGGCTTCTCCATCGCTGGGGCAAAGGCAATAATGACTCAAAAAATCCCTGAAAACATCCCCGATGTAGGTGCCTGTTATGTATCGAATACTCTCCATGTCGAAAGCGAGGACAGCGCCTAATCCACCCGCCTTAACGGCCGCTTGGGCCTTAGCAAAGCGCTCCCGCCTTAACCGGTCGTAGTTGACACCAGCCTCAAAATCCTTTGCCATTAATCCCCATCTGGCTCTGGCACGTGGCACATTGTATTCCATGGCTTTCTCCCCATTAATGTTACGGTTTTCTGAATACCCCCCGTGAATTCCAGGCAAAGAGAGATTCTTTGTAGAATAAACGTCAGAACTGGTCTCTCAGGACAGTGCCCTTCAGAAGCTCGATTAACATTGAGAGAGAGCGAATTTTATAACCCGAGACTAAATGTGTCAAGAGTTCTTAGAAGCCGTGCTTGTCTTGATTAATATCTCCTTGCTCCCTCCCGGCCGCTCGGCTTTTTTGTACCCCTAGAAGCGGTGTTATCTGCGAAAATGAGCCAGGGCACCGCCTCAAGAGCAATGCCCTGGTCATGGTGGCGGCCAGAGAGCTCGCCATAAAGTGTGCGGGTGCTTCAAGGGGGCTCTTCAGAGCGAGCCTCGTCCAAGGGTAGTCCCAGGCCAGGGATGGGCGAGATATGGTATTATTTAATTCAGCATCCGAAGCTTTGGCGTGGGCCCTTAGACCGCGAAGCCAGCCATTGACGCGACCGCGTGGGCTGGCCCCGTCCTTGAGGTCAGCCACAATCGTCACTCCCGAAATCAGCTGACAGAAAGTTATCTTTTACAACCAGAGGAGAAGGGAGGCTCTATGTTCCAGGTTGCGGTGTATAAGATTCCCATGGATAGTCCCGATGATGTCTCGGGCCTGAGGACACTCATCGAGGCGGGTGAGGTGAAGGCGGATGAGATAGTGGGGATGATCGGCAAAACCGAGGGAAGCGGGGGAGCCGATGACTTCACCCGGGGCTTTGCCGTGACGACGCTGCGTCACCTTCTGGCCGAAAAAACGGGTCGAAAAGTGGAGGAGATAGCCGGCACCATCCCCATGACTTTTTCCGGTGGGGCCGACGGCGTCATCAGCCCCCATGTAACCGTCTTCACGCGGCGGGAGGTCCCGCCCGAAGGAAGGGGGAACGGGGGGGAGAAGCGGCTATCGGTTGGACGGACCATCACCAGGGTGATCTCTCCCGTGGAGATCGGCACCCTCTCCGAGGTGAAGGAGGTGGCCCGCGGGGTGCGCGAGGCCATGGCATTTGCCCAGATCGAAGACCCTGAGGACGTGCATTATGTTCAATGCAAGGGCCCTCTTCTCACGACGAGTATCATCGCCAAGGTCGAAGAAGAGGGAGGGAAATGCGTCACCAACGACCCTTTTTTCTCAATCGGCTACTCCAACGGAGCCATGTCTCTGGGCACCGCGCTGGCGCTGGGGGAGGTGAAGGAAGAAGACCTCTCGGATGATGTCATAGGAAAGCGGTGGGACCTTTATACCCTTCGCGGTTCCTCTTCCGCGGGAAATGAGTTCACCCGTGTGAACATCTTGCTCATAGGAAATTCTCCGCATTCGGTGAGCGCCTATGTCTCAGGGCACGGCGTTATGAAGGACATCATCGATACCGGGGGGGTGAAAGAGGCTCTCCGCAACGCTGGACTCAAGTTCGCCTGCTGCCCCACAGCGGAAGACCAGAGCCGAGTTGTGGCCGCCTTTGCGCAGATCAGCCTTGAACCATTTGGCCGCATACGGGGGCGCCGGACGACCATCCTTTCCACATCGGACATCCGACCCATCCGGCCCCTCAAGGCCGTGACTTCCGGGACCATCGCCTCCGTCATCGGGGACCCAATGATCTATGTATCCGGCGCTTTCGGCACGATGCCCACGCATGCAGGAGGCCTTCCGCCCGAGTCCGGCCCCGTGGCGGTCATCGTAAAGGTCTGAAGGGCGGGTCTCCTGTTTCCTGCAAGGGGGGGATGATGGATTACGAATATGCGTTTGAGGTCGCGGCATCGAGCATTCGCTTCGGCCAGGGCGCGACCCGAGAGGTGGGCATGGACCTGGCTGACTTGGGGTGCAAACGGGTAATGGTTTTGACCGACCCGGCCTTGAGGGACCTGCCGCCGGTCGCCACGGTACTGGAGTCGCTCTCCCATCATAAGATTGACTATTCCCTTTTCGACCTCGTCCGCATCGAACCCACCGATGCCTCCTTCAAGGAGGCCATAGAGTTCGCGAGGAGGGAACCCTTCGATGGGTTCGTTGCGGTAGGGGGCGGCTCCACTATTGACACCGCCAAGGTGGCTAATTTGTATTCCACCTATCCACCCGGCGATTTCCTGGATTACGTAAACACCCCCATCGGCAAAGGCCTCCCCGCTCCGGGGCCGGTCAAGCCACTCATCGCTATCCCCACAACCGCGGGAACGGGAAGTGAAACCACCGGCGTGGCGATCTTCGACTTTGAGGAGATGCGCGCCAAGACGGGGATCTCTCACAGACGCCTGAAGCCCACCCTGGGCATCATCGACCCGGAGAACACGCGCACCCTGCCACCACTTGTCGCCGCCTGCACCGGGCTTGACGTGCTCACGCACGCCATCGAATCTTACACGGCCATGCCGTTCAACAGGCGCCCCAGACCCGAACGGCCGGTCCTGCGCCCCACATATCAGGGCTCTAATCCCGTGAGCGACATCTGGTCACTCCAGGCTCTGCGCATGGTCGCCCGATATCTCATCCGGGCCGTGGAGGACCCGGCGGATGATGAGGCCCGCGGCATGATGCTTCTCGCGGCATCCTACGCGGGGGTCGGCTTCGGGAACGCCGGGGTAACCCTCCCCCATGCCATGTCGTATCCGGTCTCGGGCATGGTGCGGGATTATCGACCGGAGGGTTATCCATTGGACCATCCCTTGGTGCCGCACGGCATGGCTGTTGTGCTCAACGCTCCCGCGGCTTTCCGCTTCACCGCGGCCGCCTCTCCCGGAAGGCACCTGCAAGCGGCCGATGCGCTCGGGGCTGACGTCTCCCGAGCGAAACAAGAAGATGCGGGCATGATTCTCGCAGGGGTGGTCATTGACTTTATGAAGCGCCTTGAGGTCCCCAACGGACTGAGCGCGATCGGCTACAGTCTGGATGATATCCCCGAGCTCGTCCAGGGCACCCTGCCTCAGCACCGGGTGATCAAATTGTCTCCCCGCCCGGCTGGAGCCGAGGAACTGGCACAAATTTTTGAGGACACAATGGAGTACTGGTAGGGCCGCTGACACTCTGAATATGCTCATGGGTATCATTGAGGCTCTCCGCGTTTTCTCCGTCCTCCAGAGATTATCTTCATATAGAGTTCTTCATATTTGGCTATCGTTATCCTTATATCATGAGATTTGATGATCTCCAGACTATTTTTACCCATCGTCCTCAATTTTGTCTTATCGCCTAAGATCCCCAACATCTTTTCAGCTAAATCCTCCTCATTCAGCTCAAAAAGAAAACCATTAACACCGTCTTGAACTAATTCCGGCAGAGCAACGGCATTGAGCGCTAATACAGGAAGCCCAGCAGCCATCGCTTCCATCACGGCAATACCCTGAAGCTCAGCCGAACCAGAGCCAATATAGACATCAGCGAGACTATACATAGAACGTAAATAATCTTGTTCAATTCTACCTGTGAATACCACCGCACTATCAAGATTAAGCTTCTTAGCAAGATTCTTAAATTCCCGCTCGTCCTTGCCGCGACCAACGATGACCACCTGCACATTCTTCTTCTTTAACACAATCGAAGTGGCCCTTAGTATCAAATCAATATTTTTATCTTTCTCAAGCCTTCCCGCAAAAAGAAAAATTGGCAAATCCCTCTTAATTTCAAATTTCTCAAACAAAGACGATTTAACGGGCCTCCTCTCAAATCTTTCTAAGTCGATACCATTCGATATAACTTCAATCCGATCTTCCAGACCCACCTCTTTTAATATCTTCAGGCCAGCATAAGAAGGCGTCGTAACATAATCAACCTCGCCATATACCTTCATAAAGTCATTCCACATAAAATGGCTAATTCTGCTTCCTAATACTTTAGGAAAATATTCCAATAAGTTTTGCGGCATGAAATGATTTGTTCCTATTATTGAAATGTCCAGCTTAGTCGCCGTGTGAAGGCACGCTTTTCCCAGTGTAAAATGATTCTGAATATGAATTATATTGGGTTTAAAACTACGAACGAGCCTCTCCAGCTTAATATCAATGTTAGCCTTATAAACAATACGAAAATACGGGTGAAGCGGCTTGATGGGTATCGATTTAATCCTGAATATCTCGAACCCCTGCTCCTCGTCAAATCCTGTTTGGTCCTTAAACTTAATGCCCGGGGCGACAACGACAACCCGATGCCCCCTTCCCACTAACCCACGGGCAAGACGTTGCGTGAAAATGGCGGACCCGTTCGTGTCGGGGGGATAAGTCTCATTTGCTAACAATATTCTCAGGCTCCCCATGGCAAACCCTCTAATCTGCCTAAGTTAGGAACTTCCTCTTCACCCGCTTTGTGACTAGGTATGCGAGGCATGTTAGAGTTATGAGGATTCCCATCAAACCGAGATAGGCAAGCATGTTGTCCACCTTTTGCCATAGCCGTACAAAGTGATAGCCGAGGAAAATAAGTATAGCTGATTTTATCAACGTCGCCGCAAGGTCGAGAATTACAAACCTATACCAAGGATAACGGGCCAGACCCGCCGCGAATAATATTGGTAGCCCAATTACATGAGTTATCTTACCCAAAATAATAATACTCGCAAAATTGTGTTCAACCTTTTTCTTAAATATCTCGCATTCCGCAGTCGATGGCTTTAAGAGTTTCTTTGTGATATGAGATAGTCTATTCCATCCGAAATATCCCATAGAAAAATATAAGCAATCGGCGGCAAAATCTCCGGAAACATGCGCAAAATAGCCGGGTAATGGACTTATATAATTGGCCTTAACCAAGAAGCCAACGATTAAACCTATAGTCGGTCCCTCAACAAAAGACCCGGAGAAAATCGCGAAATACTTTAACGTTAATATATAGTTAAATATATGAGTAGGCATTATTCTTTAGCTGCATTTCCCAGGATATAGTATCTTACACATAATTATGGCCCAGGTCGCCGAAATTCTCATAGGCTTCTTTGAATTGTGTGAGAATTGGATTCATTCTTATTTTAATACAGCAAGGTAAACTTTGCCGTCGGTAAAGAAAGGATCACCGAAAAAATTTCGACCCAAGGTGGGACCGACTAATTGTTTTTTTTGATAGCTCCTGAGAACCTTAGCCTTTTGTAAATCTGAAAGCAAAATTTCCCTCTCTGTGTCTATATCAGGTCCGATTCTATGGGCAACACCCCATTTTAAACCGATATCGAGACTCGCCGTGCCGACATAGAAATGTCCGCCATCTGTTGTTTTGAGCTTTGTTCGCCAAAATCTCGCATGGTGTCGCTCGCGGACGCTTCGGGAGGTAGTGGGCTTTTCGAATCCAAAATCATGGACCCTTGTATTCCAAAAAGATGGAGTCATTGGAGCGGTAGGATAGCTTTCATTCAGGATTGCGGCTTTCGCAATCTTGACAACAGAAACCGCGCTGACAGGATCAGCCAAAAACCAACCCGCTCTGCGAAAAGAATCGATTAATTGCCGGTCGCTTTGGGCAATAACCAGAAAATTCAATGGTTCTTGCCTCGAACCGGTGACCGCTTCCGTGAACCTCGGCAATTGCTTTTGCCTAAATATATTTGAAATATTATCTGTGACAATTTCTGAAGCGTGAGCTTTGTTCACATCTAGAGCTGGGCTATAATACACCGCAAAAAATACATAAAAAACGAGTTCCGCAAGGACCAATACGAGGGAAATTATTTTCACCTTTACAGATGGGGTGAATTCCAATGATAGAGCTTTCGGTCTTCTGAAGATAAGCCACTCGGAAATAGTTATTCCTATGGTCAGCCAAAGTAGTCCTAGGAGATACCCTCCCCATACATCACTTAAAAAATGGACCCCTAGATAAAGGCGGCTAAAACCAACTAATGCGACGATTACTACACCGGCCAATAATATTCTAATTTTGGGTTTGTAGCTTTTTAATGCTCGAAAAAATATATATATAATAAAGCCGTAGAAAGCCACTGCGAGGGTTGCATGGCCGCTGGGGAAGGAATATGATTTTTCGATATATATCGCGACGGTCGGCCTGGGACGATGGAATAGCCATTTTCCGAGAAAGACGAAGGTCTCGCTGCCTAGGATTGCTAGCCATAAGGGTGCGATGTATATTCTTTTTCGCGACAGCCAGCAAAGAAGGGAAACGACAAGCGCCAGAGTGAAAACTACCTGCCATTTGCAAAGCAACGTAATCCAAAGAAAGACTCTGCTTGGGTTGGGGTCGCGGAGGAGAGATAAGAGATTCGCCAGACGAACATCCGCCAGAACAATCGGGTCGGAAGTAAGGACATCCTCGATGATGCCCAAAAAAGCAAAGAGAACACCGATAAAGGCTATCCCGAAAAGGGTAAGCGGCAGACCGGAGAAGTTTTTCTTGTCGAATCTGGCTCTTAAGAAGCTAAAAAACCTGATGTGGTTTTTTGCGAAATTATCAACATCGGGGTTTGCGGCGATAGCCTTTTTCATTGAAATTAGGATGGATTCGGTAAAAACAAAGGTTTTTTTGCCTTTTTCAAGGATAAACGATTTAAATAAACGCATAGCTAGAACAAGAACCGCTAATGAGAAGACAAATATCCCTATTCTTTCGAGCATATTTCAATTGCCCGCGACGGTTGCCAAGGGAAAAGCCAGGGAGTGCGTATATTATCTTGCAGCCAGAAACGGTCGCGACATTGCTGAAAAATAAAACCCTTGTTTCGATCTTGGACACTCACGCAAGGAAAGGGATGGTCGACCAAATAGAGCCGATAGGTCGGGCAAGACATACACTGCTCCCACGGTAGCATTTGAAGATATTCAACTAGCCGCTGAAAAAGGCCATCTAATGATAAGGATATTTTTTCAAGCCTCTGAATTATAGTCTTTCAGGTTTTGAGATTAGCCCTTAAGGAAACCTAGCTCATCGTTATTCGAAGCGGGTCCTATATCTTCGGACATCGGGGCGTCTTTCGCCTCCCTCATGCAGGGCCTGCTGCCTTAAGGGAAGAGTCTGGTCAAAAAAGCTCCCTTGAGGGAAATCGCGTCTCAGCATGAGAGGGGAACTCCACAGGGCGGGAAGTTTCCCTGAGTCTACGCTATCTCTCTAGATAATGCATCACTTGAAGATTTTTTCAACAGCCTCTATAATCAAAAAAGGACAAATATGTCAACAAAGACATCACTCCGAAATTCCCCGCGTTTAGGCTTCTGTCGCCGCCGTAAGGATCGACCTCCCGGGCGCTCGGATCGCCGGCCGGTGCAACGTGGAGATGCCCATCGAATATCAGGGGGCTCTTTTCCCGCCTCTTGGCGAGCCGCCTTGAGAGAGCTCGAGCCCCTTAAGCCTTCTTTCTTATCTCGACCCCCGCCCTACGCTCAAACACGGTCGCGATGGCGTTGAAATCGTTATCCCCTTTTCCATCCTCGATGGCCTCGGTGTAGAAGCCTCGTATCATGCTCGCTATGGGCATGGGCACACCAAGGCTCTCCGCGCTTTCGAGGGCCAGCCCCATGTCTTTATCCAGGAGCTTCAGCATGAAGTTCGGGCTGAAGTCGCCCTCGATGATCATGGGCCCCCTGAGCTCCAGGACCCGCGACTGGCCGCCCCCGAATTTAAGCACTTCTATGAGTGTCTCTGCGGGAATGCCCGCCTTTGTCCCCATGGCGAGGGCCTCGCAGAGGGCGGCGGCGTTGCAGCCCATGATGGTGTTGGTGACGAGCTTCATGTGTGAGCCCATGCCGCTTCCGCCTATGTGGAAGATGTTCTTCCCCATGGCCTGCAGCACAGGAAGGGCCCGGTCGAACACCTCCTTCTTTCCGCCCACCTGAATGGTGAGGGCCGCCTTGGCGGCCACACCGACGCTTCCGCTCACCGGGGCATCCAGCATGGCACACCCCTTCTTCTCCATCGCGGCGGCCACCTCCTGGCTATCCTTGGGGGAGACGGTGCTCATGTCGATGAGGGTGAGGCCGGTTTTGGCGCCCTCTAAGACGCCCCCCTTCCCGAGGACCACTTCCTTGACATCGGAACCGCTGGTAAGCATGGTTATGACCACATCCGATTTCTCGGCCACCTCTTTGGGCGAGGAGGCCCCCGTGGCACCGAGGCCGGTGAGTTCTTTCATCTTGGCTGCGGTCCGGTTCCAGACCGTGAGAGAGAATCCCGCCTTGAGGAGATTCTTGCTCATCGGGTTTCCCATCATGCCGAGCCCTATGAAACCGACTTTCTCCGCCATTCTGTCCTCTCCTCTCGCTCTAGTTTCAGGGAATGAGAAATCCTCTAGAGAACTTAGTTCATAAACTTCAACCAGCCCGTGTTCCGCCCTGGGCATGGAAGGAGCCAGCTTCTGAATGCTCCCTCCGGGGCTCCTCTCATAGCGGCTCTTTATGAATGCCTCCGGTTTGGCCTCCCATTATATTTAGCCCAAGGCAACCTATCAACCTAAACCATATCCTTCACAGGAAGGCCGCGGGAGGGCACTCCCCTGAGGGATGCCCTTGCCGGCTGACACGCTGGACGGTAAAATCATCGCGCTCCCGGGAGGACCTCCTGAGCCGCATCCCCTGGGGGTGCGCGGGTGAGCCCGAGGGTTTTCATAGGCGCCACTGTCTTCCTGGCCTCCCGGGCCTTGGAGTTTATCACAGGCCATGTCATGTTCGTGGACGGTGATTACACTGCGGGTTAAAAGTATAAGAATTGACTTAAGGAAATTATTTAACATATAATTTTAAAATTCGAGGAGAGGGAAGGACCCCCCTTCTTGAGGAAAGAAGCTTTTTCCCCTCACTCCGCCCTCTAATAGCAAGCTTGGTCATTCTGCTATCAAACGATGACGGCATTCGCTCCGAGGGTCTTAGGAGCCTTCACAATGCCCTCCTGGACCTTGGCGAGGTGTACGTCGTGGCTCCTGACCGGGAGCGCTCGGGAGCCAGCCATTCCCTCTCCCTTCACCGCCCACTAAGGGTGGAGCAGTTCTCGCCCAGTTGGTTCGCCGTGGACGGGACTCCAACGGATTGTGTCAATCTGGCCGTGAATGGGCTCCTCAGGGGAAGGCGTCCCCAGATGGTGGTGACGGGGATTAACCGGGGCGGCAATCTCGGGGATGACATGACTTATTCCGGCACCGTGGCCGCCGCCATGGAGGGAACGATCTTGGGACTTCCGTCCATCGCCATATCCCTTGTGGCGCGGGAGAATTTTGACTTTTCCTCGGCTGCCTGGTTCAGCCGGCTGCTTGTCAAGATGGTGATGGAGCGGGGTCTCCCTCCAGACACACTCCTCAACGTGAACATCCCCGACCTTCCCAAATCCCAGCTGCGGGGGGTGCGGATCACGCGGCAGGGAAAGCGACTCTACGGCGATGCGGTGGTGGAAAAAGTGGACCCACGCGGAAGGGAATACTTCTGGATAGGAGGAGATGAACTGGGCTGGGTGCCCGCTGATGATACGGACTTTGCCGCAATCAATCAGGGTGAGATCTCGGTGACGCCCCTCCACCTCGACCTCACCAACTATGCCGCCCGGGAGGAGATGCTGCGCTGGGATTTTCAGCTGACTTAAGGGCTTAGGCGGGATATGGACTATGCCATAACGCGCCGGGAGATGGTGCGCAACCAGCTTGCCGGGCGAGACATCCGCGACCCAAGGGTTCTGGAGGTCATGGGGAGGGTTCCTAGACACCGCTTCGTGGAGGAAGCCCTGAGGCACAAGGCTTATGATGACTATCCCCTTCCCATCGGCTCCCGTCAGACTATTTCCCAGCCCTACATCATCGCCGTCATGTGCGAGGCCATGGAGCTTAAGGGAAGGGAGAAGGTGCTTGAGCTTGGCACTGGCTCAGGCTATGTCACAGCCCTCCTGGCGGAGCTGGCCGAAAGGGTTTTCACCATCGAGCGAATAAAGGAACTCCTCTTCAGGGCCCGTTCCCTTTTGGATGAGATGGGCTATAATAACGTCGTTTATCGCGTGGGCGACGGGACGAGAGGTTGGCGAGGGGAAAGCCCCTTCGATGCCATGATGGTCTCGGCCGCGAGCCCCGAGGTGCCGGAGACCCTGGTGGAGCAGCTGGCCCCCGGTGGAAGGCTTGTCATCCCGGTGGGAAGCCCTGACCACCAAGTCTTGGTGAAGGTGGTAAAGGGAGAGAAGGGCGAGGTCAGGAGGGAGAATCTGAAACCTTGCATCTTCGTTAAGCTTATCGGCGAGCATGGATGGAAGGATTGAGGATCGGGGCGTAGCGCAGCCTGGTAGCGCGCCTGCTTCGGGAGCAGGAGGTCGGAGGTTCAAATCCTCTCGCCCCGACCAGTCTCCTCCACCATGAGGATAATGCGCAGGGTGCGAAAGATTATCGGAGTGGTGGGCTCATCAACGGCCTCCGAGGACGTTTGCCGCCTAGCCGTGGAGGTCGGCAGGAAGATTGCCGAGAGGGGAGGGGTCGTTCTCTGTGGCGGGCTCTCGGGAGTGATGGAGGCTGTGGCCAAAGGAGCGGCGGGAGCGGGGGGCTTGACCGTGGGCATCCTTCCCGGCCATTCGGCCGAAGAGGCCAACCCTTATATCGAGATCCCTATCGTTACGGGCATGGGCAACGCCCGCAATGTCATCGTGGCGGGTACCCCCCGAGCCATAATAGCCCTCGAGGGCGGCTGGGGCACCCTCTCCGAGATCGCCCTTGCTCTCAAAATGGGAGTGCCCGTGATTTCCCTCGGGAGGGATTCCGCCCCGGACGGAGTTCTTCGGGCTGAGAACATCGAGGAAGCGGTCGCCATGGCCTTTGAATATTGAGCGGAAGCGAAAAGCTTAAGTCGCAAGCAAAGGTGACGGTGCCCCTGGTGCTGGGGCTTCTGCTATGGGGCTGTGGCCTTATCCCCCGATACTACAGCCCATCTTATCATCGGGGCGTTTATCATCCAGTGCGGGCAGGGGAGACTCTCTGGAGGATAGCCCGGACTTACGGAGTGGACCTGGACGAGCTCCAGAGGGTGAACCACGTCCGAGACCCTCGGGATCTCAAGATCGGAAGGCGACTGTTCATTCCGGGGGCCAGGCGGGTTCTCACTGTGAGGCTCCCTGAGATGAGAGAGACCGATGGGAAGGCTCGCCCGCCTTCCCAACGCTCGAAGCCTGCGGAGGACTCTTCCCCGCGGGTAGCCAGCCTCCCGAAGCCGCGGGAGCTTGAGTTCAGCTGGCCCCTACGGGGAACCATAACAACCTACTTCGGGCTGAATACGGATAGGCGCCACGACGGGCTGGATATAGCCGCCCCTGCAGGCACGCTCATAAAAGCCGCAGCGCCGGGGAAGGTGGTCTTCAGCGACTGGGGGCCCGGCGGCTACGGCAAGATGGTAATTCTCAGCCATCCCGGAGGCTTCCATACAATTTATGCTCATAACCGGGAGAATCTGGTGCGTCGTGGGGAGGAGGTGGCCGAAGGCGAGCCCGTCGCCCGTGTGGGCAGAACGGGAAGGGCTTCGGGGCCGCACCTTCATTTTGAGATAAGGCTAAGAACGATCCCCAAAGACCCCCTCTTCTTCCTTCCCTAAGGAGGGAGCTCAGAATCCTTGGGAGGTAGCAATGCTCACCGTTAAAGACCTGACCCGCTACATCCGCGATATACCCGATTTTCCCCAGAAGGGGGTCCTCTTCAAGGACATAACCACCCTCTTGAGCGATGCCAAGGCCTATCACACGGCCATCGACATTTTGGGAAACCGCTATATAGGCGAGCGCATTGACATGGTGGTTGGGGTGGAGGCGAGAGGCTTCATCATCGGGGCCGCCCTGGCCTATAAGCTCAATGCCGGCGTAATCCTCATCCGCAAGCCGGGAAAGCTGCCCTACAAGACCCACAGGACCATCTATGAGCTCGAGTACGGAAAGGATACCCTTGAGGTCCATCAGGATTCCATAGACCACGGCCAGAAGATATTGATCGCGGACGACCTCTTGGCCACAGGTGGCACCGTCGCGGCAGCCGCCCAGCTCGTGGAGAAGATGGGCGGTGATATCGTGGAGTTAGCCTTCCTGATAGAACTGCCATTCCTTAAAGCAAGGGAGCACCTGAAGAAATACCCCGTCTTTTCCCTCATCCAGTTTGATGAGTGAGGGGTCAGAATTTGCCTCCAGCTCCCGCGCCCCTCTCTCCGCTGAAAGGTTGGCTGTAGAGGCCGCTCTCTCTGGCCGCGTTTCTTTTCATCCACAGGGGGAGAAGTGAAGCTGAAGGGCCACCCGATATTACCGCAACAGGGGTGCACGCGTAGCGGGGCGGCGGGATCGGAGAGCATTTTGCGTGGGGGGAGCTTATCCGGCTGAAGTGTAAGTGTGGAGGGGGGAAATGCTGCGAATGGCCGCTGATTCCAAAAAATAACGCTAGCGGCCCAGGTCGATGCGGAGCCTCGGCTTGTCCTTCCTACCTTGAGGCCTCACCCGGGAGGGAGAAAAAACGAGGACAGAAAGGCAAGCCGGTGAAGACTTCGGAGATTTTCCTTTGGGTTTAAGCCTGCGGCTCATGTCGAGGCCTCCTTGATCCCATCGTTTTCTCCCACTTGCCTTATCGTGAGGGGGAAGCTCAGACTTTAGCCTCTCCTCTAAAATAGAGCGGACAGCGAAGATAAGATTAGTACCCGCCGGCCTCCCTCGGATTGCCGGG
This sequence comes from uncultured bacterium, assembly GCA_964575845.1. Lineage (GTDB taxonomy): Bacteria > UBA8248 > UBA8248 > UBA8248 > CAZNSX01 > CAZNSX01. The sequence goes on along the minus strand of CAZNSX010000001.1, from coordinate 926,554 downwards.
TCCCGTCTCCAAGGGCAGCGCGCGCTTGTTGCCCCATTCCTCCCAGGAGCCATCATACATACGAATCCTATTTCGCGTCGAGATGATTTCGGAGAGCTGGAGGTTCACAGCACCGGCGATGTGCGCCCCCAGGTAAGCCTCACTGGGTCTCATATCCACGACCCGAACCCTGGGGTCGCCCACGTGCTCTCTCAGCCAATCGGTTTCGGCCAGGAGGTGGCTGTTAGCGTATTGCTTCGCCTGGGCCCCGACGGCGTCTGTCCCACCCGCGGTAAGAACCAGCGCGAGAGTAAGGATTGTCGCAAGCCCTAGCCGTCCAAAGAATAATAACCGCACGAAAATTCCCCCCAGCATGAGGATTAGGCCCGGGCACGCCAGAGACGACGGGAAAGGATGAAGGCACCGAAGAGAGCTATGAGGATGAGCCCGACGACGTGGGCGGCCCTGAAGGTTCCCATATATAGGCTATCGGCCCTGTAAAAACTGACGAAGAAGCGGCCCGCGGAATACAGGATGAGATAGAGGGAAAAGATAAACCCGTCCCCGTGGGGCCTTCTTCGCAGCCGCCAGAGGGTGAGGAATATAAGGAAGTTCAGGACCATCTCGTAGAGCATTGTGGGGTGAGTGGGCATTCCGGGAAACTCCTGGCCCGCGATGCTCTCCGGCGGAAAGGTTATCCCCCACGGGAGGTCTGTGGGGAGTCCGTGGGCATCACCGTTCATGAAATTTCCAAACCTCCCAAAGGTCTGGCCCAGGATGATCGAGGGGGCCACGGCATCGGCAAACCGGAAGAAGGGCAGCTTTTTCCTTTGCGTGAAAATGATACCTCCAATCACACCTCCTGCTATCCCGCCGTGGATGGCCAGGCCACCGTGCCAGATGGCGGGAATCTCCAGAAGAGCCCGGGAGTAGTAATCCCACCTGAAGGCCACATAGTAGAGCCTCGCGCCTATAATCCCAAGAATCACCGCCAGCAGGACGAAGTTTCCCACCTCATCGGCCGAAAGCCCGAGGCCCTTCCTCACCGCCTCACCCCGCACGAGCTTGAGACCCACCAATATGGCCAGGACATACATGAGGCCGTAGAAGCGGATCTCAAAAGGCCCCAACTGAATCAGAACAGGGTGCAAGGGAGCCCTCCTTCCCAAGGGTCCAGGCTATAGATACCCTTCTCCGGTAGGCAAAAGTCAAGGACGCCCCCAGGGGGGAACCGGCCGGCCTTTTACTGTACCCAAGTTTGCAGCGCCTCGCAGAGGTGTCGCCTCCGCCACCCACGCGAGTCCACGTTTTCAAGGGGCAAATAAGGCTATTGGCCTCCTTTTTTCCTGAGTGTCACCAGAAACAATTTCCTGGGGAGTTCGCCCTCTTCGAACTCATCGACGCCTAAAATTTCAAAGCCCCCTGCAAGGTGCTTCACTTTCTCCCGGCTGAAGAAATGGACGATGAATCCCCCAGCTTCGTACATGTCCTCTCCGCGGTGTATGCCCTTCCCGTAGTGGATGTCCTTCGTGTGCCGGACGGTGTAGATATTAAGCCCCTTCGTCTTGAGCACTCTGCGAATTTCGGCCGAGAGACGCAAGAGTTCAGCCGTCGTCAGTGCCATGCAAAACAGCATGTGCGAAAAACACCCTCCGAACCTTTCATTTTCAAAAGGAAGAGGACCCCGCACGTCATGCCGAATGGCCGTGACCGGGTGCGATAGGGCCAACTCGCCTGCTTTCTTCATGATGGAGTCCACGCCGTTCTGGGCGTAGTCGAGTACCGTCACCTCAAAACCGCTCCGAGCGAAAAAGAGTGTATCCCTCCCCTGTCCTCCCCCCAGCTCAAGGATGCTCCTCACACCCTCTCTCCTGAAGGCTTCCGCCGCCCCTTTGGCCGCCTCGCTGGGCTCCAGGCCAAACATCTCGGGGTGGCTGGAAAGCATGCCCTCCCAGTGGTGAAGCTGGGCGTTCAGTACTTCTTCGGCGGGCGAAATCTTATCCTTCAAGGGAATATCTTTCCTTTAGTCTGGACGTGGTTCGATTCAGGTCCCCCCAGCCAACCCCCCTGATGAATCCACATAAGAGGCTTTAAGGTTACTTTACCACAGGAACATGCCTATGGGTGGAGCCTGATATGGGAACTCCGGGCTCAGAACTGAGGCGCAAGATTGAGCCTCAGGCGTAAGAGCTCTGGCCCGTGAGTGGGCGGAAGATCATGCTCGAGACAACTTCGACCTTACGCTAACCCCATCTCTCGTCTATGGCCTTCTGAATTCTGGCGGGATCATATCCCATCTCTGTCAACCTAGACGCTAACAGCGCCTGTTCCACGCAGATGTCTCACGTGGATGCGTGGCGCTCCGTGTAACAGGTGAGCAGATTCAGATGGCCGATGCTCTCCTTGCAGCGGCAATAGCAATAGAGCTTGTCCAGAACTTCCGGTATCTCCCGGGCCACCCCGTAAGCTCTGGCCACCTGGCCGACGAAGAGGGAAGGGGGGAGGGTTGGACGGCGCTCCAGCAGGCCCCCCCCTGCTGAAGCGCTCACCCCGGCCCCCCTTCCCCCAGATTCCTTGGCTTCCCATCGGGTCAGAGAGTAGCCGGCCGCTAGGCCCACCGCGAGCAGGGCGCCGAGAACTGCCCCGAAGCGAGTTCCAAACTTGAATTTCCGTGAAGGGGAAGCTTCAAGCTCCCTCAGAGCTTTCTCCCGCTTCCTTGCTCTAGTCATAAGTTTTCCCCTGTGTCAAAGTATCAGAATCTGTCACTCTCACTCTTGCGCACGAGGGCCTTAAGCCCCTGAAACCCAGTAATCATGACGTGCTCCCCCCGCCGGACGGGGGACTCAGCCCGGGCATCCCAGATGAGGCCCTGGAATGATATCTTGCCAGTGCGGCCTATATCACTTATGGCCTCGGCCCATTGCCCTACCATGCTCTCCCTGCCCGTAACGGTGGGGCGACAGTGGGTCTTGACCACGAGGAGCAAAAGAAAAAGCGAGAGGCCGGTCATGGGAAGGTAGATCGTGAGTGCCAATCCGAAGGGAAAGATGTAAAAGAGCCCAAGTCCCGCGACGGGGACGGCAATTAGGAGATGGCACATGAACCGCGCCCTTCTGTTCCGTCAAAAAAACCAAGCAAAATCATCCCGCTGAGCCTTTTCCCTTGATAAGCCTTCAGGCTTTCACATAGACCTTCTCTCCGGAGACCCTCACCTGGTAGGAGGGAAGGGGCCTCGGAGGTGGGCCCGAAAGCACGTTTCCCAGAGAGTCGAACACGCCCGCATGGCAGTAGCAGTAGAACTGGCCCCGGTGCCCCTCCGGGTAGTCGGGGCTCCAGCGCACGATGCAGCCGAGATGGGTGCAGACCGCGGAAAGGGCCCTGTAATCTCCGGCACTCGGCTGGATGACCCATACGGGCTCCCTTCCGTACTTCACGAGCTTCCCCCCGCCGATGGAAATCTCAGGAAGGCTCGCCACTTCCAGCCAATCGGCAGGGCTGGCCTTAACCTTGCTGGGATAAAGGTAACGTGCTATCGGGTAAAGGGTGGCCACCACGAGAGAAACTATCGCTCCGCCCAGAAGCCAGTTGAGAAGGCTGCGCCTTGAGGGCCCCGCGCTCTCCCGGACTCCTCTCTTCTCCTTGAGGGTAACCACGGCCTCAGACCTCCTTCAGAGCAGACATTATCTCCCTTATCTCAGCTCCCATTCGAAAGCCCTCTCCTTGACGCCCGCAACATCCCTTATGATGAGTTTTATCTTCTTAGGGCTCCCTTCAAGGGGAGTAAAGGTGAGCTTTCCAGTTCTGTGATGGCCTCCTGGTCCCGACCCCTCCCACCTGAGGGGTTTATAGACCTTCCCCCGGTCATCGAATAATAAGGACAGCTCCTTCATGTCGAAGCCAAGGTCGACGCTGTGAGTGTTCATTGATATGCTGAATTCAGGCGAATTGGGAGAGAAGTTTTCCGACCCCGCTGCAACCGTGACGCTACCGCCCCGACTCGTTATGGTCGAGAGGGGGATTCCCCCAGCGCCTTCGCTTCTGGCGGCCGTCAAAAGGAAGGTAACCAGGAGAATCGCAACTGAAGCCGCCACGGCCACTTTAAAAGCTTTCTGCATATCGAGTTTCAGTATTGCTCCGAAAAGTGAGCTCCCCCCGCGAAAAAGATAGTGTTTTTGAATTATTCTCAGCATGATTGTTAGCCCCGTTATGTTTGCCAAAACCCCCAGGAGGAGAAAGGCTACCTGATATTTCGTGAAAAAAACCGCTGCGGCCGAAAGGCCGAAAAGCGGTATGATTGAGGCGAGATAGTGACTGCAGCAGGCTATCATCGAGCCAGTGGATATCCCCCCTGAAGTCACGATGGCCGCTGATGAGGGTTTCTGGGAGTTCTCTATCCTGCTCGCTTTCCTCACGAAGAGGAAGAGGGAAAGCTGAACGCCGAACCCGGCCAAGAGGATCACGATGAAGTACCAGACTTGCACGAACTGCTCCCATGCACCTGCAAGCGAGCTCGTTAGGGTCAAGATGGAAAAGTAAAGCCCGAAAAGGACGAGGGCACCCAGAAATCCCGAGACCTTCTCCTTCACGTATGCATCTCCATTCCTTTTGTTGTACTTCGGCCGCCCGTTAAAGCCTGACTCTCTTGAGGCGCAGGGAGTTTGAAACTACCGAGACAGAGCTGAAAGCCATGGCTGCGGCGGCGAAGATGGGGTTGAGCAAGATCCCGAAGAAGGGATAGAGAACCCCGGCGGCTATGGGAATTCCTGCAGAGTTGTAAGCAAAGGCCCAAAAGAGATTCTGCTTGATGGTCCGTATGGTCCTCTTGCTCAAGGTGATGGCCCTCACCACCCCCTGGAGGTCTCCCGTGATGAGGGTGATATCGGAGGCCTCCATGGCCACATCGGTTCCCGTGCCGATGGAGATGCCTATATCGGCCTGAGCCAGGGCCGGGGCGTCGTTGATGCCGTCCCCCACCATGGCCACCCGCTTCCCCTCGGCCTGGAGCTTCTTCACCTCTTGGGCCTTATCCTCGGGAAGCACCTCTGAGAGCACCCGGTCGATCCCCACCTTCCGGGCTATGGCCTGAGCGGTGCGCGGGTTATCGCCGGTTATCATTACAACCTCAATGCCAAGACGATGAAGGGCCTTAACGGCCTCGATGGCACCCTCCTTAAGGGTGTCGGCCACCGCGATGATTCCCGCAGCTCTGCTGTCCAGGGCCAGATACATGGGCGTCTGACCCTCTCCGGCCAGCTCCTCGGCCCGTGCCGCGAGCTTTCCCAGCTCAATGCCCCTCTCTTCCATGAGGCGTTTATTGCCGACGAGCACGCCCTTGCCATTCACCCGCGCCTCGATGCCGTGACCCGCGATGGCGTTGAATCCTTCAGCCTCATGCAGGGGAAGCTCCCTCTCCCGCGCGGCGCGCAGGATGGCCTCGCCCAGGGGGTGCTCTGAACCCCGCTCGGCTGAGGCCGCGGCAGCGAGGATGGCTTCTTCGGAAAATCCTTCGGCCGTGACGATACCCGTGACCGAGGGCTCACCCTTGGTCAGGGTGCCCGTCTTATCGAAGATGATGGAGGTGAGCTTGTGCGCGGTCTCAAGGCTCTCGCCACCCCGTATGAGGACGCCGTTCTCCGCTCCTTTGCCCGTGCCCACCATGATCGCCGTCGGAGTTGCCAGGCCCAGGGCGCAGGGGCAGGCGATGATGAGGACGGCCACGAAATTGACGAGCGCGAAGTTGAACGCCGGGGCTGGCCCGAATAAGTACCAGACGATGAAGGTGGCAACGGCTATGGCTATAACGATGGGGACGAAGATCCCCGCGATCTTATCGGCCAGGCGCTGGATTGGCGCCTTGGAACCCTGGGCCTCCTCAACGAGCTTGATTATCTGGGCGAGGGCCGTCTCCTTGCCGACCTTGGTGGCCTTGAACTTGAACGCCCCCATCTTATTGATGGTCGCGCCTATCACCTCATCGCCGGGACCCTTCTCGACGGGAATGCTCTCGCCCGTGAGCATGGACTCATCAAGTGCCGAGTGGCCTTCTATTATCGTCCCGTCCACCGGGACCTTCTCCCCGGGCCGCACGAGCACGATGTCGCCCTTCTGGACGTCTTCAATGGGGATGTCCACCTCCTCGCTGTCCCTGACCACCCTCGCGGTCTTTGCCTGAAGGCCCATGAGGCGCTTTATGGCCTCCGAGGTCTGGCCCTTGGCGACGGCCTCGAGGAGCCTTCCGAGCAGTATCAGGGTGATGATCACGGCGGCCGTGTCGAAGTAAACAGATGGCTTCATGCCGCTCTGGGCGAAGAAGGACGGGTAGAGGGTGGCGACCGCGCTGTAAAGGTAGGCGGCTGAGGTGCCGACCGCTATCAGAGTGTTCATGTCGGCGCTCCGGTGGCGAGCTGCTGCAAAGAACCCCTTGTAGAACTGCCAGCCCACCCAAAACTGGACAGGCGTCGTGAGAATCAAGAGGGTGTAGTAGCTTGCCAGCGCATCGGGCACCCATGAAAACCACTCCTGGAAGCTTCCTAAAAAAATGAGCACCGAGAGCGCTGCACCGACGATGAACTTCCTCTTGAGAGTTCTGACCTCCTTCTGCCGGGCCAACCTCTCCCTGTCCGCGGCCTCCTCCCCCTCCTCCTCCAGGGGCTCATATCCCAGATTCTTGATGGTGGCCTTAAGCTGGGGGAGCCCGACCGTTGCCGAAAGGTACTCTACGCTCGCCCGCTCGGTGCCGAAGTTCACGCTGGCGGAGAGCACGCCTTCGGTCCCCCTCAATGCATTCTCTATCTTTTCGACGCAGGAAGCGCAGGACATGCCCCGGATGGAAATTGTGGCCCTCTCAGCACCAACGTCATATCCAAGGTCTTTAACCTTCGCCCGGAAAGCCTCGGGGCCTGTGGCCCCGGGGTCAAAGAGGATGGTTGCCTTCTGGGTGGCGAAATTCACGGTGGCCTCGCTGACTCCGGGAAGCTCAGCCAGTCCCTTCTCGATACGCCCTGCACAGCTCGCGCAGCTCATCCCCTCGATGGGGAGGTCAAGCCTTTCCTTATCAGCAACCACGACAGGAGCCTCACCTTCAGCTTGGGCCTCTTCCTCCTGGTGGCCGTCGCCCCCTTCAAGAAACTGAGCGGGGTTTGATTCAAACTTCTTCAGGCAGCTTTCGGCACAGAAGTAGTAGGTCTTATCCTCATGTTGCAGAGTGAATTCGGCTTCTTCCTCATCCACATCCATGCCGCAAACCATATCCTTAGCCATTAAGATCACCTCTTCTCTTCAATCTAGTCAGCTTCGTCCTCTTATTTAGTTCTCTGGTATCGGTGGAGCACCTTGTCGATTTTGCCACGATTTGCTGCAACGAACGAGGTCGGGCTGATTGTGGATCCTACCGCAATAAAAGCAAAGGGCAAACCTTTCTTCGGGTGAATCCCCCCGCCGTATCCACAGAAAGTCTTTCCCTATCTTGATTGCCTCAGGGGTTTGAACTCCCTCTAGCGTATCTTCTGTCCACCTAAGGGTTACAGTAACCTGTTTCTGAATGAACTGAGAGGGATTGTCCTGGAATTTCTTCATGCAGCCTTTGGCGCAGAAATAGTAGGTCTTTCCCCCGTGCTCAAGCCTGAACTTGGCTGTCTTCTCATCCACATCCATGCCGCAAACAACGTCTTTAGCCATTTTCAAGACCTCCTCGTCAACACGAGAGCTTCTAATTCAAGAAGCTTCCCCGCTGGCCCGATAATCATTCTTATCACACTTATAACATAATAACATGCTTTCCACGCTATTCATGCCCACCGGACCAGTAAGAGCTCGCCTTGCCTTCGGTTTTCGCTCTCTTCCCCTCAGTGGCAGCTTGGCTTCCGCTGAACCTCGGGGGCTTGACCTCCGTCCGTGACTTGAGGGAGGGGCTCCCCCTCGGAGGGGGCATCATGCCCCTTATGGTTTTCGTGGCCCTTCCCGCCGTGGCCGCCGCAGCAGCCGAGCCCCATGCGATGGAGGAAAAACATCCCGCCTACGAGAAGTCCTATCCAGACTAGATTCTCCATCTCACCCTCTCCTTTCTTGGGAAAGAACCCCCGCCCCGGATTATCCCGGGGCGGGGCCCCTCTCCCTCAAGGCACCCACGTTCAGGAGCCGGGCCTGAGATAGCCCGTTTGCTTATCAATCCATACCTTGGCCGCCGGCTCACCACTCTTTTTTGTGACGAGCTCGGCTTCGAAATAACTGCCCTTATCGGTTATCTGACCGAGCTTGAGATAGGAGTTTCGGGTGGAGGCGAGGTATCCGCCCACTATCTCCGCAGCCCTCTCCTTGGTGAGAGGCCCCTTGAGCTCCCCCGGGAAATAGCCAGGGGGTGTGTTGCCGTGGGGCACGGCACCTGCATCCCCGTCCCTCATTCCCGGTGCCATCATGCCGGAGCCCGACCCCATCATGCCCCCCATCGTGCCGGCCCCCATACTTCGGGAGTTTCCGCCTCCATACTGCATCATGTGCCCACCGCCCCAGGCTCCCGAGCCCTGGGCATAGGCGCCTGCGACCGAAAAGCCCAACATGCCTGTCAGAGCGAGTGTTACCGCAAGAAGTCTCTTCATTTTTGCCAGCCCCTTATTCGGAGAAGCCCCCGCCCCGGAGTGTCCCAGAGCGGGGGCTATGTTCACAAGGCCCGCTTTCTGGGCCTTAGGGTTTAGGAAGCGGGCCTGAGATAGCCCGTGTGCTTATCGACCCAAAGCTTCGCCGCAAGCTCGCCGCTCTTCTTGGTGACGAGCTCAGCCTCGAAATAGTCTCCCTTATCGGTTATCTGGCCCAGCTTGAGATAGGGGTTCCCGGTGTAGGCGAGGTGACGCTCGACGATTTCCGTGGCCTGCTCTTTGGTGAGAGGTGCGGTGGACTCACCCCTGTAGCCGGGGCCGTACCCGCAGTACTCGGCTCCACCGCCCCTGCCCATCATTCCGGGGCCCATCATGCCCCCCATCATCCCTGGGCCCATGCCCCAGTAACCTCCCCCTCCATAGGGCATCATGTAGCGGGAGCCCCAGCCCCCGGTGCCGTGCGCATAAACGTTGGAGCCCACGACCCAGACGCCCAGGATGCCGGTCACAACAAGCGTGATTACTAGAAACCTCTTCATGGTTTTTCAACCTCCTTCTTGAAAATGTCCCTCAGTTTCCAACTATCAAGGGAGATAGCCTCTGTACCGCATTTGCCTCCCTTTAAAGCATCAAGCGTGCCAGGCCTTTTTCACGCCCTGGGAAGGTCCCCTAATATATTGATCTATTGTGCTTTATATTCTTGGAGACCCTCCCATGAAGGAAGATACGCGAATCTTAAAGTGACTTAGAGCTTCGGCGCAGTGAGGCATAATTCCACGCTCAAGCCCAAAATTCCACACATGAACTCGGTGAAAAGGTGTGAGGGCGAGTCTCAAGGTTTGGCCTCACGATTGCAGGGTCCCCCCCCTGCCCGCGAAAATTTCAGGCAATCTCGTGGGTTTGCCAAAATACCAGGATTTCGCTTATCATTGAAGAGATAGCTTGCCTTGTACTCTCCCCAAAAGGGGGGACTTAGAGGTTTCCCATGAAAATCGGGACGCGGCTCAGCCTTTATCTCGTGACAACTCTGATAGTGGTGATGACCGCCCACGCGCTTTTCAACCTGCGCGAGAGCGAGAAGAGTCTTCTCAAGGAGATCCGGGCGTCAGCCGAGCGGCAGGCGAGAATAACGGCCGATGGGGCTCTGGGCGCTATAGCGCGGGGCCATCCGGGGTCCCTGATGATGCAGCTGATGCATCTCGGAGGGCTGCTCAGCAGGCTCCAGGGAGTGCGGGAGATAGCGGTCCTTGGCCCTGAGAAGAAACCCCTTTTTTCAGCCGGCACGAAGGATCAGCCGGACCCCAGGGAAGACCAAGCCCTGATGAGGCTCTTCCGGGGGGGAGAGCCCGAAGGATATGTTAAGAAGGGAGATAGGGGAAGACTCTATGACTTCTTCTATCCCCTGCGCCTTGAGGACGGCCGCACCTTGGGCGCCGTGAAGGTGGTCATGGATATGGCCACCATCGAAAGCCATAAGGCCCAGGCCCGCCTTTATAACGTTCTCACTATAGCTGGAATCACCGCCTTTCTGGCCTTCATGTTCCACTTTTTCACCAAGCGTAACCTCTCCCAGCCGCTTGAGCAGCTTGAGAGGGGGGTCCAGCGTTTCAGTCAGGGGGACCTTGAACACCGCATCCGGCTGGAGGAGACCGATGAGATAGGCCACCTGGCCCAGACCTTTAACGGGATGGCGGAAGAGATCCAGAGGACCAACCGCGGGATTCTGAGGGAGCGGGAGTTTACCCGGAGCATCATCGAGAGCATATCGGATGGGATCATAGTGGTGGACAAAGATAAGAGAGTGACGGCCTGGAACCGGGCGACGGCCAGGCTTTGCGCTCTTCCGGGTGAGGAAGAGGCGGGCAGGCCCCTCGGTGAGGTCTTCCCCCAGTGCCAGGAAGGGAGCTTTTCGGCAGAGCTGGAGGGTCTGCTGGAAGGGAAGAGGGTCAGCTTCAGCGCCACGCAGACGAAGGAGCCGGAGCCCGGGGGTGAGCGATTGCGCCTCAATATCGACGGATATCCCCTCCGGAATGCATCAGGTAAGATAACGGGGGTGGTCCTTGTTATCAAGGATGTCACCGAGCGGGTGAAGCTTGAGAGACAGGTGCAGCAGGCGGAGAAGATGGCCGCGGTGGGGCAGCTGGTCTCGGGGATCGCTCATGAGGTCGGCACTCCTCTCAACATCATAAGCGGCAGGGCCGAGTGGGTGATGAAACGCCTTGAGCCCGAGAGCCCCCTCCGGGAAAAGCTCTCGGTCATCATCGGGCAAATAGACCGCATCGCCCGCCTAGTGCGTCAGTGTCTTGCCTTTGCACGGCCGAAGCAGCTCACCATGCGTCCTGAAGGCGTGAACAGGATTCTGGAATCAGTGGCCGAGCTTCTGGAACCCCAGGTCCAGCGCCATGGGCTGGCCCTCAGGATCGAACTCTCTCGGGACCTTCCCCCCGTGACGGCCGATGCCGACCAGCTCCAGCAACTCTTCCTGAACCTCTGCCTCAATGCCATCCAGGTGATGTCCGGGGCGGGTGAACTGGTCCTTACCTCGGCGCTCTCCGATGGAAGGGGCGCCGGTGCGGCGGGCAAGGCCGCAGCTGAAAGGTACATCAGGGTTGATGTCTCGGACACGGGGCCTGGGATCCCCGAGGAGCATTTGGGCAAAATATTTGACCCCTTTTTCACCACCAAGGATGTGGGCGAGGGCACCGGCCTTGGGCTAACCGTTTCAAGCCGCATCGCAGAGGCCCACGGGGGTTGGATAGAGGTGAGGAGCGAGCTCGGCAAGGGGAGCGTTTTCAGCGTGTTCCTGCCCGCGGCCGAGTGAAGGGAACATGAGGGGAGCGAGGGACCAGAGGGGAAGCAAGGTCCTCATTGTTGATGATGACCCGGAAATGTGCGCCCTCCTGAAAGATACCCTTCAGGATGAGGGCTACTCCGTGGACGCGGCTGGAAGCGGCGCGGAAGCCCTTGAAAAGGCGGCCTGCGGTCAATTTGACCTGGTTATCACGGACGTCCAGATGAAAGGCATCAAGGGCGTTGAGCTGACGCGGAGACTCCTGCGCTCTGACCCTGAGCTCCCCATAATAATCATTACGGCCTTTGGCTCCATAGAGTCCGCCGTGGAGAGCATGAAGCTTGGGGCCTATCATTACCTGACGAAGCCCTTCAGAATGGAAGAGATTACGGCCCTGGTGGAGAAGGCGTTGAAAGAAAAGCTCCTGCGGAGGGACATGGAGCGGTCGCTGGAGGAGTCTCAAGCCTCTTTTGGCTTCGGCAATCTTATCGGAGAGAGCCGGGTGATGCGTGAGTTCTTCTCCCTCATGCGAAAGGTGGCGGATACTCCCGCGAATATTCTCATCTCCGGAGAGAGCGGAACGGGGAAGGAGCTCGTGGCCCGAGCCATTCACTTCGAGAGCGGCCGCGGGGGGCGCCCCTTCGTGCCCTTGAACTGCGCAGCGATACCCGAAGCGCTTCTCGAGAGCGAGCTCTTCGGCCATGTGAGGGGTGCCTTTACAGGAGCCCACTCTGATAAGAAAGGGCTCTTGGAGACGGCCCATGGGGGCACGATATTTCTGGATGAGATAAGCGAGATGCCCTTGGTGACTCAGGCCAAGCTTCTCAGAGTCCTCCAGGATGGCGAGGTACGGCCCGTGGGGGGCACCCGGACAGTGAGGGTTGACGCGAGGGTCCTCTCCGCCACCAATAGGAACCTGGAAGAGGAGATAAAGAGCGGAAGCTTCAGGGAGGACCTTTTCTACCGCCTAAACGTCATCCATTTGCGCCTGCCTCCCCTCAGGGAGCGAGCGGAAGATATCCCCCTCCTTGCAGGGCACTTCATCAGGAAATGCGCCGGTCGTACCGGGAAAGAGGTAAAGGGGATAACAGAAGCCGCTCTTAAGCTCCTGCTGAATTACAGCTGGCCAGGAAACGTGAGGGAGCTCGAGAATGTCATCGAAAGGGCCATGATCCTTGGCCGGGGAAAAGAGATAAGGCCCGTTGACCTCCCTGATACCATTCGGGGCTGGGAGGAAGTGGTCGTGGAAGAAGCCCTGCAGGAGAGGAGCAGCCTCGACGAGCTCGAGAGGGATTACATACTGAAAGTGCTCGAAGAAACCGGTGGCAACAAGCAAAGGGCCGCCCAGATACTGGGCATTGACCGGAAAACCCTTTACAGAAAATTGGAGCAGTACGAGCGCTAAGGGAATGGATAGCCCCCTCATCTGTGTCGCGGCCTCTGTGGCATATTTCCCCACAAAAGCTAAGGATTCTCTTATCAATAACCCAGATTCCCTTGAGGAATTTGTTCTTTATGGATAGACCGGCGGCTTGAGCTGAAAGGGCGGGAACTTCCGATAAAGCTAAAACATATTGTTTTTTAATAAATTAAGAGAGAGGCAAAAAATCTCTCTGGCATCTATCGTGGAGGTGGCACAGATCTTGGTTAAAGCACGGATTGAACTCGGGGTCGGTTTTGCCTCCTTCTGCGGTTCAGGTTATGAGAAACTGGCATTTCTCTTTTCTCTGCTGTCTTATTCCGCTGGGGCTCATAGGGGTTTTATATATGAGCGGCCTCGGTCTCGCTGGGGCTGCGCCCATATTTCTGCTTCTCCTTTGCCCATTCCTGCATCTTTTGCTCCATAAGGGTCATGGCATGCGGAAGGGAAGCCGACCGGAGGAGGTCGGTCTTGCTATGAAGCCTAAGGATGAAGTAAAGTAAGAGAGTAGGATGGTCCGGAGGAAAAAGTCTATATGGCGAGGCTTCTTAAAAAATAATGGATGAAGAGAGAAAACCGGAAGAGAAGGCGAACCCGAAGGAGCGGCGCCTCATAAGGCTATTTATCGTCATTCCCGTGCTTTTGACCCTGGCGCTCATGGCTTATGGGTACCTGACCCGGGGAGGAACCCCCGAGGGCAAGGCTCAGGGCCCCCTCCAGGTGGGAGACACGGCCCCCCTCTTCAGCTATCCAAGCCTCAAGGGAGAGGATGTCTCGCTTGCGGACTTCCGGGGGAAAAAGGTCGTGCTCGTGAACGTGTGGGCCACGTGGTGTCCCTCCTGCCGCGAGGAGATGCCACGCCTCGAGACGCTCAACAGAGCCATGGAGGGGGAGGATTTTGTGATTCTGGCCGTAAGCATAGACGCCCTGGGGGCTCAGGTTGTGGAGCCCTTTGTCAGGGGCCTCGGTCTCAGCTATCCTATCCTCCTCGACCCGAAGCAGACCGTCAAGAAGCTCTACCGCACCACAGGGGTGCCCGAGAGCTTCCTCGTCGACAAGGAGGGTCGACTGGCCCATAAGCTCATAGGGCCCGAGGAGTGGGACCGCCCCGCCATCATCTCATCCCTGAAACAGCTGACGAAGCAGGGAAAGGCGGCCTCTCACGGCAAACCTTCAGCTTCTGAAAAGGTGGCGGAGAGAGCGAAGTCCAAGCTACCTTGAGCGCCATCCCCTTGATGAAACTCACCACTCTGGGCAGGCCTTACGATAGAGCTCGGGCCTGCGCCAGTCCCTCAGCACGCCGGGCTTTGCCTTGAAGGGCAAGGGAAGTTCATATCGGTCTTTTGTTTCCCGAAGCCACCGGATGCGCTCCAGGTCGCACTCCGCGACGAAGACCCCCGGCTTTTCCGATTCGACCAGGACCTCCTCCGGGCTGCAGATCATGGCCAATCCCCGCTCTATGCCCAGGATATTCTGACAGGTGAAGGTATACATCAGGTTCTCTATGGCTCGGGCCCAGATGAGGGTGCGCCAGGTCTCATGGAGTTCATACTTGGAGATTCCCGCCGGCAGGAAGACCATCTCCGCGCCCTTGAGGGCAAGCACTCGCGAGAGCTCGGGCGCGTAGACCTCGCTGCACACAAGAACGCCCACCTTACCCAAGGGGGTTTCAAAGACCGGAAGCTCATCCCCTTCCTTGTAATCCAGGTCCCAGAAGCGCCCTCCCTTATAGAGCCATGGCCCCGGCGGGATGGTTCGGTTGTATCTCCCAATGAGCCCCTGGGGCCCGATGAGCACCTGGGAGGCGTGCCCTCGGGAGGGGTCCTCCTTCAGGGGCTCATTGGCTCCGGCCACTATATATACATCATGCTTTGCCGCGGCTTGGCTTAAAGCCTCCACCGGAGAATAGTCCAGGGGCACCCTCCAGGGCCCGGGATACGTCTCTGGAAAGCAGATTATCTGCGCCCCCATCTCGGCTGCCTCCCTGACATAGCGAGAGGCCTGCGCGAGAGTCTTATCTTTATCCCCCAGGTGGTAAGTCTCGGTCTGGATAACGGCAACCTGAACTTTCATGCTGGGCTTCTCCTTCCTTTCTTGAGCGCGCCTCGCGAGATTTGTCCTTGATCGGTGCGCATATAATCGACCATGAGTTCGGTGGCTTTGGGGTGTTGGGCCCGCTCGTGGATAGCAACGGACTGCGGGAGCGGAAGTGTACCTTCTCGGGATAGGCGCTCGTTGTGAGGCCCGTGTCAGCCGTCAAGGAAAGCGGCTGGAGCCGCATGGGCCGGTTGCGCATGAGAAAATCACAACTCAAGAGGGGAGCATTGACCACTCATGCTCGGCTCTTCCCTCAAGAGTCTGACCCTTGCAAGGTCTCTCGTTCCTTAAGACGAAGGATGAGTGCCTTTATCCTCTTTTCCGTTTCCCTTTTCGCGGACTCTTCGCTCCAGCTATAAAAACCCTTGCCGCTCTTTATTCCAAGCTCCCCTCTCTCCACCTTCTCTCTTAAGAGCGGAGAAGGATAATCCCTGTTATCAAGGTCCTTCTGAAGATATTCATGGATGCTGAGGAAGACATCAAGACCGGAGGCGTCCATCCCACTGAAAAGCGGCAAGATGCCAAGCCCGTAAATTACCCTGTCGATATCGTGAGGGGAAGCGATCCCCCTCTCGAGCATGTATACGGCCTCCCTTCTTATCGCAGTCGTTATCCTTACCCCTATGTGGCCAAGCTGCTCCTTCACATCCACCACTTCCTTACCGACACTCTCCAGGAGCTCCTTAGTTATCAGAAATGTCTCCTCAGAGGTTTCCCTTCCCCTGACGACCTCAACGACCGGCCTCAGGGGCGTCGGAGTATAGTGGTGGATAACGATCAGCTTGTCCTTCCGCTTGGCCTTTTGCCCTATATCCGAGAGCTTAAGGCCGGAGGTATCTGAGGCTATGATGGTGGGGGGAGGGCAGAGGCCGTCGAGCCTTGCGAATATATCTTGCTTGAGTCCAAGGTCTTCCGAAACGGACTCAATGACAAAATGCGCCGCCGATGCCGCATCCTCGAAGCTTATGGTGGGTTTTATGAGATTGAGAGCTTCCTTTGCTTTTTTCCTCGTGAAGAAACGATTTTTCACAAACGCGCTGAGGTAGAATTCAATCCCGTCCGTCGCCCGGGATGAACTCTCTGCCGTCCTGTTATAAAGCGAAACCTCGTAGCCACCGTGGGCGAACTGGATGGCGAGTCCCCGGCCGACGTATCCTCCCCCTATCACTGCGATTCGGCTTATCTCACTCATCTTTTTCCCTCTATAAAATGGCAACCGCCCTTCCGAAGACCTTCCTCTCTTCGATCATGTTGAGGGTTTCATTCAGGTCTTCTAGCGGAAATGAAAAGGGGACGACCGGCTTTATTTTACCAGTCCTAACAAGGTCGAGAGACCTATAGAACTCCTCCTTGGTGTTGTAGCGGCATCCAGTGATAACGACCTCCTTCATGGTGAGGCGGGTCGGGTCTATCTCGAGTTTATCGCCTATCTTTGAACCGATATGGACAAGGGTACCAGCAGTGTCGAGACAGCGATAGCAGGCGGCAAGGGATGCGGATGACCCGTAGAGGTCGATCGCCGCATCCACCCCCCGTCCATCTGTGACCTCCATGACGGCCTGGTCGAAAGATTGGTCGAAGGGTTTCTCGGTCGTGTTGATGAGGGATTCTGCCCCGTATCCTTTGATCTTTTCGTTTTTCTCATCCGAGACATCCGCCCCGATGACGCTCGCCCCGAAGAGTCTCGCCATTTGAACCATATGGATGCCTACCCCGCCCGCGGCTCCAACGATGAGCAGACGGTCGCCCGGCGTTACCTTGGCCCTTTCTCTCAGGGCATGGAGAGAAGTGGAGACAGGGCTCACGAGCGTCGTCGCCGCCTCGTGAGACACATCCTCCGGGATCGGCAGTACATTTCTTCCGGGAAGCTTCACGTAATCGGCGAACCCACCATCTATCGCGAGGCCCACTATGCCCCTGTTGTTCCGGCAGAGGGTCTCTCTGCCGTTCCAACAGAACTCACAGGCGCCGCAGTTCAGGTAGTCGTAAACGACAACCCTATCCCCCTCCCTGAGGTTCTTGACCGAAGAGCCGACCTCTGCCACCTCACCCGATATCTCGTGCCCGAGGACTCGGGGAGGGGCGACGTTATATTGCCCGGCCCGCACCTTGACATCGAGCATATCCGGAGCGCAGGCCCGCACCTTCACCACCACCTCGTCGGGCTCGGCCCTTGGTGTGGGGAGGTCTTCCATCCTGAGCGGGGTTGAGAATTGATGAAGCACCATCGCGCGCATTGACCATCCTCCCATCAATCATGCTCGGCATCCAGATGCCTTCCCATTTTTAAGCGGATTATGTCGTTCATCCCGTGGATGGAGTAACACATCAAAGAGTCCCGCCAATACTTCTGGACAGGATAATCCTTCATGTAGCCCGAGCCCCCGAATATCTGGATGGCGGCATCGCAAACGCGGGGGGCGGCCTCCGAGGCGAAGAGGGTGGCTGCGAGTCCTATCTTGGGGTCATGATTCGCTTCATTATCCGAGTACCAGGCGGCCTTCCAGACCAAAGCGCGGGCCGTCTCGACATCGACCGCCATCTCGGCGAGCCTTAGGGCCACGACATCGTGTTCGATTATGGGTTTTCCTCCCTGGACCCTGTTCCTCGCGTATTCTATAGTCTCCTCAAGCGCAGCCCTGGCAATTCCAACCCCAAACGCTCCGCCCGCGGGGGAAACTCTCACGAAATATCGTGCCCTCGCCTCGCAAGCCTTCCCCTCGCCTCCGAACAGCACGTCTTGCTCTGGGACACGGCATTTCTCAAAGAGAAGCTCGGAGTCAGTAAGAAGCCTCGCTCCCATTTTGTCATGAAGCTTGCCTATCGCAAAGCCTGGGGCCTCCTTCGTGAGGATGAAGCCAGTCATTCCCCCTGAACCTGGAACCCCTCCATTCGTTCTTGCCTCAACGATGAAGACCTTTGCGATCGCCCCGCACGCTGCGAAGCGCTTCCTCCCATCCAGCACCCAGCCCGAGCTTTCTCGCACCGCGGAGAGGCGGCAACCGCCCTCGGCCACCTTATAGGCCAGAGGGGCGGCAGAGCCGGAATCCAGGCCGGTGGTTCCATCTGCCATGAGGCAGGTGTCATCTTCTGCATACATCTGAATGTATTTCGATATCTGCTCCTCCGTGCCGCACTCGATGAGGAGGCCCGAGAGCTTCCATGCCTGGTGAATGGCGGCGGCGAAGCCGGCCTCCGCGGCCATGAGCTCTTCAAGCAGAACACAATGGGTGAGCACTCCCATATCCGCTCCACCGCGGCCCTCCGGGAGCGGCAAATTCTTAAGCCCTAGAGATGAGAACTCTTTCAGCACATCCCAGGGGAAACACCCCCCTGGCTCCTCGGCCGCTTTTCTGTCAAGCTCGTCGGCAATTGGCTTAAGAAAGCGCTGGCCGAAATCCCTGCATAGTTTTTGGAGAGCTTTTTGCTCCTCGGAAAGAGAGAAATCCACCATGATGAAAGCTTCCTCCTATCAAAAGGGGTTTCCCGTCTCTTCCTCTCTCAGAGGACATAGAGAGGCTGACCGGCGACAAGCTTTCCGATTCTCATGAGCCTTCCGTCCACGGTGCTGTTTATGTGATTGCACATGTGGGCATCTCGATAAAACTTCTCCACGGGCCTGTCCCTCATGTAGCCCTCTCTGCCGAAGACCTGTAAGGCGCCATCGCAAACCCTCCTGGCACACACAGTACTCATATAGCTCGCTATGAGAGCCTCCCTCACGTTGTAGGTCTCCAGGTTATCAGCAGACCATGCCGCCTTCCATATGGTGCTTCGGGTGGCTTCGATCAGCGTCAGCATATCGGCCAGGCGCATTGCGATGGCGTCGTGCTTGATGATGGGTTTGCCTCCTTGAACCCTCTCCCTTGCGTAGGCGAGGGCCGCCTCATAAGCTCCCCTCGCTATCCCCAAGCCGAAGGTTGCGACCATGGGGATGCTTCTCCCATAGTTTCTCCCCCTACTTGAAAGGCCCAGGTTTTCACCTATATAGACATCCGATTCCGGAACCCGGACGTTTTCAAGAACGAGCTCGGCGTTCATGAGGAGAGCCGCCCCCAGCTTGTCATGAGTGCGGGCGACCTTGAAGCCCGGCGTATCCCGCCAAAGCAGAAATTGGGTTACTCCCTTTGAAACCGGCACATTCGGGTCGGTCCTCGCCAGAACGAAGAATATCTTTGCAAGGGCCGCGCAGGCTATGAAGTGCTTCGTTCCGCTCAGCACCCACTCGCTCCCCTGCTTTACCGCCGAGAGCCTCATTCCGCCATCTACACCCCCGTACGGTAGGGTATTGTCCGTCCCGGCCCCCGGCTCCGTCATCCCAATGGATATAAGACAGGTGTCGTCCTCAACGAATGGCAAGAGGAATTTTTTCTTCTGCTCCTCCGTCCCGAACTCGGCGATATGCTGTGAGAGCCGCCAGACCTGATGAAATACGCCACCGAAGCCCGGCTCGACCGCCATTACTTCCTCAAGGAGGAGGGAGTGGGTCAGGACCCCTATGTTCGCCCCTCCGTATTCCCTGGGAAGTCCGAGCGTCCTCAGCCCGAGCCTCGACGCGGCTTTGAGCACTTCAATCGGAAAACAACCGCCGGGGTCGCTCTGGGCTTTTCTGTCACACTCGGCCGCAATCGGCTTCAGCTCCCTTAAAGCAAACTCTCGCACGAGTTTTTGTAATTCCAACTGCTCCTCGGTAAGCCTCATGTCAACCATCTTCTCCCTCCCGGAGTGATTATGGTCATCAGAAGGAATGCCACTATGAGCAGGTTTGGTATGAGAGAAGGTTCTAAAAACCCGCCCTCAGCATAGGCCCCCTGGGGCGGCTTCAGCCGGTGAACTCAAGTATGTAGATGCCGCAGTTATAGTCGGTGAGGTATATCAGGCCCTCCTTATCAACGAAAACGTCCTGGCTCGATGGCGCAAGCGCCTGGCCCGGCCGCGGGTCCACCATCTTCTTGGGAGGAGGAGGCACGAAATAGCCCACTTCCTCGGGCCGGTAGGGGTTTGAGATATCGAAGATCCGGAGCCCGGCCCTGAAGTAGGCCATGAAGATGAGCTCGTCGCTCACAAGCCCATCGGGCCTATTCTCCCAGATGCAGTGGGGTCCGAAACGAACGCCCGGATGTTTGTAGGGGCCCTCGGGCACCGGGAAGGTGGCTATCGGCACGGGGTTTTTCTCGGCCCTGATATCCACCACCCAGGCGAGCTTCTCTCCCTCCTCGCAGTTATTCTTGATGGCCTCATCCCCCACTATTAGCAGGTTCCTGTCAGGAAGGGGAACTGTGGAGTGGGTGGCTCCTCCATAGGGTGGGTGCCAATTGAAACCGCTCACATATTTGATGTCGCTGTAGTTTGAGACATCGAGGATAACGAAGCCCCCGTCCCACCAGCCGCTGTAGGAGCGATTTCCGTGGACGACGCACCCGTGGAGCCAGACGTTATCGGGCGGCTTCCAGGCGGGAGTCTCTCCGCCCGCCTCCCACATCCCCGGGTACCACCACCTGCCCACCTCCTGCGGCCTGGTGGGGTCCGCAAGGTCGAGGAGGGTGTAGATGAAACGGGTGTAGCCTTCGAGATGGGCGGGCACGTGGGCGAAGCGGCCGTCAACGAACCATATCCGGTGCACCCCGAAGCCAGAGGTCTTCCAGTAGGCTATTTTCTTAGGTTCAGCGGGCCTTGAGATATCGTAGATGGCCATTCCGGCCGCACTGCACTGGAGGGGGTTTCCGGTGAAGAGGTCCATCTCATCAGCCGCGAGGAGCAGGTCCCCCGACACGGCTATATTCGTATTCCATGTGTTGGGGGAGGGGTTGGGGAGCCATTTGGCCACTTTGGGTTTCATGGGGTTTGAGACGTCGAGTATGGAGACGCCCCGGCTGAATACATGGCCCACGTAAAGGTGATCCCCTCTTCGGATGGCACAGATGGCATCTCCTCTCCCGTCCATATCGGTGTGACCGATGACCTTCACGTTCTTACTCTCAGCGCCTTTCATCACGAGTGCCCTCCCATGAGCTTCAACGCAAGAGAAGAGAAACCAAAAAATCCTATTGCTTTAGCTGCAAGAATAAACTAATTAGTGATTCCATCCTTACTCCATCTCAAATTTCAAGCAAAAAGTTTCAGGGTTCGCAGACCTTTTTGCCACATGAATTCCATCTCATTAGGAGGAGGGAACAGAGATGGCTACCCAAAGAACGGGACAGCGCTGGGTTCTGGATGCTCTGGTGACGCTGGGAGGCTGGGACATCCTGCACCCCGAGGTGAGAGGTTTCTTTGAGGAGCTCGGCTACTTTCATTCCGACGTGGACCGCGTCTTCGGTAAAGTGGGCTCCACCCTTCATTTCGCCCGCGCCTGGGGTACCACCGCCCATGAGGTCGAGCGGAAGGCCTGCTGGGCTGAGGAGAGGGGATTCAAAGGGGCGGCGAGAGACTTCTACGCCCGGGCCATGCTCCTTTACGGTCGGGCTCAGTACGGCTTCTATGGGGATGACCCCAGGAAGAGCGCCTTCCACCAGAAGTTGGTCCACTGCTTCAATAAGGTGGCTGAGTACGACCCGACCCCATTTGAGAGGGTGGAGCTTCCTTTCGAGGGGAAGAAGCTTTATGCCATCTTCGCCCTCCCAGGAGGAAAGGGGCCTCACCCGTGTGTCATCCTCGGCCCGGGAATGGACATGTTCAAGGAGGACTGGGTCGCCGCAATGAAGCGCTACTTCCTGCCACGGGGCTTCGCCTGTCTCTCCATCGACGGCCCCGGCCAGGGCGAGTCCCTGCTCCATGGCCTTAAGTGCACTCTCGATAATTACGAGCGGGCCGGCAGTGCCTTCATCGACTACCTCTGCACCAGGAAGGAAGTGGACAAGGAACGCATCGTGCTCTTCGGCGTGAGCATGGGCTCTTACTGGGGCTCCCGCATTGCGGCCCATGACGAGCGCCTCAAGGCCTGCGCCACCTGCATGGGTTGCTACGGCACCATGCACGTCATCTTCAACGTTGCCCAGCCCAACTTCAAGCTCAACTTCATGTATATGGCCGGCTATGAAGATGAGGAGAAATTCGACAGGGAAGTTCTGGCGCACATGTACCTGGGAGACCTCGTGAAAAAGATAAAGTGTCCCTACCTCATGGCCCACGGTGAGTTCGACGAGCTGACGCCCCTGGAGCAGGCCATAGCCACTTACGAGCGCGCGGCCACGCCCAAGGAAATGTGGGTTTACGGCAACGAGTACCACCCCCTGGGGGGCGTGGGTTCGGATTTCTTGAGCCAGGGTGCGGACTGGCTCCTTTCCATGCTCGAGGGGAATTTCAGGCCCGATATGGACAGGAGGTTCTTTTTCGAAAAAGACGGCACCTTCAGCGATAAAGATGTGCGGCCCCCGTGGTGGGGAGTTTCCTGAGGGGATATGGCAAATGGAGGGGGCTCATGCCCCCTCCATTTTTTTCTTTCTCCTATCATTCCCTAGAGTGGCTTTGCCTTATTCGTTCTCCGCTCTCTTCGAAAAGGTAGATCTTATCCTCGGGAAATTTGAAGGAGAGCCTCTCGCCCAGCTCGCCCTCGAAGCCGCCATCCACAATGAGGATAAGCGGCCGCATCCTCCCTGCTGCGTAATCGACGAGATAGAGCAGGGTATCTTTTCCCAGAGGCTCAATCAGGTCGATGGCCGCAGAGTACGGGCCTTGGGGAAGGAGCTGAATCTGCTCCGGCCGGATCCCGAGAGCGACGTCCTTCGAGTGAAGGTCTCCAAACCGGGTCAGAGGAACCGTTAGGCTCGGGGCCACAAAATGGGGTTGGCCATCGATTGAGCGCACCTCACCATCAATGATCTTCATGGAAGGTGAGCCAAAAAAATCCGCGATGGAGCGGTTTGCCGGGTCATTGTAAATTTCCATTAATAAGGATGTTTCGTCAAGCTGCCGGATTCAAGCAGTGGTTACTTTTTGACCACCCTGCACGGAATCGACCTGGCTTGATGAGCGCCGGTAACAGGGTCGTGTGGTGGACCGTAAGATATGATAGCATTTATGTTGGAATCGTAGCAGCCGCGCTCCGGACCTCTTTTTTCTGGAAACCACCAATGCGAAACACAGGATACGACTTTCGGATGAAGGTCTGATACAAACCTCGCCTTTCCCGCCATTCGATCTCGAAATGAAGGCGTCTCTACATATATAATGTCCCCCTCTTCTACGGCCAGCTCCCTCGCTGTCTCGGGATTCAATTCTATCAAAGGGTCAGGATAATCCCGCCTGATTGAGGATAGTTGCCGGAACTCACTATGGATATAATGAATGTCCCTGTGACTAATCAGAATTAAAGGATAGTCCTTCAATACATCTAGGTCAAGGTGGCCCTGAAATGGCTCCACGTACGATGGCAGAGGGTCATAACCAAGGCTTTTGAATGACTCCGAATAGAGCTCTATCTTTCCGGAAGGCGTCTTGAATCCAGCCCGCTTATATTTCTCGTACCCGATAGGGAACTCGAGCTGCTGCCCTTTTCTATTCTGAAGCTCCCCGAATATGATACCAACATCTTTCAGTGTCCAGTCGTTGAAATCATCTAAATTATCCCAGGGAATTTGTACACCCATTCTCTTAGCAAGCTCAATAACTATCTTCCTATCGTCCCAGCACTCTCCTCTCGGTTCAACGACTTTTCGGGCGGCGAGAATGTAATTATACACCATCGGCCCCATTCTCTGATATGCGCGTAGAGGAAGCTCCGTTTCCAAAAAGTGCGCCGCAGGAAGAACCAGGTCCGCAAGCTCCGCAGTGGGAGTCATAAAAAGCTCTGCCACCACGAGAAAATCCAAGTTAGATAGCGCCCGCCATACCTTTCTGCTGTTACTTTCACTCAAAACGATGTTGCATCCTGGAATATAAAAGGCCTTTATCCTTCCCTCTAACATCGCTTCAAGGCAATCGGGGCCGTGAGCTTGTCGTCGGGATAAGAAGAAATCCATTTTCCCCTTGGCGGAGCACAAGAAGGGATATTTATCCGCGCCATAGCGTTTCTGTTCAATCCCCGGAGGGAATATCGGAAATTGAGCCATTGACCTTTGGTGCCTGAATCCCCCTAAATCGTCACTTATCAAATTCCCGCCGGGCACGTCGATATTACCAGCCAGCGAGGCGATAATGGCTATGGCCCGGCTTGTTTGAGTGGCGTTCACATGTTGTGCACCCGCGCCGAGCCTGGAGTGAATAGAGGAGGGCTTGATCGTACTGAATAGCCTAGCAGCCTCGACAATTTTTTGCTGCGGAACCCATGTGACCTTTTCGGCTTCATTCAGGGTATATTTCTGTATATGCCTTCTTAATTCTTCAAACCCGATACACCAATTATTTACAAAATCCTCGTCATATAATTTTTCGTTTATAATGGTATTAATTATTGCTAACGCAAGGTAGCAGTCGGTTCCCGGCTTCACCCTGAGCCAAAGGTCGACTGGTCTGCCGCCAGGGCCCATCCCTTCCGGCGGCCTCGGGTCTATCACGATAATCTTCGCCCCATTTCTCTGGGCCAAAAATATTTCCCTGTCCTGCGGCGGGCGGTTGTGTTTAGGATTCGCCCCCCATATCAGAATACATTTGGAGCGGAGGTAATCTGCACTCCGCTCCGTCAAAAGACCTTCGCCATAAGTGACCATTTCACCGATTACCGTCGGCCAATTACACTGCCTATTTATATCCATAAGATTCGGTGTGCCAATGACATGGCTGAATAGGAATGATGCATAGGAAGCAGTATCTTTATGCCCGCACCCCCTTATTGTGCAGATGGCCTCAGGGCCATATTTTTTTTTAATTTCCCCAAAACGCTCCGCCATAATATCAAGGGCTTCAACCCACGAAATCCGGCTCCATCGACCTTCGCCCTTGTCGCCCACTCTTTTCAAGGGATATATTACACGGTCGGGATGATATATAAGCTCATCAGAGTGAATGGCCTTAATCCCCTCGATACCCATACAATTCCTTATAGATTCTATCCTGCCATTCTTTACGGTTACAGATATCCGACATATCATATGGCAATGCTGACAAAAGGTCAGCATCCTCTGTTCGTTCATTTTAATCTATTCCTCAAGCTTCTAGAGACCGCTAAGGGAGCTTGTCTAAAGATGGGCATGCTTTTGCGGGTGAGCGAGTTTTGCATTTCTTGCTATCGAACAATCTCTCTCCCATAATGGAAACTGTAATCCCTCAAGCGACAAGTCGGATCTATGGAGGAAAGTCTTTGCATTCCTCAAGGTTGCGAGTGTGACCTGGAACTGAGCCTTTAGTTTTCGGAGCCGGCAATGCATGACAGAGCAAAGCTGTGAAAATAATATCCGCGGGCACTCGGATTATAAGCCATAACTTTAGAATTGACTCCAAGAACTCATATTTAGAGGATAATTGCCAGCTTCCATTATTGCTTCTTTTAAAGCCTTCATATTCTCGATTGGTGTGTCCGGGGGGACGGCACAATCTGCCCCCAACATAAACCCGCCACCCGCCCCTGCTTTTTTTATGCATTCAATGGCCTCCTTCTTGACGTCTTCCGGAGACCCCAGCATCAACGTGGTAGTTGTGCCCACATTTCCATTGATACAGGCTTTAGCCCCGAACTCTTTCTTAAGCCATGCGAGGTCGATCTTATCGACATGGATAATGTCGGGACCTTCGCCAACAATCAGGTCAAACCTGTCCGACCAGTCCCCGCAGACATGAAAGAGGGTTTTGCGACCCAATTTGTTCTTCCAGTAATCGAAGAGACGGATGTGCACCGGGTGGACAAATTCTTCAAAGTGACTTCTGGAGATCATCGTGCGGCTCGCAACCGGACACGCGGTATAGAGTATATCGCCACCGACCTCTGCTTGAAGGCTTGCATAATCCAGAGTCGGCTGGATCAAGTACTCCAAGAGTTCTTTCACAAAATCGGGCCTTTCGTAAAGGTCCATATAAAGATTATGAGTACCCCTTAGCATGCACGCGATGCGGAAAGGTGAGGGGACGTTGGCAATTACCGGTATATCTTCTCCCACCCGTTGCCTTAGACTCTTAGTAATGCCAGTAAGATAATCGGTCCATCCCTTGCCTTTTATCTCAACCTTTCTCGGCAGCTTTTCAAAATCTTCCGGAGCTTTCAACAGCGGCTCTAGGGGAAAAGGAACATCGTCTTCAGGCATCGAGAAATGTTGTCCCAGTGCTCTTTCAATGGGATTCATACCGGCCAGGTCCCAAACGGCATCCACAGCAAAATCAGAAGTCATCCTTATCTGTCCTTCGACATATAGGTCTGGCTTCTTATAACAATCTCCCAATGTATGCCCAAGATAGCGGACCGCGAAAAACCTGGTACTTGCCAGAAGGGGTACGCGGTCCGGCTCCATTAATTCAATTGCCCTATAGACTCGCTCCCTCGGCGTCATGCTGTTCTTATCATTCATCTCAGGTCTCCAAAGTTAGCTAATCGGTCTTCATGATTGATCTAACGATTAATAAATTATTTCGCACTTTGCCGCCTGGCTTTCAGGAGGTTTTGGGCGACCTCCACCGCTCTGGCTGCATTCGGCGCAAAGCCATCGGAGCCTATTTTGTCACTCCACTGTTGACTCACGGGAGCCCCACCCACCATGATCAAATATTTTTCGCGTAATCCTTCTTTCTTCAAGAGCTCAATGACATGTGGCATATGCTGCATAGTGGTGGACATAAGGGCAGACAGGCCGATGAAATCGGCATTATGTTCTTCCGCTTTCTCTATGAAAAAAGCATGCTCGACATTAACACCCAGATTATGGACCTCAAATCCACTTGACTCCATCAGGATTGCGACAATGGATTTGCCGATATCATGCACATCTCCTTTTACCGTTCCGATTACAAAAACAGCTTTTTCTCGTATTTGAATCCCCGAAATGGAAGGTTTCAATATTTCGACCGCGCTCATGAGGGCTTTAGATGCCATCAGAAGTTCGGGAACGAAACATTCTCCTTGGTCGAACTTCTTGCCGATCACTTCCATACCATGGAATAAACCCCTATTTATAGCTGCATAGGCATCGAAATTATTGTCAATTACCTGATGTGCTAAATCTTCCGCTCTATTTTTATCGAAGCTAATTACAGCAGCTGCTAAACTCTTGAATATTTCATCCTGGTTCAAAACTTCAGAAGGCATTTTGTTAGGCCTCCATATAATATGAGTCGTGGAATTTATCTCAAGATCGGACCTGTACCCCGAGCCTAATGCCGAGAGATTTCTCAACCGTTAAAGGTGTAAAGCTTTCGAGCGTCCCTATCTCCTCAAGAAGAACCCATTCCTCCATCGACCTTCAGCCCAGGAGTGGCTATTACGCTTTGAAAGCCCTCAAATTCTCAGTCAGCTTTGAAGCTCCTCGCTTATAAGGATCTCTCCGGGTCATCCAGCGCTTTCTGGCAAGATATAAGCTGCTGCTGGAGAAGACCGGCACCTCGCAGACGCGCTTAAAATGCCCTCCACGTCCCCGAGCATTCCTGCAGGCGATATGGTTTTCTTAACGATATTTTGCTAGGATTGTCAAGGTATTTCAAAATAAATGATGTAGACAAAAGCGTAGGGGCGAATTATTTTAGGGCTGGCAAATTGAGAGTGGGAAGCATCATAACTAACTGATATTCTAAGGGGAAAGGTCCTTAAGACTGGTTCTGAGGTTGGTGGGGTGGCGGACGGGACTTTGCAGCAGGGCCTCGGGATTAATCCGCACTCAGGAGGAACCTGCCATGCAGGAAGTGGAAGTGCAGATGATGCCGCCTCATGTAAGGAGTTTCATGAAGTTGGCCGAGGAAGACCATGCGGGTTTTTGGGAAGATGCAGCCTTGAAGGCCCAGGATGAGATTTACTGGTTCAGAAAATGGGACAACGTATTCGAATGGAGCGGGAGAACCTATGAGTGGTACGCAGGAGGGATAACGAACATCTCTTATAGCTGCCTTGACTATAATGTTCAAAAGGGGCGCGCCGGCAAGGCGGCTCTGATATATGAAAGTGGCGAAAAGGATGAGACAAAGGTTATAACATACGGACAGCTTCTCTCGATGGTAAAAAGATACGCAGCCGCGCTTAGAGGACTGGGAGTCAAGAAGGGAGACCGGGTGGCAATATACATGCCAATGAGCATAGAATCGGTCGCGACGATGCTGGCATGCGCCAGGATAGGCGCAATTCATATGGTTATCTTTGCAGGCTTCTCTGGCAAGGCAGTGGCGGACAGGATAAGGATATCTGACGCAAAATATATGCTGACACAGGATCAGGGTTCCAGAAAGGGAAAGCCGGTTCCTCTTAAAACAATAGTCGACGATGCTCTTGAGATGATCCCCGGAATCGTCAAGAAGGTGGTGGTTCTAAGAGACCGCTCAGAAAAAGAGCCTCCGATGAAGGATGGGAGGGACATCTATTGGGATGAGTTTCTGAACCTATCAAAGGGAAACACCGGAGAAGTGGAACGGTTGGAGGCAAATGAACCCCTCTTTCTCCTGCCAACATCTGGGACAACGGCGACGCCCAAGCTGACTGTTCAGAGGCACGGAGGGTATCAGGTTTATGTGCACTCGATGGGCCGGTGGATTTATGGTCTCAGGGATGATGACGTATGGTTCTGTACTTCCGATATAGGATGGATCGTGGGTCACAGCTACAACGTCTATGGTCCCCTGATGAGAGGATGTACCTCTATACTGTACGAGGGAACTCCAGACTATCCGAGAAAGGACATGTGGTGGGAGATAATAGATAGAAATAAGGTCACCGGATGGTGGACATCTCCCACGGGAGTCAGAGGGCTCATGAGGTTGGGAACGGAGGAGCCCGGAAAGCACGACATATCATCGGTCGAAAGAGTCTTCTGTGCAGGAGAAGTTCTCAATCCCGCTGCATGGAAGTGGCTGAGCATAGATGTTTTCAAGAATAAGATTCCAGTAATAGACCACATGTGGCAGACCGAGACCTCGGGTCCACTGATCGCTAACCCGTACGGTCTAGGCATGCTTCCTATAAAGCCCGGATCAGCCTCCATCCCGGCACCGGGGGTGATGGCTGAGGTGGTAGATGCGGCTACCGGTGCCCCCCTTCCTCCTGGAGAAAAGGGAGTCCTGGTTGTTAATAACCCTTTCCCGGGGCTGACAGCCACCCTCTGGAACGATGAGGAAAGGTATCTAGAAGAGTACTGGGCCCAGGTCCCGGGCATGAAGGCATACTACTCAGGAGATGCTGCATATACCGACCGGGACGGCTACATATGGTTTGTGGGGAGGTCCGACGAGGTCATAAAGATCTCAGACCACAGGGTCGGGACAATAGAGATAGAGAACGCGTTGACCTCCCATCCAGCAGTCGTTGAGGCGGGAGTCTCCGGAGTTCCCGATGAGCTCAGGGGAGAGGTCGCCTGCTCTTTTGCGGTGCTAAGGGCTGGGTATGAGCCCACAGGGGAGCTTAAGAAGGAGCTCATAGGGCACGTCAGAAAGACCATGGGCCCGATAGCAGTCATAAGGGATATAGAATTTGTAAAGGTTTTGCCGAAGACCAGAAGCGGAAAAATAATGAGAAGGGTGATGAAGGGCCTCTGGGCCGGCAAGGAATTGGGGGACTTGTCGACAATAGAAGAGGAAGCATCGGTGGATGAGATAAAAGATGCGATAAGAAAAATGAAGTAGGGAAGTGGGTATTACAGGCTCGCTCTTTTAGCAGACTCAAATCCGGGAAAAAGGAGGACGGCCGTGGAAGTGAATCCGAACAGCATTCGCACCATCAGTCCATCCGCATGGCCCCAGTATCCCTTTGACGAGGAGCCCAAGACGCCCGAGAGGTCAGAGCCGCGCTATTCCATTTTCCCGGAGTATGACCTCCGGATTCAGATGAGGGATGGCGTTAGGCTCGCTGCCGATGTCTTCCGCCCGTGGGCCCCCGGCGAGAAATTCCCCGCGCTTGTGTCCTGGTCTCCTTACAGCCGCCAGCTCCAACAGACTCTTACTCCCATCGGTCAGAACGAGGCCGGCCTGACGGAGTTCTGGGTGCCGAGGGGGTATGCCCAGGTCATCATAGACGTGCGCGGCTCTAACGACTCCGAGGGGGCCTGGGATATGTATGGACCTACCGAACAGGAGGACCTGGCGGAGGCCATTGAATGGGTGGCCCGGCAGCCCTGGTGTGACGGCAATGTCGGCATGATGGGCTGCTCCTATTTCGCCAGGAGTCAGCTTTTTGCGGCGGAGCAGCAGCCGCCGAGCCTCAAGGCAATCTTCCCCTATGATGCCCTCACTGACGTCTACCGCCATAACTATTTCCACGGGGGGATAGCCTCCGGGTTTGCGAGAATGTGGTTTTCGAGCCTCGCCTTCCTGAACTTCTGGGGTGGCCGGCTCAAGGACCCCTCCGGGTTCCACCACCACTTTCGGACCGTGCTGGGGCTGGAATACCCGCTTGACTGCGAGTATTATCAGGAGCGCTCCGCGGGGCCCCGGCTCCATAAGGTCAAGATACCGGCCTACTTCGGCTGCGACTGGCAGTTTTACAATCTTCACCTGCCCGGTGTTTTCGGCGGCTGGGAGGGGGTTGGTGACATTCCCAAGCGGATGCTTGTGGGGCCTGCGCCCGTTCCGCGGCGGCCATTTGCGAACTATCACCAGGAGGCTCTCAGGTGGTACGACCACTGGCTCAGGGGGATGGACACCCGCGTGATGGAGGGCCCGCGGATCCAGCTCTACATACAGGGCGAGAATTGTTGGCGCTCCGAGGGGGAGTGGCCCCTCGCGCGGACGCAATGGCGTGAGCTCTTCCTGGGCGGCGCAAAGCAGGGGCTGGAAGGGGAACTGCTGGATTCGGCGGGTCCCGATGGGGAAAGGACCTATGAGTATGAGCCTTCCAGCAGGGAAGCCCGCTTCGGAAGGCCGAAGCTCGTCTACCGGACAGAGCCCCTTTCCGAGCCCATCGAGGTGACCGGCCCCATGGCGCTCCACCTCGTGGCGCAATCGAGCGCGGCCGATACGGACTGGTTTGTGGTCTTCTCGGATGAGGCCCCTGGAGGAGGGGTCTCCATCCTCACCAAGGGATGGCTTCGCGCCTCCCACCGGGAGGTGGACCCAGCCAGGAGCAAGAGGTGGCAGCCCTGGCACCCGCACACCCGAGAGATACCCCTGAAGCCGGATCAGCCCGAGGAGTTCGCCATCGAGGTCGTGCCGACCTCCAACCTTTTCAAGCCCGGCCACCGCATCCGGCTCGAGGTTGCGAGCTGCGACTCCCTAGCCGAGAACTTCGCCTGGCACCATGAGGCGCTCGTGACGCCCGCAAAGAATACCGTCATCGAGGGGAAGTCCGGCTCGCACCTGCTGCTACCCGTGATCCCGAGGTGAGAGGGGAGTTCCGGCAATGGGTAAGCCGGAGAACTATGGTTTAGGTTTGAGGTGTCAGTGGGTGCCATTTGAGCCGTTGTCAAGCGGGGTGACACCAATGGAGAAAGGGGCTTCCAAAAACGTTGAGCTGGTGGGCTACCAGGACCTTGAAGGGAGGCCTGCCTTCAAGGTCGCCCTTCAGGTGGTGAGGGAACGCTGGTACATCTATCTCTCTCATTTCTGGACCCCCGGCTGGAGCATCCTGGAGGTGACGGAGCCGGCATGGTGATACTCGACATATCAGACGTGAGCCTCCCCCGCCTGGTCTCGAAGCTGGACTTTCATCCCCCCCTGGGGAGCCGGCTTACCCTTCACACTGTCTTGCCCCTGCCCAGGAGGAAGCTGGCCGTTGTCAACAGTGAGGCAATCGAGGAGGGATGCGCCGAGCCCCTCAACTTCACCGGGCTTGTGGATATAAGCGATGAGAAGGCGCCGAGGCTCCTCTCCCTTTTTCCCATCCCGGAGCCGCCACCCGGCTCTCCCCACAAGAACTTCTGCGAGAAAGGAGGGAGGTTCGGTCCCCACAACCAACATCACCCGCAGCATCAGCCCCACCTGGAAGACAGGGACGACCGGGTCTATCTCACGTACTTCAACGCGGGGCTGCGAATCTATGATATAAGTGACGCTTATCTCCCGAGGGAGATAGGGTATTACATCCCGCCCGGCCCGAAAGAGCGTCGGGGGGTGCTTCCCAAAACCCTTGTCACTCAAACAGAGGATGTTCTGGTTGACAGTCGAGGGTACATCTACATCACCGACAAGAATCACGGCCTGCACGTTTTGAGGTATACCGGAGAGTAGGAAAGAACCCTTTCAAGCCCTGAGGAGGAGACGCCCATGTCCATCGTCTTCACCCCGGCCGCCATCGGAACGGTAGAGATTAAGAACCGCTTCGTGAAAGCGGCCACCGCCGAGAGCATGGCCCTGGATACGGGAGCCGTGAGCGAGGAGTTGATAGGCTATTACGAGAGATATGCCGGGTTCGACCTGGGCATGATTATCACCGGCCACATGTATGTGCACCCGCAAGGCAAGGCCCACGCCAAACAGACGGCCATATACGGGGATGAGTTCATCCCCGGGCTGAGGCGACTTACCGAGGCGGTGCATAGCCGGGGAGCAAAAATCTTTGTCCAGATAAATCACGCCGGAAGCCAAGCGCGCGGAGATGTCGCAGAACCCGTGGCGCCCTCACCCGTCAAGAACCGCCTCACCGGCGTCATCCCCCGGGAACTGAGCCACGAGGAGATCGAAGAGATTATAGCCGCCTTCGGCGAGGCCGCCCGCAGGGCCAGGGAGGCGGGCTTTGATGGAGTGCACCTCCACGCGGCCCACGGCTATCTCATAAGCCAGTTCAACTCTCCTTACGGAAATCGCCGGAAGGACGAGTGGGGCGGCACCACGGAGAAGCGCTCCCGCTTTCTCCTCCGGGTTGTAGAAGACGTGAGGAGCAAGGTTGGTCGAGACTATCCCTTGAGCGCAAAGCTCGGGATCGAAGATGGCATCGAGGATGGCCTCAAGAAGGAGCAGGGGGCCGAGCTTGCCCGGGCACTTATGGATGCGGGAGTTGACGCCATAGAGGTGAGCTGCGGCCTCATGGGGCCAACGGGTGGAAGTGCGCGGCCCGTGAATAGTCCGGAAGAGGAGGCCTATTTCCTGCCCTGCGCCGTGGCCGTGCGGGAGGCTGTGGGAGCTCTCCCCATCATCCTCGTGGGAGGTCTCAAGACGCCGGCCCTGATGGCAAGGTTGATCCAGGAGGAAAGGGCGGATTTTGTCTCCCTGGGGCGCCCCCTCATCAGAGAGCCCGACTTAGTTTATCAGGTGGCCCGGGGCCGGGGGGAGGCGGCCTCCTGCATAAGCTGCAACAAGTGCCTCGAGGGCCTGGGAAAGAGGGGGGTCCGCTGCTACGTGGTCGAGCCTCTGACTGAAGAAGAAAAGGCCCAGTGATGGGAAGGGGCACCTCCTGAAGCAAAATCTTTGCCCCTTTCAGCCAGAGCCCAGAGCTTTATTAAACTTTGAAATCTTTTCGGTAAAGCTCCCTCAGCTTGGTGAGGTCTTCCTCTGGAAGCGGCTCTCCGCTCGCAGCGATGTTATCTCTCGCCTGCTGGGGGTTTCGCATACCGGGGATGACGGTGGCCACGGCCCGATGGCTCAGGCAGAATTTCAGGGCGGCCTGAGCTAGGGAGGTGACCGGGCCCTTCACCAGAAAACCGAGCTTCTCCACCTTGGAGAGTTCATCCGTCAGGGCCTCTCCGGGGAAAAGACGCCCCCGGACGTCTCCCTCAGGGAAAGAGGTATTGCCCGTGAACTTTCCCGAAAGCAGCCCCCGCCTCAAGGGAACCCTTGCGATTATCCCGACATTCTTCTCCTGGGCCAGGGGGAATACTTCATGCTCAGGCCATTGAAAGAGGATGTTATATTCAATCTGGATGGTGTCGCTTCTGCCATCCTCAAGGGCCGCCAGGGCCTCCTCCTCTGTGTTGACGGAAACGCCGAAGAAGCGGACCTTCCCCTCCACCTTTCTCCTCTCGAGAAGCTCAAGCGCCTCACCCTTCCTGATGACATCCACTGTGGGGTTATGGAGCTGGTAGAGGTCGATGACATCTGTCCTGAGGCGGCGGAGGCTCCCCTCAAGCGCATCAGAGATGAAGTCGGGAGAAAAATCCCGTGGTTTGAGGAACCCCTTCGAACCCCCCTTTGTGGCGAGTATGACCTCCTGCCTGCGCCCTTTGAGGAAACGGCCGAGAAGCTCCTCGCTGTAGCCCATACCGTAAGAGGAGGCAGTATCGATCAAGTTGACGCCCAGCTCAAGGGCTGTCTCGATGGCCGCGATGGACTCCTCATCCTGCATGGGGCCGAAGTGCCCGGCATGAACCATAGTGCCGAGGCCCACCTCTGAAACTTCCAGTCCTGTCCGCCCGAGGGTGCGATATTGCATGAGAGAGTCCCCCCTTAGCTTGAGCCATATGAAGCTGGCAAAGCTCCCGCCCGATTAGAGGTCAATACTAGCAGAAGGGCTGGATGGAAAAAAGAGAATTGATTATCAGAGGCCGACTATTTCAAGGACCCCGGCGGAAACACCATGGAGATAATGGAGGTTTTTAAGGGAATCTGGGAGCCTCAGGTTTAAGTGAGGCGTTTGACCTGAGGGGAGAAGACCCGGCGAAGGGAACGAGTCCCTTCCTTAGGCTCAATCCTGGGGCACATTTTGAGGTTAACCACTTGCCCTCTCAGCAAGAAGGATGCGGGGCCTTCATGGGCTAAGGCTCTTCTTCGTGAGTGCTCTTTCAGAGTGCCTTTAGGTGAAGGGAGCTGAAATCCCTCTTATATAGCTCCCTGAGCCGGACAAGGTCTTCCTCTGGAAGCGGCTCGCCGCTCGCAGCGATGTCATCTCTCGCCTGCTGCGGGTTTCTCATACCTGGGATAACGGTGGCCACGGCCGGATGGCTCAGGCAGAATTTCAGGGCGGCCTGGGCCAGGGAGGTGACCGGACCCTTCACGAGAAAGCCGAGCTTCTCCACCATGGAGAGCTCCTCCGCCAGGGCCTCTCCGGGAAACTGGCGCGCGCGGACATCCCCTTCAGGGAAAGAAGTACCGGGTGTAAATTTTCCCGAAAGGAATCCCCGCCTCAAGGGGACCCTTGCGATGATCCCGACATTTTTCTCCTGGGCCAGCGGGAAGACCTTACCCTCAGGCCACTGAAGGATGATGTTGTATTCAATCTGGATGGTATCGCTTCTGCCATCCTCAAGCACCGCCAGGGCCTCCTCCTCCGTGCTGACGGAAACGCCGAAGAAGCGAATCTTCCCCTCCTCCTTTCTCCTCTCGAGAAGCTCAAGCGCCTCACCCTTCCTGATGATGTCCACCTTGGGGTTATGGAGCTGGTAGAGGTCGATGACATCTTTCCTGAGGCGGCGGAGGCTCCCCTCCAGAGAGTGGGAGAGAAATTCAGGGGAGAAATCCTTCACTGGTAACGGGCTGTACCCCTTCGTTCCCCCTTTGGTGGCGAGGATGAGGTCTTGCCACCGCCCCTCGAGCACTCGGCCGAGAAGTTCCTCGCTGTAACCCATGCCGTAAGAAGAGGAAGTATCGATGAAGTTGACGCCCAACTCCAGAGCTGTCTCGATGGCCGCGATGGATTCCTCATCGCGCATGGGGCCGAAGTGCCCGGCATGAACCATGGTACCCAGGCCCACCTCTGAAACCCGCAGACCGGTCCGGCCGAGGGTGCGATATTGCATGGCAGCTTTCCCCCTTCAGCTTGGGTGATATGAAAGTGGCGAAACCATCGCCCGACTGAAACTTAATACTAGCAGAAGGGTTGGAGAGAGAAAAGATGAATTCAGAGAGAGATTGCGGAGCGTTCGGTTGTCAGAGCCCCTTAATGATAGGGTAGGGCCGTTCAGAATATGTCGAACTCAAGAATTGCAATCAAGAGTATCCGGCTATATGATATCCACCTGCCGAAGGGTTTATGCTAGATTAGATTGCCCCGGACAATTTCGAGAAGCTCGCTGTCCCGAGTAGGGGAGGGCGTCAAGCGGGGGCATGAGGATCTCCGCGATAGCCCTCCGTCTCGGCCCATAAGAGAGGAGAAGGTATCATGACGCAAGTTCAGATCGTTGACCGCTCGCCAATGATCGAGAAGCTGAAGGCTGGGCTCGTTCTCGACCCCACCCGGACGGCCGTGGTCACGATAGATATGCATCGCGGCCACCTCGACCCGGAAGTTGCCACAATGCCGGCAAAACCCGAGGACTGCAAGCGGGTCATCGCCGCCACGGAGAAGCTCCTTGAGACAGCCCGCTCCAGTGGCACGCCCATAATCCACATGATCTTGATTCAGAGGAAGCTACCCGGCCTTGGTGCCGAGGGGATGGTGGTCCCCTTCTGGCGGGCGCTGCATGAACTCTGCCGCGAGGAGGACCGGCTTACACCCGACCGCAGGAGCACGGTGGACGACCACAATATAGAGGGGAGCATTCAGACGGAGATCATCCCCGGCCTCTACCAGGAGGGCGATTACATCATCAACAACAAGAAGAGGCTCGACTGCTTCCAGGGAACAGACCTTGAGGCACTGCTCAGAACCCTGGGAGTGGAGACGGTGGTGCTCGTGGGTATAAATACCAACACCTGCGTGCTCAACACAGCCTTCACGGCTTTCAACAAAGACTTCCGCGTGATCGTCATCAGCGACTGCGTGGCGAGCATGTACGGGGATGACCTCCACATCTTCGGGCTTCAGAACGTGGCGCGCTGTCTCGGGTGGGTGCTGAGCGTGGGGGAGTTTGCCCAGAAACTCGGTGCTGCCGAAAGGGCGGGGGCAATGGCCTGAAGCTTTAAACCGAGGGGCGACCAGCCCGCCCCCTTTCCCTGAGCCAAGGAGCGTTGTCGCTTGGCTCCCACAGCTTCATTGAACTTGATAATAGCAGCCCATCCTCTCCCCACCGGCCCTCATCCATCAGGGTGGCCACCACGAGCGAGGAGGACGTCCGGCGCTTAGGCCGCGTATTCAACTGAGGGTCGGGCACTCTCTTGAAGGTCTTCGCAACTCCGGGTTCGGCGCCGCAAAGGAAACTCAAGGGGCACGAGGGCTCAGCCGGTGAGCGACGCGGAAGTTTTTGAATTGGTTTTTATTCTTGACCTCATACGCGACATTTTTTAATTTGTAGGTTGGATTCCCTGGATAAATCGTGGGAGAATAAAAATTTTGACTGTTTCTTCTTCTCCGTTGACCGAACCAAACTGCGGCTCGGCCCTTGAGATGGGGAATCTAGGTCAGGGGATTTCACTGACTCAGGACATAGGGGTCTTGAGGCACGAGCCCTAAGAGAAGGGGGCCTTCGATGAGAGGCTCTGGGCAAAGCGAAGAGAGCACCGGGATAAGCGCTCCGGCCCTGGAGGTGAGTCAGGAGGTGCCGGTTGAGCTATCCATAAACGGCCACAAAGCGACCCTCCTATGCACTCCCACAGACCTGAAGGCCCTCGCCCTGGGCTGGCTCTTCACGCAGGGGCTCATCGAGGGGCTCCAGGAGATTGGGAGCCTGGCGGTTTGTGACGACTTGAGGAAGATTGTTGCCAGGACAGACCGGGACCTCTGGGAGGAGAGGGGAGGCTTGAGCCAGGTGCTCACATCTGGCTGTGGGGGAGGCTCCATTTTGGGAGAAGTCCTCACCGAGATCCTCCCTCCTGTGGAGAGCGACCTAACCCTCTCGGCGGGAAAGCTCCGGCTTCTTGTGAGGGATATGCTCGACCGATCTCTGCTCTACAAGGAGAGGGGCGGAATCCACTGCGCCGGCCTTGCCGACGGGCAAGGAGTCAGGTTCGTCGCCGAGGATGTAGGTCGCCATAACGCGGTGGATAAAGTCATTGGAATGGGCCTTGAGGCCGGGGCCGATTTCAGCCGCTCCATCATCACCTCCACCGGCCGCATCACTTCTGAGATGATCCTCAAAGGGGCCAGGGCGGGGGTGCCCATAGTGGCAAGTCTCAGCATCCCCTCGGACCTTGCGCTGGAGATCGCCGAAAGGGAGGGCATAACCCTTGTGGGGAGGGCCGCAGGTTCCCGCATGAGGGTCTACTGCCACCGGGAGAGACTCCGGCCCTGAGGGCTCGTCGCCTGAACGCCCTTCAATTCCAGGATTAGTTTCTTCTATCACCCCCCTGCAAATCGTTCGAAAGGACGAAGAGGTGTCTCCCGGGATGCCTTTTGTCCAGTTTTCAAATATTTCTGTCTTCATTCCCGGCACCCCTATCTCTTTGATAATTTTAGGTTTTCCCGATGAGGCCCGGGAGACCGCATGGTGAAGTTTACATCCCCTCTGCCTGGGGAGGAGGCGGTTGTCTTTCCAACTATTTGATTTAAAAGCATTAAAAAATGAGCCGATACTTTGGAACGTGAATTGCGTAACAATAAGAATGAATGCTATCCTTCACAGCCGGCAGACTGGCTAGGCGGCGGCTTTTCTCCCCAGGCTTAGAAGACCAAAAGCAGTGACGCTACCGTCTGGAGGGAGAATTCACGGGTCATTCCCGTTCAGGCGTGAGGTCTATGCCTCGGGGCTTTCTTTTTGAGAGCGAGGGGAGGGGGGGCATAGAAGCTAGGCGGGGGAAGAACCCTGGGGTCGGGGAAGGGGCATTCGCTCATCTACCGCATGGCTATGGATAGAGGTTCCGACACGGCCTCTTATCTGCCATTGGTCAAAAAAGGGGAAAGGAGGATGTCATGAAGCTCATGAGCAAAATGACTAAAGCGCTATCTGGAGGGACAATCATTCCCGCTGTGTTCGCCACCGCAGGGCATAGACTCAGGAAGAGGATTGGTTTAAGCCAAGTTATCGGGTTAATCATCGCCTCGCTTCTGTGTCTTGCCTTTGTCCCTTCGGTCCTGGCCGTAACTCTGGCGCCCGGTGATCTCGTCGTGGCTGACGTTAACGGCGCCTTTGGCGGCCCTGTCGACGCTTCGCTGCCTGGCGGGCGCATAATGAAGGTGGACCCGGGCACGGGCACCCAGACCATTATCTCTTCGGGCGGTTTGTTAGACGCTCCCGTGGGTGTAGCCATTGATGCTTCCGGCAACATCATCGTGCTGGACAGCCCGTCGGTTGGGCCCGCGGAAATTATCAAGGTGAACCCGGCCGATGGTGCCCAGACACTCATCTCCTCGGACGACTTGTTCGTTAGACCCATGGGCATAGCGATTGATGCTGCCGGGAACATCATCGTGGCCGATCAACAATATGGTGGCCTCGGTGGCATCATCAAGGTCCATCGAACTACCGGTGCTCAGACAGTCATCTCTTCGGGTGGCTCCTTTAACTATCCTAGTGATGTGACAATCGATGCGGCTGGCAATCTTTATGTGACCAGCACAACGGGGTCCGGGTATCTTTCCGTCGTCAAGGTAAATCCCACCAACGGTGCTCAGACAGTCATTTCTTCGGGCGCCTTCAACACTTGGTATAGCGGGATAGTCATTGATGATGCCACGGGTAATATCTTTGTAAGCGAGATATATTGGATCAATGGCATCATCAAGGTGGCAGCGGGCACTGGTGTTCAGACCATCCTCTCCAGTACGTACCCTTTCCAAGATCCCTATGATTTGGCTTTCGATCTTGCGGGCAACCTCGTTGTGGCTGATTCTAACTGGTTTGGGCCGGGGAGTGTCATCAGGGTGAATCCGGCCAGTGGTGCCAAGACACTCATCTCCTCGGGCGGCTTGTTGGTGGACCCCTGGGGTATTGCCGTGTTTTCGCCGCCTTGCGATTGCAGTGCTGCTGGCGCCATCGTCGGAACGGATGGCCCCGACAACCTGTTCGGCACAGGAGGTGATGACATCATCTGCGGACTCGGTGGAAACGATAATATTTTCGGCCGAGGCGGGAACGACTGCATCGACGCCGGCGAAGGGAACGACAACGTCTACGGAGGCCGCGGCAACGATCTGATCCTCGGCGGGGAAGGAAATGACAACATCTCCTCCGGCCCAGGAGATGACCGTGTCCTCGGCGGCGAGGGTCATGACAACATCAAAGGCGACTCCGGCAATGATTCTCTAGACGGCGAGGCCGGAAACGACAACATCTTTGGCGGCGGCGGAAATGACGATATTACCGGCGGCTCGGGCGACGACAACCTCACCGGCGGCTCGGGCGACGATACGATTGACGGCGGAGACGGAATCGACAACATCTCCGGCGGTTGGGGGGCGGACACCTGCGAGAACGGCGAGAACGTCCTCGGTTGCGAATTGCCATAAGAAGGATGAGCTGAGCGGCTCACGCCAGCCAAGGGGGGGCATCGGCCCCCCCTTTAATTTTTGCTTAATGTCGAAAGGGCATTGCGCTGACGTGTCGAGTTCGCCAAGGCGGACCCCGAGCGTCTGAGCCTATTGGCCTCTCACCGTTTGAGAACGGCTTCTCTCAACCGATTCCCTTAAAGAGTATGCCACCCTCTTAGGTGAGGTGAATTCCCCCCAGATAGGGGGGATTTCACCTTTTGTTACATAACGCCACTATTTTCAAAAAGTTACAAAAACATTCGATATTTTTGTCCGCATAAGCCCGGGGATTTCCCCCCACCTGCACCCAGTGGATTCAATGGAGCGCGACTCCCTCACGTTTGATTCAATGGACATAATGTAAATAAATACAATGGTTTACTAAAAATTGGACCCTCTGGACCCCGCGCCTGTCAACTTTGGTATACATCTTGAGTCAAATTTAGTGACACCGGAGAGAGTGAGCGGGAAAGCCGCTCTGACCTGAAAGCGCCAAGAACATCCGGACCATGAAGTTTAGGCTGGTTGATCCTATCCCTTCTAAGGAATCTACGGAACTGACCCCACTGACCCATAACGAAAGTGGAGACCCTTATGACGTTCAAAGCACAGAACAATCCTGCTCCCGAAGCGGCTCTGGGAAAGGAAGACCTCGGATCCGTCATCGAAACAATTCTGCACCTTTCATCCCAGCCAAACATGCGGGAAATTCTAGTCGCTGTGAGCGAAAAAATTGCTGGTTTGATGGAAGGGACCGAGATTAGCCTCCTCCATATAGACCCGATTGAAGGGTCGGGGCGCCTTCTGATTGACGGCAAGGAGGCTCCTCTGCTTTCGGTGCTTCAACTCAGCCGTTACCCTGAACTCGAATTGGCGGTTAACAACCAGGAATTTATTCAAATAGAAGACATCCATTCCGACCCCATCACAGCGAGTGTGCGGCATTCTCTCCACGAAGTCGGCCGGAAAGGTGTCCTGGTGTTTCCGCTCTTTTCGGATGACAGGAAAAAAACCCTCTGCCTTAGAGCCAGCCTCGAGGAGAGGAAGCCAACCGAAAGGGATGTGAATCTATTCCATACTATCGGCCGTCTCAGCCAGAAAATAATTCAGTCCGTCTACAGGTATGAACTTCAGAGTCTCCTCTCAGACCCGGGTCGATGGGACAGCACTGTGTCTCCGGAAGAGGGCGGGGACGTTGAAATCGTAGGCACCTCAGAAAAGATGAGGCGGCTATTATCGAGCATGAAGAAGTTTGCGTCGATCGATACACCTGTTCTTCTTGTGGGGGAAACCGGGACGGGAAAAGAACTTCTTGCCCAGGCCATACACGAGAGGAGCGACCGGCGCAAGGGAGAGTTCGTGCCGATCAACTGTTCTGCAATTCCCGAGACTCTCCTGGAGTCGGAGTTATTCGGCCACGAGCGGGGCTCGTTCACAGGGGCCTATGATTTGAAGAAGGGGAAGATCGAGCGGGCCCAAGGAGGGACGCTCTTCTTGGACGAAATAGGCGAACTCCCGCCCCTTATGCAGGTGAAGTTGCTCCGATTCTTGGAGACTTATCAATTTGAGCGTGTCGGAGGGACAAAGACCATCTCGGCGGACGTGCGCATCATCGCCGCCACAAATAAAGACCTGGAACTCGCTGTAGTTAAAGGAGATTTCCGCTCGGACCTCTACTTCCGCCTGGCGGTTCTCGTCATTGAGCTTCCTCCTCTCCGGGATCGGGGAGAGGATGCAATTCTTATCGCGCAAACCTTTTTACAACGATATGTAAAAGAATTCCAACATACCATCAAGGGGTTCAACAGGAGAGCGCTGGAGGCCATTCTGGCGTATTCGTGGCCCGGAAATGTCAGGGAACTCCTGAATAGGGTACGGCGAGCCGTCGTCATGGCGGAGGGGGAATGGATCACGCCAGCGGACCTGGGCCTTGAGGCCATAGAATCTTCTTCACCGGCTACGCTGCGCGAAGCGAGAGAGAAGATTGAAAAGGAGGTTATTCAAAGGGCCATTAAGGTCAACAATGGAAATTTCGCCAAAGCGGCCCGCGAGTTGGCCGTCAGCCGTACTCAATTATATAATCTAGTCAGGAAGTTCAGGTTAACCGGCTGAGGCAAATACTCCTCTCCTCCGACCTCGGTAGCCTTGGTCTCGGGCCTCACTCATAGGGGGGAGTGGCGGGTGGGCGCGGCGCCGAAATGGCATCCAAAAACAAGAAGGGAAGCAACGGGACCCCCCGTCTGAGGGCCTCACCTTCCTTCCTCCTCCTTCCCCATAAAACCTGCTGAGTGGAGAGTCTCTTTTCAATCCCTGCGGGTCACCGGGCCGTTGCCGTCGTACCCCGTCGGGTCTCTGATGCGCTGAGCAGTCCGAGCTTTCGGACCTTCTCCCGGAAATGCTTCCTTTCCAACTTACAAAGTCGCGAAGCCGCAGAGATGTTCCCCTTGGCCTGGTCT
Source organism: uncultured bacterium (assembly GCA_964575845.1). Classification (GTDB taxonomy): domain Bacteria; phylum UBA8248; class UBA8248; order UBA8248; family CAZNSX01; genus CAZNSX01. The sequence continues at coordinate 884,016 of CAZNSX010000001.1, read as the reverse complement.
AGGATGGACCGGAAATACCTCCTTTCAAATTCCTCCTTGGCATTAGCGTAGGTAAGCTCCCAAGGGCGGCTCTTGCGAGGGTGCTTTTGCAGCTTTTCTACGAGGGTGGGCATGTCCTTGAGCTCAACCAGGGGGGGGGTGGCGAGGATGACGGCTTGGGCCACCATGTTTTCCAACTCCCGGATGTTTCCCGGCCAGGCGTAGTCGAACATCTTCTCCATCACTTCGGAGGAAAACCCCACCAAAGGTCTGGAATATTCCAGACAGCTTTTCTCCAGGAAATATTGACTTAGAAGGGGAAGGTCCTCCATCCGGTCCCGGAGCGGGGGTAGGGGGATGGGGAACTGATTGAGGCGGTAGTAGAGGTCCTCTCGAAAGGTCCCGTCGCGCACCATCTTCTCCAGGGGGGCATTGGTGGCGCCGATCACTCGGATGTCTGCGGTCTCGCTTCGCACGGAGCCCACCCGCTTGAATTCCCCGTATTGCAAAACTCGAAGCAGCTTCACCTGGAAGGCGGGCGTCGTCTCGCCGACCTCATCCAGGAAGAGCGTGCCACGGTGGGCCTCTTCGATCAGTCCCCGTTTCGTCGCAACGGCTCCGGTGAAAGCCCCCCTCTCATGCCCGAAGAGCTCACTTTCGAGAAGGGTTTCCGGTAGGGAACCGCAGTTCACCAAAACAAAAGGGCCATTGGCCCGAGGGCTTCTCGCGTAAATGGCCTTTGCGATGAGCTCTTTCCCCGTCCCACTCTCCCCTGTGAGCAGGACCGAGGAGTTTGTATTCGCCACCAAGCGGACGAGTTTCAGGAGCTTTTCGATCTCTTCAGAATGGCCGATGATCTCCGGAAAGTCCTCCCGTCTCTGGACCCGTTCGGGTAGGACAAAACCCTCTCCCCCCCGAATCTGCTCCTTCATGCCAACAACGACGTGTTCCATCTCGACTTTAGTTTTCTCCAACTCGCGGTTCTTCTTCGCCAGTTCGCGGGTGCGCTCCTGTTCCCGCCGGACTCGTTCGACCTTCGCCAGCAGCTCTTTCAATTTGAATGGCTTAGCGACCCAATCGGAGGCACCGGCCTCGACCGCGCCGAGAAAATCGTAGTCTGCGGAATAGCCTGTACAAACGATCACGGCCAGGCCCGGATGTTTCGTCTTCAGTTCCCGAGTCAGTTCCAGACCGTTAACATCGGGTAAGCGCACATCCAGAAGCGCCAAGTCAAATTTCAGGCGCCCGACGAGGGCCCTCGCGTCGCTTCCGTCACGGGCCGCGTTTACCTCGTATCCAAGACTTTCGAGGTATTCCGCGAGAAACAAACGCTGTATATCGTCGTCTTCAACGACAAGGATTAGCCCCTTCGATTCGGACTCAAAGGACATGACATCTCCTCAAGGGAGGCCTACTCGATGGCGCACGGGTCGTTTGCATTCCTTCTTCGGCCCTCCACCAGCCGGGACACGGAAACTCCCCGACCGGGTAACGCAAGGGGCATTTTCGCAAAATTTTTCTGGTATTTTAGTCCTCCATTGAAATAATTCGGCATTTCCGGGTGAATCCTTTAGCCGACTCATGCGCGAGACTTTTCCCCGCCACGCCTTTTCAGGCGACAAGACCCTTCGCGCAGACGGGAAGGCTAGATCTGCCGCTTCCGCTGGTGGCGGAGAACCTAGCCGCCCGCGAGAACCGAGATGAGGCGGCCCGACTTATCCGGATTTTCCGGTCACTTGCCGGACTTTCCCAGCGCGGAAAAGCTGGCCGGAGCTGGCTTCGTCGACCACGGCATACCTTATGGACCTCTTGAATGATACGCCGCATCACTCCAGTCCAGGTTCTTCGCTGAGATTGACACTGTCGGGAAGGTGTGGAGGCCCTGATTGAAACCCGCATCCAACTTATTGATACATGAGGGCCAGTCCGCTTGCCTCTTTTGCTTGAAAAAGGCCATTATGCGTTTTATGTTATATGGAGAAAGGTAATGTATTATAGAATGCGGGGAGTTAGGGTTTGTGGGCGATTAGTTAGAAGAGCGTAGACGGTCATACTTTAATTTGCTAGGCGAGATCCCAGAGCCATGAATGGAATGTCGAGAGTTCGTTGCGCCTATTTCTTACTTGTTTTTCTCCTGGCCTTGTTTGTGGGGTGCGGCCGGGAGAGGGAGGGGGGGAGTGCCGCTCAAGGAGGGACGGGTGTTATCAAGATATCCGGCTCCGCCTCGGTCATGCCGCTCATGAGCGTGCTGGCCGCAGAGTTCCGCAAGGCAAATCCCGACATCACCGTGGCCTTTCTTCCCAGCTCCCATTCTGCGGGCGGCGTGCGCGGAGCCCTGGAGGGGGACTTTGACATCGGCCTTCTCTCTCGGGAGCTACTGGAGAGCGAGAAGGGGCTACCGCTTCAGTATTTTCATCTTGCCCAGGACGCCCTGGTCTTCGCCACCAGCCCGGACCTCAACATAAGAGGTCTCACTCGTGAGGAGCTTTTTAAGCTCTACTCGGGCGCCATAACCAACTGGAAGGACGTGGGAGGTCCGGATGCCCAGGTTATCCTTCTCGATCGTTCCGACCACACCTCTCCCAAGATTCAGCTGAAAAAGCAGTTTTTCGGGACGAGTTTTCGGTTTTCCCCGGCGGCCCTCGTGATGGAGCGGCCCGCCCAGATGGACCGGGCACTTGTCAGGATGAAGTCCAGCATCGGGTATGCCTCCCTTGCCGAGCTCGTCTCCGGCAACTTAAACGTGAACATTCTCAGTGTGGATGGCGTTCCGCCCACTTTTGAGAATCTTGAGAATAATACCCATAAGCTCTCTCGTCCATTCGGGCTGGTAATAAAGGAGAAGCCGAAGCGCGAGGTGATGAAGTTTATCAGCTTCATTTACGGGGAGAGCGGGTCCCGGGTCATCGAGAGCCAGGGATACCTGCCGGTACTGCTCAACCTGGTCATAGGCATCATTCCCGAGCAGAATATCCTTGCGCAGGAGTCTCGTTACAGGCCGCTCGTGGAATACCTGGCCGCGATGGCGAACGTCGCGCTAAGGGTAAGGTTAAGACACCTGGCGAGCTACAGAGAGGTCAAGGATGATCTCGTTACCGGTCGCATCTCCGGCGCTTTCTTTGGCAGCTTCGTCTTCGCGTATACCCGCTCTCACCTCCCCCTGACCCTCATTGCACGCCCGGAGCGGCATGGGGTGTCCCAGTACCGTGGCCTCATCCTTACCCGGCGGACGAGCGGCATCCGTGACTGGCGTGACCTCCGTGGAAAAAGCTTCTCCCTCATCAGGGCCACCACCGCGGGGGAGCTCTTTCCCCGCGTGTACCTGAGGAGGCACGGCATAGAGGACATGGAGAGTTACTTCGGTCGGATCGTTTATGCGGGAAGCCACGACGTCTCGGTCATGAAGGTCCTGAATGGCGAGGTTGATGCGGGCGCCGCCAAGGACCTCGTCTTCCTGAAGCTTGCAGCCGAGAACCCGCGGATCTCACGCGAGCTGGTCGTCCTGGCCACTTCCTCCCCGGTGCCGGAGAATGCCCTGGCCCTGCGCTCCGACCTTCACATCGCCTGTCTCAGGTGCCATTCTGAGCCCAAGATTTTGAGCCGGCCAGCCGGTACCGAGAAAGGATGGTCTCTGGACTTAGTAAGCTGGCTGCGGGATGAACTGCTTAATCTGGATAAAACTCCTGAGGGGCGAAAGGTCCTCGCGACCCTCGGCGCGGACCGTTTCGTACCGACGACGGTTGCCGACTACAAGAACCTCTACGATATGGTCCGAGAGGTGGGTCTGGACCTGAAGCAGTATTCAGGCGGATGAGATGAGAATTCCTGGCAGCACTGAGAGCCAGAGAGTTTATTTTTCATCTCCTATGGGCACGGTGAGAAGAAAGTTAAAACGCATAGCCGAGAAGGTCCACCGCGACAAGATCCAGAACAAGATTCTCATTCCGGTGGCTGTCGTTGCCTTCATCGCGCTTGGCACCGTCATCTTCGGGTACACGCGGGCCACAATAGGCCGCATCAAGGCCGACAAGACCCGCTCCCTTCTGCAGGCTCAGCAACTGGCGGCGAACCTGTTTAGGGACCAGGAGGAGAGGGTGGCCTTTTACGCGCAGTTCATGGCCGATGTGGAGACCCTCTCTGAGCAGCTCAGCGACCTGAGGGTGGGTCGTCAATTGGTGATATATCTATTGGAGGCCCTGAAGAGAGAAGGGATGAGAGCCACCATAAGAAGAGGGGCGGACCCCGATGAGCCGCTCTCCCCCCTCATCCGCAAGGGGATGCTGGGGATTCGCACTGTGGCGCTCCTCCCCCTGCGTGAGAGAGGGGAGAGCGCTTTCGCGCTGGGCGCGGTCTCACCCATGGAGGGCCGCCCCACGCATGAGGAGGTCATGGCGGTGACCTTTCCCCTCAGCAGGCCATATCTCAGGACCGTCAAGGCGAAGGTGGACTCTGAGGTAGCGCTCGTCCTCCCGGGAGAGAGCGTGTTTTCGACCCTGCCTCCCTCCTGTGAGAGGGAGGTCGCCCGTCTTGCCGCCTCGTGGCCCCGAGGCCCCGCGCCCTCGCCTCAGCGGTTGAACTGTGGCCAATACCCCTATTCGATTCTCTTCAGCCCCTTTTCCGTGAACTTCACCGAGGTCGGCCTTTTCGGCGTCGCTCTCTCTATGGAGGACGTTGTCACGGCGACCCATAGTGCCATCATCAACGCCCTCGTCCTTACCGCTATCCTTCTCACCGGCATCCTGCTACTCTACCTCATCATCATAAAGCGCATCACCCGGCCCATCCAGAAGCTCTCGCTCGTCACCAAGAAGCTCGCCCAGGGCCAGTTCAGCGAGGTCATGAACCCCGATCCGGACGACGAGATCGGAGAGCTTGCACGTTCCTTCAACCAGATGAGCGAGAGCCTCAGGAACTCTCACCTGGAAATTGAGGAATGGAACCGAACTCTGGAGCGCCGTGTGGAGGAGCGCGCGGTTCAGCTTCGGGAGGCACAGAGGAAGCTCATCCACTCCGATAAAATGTCCTCCATCGGGGTGCTGGCGGCGGGACTGGCCCACGAGCTCAACAACCCCATCTGTGGCATCATGAGCTACGCTCAGTGCACTCTGGACGAGCTGAAGGAAAAGGGGGCGAGGAATTTTGCACCGGAGGACGCAGCCGGCCTAATAGAATTTCTCAATCATATTCTGGAAGCTACAGGGCGATGCAGCATCATCATCGAAAAGCTCCTGAAGCTCTCCCGCACCTCGCACGATGAGTTCGGGCTTGTTCAGGTCGATCATGTGTTGGACGAGAGTTTCTTTTTCATCGAGAGGCAGTTTTCCGGGAAAAAGATAAAGATCGTCAAGGATTACGAGGACGGCCTCCCGCCGCTGGAAGGGAACTTCTACCAGCTGCAGCAGGTCTTCATAAATTTGAGTCTCAATGCCATCCGCGCCATGCCCGAAGGGGGGAGGCTCACCGTGAGCTCGCGGCGGCTGGATGAGGAGAAAGGGGGGCCTCCCAAGGTCATGCTCACCTTTAGGGACGAGGGATGCGGAATTCCTCCCGAGCATCTTGGGAAAATCTTTGACCCCTTCTTCACAACCAGCAAGCCCGGCGAGGGCACCGGCCTCGGACTATCCATAGGCTATGAGATCATCAGGGCACATGGAGGAGATATCTGGGCCGAGAGCACCCAGGATGAAGGAAGCACCTTCTACATCACCCTTCCCTGCGCGAAAGAAAGAGAAACTACTCCTGTGGTGGGTCCCGGCGGGAGAAGCTTATCGAACGAGGGATGAGGGATCTCTCGGAAGGTCCTGCATGTTGGGGAATTGAAGCAGGGTATCTTGCTCAAGGAGGTTATCAGTGACGGAGCAGGCGAAGATACTCGTTGTGGATGACGAAAAACTCATCTGCATGTCCCTCAGGAATCGGCTCGCCAAGGAGGGCTACGAGGTTCTGACCGCCGCCTCAGGCGAAGAGGGCCTGGAGGCTGTAAGGGATGAGAGTCCGGACCTCATCCTTCTGGATATCAAGCTTCCTCAGGCCGATGGTATCGAGGTGCTGAAGGAGGTCAAGGCCATCGACCCGGCCATAAGTGTCATCATGATCACGGCATACGGCAACGTGGAGACGGCGGTGACGGCGATAAAGCTCGGTGCCAGCGACTACATCAACAAGCCCTTTAATATGGACGAGGTAGCGGTCATCGTCAAAAACGTGCTCGAAACCGGACGGCTCAAGCGGGAAGTCACCAAGATCCGGGCTGAGCTTCGGGAGCGGTACGGGATCGAGAATATCGTCGGGAACTCGGAGAGCCTCAAGAAGGCCCTTGAAGTGGCGCTCAAAGCGGCGGACAGCGACTCCACCACCGTCCTCATTCATGGGGAGAGCGGAACCGGGAAGGAGATGGTTGCCAGGGCCATTCACTTTCACAGCTCTCGCGCCGGTGCCCCCTTCATCGAACTCAACTGCAGCTCCCTTCCCGAGACCCTAATCGAGAGCGAGCTTTTCGGATATGAGAAGGGTGCCTTCACCGACGCCAAGGGTCAGCGGAAGGGGCTCTTTGAGCTAGGTGACGGCGGCTCCATTCTGCTCGATGAGGTCGGCGAGATGCATCCCACCACCCAGGCCAAACTTCTGCGGGTCATCGAGGGGAAAACCTTCAAAAGGCTGGGCGGCTCCCGAGATATAAGCGTGGATGTGCGCATAATAGCCGTTACCAACAAGGACCTCGCCTCGATGGTGAAGGAGGGGAGCTTCCGCGAAGACCTCTACTACCGGCTCAACGTCCTCCCCATGGTGCTGCCCCCACTCAGGGACCGCGGGGATGACGTGGTGATACTCACAACACACTTTATCAGCAGGTTCAACCACGAGTTCAGGAAAAAGGTGAAGGGTGTCTCCCGCGAGGTGGTACATCTCTTCAGGCAATACAGCTGGCCCGGAAATGTGAGAGAGCTGCGTAACCTTATCGAGCGGGTGATGATCCTTGAAGAGGTGGATATTATCGAGCCCATCCATCTGCCCCCCGACCTCCTGAGGGCGGGTAGTGAGAGAACCGAGGGGCTTCCAGTGCCCATATGCCTTCCCTCCGGAGGCCTTCCTCTCGATGAGGTGGAAAGGGAACTCATCAGGCAGGCACTTCATCTTTCGGGGGGCAATCAAAGCAAAGCGGCCGCGCTGCTCAAAATCGGGCGCGACGCCCTTCGATATAAGATGAAAAAGTACGGCTATCTCGAACCCCAGTAATAGCCCTCACCCCCCGGCCAGAGAGTTCGCCTTTTCATCCCCACATGTGGCAAACGGCGATTTCGCCGCCCGTCTTTTTCGCCTAATTCATCGCCGTGGCTTCCCTTTTATTTTATTAAGAGTTTGAGCGATTTCACTCAATGCTTGGGTCAAATAGCGCAAGAGTCTCCGGTTTCGTGATGCTTCACTTTGGATATCAAGGGAACGGGTCCAGGGACGGGCACTGCCTGCAAAGATAATCGCTGCAAAATCAAATAGATAAATTTCCATCCTCTATTGTCCAAAAATTTTCCGATAACTTTCATCCTGGCATCTTTTTTGCTTATGCGATAAAAAAGTAGATTATCGTGATAGGGGAGGAGACGAGGTTTGCCTTCAGGCATGTTCCTCAGGGCTGACGCCATAACCTCAGAAAGCTATTATTCGGAACCATCGGAAAGTTCGCTTACCATTAGCCGCCCCCCATTAACTTGCCGCATTAGACACTTTTTTGGAGGTAAGGCTTCTCAGATATAAGGTGAGGAGGGAAGTGATGAAGAAAAAGTTTCTAGTCTTTTTGTTTCCTCTATTTGTTTTGTTGCTAGCCCTCAACGCTCAGAGAGGCGTGGAGGCGAATTCAGAATATATCGGCTCCGAAATCTGCAAGGGCTGCCATCAAGACAAATACGAAAGCTACAGCAATACCCTCCATGCTATAAAAGCGGACCCACGAACCCCTGCGTCGAGACAGGGCTGTGAATCATGCCATGGCCCAGGTTCTGAGCATGTCAATAAGGGCGGTGGAAGAGGCGTGGGCGGAATTCTCGCCCTGAGCCCAAAATCACCCATACCGGCGGAAAAGAAGAGTGCCATCTGCCTTCAGTGCCACACAAAGGGCAAGACGGCCATGTGGGATGGAAGCGCACATGATGGCAGAGGGCTTTCATGCTCGAATTGTCACAGCATTCATTCCGGCAACCCCAAGAATCTCGCAGGAGCCACCGAGGTCGAGGTCTGCAGCAAGTGCCATCTGCAAGTGAGGGCAGAGATACGGAGACAGTCACATCATCCCATAAGGGAGGGGAAAATAAATTGTTCTAACTGCCATAACCCACATGGAACGGTCGCAGATAAATTGATATCTGCAAATTATCTCAATGAAAAATGCTATGAATGCCATGCCGAAAAGAGGGGGCCGTTTCTCTGGGAACATGCCCCGGTTACAGAAAACTGCACCACATGTCATAACCCCCACGGTTCCTCTCATGACAAGCTCCTGGTGGCAAAGCGGCCGTATCTCTGCCAGACATGCCACTCTAACTCGCGGCATCCAGGCACACTTTATGCCTTGAATTCAACCAATCGAGGTTCGTCAGTATACAGAGTTTTAAATAGCAGAATATATAACCGTTCATGCCAGAACTGCCACTACCAGATACACGGCAGCAACCATCCTTCTGGCAAGAGCTTAATGAGGTAAATAAAATCTGGACAAGTATGATATAGGAAGGGGATACGGAATGAAAAAACTCATCAGTGTTACTGTTCTGGCTTTGATCGCAGGTTTTTTCCTTTTACCACTATATAGTTTTGCAGAGGATAATGCGCCTGTCTCAGCTGAGCTGAGCGTGATTGGCAGAGGAGTTGACGGTGAGAGGGATTCAGCTAAGTTTGAGGAGTACAGGGAAATCCCGGATGGCCTTTCGGGAGATGTCAAGCTTAAATATCAGCATGATGGCAAGTATTACCTCGATTTGGATGCGAAGGATATAGCAGAGGACGACCAGTATCTGCAATTAAAGGGGGGAGAATACGGTAAGTACAGGATAGAGATCGATTATGACAAGTTACCCCACAGGTTCGCATACGATGCAAAGACACTTTATTCCGGAGTGGGGACGGGGAAACTTACGATCGGAGACGGAATACAGAATTCCCTCCAGGCTTCAACATCTTCCGCTGACCTTGCTGAAAATTTGAAAAGTTTCTATTTTCCCAACGCGTTCCTCACAGACCTCGAACTCACGAGAGATACAATCAAGGTAAAAGCCGATATTATGGCACTTGACCCTTTTAACCTCCGCTTCGAATTCAGCAACGAACAAAGAAAAGGCATAGATGGAGGAAAAGGCACAAGGCCGTTCGCCGGCTCATTCGGTTTTGGCAATACCATGGAGATACCTGAGCCGATAGACTATGATACGACACAGTTGAGATTTATAGGCGAGTACGCAAAAAAACCTTATTACCTGAGCGCAAGCTACTATCTATCGGTATTCGACAACCATACCGACACCCTGGAATGGGATAACCCCTTCAGGTTGACTGACAGCACGAATAGTCACGCCTATTCGCAAACATATGCGAACGGCCCTTCCAGGGGGTTGACAGACCTCGTCCCGGACAACCAATTTCATCAGGTGTCTTTAACGGGTTCCCTGATGGACCTTCCCCTCAGGAGCAGGCTTACGGCAAATGCGTCTTGGGGCTGGATGCGGCAGGATGATAACCTGAAGGCTTACACAACGAATACCGCCATAGTGCCCGGGGCTGCCAACAGTCCGCCCTTTGATGCATCCGACCCCTCAAACCTTCCCACGAAACATGTTAATGCAAAAGTAGATACCTCTCTCTACAATGTTCTGCTGACATCGAGACCTTTAAATTTCATGAGTTTAAAGGCGAGGTATCGCTATTACGAATATGACAACAATACGACCCAGATCGATTTTCCGGGTTATGTAAGGACGGACGCTGTTTGGGAGAACGAAGCCGAGAAGAATCTCCCCACAGGTTACGAGAAAAACACAGCAAGCGGGGAGCTCGGATTCGATATATTCAAAGCGACCACTCTCTCGCTGGGCTATACATTTGACAAGATAAGAAGACACCACAGAGAGGTAGCGGAGCAGGAGGATGATATTTACAAGGTTGCCGTCGATAGCAAGCCTCTCCCGTGGTTAGGCCTAAGGGCTTCCTATGAAAGGGCTGAAAGGACTGGGGTTTACGATTACACAGTCCCTTTTGAGGGCGAGATCGTTACCGCCCAGTTACCCTGGCTCAGAAAATACGATGAGGCAAACAGGGACAGAGATAGGGTTCAATTTCTTGCGTCTGTATACCCGATAGAGCCTCTGATGGTAACGGGCTCCTTTACTTACGGAAAAGATGACTTTAAGGATTCTCCGTTCGGACTTGTTGAAGACAGCCACAACATCTTCTCCATCGATGCAGATTATGCATTGACGGAGAGAGTGAATATATATGCCTTCTATACCCACGAAAAATACAAGAGCGACCAGAAGGCAAGGCAGTGGAGCCCTGGCTCAACCGGTGATCCTTATGTTAGCGAGACCACCCACTCATCCGCCAGCAACTGGACCGCCGAAAGCGAGGATAAGATGGATACCGTCGGTGGTGGTCTGAAGTTCGCCCTTATACCGAAGAAACTCGGCCTCGACGTCAGCTATTCCTATGCGCAGTCTAAGGGCGAGATCAGACCCTCCAGCCCGGTTGGGAGCCCCGATGCGAATGACTTCGTACCCGTTGACTTCAAACAGGTAGATAATACAAAGCTTCAGACCCTGCATGTCAAAGCAGAATACACAATTAGGAAAGGGCTCTCCATCACTCTCGGCTATATGTGGGAGAGGTTTGATATAGAAGATTACGAGACTACAGGGTTTGAGTATGTGCCAACAACCTTAGCAGATGCATATAATGGAGCGACCCTCATGGGGGCCCTTCTGAAAGACTATGATGTCAATGTGCTATACGCAAAGCTAACCTACAGGTTCTAAAAATAGCATCATAACCTGCTTTTCTGTTGGGGAGAATACAATCGGCACGAATATTCCCCCTAAATTCATATAGGGAACTATTTCGCGAATGGGCTGTTCAGTGGAAAAATCCCCGCGCATCCTAATAATAGGCGAGGACCCGGTCCTGGGGCGGAGCCTTCAAAAAGCGCTAAGCCAGCGGGGAGGTAGCGCGGAATTGCTAGAAACAGGTGAGGATGTGCTGGAAAAGATCGGTTTCGAAAGCTACGACCTTGTGCTCTCCGACCTGAACCTACCGGGAATGCGGGGATGGGAAATCCTCACCCAAATCCGGCGGAGCTTTCCGGAGCTTCCCCTTATCGTCATCACGAATCAGGTCGATTCCTGGCTGGTGAAGGAGCTCAGCTCGATGGGGGTGCTCCAAGTTCTGGAAAAGACTCATTCCATCGAAGAAATAAGGAAAATCATTGCCGAGAAGGTAGAACGGTTATGAGCCATCTGGCCCAGTGGGCGAACCGGCCTCTGGCCCATCGACTCTTGAGATAAGGGTGATTCTTTGAGCCGCTCTCAAGTCCCCGTCCCAAACGTCCTCGTCAGCACCTCAGAACCCGCAGCAACCGGTTAAGCCTCAACAACTCGCTCCAGGGCCTCCTGAGAATCGCAGGGGATTCTCTTCGTCACTAAGATAAAAGATTAGGGCTATATCTGGGCTCCGCTACGCATAAGGAATGTGCCATTTCACCCATGCCTGCGTCAAATGGCGCAATTTTCGAGCAGCGGTCATATTTCGCATAATCCAGAGCATGCAGAGAAACAGGAAAAGCTTGAAAAACCAAATAGATACAGGAACCCTCCCCGGTGTGTAAAATCGGTACGAATATTGCCAATTAACAGCGCGGAATGGTTCCTTTTGAGCATTGAGGAAACTCGGAGGTTGGCGTTGAGAGGGTCTGTAAAGGTTCTGAATTCGGGGTTAAAACCCCGCCAACCAGGAGACCGCCGTGCTCTTTGGGTCGTGGCGAGCGCGCTGCTTCTTGTCCTCGTCGGTTGCGCCTCGGTCGATAAACCCCGGTTCACGGAGCTACTCTGGCCGCCGCCGCCGCTGACCCCCCGCATCAAGTTCGTGGGGACTCTTCGCAACCAGGATGACTTTAAGAAAGGCGCGGGGAAGCGACTCTTAGAAGCCCTTGCGGGCAAAAAAAAAGACGACAATCTGTTCAGACAGCCCATGGCGCTCGCGCCCTCCCATGACGGCGAGCGTTTGTATGTGTCGGACTACATCAGGCGGAGCGTGACCGTTTTTGACTTCGCGGAGCGCCGCGTGTGGTTTCTCGATAGCTCCGTATACCCGATCAAGAGGCCCTTCGGGATCGCGGTGGATGAGAGGGAAAACGTCTACGTGGTCGACTCCGAGCAGAAGCTTGTCCGCGTCTTCGACGCCAAGGGCAAATTCCTCCGCGACATCACGCATAAGAGCCTGGAGCGTCCCACCGGGATCGCCATCGACCCGGGCCGGCGGCGGATCTATCTCGCCGACTCATCCACGCGAACCTCGGAGAATCACGTTATCCACGTCTTCGACCTGGACGGCACCTACCTCAAGGCGTTCGGCGGGCGGGGCCGAGAGGAGGGCAAACTCTACTTTCCCACCTACCTCGCTCTGGACGGGATGGGGAATATCTACGTAACGGACACGCTGAACGCCAGGGTGCAGGCCTTTGACCCCGAGGGTAAACATCTTAAGACATTCGGCGAACGCGGCGACAGCTTTGGAATGTTCGACAGACCGAAGGGCGTCGCCCTGGACACTTTCGGGAACTTGTATGTGGTGGATTCCACCTGGAGCAACGTCCAGATCTTCAACCCAAAGGAACAGATCCTGCTCTACTTCGCTGGGCGGGGACGCATCCCCGGTTTGCTTTACAATCCCACGGGGATCGCCATCGACAAGGACAACCGCATCTACATTGCCGATGCGTTCAACGCGCGTGTGGCCATCTACCAGCTTATCAACACCAAAGCGGAGGACAGTTTTCTGGCCACGACGCCCCAACCTGGGAAAGGGGGTGAGAAAAAGAGAGAGGAAGAGAGGAAAGTGGAAAAGGCGAAGAATCAGTAATCCAAAGGAAGTAAACTCAGACCAGGGAGGAAGAAGTAATGTATAGGTGGGCAAAAGTCTCGCTTGTCGCCCTTGCCCTCGTGGCGGCATGGGCGCTGGCGCCACCCGCTGCAATCGCGGGAACGATAGTAGGTACCGTGCATGATTTCACCGCAACCGGAGGCGGGACATCTGACTTCAAGGGCGCTGCCGACTATGCGGTATGCGACACCTGCCATACCGCGCACCATTCGACAGAGAGCATACTCATGTGGAACCATACCCTGTCGTCGAACACCTTGACTTTCGGCACCGGGGCGGCGACGACGGCGGGGACAACTCTTCCGACGAACATCGGCGGCCAGACCGGAACCACCAAGTACTGCCTGAGCTGCCATGACGGGAGCGTTGCCGTCGGTGATACGATCGCCGGTAGCGAGTGGAGCACCGATAACTATATCACAGGCGACATGGTCATCGCCCCTTCGGGCAACCTCTTGGGCACTCACCCGGTGGGGGTTCCATATCCCGATATCGCTGGCGCCACCTACCAAGGCATCGTCAGCATGGCTGATCCGGATGAATATAGTGACTCCCCGGCGAGGGTGAAGATCTACGGCACTGTGGCTGGCGAAAAGGGCATCGAGTGCGCCACGTGTCACGACATACACAATAACCCCGCTCATGGCCCGTTACTGCGCGAGGGCGGTACTTACGCTTCAATTTGCCAAGAATGTCACCTCAAGTAGGAGCGAGAGAGGAGCTCATAGTAAGAGGAAGATAAAAGAAAAAAGGCTCTTAAACTTTCCCCTGATGCGTAGCTGATGGCGGGCTTCAGGCTGGAGAGAGGTTCGCGGAAGGAGGAGTTCATATAATGTCAGCCGCGTGGCCTTGAATGAAAGGAGGGGATAATATTGCGAAAATGGCTCATGCTCAGCACCGTGGCCAGAGGGCTGGCTGTAGTATGGGCGCTGACGCCGGCCGCTGCGTTTGCGGACATCTCGGGTACGCCTCACGATTTTTCAGCGCAAGAGTGGTCCGGAGGGGAGGTCTGTAGAGTATGCCATGTGCCCCACAACCCTGTCGAAAATCTGCTTTTGTGGAACCATGAGCTGTCGTCAAACTCCATAACTTTCGGCGACAGCCAGGCGACGACCTCGGGGACCAGCTTGCCGACGAACATTGGCACGTGGTCCGGTACTACGAAGTACTGCCTGAGCTGCCACGACGGTAGCGTGGCCATTGACTCCTTTGGGGGGAACGTGGGCTCCACTTATATAACCGGCAGCGGTCAGATTGGCGCATCCGGCGACCTGAAGGGCAACCACCCGGTGGCGATTCCCTATCCCGATCAGCCTGGCGCCACCTACAATTCCATCACCACAGGCGCGAATCCATCCGATTATGTGCCAAGCCCCACGGGGGTGAAGGTCTACGGGACGACTGCGGGTGCGAAAGGCCTTGAGTGCGGCTCGTGCCATGAACCCCATGACGACACTATTGACCCATTCTTGCGCGTAACCATGACCAGCTCCGCCCTCTGCGCGAGCTGCCATAAGAAGTAGGAGGGAGAGAAGGGTAGAGGAAGCCGACGGAGCGCCGGGATTTTCGCCGTCGGCCCAGCCCTCCCGAGGGAGATTATGCCCCCGGTGGGCTCGCTTGGAGGTCCTGATGCCCGGGAAGTCGCATCGACCGACCTGCCGCCGCCTGCGCGAGGGCAGGCTGCGGCATTTTCAGGGTGTTTGGTTTAATCCCGCATTTCAGAGGTTAAGGACAGCTTATCCGATAAATCCTGATTGTTGACCATCATATTCAATCTTCCACCTCTGGGCCGGGCGAATGGCCGGGTTGAGCGGGAGGAAGAAAAATGACATTAAAGAATTGCTGGGAGTTTCATGATTGTGGCAGGGGGGTTGGGGGTGAAAAGGAGGATGAGCTCGGCGTGTGCCCGGCGGCAACCCACACCTCCCTCGACGGATTGAACAGAGGAAAGAACGCGGGCAGAATCTGTTGGGTCGTGGCGGGCACAGTTTATGATGGCGATGTTCAGGGTACTTTTGCAAAGAATAAAGTTGCTTGCATGACCTGTGATTTTTTCAAACACGTTAAGCGGGAAGAAGGGTTCGGCAATTTTACTTTTAAGCCTTCAGCCAGCGCAAATGATAGCCGTGATGCTCCGCCACGACTCCGGTGACGAGCACAGTCATAAGAAGCGAGCTTGGTGCCCGAATTGCCATGAGCACGTGAACAATTTCAATCGCCGCTGATCGCTCCGTTGATTTCCTGAGGATTCTTCCTTATTATTTGAGCTATCATAGCGGAGGGAGGGCGGAAATTCAGAGAGGTTTAGCACTACGGGATGCTCCGATTGGTGAGGCTGCCGAATGGGACATCAGGGGAGGGCCGCGGCGGTGCCCCGGGACGGTTTCGCCTGGCCCTCATCGCTGGCGGATTCCTGGCGCTCGCGGTGCTTGCGGGATGCGCCGCGCAGTCCCGCGGAAAGCTCCTTTCCATCTTCTTCGATGGCGCGGATTCTCAGCGCCCCCCGACACGCCGTGTCCGCAGGGACCTTCTCCGGGAAATTAGGGAGCTGAAACGCGAGCTGGCCAAGGCGCAAGACGCCGCGAAAGCCGCTAGGGAGGCTTTAAAGGGACGCGGGCCCGCGCTCCGGGAGAAAGTTCCCGCGGAGAAGGCGAAGACCTGGGCGGATGCGGTCGAGCTCCTTCCGAAGGACAGGGTCGGGGGCGTTGACTGGGTAAAGGCCCTGCAGGATAGGGCGATCGCCCCCCGCCCCGGCATTGAGCCGGACGCGCCCGATCAGGCGGTGCTGGAGCTCGATGTGGAGCTCGCATCCTCGCCCGGCAAGTTGTACTCGGCTATTTTCTCCCATGACTCCCACACGCGATGGCTGACGTGCAAGAGTTGCCACCCGGCCATTTTCCCTTTGAGGGGGAAGGCCGGGCCGACTGTGGTAACCATGGCCGAGATCTCAGCCGGGGAGTCCTGCGGCGTCTGCCACGGGAGCGTGGCCTTCGGCGTCGAGGAAGGGTGCGCGCGGTGCCATTCCACCTCTACCATCCCGGCGCGGGCTGAGTGGCGCGCAAGTGAGGAGCCTCGGAACCAGGTCGAGCGGGTGAAGACCTGGCCCGAGGCGGCGAAGCTTCTTCCAAACGATGCGGCGGGTGGTGTTGACTGGGTAAAGGCCCTGCAGGAGAAGGCGGTCGCTCCCCGCCCCGGAATCGACCCCAAGGCGGAGGAGCAGATGGTCCTGCCCACCCAGGGTGAGATGGTTCCTGCGGGCGGCCCCGCTTTCAAGGCGGTCTTCTCCCACAAGGCTCATACCGAGTGGCTTGGCTGCCCGAGCTGTCATTCCGGGCTCTTTGAGATGGCAAAGGCCGCGAACCCCACCACGATGGCCAAGATCTCAGCCGGGGAGTCCTGCGGCGTCTGCCACGGGAGCGTGGCCTTCGGTGTAGAGGAAGGGTGTGCGCGGTGCCATTCAACCTCCACCATCCCGGCGCGGGCCGAGTGGCGCGCAAGTGAGGAGCCTCGGAACCAGGTCGAGCGGGTGAAGACCTGGCCCGAGGCGGCGAAGCTTCTTCCAAACGATGCGGCGGGTGGTGTTGACTGGGTAAAGGCCCTGCAGGAGAAGGCGGTCGCTCCCCGCCCCGGAATCGACCCCAAGGCGGAGGAGCAGATGGTCCTGCCCAACGAGGAAGAGATGGTCCCTGCGGGGAGCCCCGCGTTCAAAGCGGTCTTCTCCCACAAGGCTCATACCGAGTGGCTCGGCTGTCCCAGCTGTCATTCCGGGCTCTTCGAGATGGCAAAGGCCGCGAACCCCACCACGATGGCTGAGATCTCAGCCGGGGAGTCCTGCGGCGCCTGCCACGGGAGCGTGGCCTTCGGCGTGGAGGAAGGGTGCGCGAGGTGCCATCCGGCTCTCTCCGGTAAATGAGAGGGACGCCATGAATGCTCGACTCATCATTATCTCGGTCTTGCTGACCTTGGTAATTGGACTCGCGTCGTCTGCGGGGTTGGCCGTGAAGGGCGATGTGGTCTTCAAACGACAGGGAGAGAAGGGGGGAACGCCGCCAGCCGTATTCCCCCACTGGATCCATCGAATCCGGTACAAGTGCTACGCTTGCCACCCTGATCCGTTCAAGATGAAGGCGGGAGCGGACAAGGTTACTATGGATGCGATCATGAAGGGCGAGTCCTGCGGGGCCTGTCACAACGGCAAGGTCGCATGGGGTGTGACCTTCGAAACTTGTGGTCGTTGTCATGTGGCGAGCAAATGACGTTGCGGCTTCTGTTAATTCCTGCCGCGGCAACCCTGACGGCTGTTTTTTTTTTCGCCTCCGCTGGAGCGCAGGGGTTTCGCCTGGGAAACTGGGGAGGCTCGCTGGAGGGTCTGGTGGACTTTGACCGCCAGCACACAGAGACGGGCGGCTCACAAAAGAGCACGGTCGAAAGGACGCGCACGGAAGAGAAGCTCACCCTCCGGAACACAGGGGCATACATTTTCGACCCGCGGCTCGTGACGTTTTCCCTGGGCGGGACCTTCGGACTGTCTCAGGAGCGGAGTACGACGGATGACATCGACCTCTCACGCGAAGGTACGTTGGGGGGATATGATGCCTTCGCCACCATTTTCTCTGAGAGAAATACTTCACTAAACCTCTTCTCTAACTGGAATAAATCCATCGAATCCCGCGAGCTGGCGGGCCAGACCGACATCCTGAGCCAGAACATGGGGGGGAGTCTTTTTCTCAGGGGGTTGTACATCCCCTCGACGCTGTCCTTTCGCCAGGAGTATCGGAAGGATGAATCGCGCACGGGCACTTTCGTGTCTCGCCGCGAAGACCGGCGGAACACCTTTACCTACGAGGGACAACGCGGGTGGGTCGATAGCGAGTTGGACGCCCGGTACGAATTCGTCGACCTCTCCGACAAGGTCTTCCCGAACCTCGGCTTTGAAAGCCACGAGGGCAACCTGAACTACAGCTTGGACTTCGGGACGGAGCTGAACTGGCACTGGGACTCTCGTCTGCGCGGTTTCAAGCGCACGGGTGTCGCGGACTTGACGACATTGAATCTGAATGAATTGCTGCGTATCGACCACAGCGAGCGTCTCGGAACAGCGTATCGCTATTTCTTGACCGACACGGATACGCCGGGCGGCGAGACTACCACACAAACACTCGGGTTCTCCCTGGACCACCGACTGTACGAGAGTCTCAACACCGCTCTCGGACTGGATGCCACCTTCGAGGACCTCCCCGGAGGCAATAAGGACATCCTCGACAGCCGGTTGGACTTTGCCTACAACAAGCGCCTGCCGAGGGAAGGCTTGCTGACCGCTGGTCTGGGAGGAAGCCTCAAATACGAGGACAACGAGTTCGCCGTCACCGAGACCTTTGTCTCCCAGGAGACTCACACCGCCGCGACCCCATTCGCCCTCCCGATTGACCTGCGGAATCCTTTCGTCGTGACCTCTTCGGTCGTGGTCACGAAGATGGCGGTGGGGCCTTTGCCGGCCGGCTGTCTCCCGGCGCCGGGGCCTCCCACCCCGCTCGTTCTCGGGCGGGACTATACGCTCAGTGCCGCCGGCGACATCACGAATATTGTGCCGGTGCCCTGTTCGGGGATTGCGCCGGGCATCAACCCCGGAGACACAATCGCCGTTGACTATAGTTTCACCGTTTCCCCCTCCCTCACCTTCACCACGAAGACCTGGCGCGCCAACCTCAGCGTGAACTACGGATGGATCCGTCCCTTCTTCTTTCACGAGCAGACAGAGCAGGACTACATTTCGGGCCGCGACAGCCAGTTCCTGGAGGACCGGCGGTCGGACACCCTCGGGGTCGAGTTGCGCTATGACGGTCAGCGGCTCCGTGGGAGCCTCGTGGCGGAGGGAGAGCGCTTGAAATCGCGACGCCAGGCGTATGATACATTTCGGCTGAGGCAGTTCCTGGGCATGACCATCCTACCGCAGCTGAGGCTGACGGTTAATGCGAGCGAGACCTTTTCCGAATTCTCCCGGCCCCGGCGGCAGAGCAGGACCATCCTGGCCGGTGGGCCCACCCTGACTTACGCGTTCAGGGCCAGCCTCTTCGCCGAAGCTTTCGCAAGGGTGGATTATCTCAGGGACACGCTGATTCCCACCGAGCGCACGTTGGAGACGGGTCTGCGGGCCCGCTGGCTCTTCCGCAAACTTGAGGTGAGCCCCACGCTGGAGTTTTTCGACCGGAAGCGCGGAGATACCGATACGGAGGAGTACCGAGTCATCCTGCGCATCGTTCGCCGGTTCTGACAGGAGGGGAAGGCATGGGCTTGAGGATCTGTGGCCTCACGCTGCTGGCCATTGCTCTATTGGCCTCAGGCTGCGAGCCGCCGTCGAGCCGCCTCCCGGCCGGGCGAGAGGGCCTCGAAGTGAGGCTGGTATGGCCCCAGCCGCCCTTGCGGGCGAGAATACGCTTCGTGCGAGCTTTAGCGCGGCCGGCGGACATGGGCATCCATCCCTCCTTCTGGCGACGTCTCGGCGAGTTCCTGGCCGGAAGGGAGGAAGAGGGGTTCATCCGCCCCACCGGTGTCGCCGCGAGAGGTCAAACCATCTATGTAGCCGACCCCGGAGCGCAGGCCATGTTTATCCTAGACATCGCGGCCAAGCGGTTCTACCGGATCCGAGAGGCGGGCGGGCAAGGCCTGATCTCTCCGGTTGCTGTAGCCCTCGGGCGGAATGGCCGGATCTACCTTGCCGATTCATTTCTCGCGAAGGTGTTCTTCCTCTCCCCGGATGGAGAACTGAGGGGAACCATCCCGAAGGCGTATCTGCGGCGCCCCGCGGGTATCGCCTACGACGCGGTGAGAGACCGTCTCTACGTGGTCGACAGTGCCGCGCACCGCGTCTCGATCTTTACCGGAGACGGCAGGCCGGTAGGGGTGTTCGGCGCGCGCGGAACCGGCAACGGTGAATTCAACTTCCCGACACACGTGGCGGTGGACCGTGAAGGGACCATCTACGTCACGGACTCTCTCGGGTTCCGGGTCCAGTTTTTCTCGCCGGAGGGGAAATTCGCGGGCAAATTCGGGACGCATGGCGACACTTCCGGAGACTTTGCCATGCCAAAGGGCGTTGCGGTCGACAGTGAGGGTCACATCTACGTTGTGGAGACATTGTTCGACGCCGTTCAGATCTTCGACCGCAGCGGACGGTACCTTCTGACCTTCGGCGAGAGGGGACTCGGTCCCGGCCAGTTCTGGCTGCCGGGGGGCGTCTTCATCGATCCCCAGGATCGGATCTACGTCGCCGACGCCTACAACAAGCGTATCCAGGTGTTCGAGTACCTGGCGGGAGGAGGCGATGGGTAAGGGTTTTGTCGGGTGCCTGGTACTGTGGATATTTCTGCTTTGCGCGCCCATCGCTAACGGCCAGATTGCCAATACCCTCCACAACCTCACTGCCGTAGGGCCGGGGGTCGTCAAGGCGCCCGGAGTGGCAAAGATGTGCGCATTCTGCCACACGCCTCACGGTGCCGGGACGAACCGAGCGGGCTGGAACCGCGACCTTCCCCCGACTATCTACAACCTCTACGCGAGCTCCACGCTGGAGGCCCAGCTCAATCAGCCCACCGGCGCCTCTCGCCTCTGCCTGAGCTGCCACGACGGCACGACCGCGCTGGGCAACCTCCGCGTCCGCCCTGCCGCCGGACCGGTGACACTGGGCCGGCTGACCGGGCGCGGGGTCCTGGGGACCGACCTCTCGGACGACCACCCCATTTCCTTCGTGTACGATGCATCGCTGGCCCTCAGGCAGGGACAGCTTGCGGACCCGGCCACTCTCCCGAAAGCGCTCCCCCTCGATAGCACCCAGCAACTACAGTGCACCACCTGCCACGAGGCTCACGAAAATCCTTACCGGAAGTTCCTACGGATGGACGACAGTGCCGGGGCCCTCTGCACCGCCTGCCACAAGCAGAGAAACTGGACAGGCTCGACCCACGCCACCTCGCCAGCGCCCTTGCGCTGGACCGGGACGAACCCTTGGGCGGATTCGCCGTACACGACGGTCTTGGAGAATGGTTGTATGAACTGCCACCGCTCCCATGCAGCCCCTCGGCCCCCACGCCTCCTGAGGGATAGCCAGGAGCGCGCCGTGTGCCTCGTGTGCCACAACCGCTCCGTGGCATCCAAGAACCTCGAGCCCGAGTTCTTGAAGTTCAG
Source organism: uncultured bacterium (assembly GCA_964575845.1). Lineage (GTDB taxonomy): Bacteria > UBA8248 > UBA8248 > UBA8248 > CAZNSX01 > CAZNSX01. The sequence goes on along the minus strand of CAZNSX010000001.1, from coordinate 862,722 downwards.
CGCGCACCCGATCGATTCCACCAATTGGACCCATGACCCCCGAGAGGATCCCAACACAATGCCGCGCCACGTCACCTGCACCGACTGCCACAACCCGCATCAGGCTGTGTCCAGGGCGGCAAGCCCCCCCATCGCATCCGGAGCGCTGCAGGGGGTTCGCGGGGTGAACATCTCGGGGGCCACTGTGGGTGAGGCCGCTTACGAGTATGAAGTCTGTCTGAAGTGTCATGGCGTCTCGGACCAGACTACAACGGGGAGGGTCGTCCGCCAGGACAACACCCGGAATATTCGCTTGAAGATAAACCTGAGCAACCCCTCCTACCATCCGCTTGCGACCGTGGGGAAGAACACCTCCATGGGGGGCTTCGAGCCGGGATTCTCGCGCGCGAGCATCATCTACTGTACCTCTTGTCACAACAACGACGACTGGACCCCAGGCGGAACCCAACCCCGCGGCCCGCACGGCTCCAGCTACGTGCCGATCCTCGAGCAGGAATACCAGGTGAACGACCCCTCGTCTGAGTCGTTCCAGAGCTATGCCCTCTGCTACAAGTGTCACAACCGCGATTTCCAGGTCAACGACCGGGCCAATACCTTCTCACACAAAGAGCACGTGGTGGACGAGGCAACATCTTGCGCCGTGTGCCACGACGCGCACGGATCGCGGAAGAGCGTCGGCCTGATAAACTTCATGCTCCGGGATCGGACGGGGAAGACGGTCGTAAGCTCCTCGCAGAAACAGGGTCGCCTCGAGCATATCTCGCTGGGTTCGGGCCGTGGCCAGTGCTTTCTCCTGTGCCACGGAAAGAATCACGAGCCGGAGAGCTACCCATAGCGGGCTCGCGCCGACGTCATGCGGGAGTCGAACCCTGGGGAATTCTATCTTTATTGTTATGAGAGGGGGCAGAGTGGAAATACCGCTCTTGGCTTACATATGACAGGCGGTGCAGCTGAAGCCGCCACGAAGTAGCGCGCCATGAGTGTTGTCAGCGTGCACCTCGTGACATGAGCCGCACTCGATGCCCTTCTGGCCGGTATTTCTTCCGTAGAGCCTGACCCCCGTCGGGTGCGCAGCATATTTACTCGGGTCAGCCGCGGTGGTGATGCCATTGTAGGTGGCGCCAGCGATATCGGGATAGGGAACCGCCACCGGGTGGATGCCCGAGAGGTCGCCGCCGGGGGCGACGATCTTATCGGTGTCAGTAATCTTTGCGGTGCCCCAATCGCTAGTGTCGATAACATTGCCAACGGCAACGCTTCCGTCGTGGCAGCTCAGGCAATATTTTGTGGTGCCGGTCCATGAACTTATGTTCGTGGGGAGCCGGGTCCCTGCACTCGTCGCCGCGCCCTGTGCAAAAGTCAATTGATTCGCCGACAGAGTGTGGTTCCAGGTTAGTATGCCGTTCGATGAACGGTGCGATACATGGCAGGTGGAGCACATGGAACTAGCACCCTTGAACTGCGAGTTCGGACCAGTTGCGATGGTAAAATCGTGTACCGACCCTTCAAGACCCGCGATGGCAGCCCCCGGACCAGTGGCCCACGCGACGGCGAGTGCAAGGGCGACCATGCCTATCAGGGTCAACCTTCTCATCCTTTTCAATTCCCTTTTCATTTGAGTGTCCCGGGCTTTTCAGGCGGCGGAGGGGGGAAATTGTCCTGGGCTCCGGCGTTGACCGGCTGGCAGATGGCAACGCGCACGTTGAGCGCATGGGCGATGATGTAGATGCGATTCTCCTTGCCGGTGGCGATCACCGTGGGACACTGCAGGCTCTCGTGCGTGATGTCGTAGAGGAATTTGCCGTCGGGATCAAAGGTGCGGGTCAACTTCTGGTCGGAGTCGACGAACACAAGCTGGCTGAGCAAATCGTTCTCCCTTTTCTTGCCCGCAAGCGCTTGTAAGAATCGCCGCGCCGCGCCTCTCTCCAGGCAATCCTGGTTTCGCAGACTCCGCACAAACTTAATGCAACGCTCATGCCAAGGTTTTCTCTGATACGGGCTACTGCCTGCCGGAGGTGTAAGCGGCGGAGGGGGCCAGAGAAGCTTTCTGAGCGCGGCTTTCCTGACCGCAGGGCAACCGACGGGGACAAGAAGCAGGGCGCGCGCGGCGGACCAAAGGCGCCGGCGGTCTCGTGGCCGGCGGGGGTTTAACTCTGAATTCGTAACCATTCAAGATCCTCTTGACGGCAACCCCCGAGCCACCTGAACCGTCAAAAAGGGCTATGGCTGCCCGTCTTTTCGCCGCCCAAACCTCATTCTTGAAAAAAGCATCTTTCCCTTTAGCAGGGCATCCGCGCCTGCAAATTTTCTTATCGGCAATATTCGGAAAGGAATAGAGATAGCGGAGGGGTTGTTAAGCCGGTTTCTACGACTGGCGGGGCTGCCGGGCAGCCCGCCTCCTCGTCGTGGCCCTTCCCTCGGTGCTCATCGCCTTCGGGGGGTGCGCTTCTTTTCGACGGGATTGCACTTCTTTCGTCAGATGTGAGCGAGAGTTATTCATGCTCAAGCTCGCCCTTATGCTGAACAATTCCTACGATGACCTTATGGCCAGCCTTCTGGTCGCAACGATGTTCCTGACTCTGACCTTGAAGCTAGAACTTGACCGCAACCCCTCCTTCCATCCTGGAGGCTGATCCCCATCCAGCCAGATGGGAAAGTTCCTCGGGATCTTTGAGGAAAAATTCGCAGACGGGGCTTCCTACGGGACCTCTTTGCTGGCGTCGAGCTGGGGAGAGGGAAGGCGGAAAAATATGGAGACGGGAGCTGACCTTGCACCTCAAGCTCGAGGCGCAGGAGCTAAAGGGGAATTGCTGGCGTCCTCAGGGGGGGCCCAATTTCGTCCGTATCCATTTCGAGATAGGTCGGACTGGAAGATTTGGATTCCTGAGGGATGCAGCCACGCTCGGTGCTGTCTCGTGAATGCTGGCACCGACGATGACACAAGTTGAATCAAAAAGAGAGAGCTCTTTCTTCGGAGCTGCTTCCATAACGACCTTCCGTGAACCCGGCATTTCGGTCTGGCTGATATCGGTATCGGTTTAACAGTGGGCTCTTGATACCTTAACGCTTCTTGAGGGTTACGCCCATGCCTTGGGCGTGCATGTGCAAGAAAATCGTTTCCAGGTCTGGGTTGATGGTTATGGCCTTGATATATTCTGGGTCCGGGGGAGGAGAGCTCATGTTGTGGGCCAGGATGAGTCCGCCGGGGCGTACCAGTGGCAGGAGCTTATTGAGGTAGTCGAGGTAGCCCTCCTTGTCCGCGTCTATGAAAAGGATATCGATTGGCTCTTTCAGCTTAGTAACTTCCTCGTGGGCGTCGCCCTCGACGACCGTAACCATCTTGTCAACACCGGCTCGTTTGAAGTTTTCGCGTGCTAGTGAGGCCCGATGGGGGTTTATTTCGTGTGTGGTCAGCTTGCCGCCCGTGGTCCGCAGGCCCAGGGATAACCAGAGGGCCGAATACCCGTGGGAGGTGCCGATCTCAACGACATGCTTGGCACCCACCGCCTCCGTGAGGAGCCGCAGCAACCTACCGTCTTCCATTGAAACGCTTTGCATCCATCTCCCGCTCTTAACCATATCGTCGAGCACACTCAAGATTCTCTTCTCCGCCTCTGTCTTTGGTATGGGTGAACTTTCTATGGATGATGAGTCAGGACCCGGCCGAGTAACCCACCCCCGACCTTGAGCGGAGGAAATTAAGGGGATGACAATGGCGGCGGCCAAAAGCACGGTTCCTATGACTCTTGCTGAATTCCTCATCTTCGCACCTCATTTACGGTACTGACGAGAACTAAATTTTGCTCGCGACTACAGCAGAAGGCGCAAATGTTTACCCGCTCCTTTGACATAAGAGTGTCATCCTGCTCCGCCAATTCTAATATAAATGATAATTATTAAACTCCATTACTTATCCGTAAATTCCCCTAACGCCCATGCCGCGCCCACTGCGAAATATCCCGCTAGCACGGGTAAGCTGATTCTGGGTGCGACCTCATTCTTGTCGGCGCAGACTCATCACACCGCCCCATCCGGCCGACGAAGTAGCCCATCAGAAGCACGGCAAGAGCCGCTTCTAGCAGCTCCCATAAAGTTTCCACTTGGACCTCTCCTTCTCTTGGATTTGCCTCATGATGGAAACGCCCTCTGCGGCTGCGAATGGAAAGGGAAGGGGTTCCGCCTCCCCCATCGGAGAGGAGAGGCGGAACCGCCGAGCTCTCGGCTCACATGGGGCCGCGCCTTCCAGCCCCCCACTTCTTCCCGTAAAAGCGGGCCGGATGGCTCGACAGGAAGCGACCCATGAATAACGACCCCGCTTTTTCTCGCTGCTCGGGCGTGAGGATCTCCCGGATTTTGAGATGGGTGTCGATTCGGTCCTGGAGAAGCTTCTGCCGTAGCTGGCCGATTTGTTTGACCTTCTCATCGACCGCGCTCTTGTCCACCTCGGCCTTGGCCAGGAGCTCTCGCAGCTCCAGGCCGGAAACCCGAAGGTCCGCCCGGTCCTTGATGACCCGCTTTCCGCCTTCCAGGACAACGTCCCGGACCCTTTGCACTTGCTCATCTGTGAGCTGAAGCTCCTCCTTCATCCATGCCAACCGATTGCCGTATGCCCAGCCGGGACGGCCGTATCCCGTCCTCCAGTGGGCCGGTTTCGTGTAGCCATAGCCTCGCCCTTTAAAGGCCGAGGCTTCGCCGGCGATGAGTCCGCCGACGAGAAGGGGCGTTAATGCCAGCAAGACCCATTTTCCACGTTTTCTCATCGCAAATTCCTCCTTTTCAGTGACTGAAGACCATCTGGACCGCCTTCGACCCAGTTTCGACTTATTAGACGAGGGGGTGTTCCCTGAAATGGGGAGCTTCAAATGAACCCGCTGGGGAGTGCCTGAGACGAGATAGCCGCGATTATGTTGTCCACAGAGAGCGGCCCGCCTTGACTTAGAAGGCGGGCGCAAGGGCAGGGGAATCTTACTAGTAGTCAGCTGGCAAAGCTGTTGGGGGTTGGGAAAAATTCGGCCGCGATGTGGGAGGGGAAAAGACCGCCCAAGGCTCAGTGGCGAGAAGGGATGAGGGCTTTTAAGCGGGAGGAGATTAAAGCGTTAAGCTTCCCTCGCCCCCGGGGAGATTACCGGCTTGGAAAAGGCGGAGACTGACCTGAACTATAATCCAGAAGCCCTTCATGAACAAAGAGAAGGCAGGCCTCGGGGTGAAGCTGGCACCCTCAGGGGGGGCCAATTTCGTCTGTGCCGGAGGTCACGGCCTTGCTTCCTCCCTTTAAAGCCCCGGCCCCCTAAAAGAGAGAAATTAGTATGACCGCTATGAGCCAGAAAATCACGATCATAAAGAGGGGTGAAAGGGTGAACCGTTTGCGAAGAAAAGGGGACGGGGACGGGATGCCCCGAGCATCCCGTGAGCGTTCGCCGGTTGAGGGAACTTCTTTGCCTGATCTTGCCGTCGGTATTTCCACTCTTAAATCCCCGCCCCCGAGAAATATTTCACCCAAAGAACGCAGAGGCTGAAAAGAAGCGCTCCAAGCAGAAACGCGTCTAAGATATCCTGACCTATACTATCGACAGGAACTTGCTCTGAGATTAGGCTTCAAGGTGGCCATCTGAGGGCGGGCTATAAGGCTCCGTAAGCCCCCAGACAAGAGAAGCAAAGAGAGGGGCCATGAACCGAAGGAATCGGAAAGAATCAGACAGACTCTTTCTAACGGGCTTTTTGAGCTGAATCTACCTTACTTCACTTTCCAGTATTATTAACAAAGCTCGCTGAGCTATCATCACCACGGCGGCGAGTATTGCAGCACTGTGGCCCCCACCTGCTTCAACTGGCGGTTCTCTCGCTCCTCGCGGTTTGGGCGGGGCGGCAGTATGCGCTTGAGGCGGTGTGCGGCCGGGTTGCTCTATGCAGAGAAACGGTTCCGAAGGGTGAAAGCCCGCCGGCAGCTTCCTGCGCTCTCAGCAGCGCTCGAAACCGTCCTGGCCAAAATGGATGTGGAAGCCAAAGGACAATTCGCCTAACAGGTGCTTGAAACCCCACCCCTTTTCAACTAAGAAGGCAATAAGCTCTCCAGGCCCTTAAGGCCACCCTGAGGGGGATCCCGAGGCTCTTGCACAGCCACTACTTTTTCTGCTATTCTCAGAGTGAGCCTTAGCAGTTGAGGAGGCGTGCAAGAGGGCGGGGAAGCCGCGTTGGGAGACGCACCCACATAAGGCATTTAAATTAAACGGTGCCCCCGTAGCTCAGTAGGATAGAGCAACGGATTCCTAACGCTAAAAGGGCGCTTTCCGCAACGCATTGAAAGATTGTGGGAAGCGCCTTTTCTATTTCAAAAATCAATAAGTTAACGATGCCCTTGGATACTCTGCATTACCCTCCGTTTCCCGGCCTGATGCGCAAGTAACGGCCCCAAAAAAAGCCACAGGGTAAATGAAGAACTGAAGCCTAGCAATCAATCTCAGGGAGCGCTGGAGGCTATCTGAGGCGGGCAAAAAGACCCGGTTCGTTACGGCTATAAGATGACCCAAACTTCTCTCAGGCGAAACTTTTCCGCAGGATGCGATGAAACCATGTTGACGGTGGGGAAGAGGAAGAACGGCGATTCTGGAGCGCTTAGAGGCCCCTGAGAAGGGAAAAAGGATGAAGCAAGCGGACCGGGAAGCGAGGGGCACCGAAGCGACCAGGGTAGAGGGGTAAGGCCGGGGGGGGCATGGGCACTATTGAGCCCGGAGAGATATTAAGGTCCCCTTTCACCCGAGAGCGAAAATAAAAGGGCGGCTAACCCTGGCGCTTTTCCCCTCCCGCTCCCTTCTCCCTCTCCCTTTTCTCCTCCTCCTCAATCTCCTGGAGGATGGCATGGAGGGCGATGTTCTCTGTGGAGGTCCCCTCCAGGAGCCTTCTCTGCTGGAAGGCCCGGTCCATCAGCGCCACGGTCTCAATGACCTTGGTCTTGCCCCCATCGAGCAGGTCGTGCAGCCGCTTCCTCGACTTTGCGCCCAGAAGGCAAAGGTCCTGAGCTTCTTTCTCTTTGATGCGGCTGACTATTGCCCCTATCTCGGGGTCGTTGAAGACCTCAGAATCGAGATACTTGATGACGGTATGGTGGCTCCTGCCGACTAGCTTGGCTACTGCCGTCGGGGTGTGCCCCATGTCTGAGAACGCCTTTATCTGGGCCAGCTCTTTCTTGGTCGGCCTGGTCGGCCCGGTCGGCTTGGTTCCTGGTTTTGCCCTCAAGGTTTAGTCCCCGCTGCCCGTCCTTGCCCCCTATAAAAAGGGCTGGTCACCGGCCATGGTATCGCCACCGGCGCATGATGCCTTTCGCATCAAACCACACTGTGAGCGTCTGGCGCATCTCGCCGGTATAGGGCCAGGCCCTCACGGGAAAGGGCTTTTCGCGTCCGGTGCGCTAGGCCCCCTTAATCTATGCCTATTATCTCAGGGTGAAGCAAGCACATCAAGGGGGTTTATTGGGGCTTCCCGAGCGGTGGGGCGGTGAACGGTGCTCATCAAGCGCCCATTATTAAGAAAAAACGTTGAAGATAAATATAGGGTGTTATTAGCTAAAAACCTCATTTGCGATTGTACGCCTCGTGACTCGTGGCCGAACTCCTATTATCAGCACCACTTCGCTATCATCTCCCGCTTCTAAGAGAGTATCCGACGTAACTTTAAAAGATACAATCTGAACATCATTTTCTAAAACACAATAAAATGGGTCTGGCTCAGCAGTTGCGTTATTTTTTTTTGGAACCTCATCGGAATCCTGGGGCATCCTAAGAGCATCGAAAAGCGTCTTTAAGCGATTATCGAGGTCGCCTCCCTGACTTATTAACTTGCCTGCCGGTTCTTTTCTCAAAATAAGAATATCCAATTCACATATGACCTCATTTCTTACAGACAATAGAGGGACAAACCGATAGTTATCAATGGCGTGAGAATAATTCTCTATACTGCGCTTATCGTCCTTCAATGGAGGTTGCTCACATAGAACCTTTAATTGTCGGTGCAATTCACAGCGTATCGTGTGTTTGTCCTTGGGCTTACCCTTGGCTTTAAGTGGCCCTCTATAAAACAAACGGAATTCCATTAGTGCAGCCTCCTCATGTTTGCAATCTAATTAGCTAAGCCCCTTATCGTCTCGACCGCCGATACCCCTGAGCCTTAGGCTCGGCCTCGCTCTGGAAGCACACGCGGTTTCGGCTCCGCAGCATGCGCTGGTAGAAAGCGCCTCCCGGGATGTGGTAGATGTACGAGCGCTTATTGCCTATTACGGGGCAATCCAGAGCCTGGGGTGGCGCCCTTGGAGCTGGCTTAGCGACCCATAGCCCCCTTCTCGCCTCTCTAGCTTCACGCTCTAGCCGCCTCAAGGGCTCCGTATGCTTCACATCCGGCTGGATCGTCATGACCTGGGCATAGCCCGCTTCCACGAGGAGGGCGTTCACCATGCGGCCGTCCTTGAGATAGACATAGCGCAGGAGTCGGCCATAGCGGTCCTGATCGCTTATGTCCCTCTCTAGGCGCACTCGCTTTCCCTCAATGAGGCCCCGCAACGCTCCCGCCGGGCTGCCCGTTCTAGCTTGCCAGCAGTGCCTCCACACATCCCCATGGGAGGAGAAATTTTCTATTGTTTGACTCAGAGGGTTAAGTATAATATAAAATTATATATTCAAAATTGCGACTGTCAACAGCGGCACGTTTCACCTCGCCTCTCGAAATGGAGCATGGAGAGGCCCCTTGGGGCTGCTCTCCAGAAGGCTTCCTTACACAGGTTTAAGCTTTAGGGGGTCGATGATGGTCGGAGCTGGTATTATGGATACCCTATCTGGCCCCGCTAAGAACGGCTTCCAAAAGCGGTGAGCACAAGGAACATCCAAGATGGCTGACAACCCGCCAGTCCGAGAAGGCCAGATTCTCTCCGGCGCCCTCTTCAGCGAGCCCATGCGCGTGGTTACGGTGGCGCCTAATGGCCCAGAGATGTGGGCCGTAGGGCTCGTTGGCCTCCAGACGGAGCGCTTCCGAAACGTTATATTAACTCCCGAGCATCTCAAGGCACTCACCATACAGGATGTTGGGTATTCCTACCGGGGCGATGGCCAGCTCCTCCGCCTAGGGCTCCAGGCCTACATGTTAGGCATTGCCTACGAGTTTGACCCCTACTTTGGCTTATCCGTCTCACGCGTAGACCCTTTGCCCCATCAGCTTGAGGCGGTTTACGATTATCTCCTTAAGCTGGCCCGCGTGCGCTTTCTCTTGGCTGATGACGCCGGGGCGGGTAAGACCATCATGGCAGGCCTTCTAATTCGCGAGCTCAAGCTGCGGGGGCTCGCGGAGCGCACGCTTATTGTCTGCCCCGCAAATCTCACCTTCCAGTGGCAGCGCGAGCTCAAGGAAAAATTCGATGAAAAGTTCATAATCCTCAAGGGAGATGACATCCGGGACCAGTTCGGCATAAACCAGTGGCTGGAGCACAAGCAGATTTTGACCTCGCTCGACCTGGCAAAGCGTGCCCCTATTCTTCCTGGCTTGCGGCAGGTTCGCTGGGACCTGGTGATCGTGGACGAGGCACACCGGATGTCTGCCTCGGATGAATCCCACAAGACCCTGAGGTACAGGCTGGGCGAGCTGTTGAGAGATTCCTCGGACCACCTGCTCCTCCTTACGGCTACGCCCCACAAGGGGGACCCGGAAAACTTCACCTTCTTCCTCCGGCTCATCGATCAGGACGCATACGCCGACGTGAAATCCATCCGCGAGGCCATGGAGCGCCAACGGGCACCCTTCTACCTTCGTCGGATCAAAGAAACAATGTGCTATTTTCCGGAACGGCAGCCCGACGGCGCATGGGAGGCGCGCAAAATCTTTACCAAACGGATTCCACATACGGTCAGTTTCAGCATAGACGGCCCTGAGGCGGAGCTATATAAGGAAGTCTCCAGATTCGTGAAGCACCAGAGCCAAAAGGCTGCAGCCCGTGAGGATGACCCAAGGGCAAGGGCGGTCGGTTTCCTGATGGCTCTGTACCAAAGGCGTCTGGCCTCTAGCGCAGATGCCCTTCGGCATTCGCTGGAGAACCGTGCACGGCGGCTGCGCGATGGGCTGCATAGAGCACAGGAACTTGTCAGGGCCGCACCTCCTGACCTTCCAGACCCTGAAGAACTTGAGGAGATGGAAGAGGCCGAGCGTGAGCGGCTGGAAAGACTGCTTGAGGCCATGACGCTGGCGCAGAGCGCGGATCAGGTTCGCGAGGAAATTGAAGTCCTGGAAGAATTTGCCAGGCGTGCCAGGGAGGTAGAGGAGTCGGGCTCTGAGGCAAAGCTCAGCCGTCTCAGGCAGATACTTGAGAAGGAAGGCTTCTTCAACCAGCCGGATAAACGCCTTCTCATTTTCACTGAATTTAAAGACACGCTCGATTACCTCATGGGCCGCCTGAGGGAATGGAGGTTCCGGGTCGGATGCATCCATGGTGGTATGAAACCTGGGGGGCGCGACGAGCCGGGCACTCGTATATACTCGGAGCAGCAGTTCTGGGAGGGGGCTATTCAGATCCTCGTGGCTACCGAGGCCGCAGGTGAGGGTATTAACCTTCACTGCTGCAACATGCTCTTTAATTACGACATCCCCTGGAACCCTAACCGGCTTGAGCAGCGGATGGGTCGCATCCACCGCTATGGCCAGAGGAAGGATTGTCTGATATTTAACTTCGTTGCCACAAACACCATCGAGGGGCGTGTCCTACGGAACTTACTGGAGAAGCTGCAGGAGATTCGAGAGGCCCTTGAGGATGACACGGTCTTCAATGTCGTGGGAGAGGTGCTTCCGGCTGCTCACATCGAGCGAGTTCTGCGGGACTATTATGCGGGTCGGCTCGGCGATGAAGACCTTGAAGAGCGCCTGCTCCGGAATGTGGACGAGGAGCACTTCCGGGCCATCTGCCAGAATGCCCTTGAAGGGCTCGCTACCAAGAAACTCAATCTTGACATGCTCATCGAGCGCCGAGCGCATGCGCAGGAGCATCGCGTGGTGCCTGAGACCATTGCCCGGTTCATGCGGGAAACAGCGGCCTACGTCCCGTTCGACCTGAGGCCGGTGCGGAACCTTCCCCATGGCTTTGAGCCAGCAAGAACGCCGCCTGTCCTGCGCCAATACGAGAGGCAGGAGAACTGGAAGCTCGCTCCGCTTGCCAGTAGATATCCCCGCATATCCACGGACCGTGAGACCGCCGAGAAGAATAACCTCGAATGGGTGACTCCAGGGCATCCCCTATTTGAGGGCCTCAGGCGCCATTCCCTTGCCTTGGCGCGGGAGGCATTCGGCGAGGGTTCATGCTTTTACTCTCTCAATCACGAGAGGCCAGCCCGGCTCGATTTCTATCGGGCTCGCCTTGTGGATGGCCTCGGGCAGGTCATCCACGAGCGGCTCTTCGCTCTGGAGCTTGCCGATGGCGCAGAGCCCAAGCTCCGCGAGCCCGGAATCCTAGGGAATTTCTTGTCGGCCCCGGCCCCGGAAGAGTTGCCTTCTGTAGCCAACCTTCCTGAGGATCAGGTATGGCTCAATGAGCACGCTCTGAGCCCTTTCCTTGAGGAAGTAAAGGCAGAGCGTCTTTCCGAGGTTGATAGGATAGCCCGACATGTGGAGGTTGCCCTGACAGAGCTCTTGGCCAGGGAGGACGCCATGATAGGGCGCTTTTCTGAGGAAGCGGAGCGCGGGGTCGAGGGAGCAGCCGGGAACTTGAGGCGGGCGGAGGACCGCCACGCCGAGCTCCTGGCGCGTCGCCAGCAGCGGCTGCAAGAGCTTGAGCGCCAGCGAGCCCTTATGCTCCAGGGGGTTGAGCGGATCGCCAGCGTCCTTGTGCTGCCACATCCTGAACGGGATGCCCCTGAGGTCAAGCGTCTTCGGCAGGATGCAGAGATAGAGGCTATTGCCATGCGGTTAGCTATGGAGCATGAAAGGGCAGCCGGACGGGCCGTGGCCGATGTCCACGAGAAGAACCTGGGCTACGACCTCACGAGCCTCGATACCAAATCAGGCGAGCTGCGGCTCATCGAGGTGAAGGGCGTCGGAGCAGCGACGGGGACGATATGCCTCACACCCAACGAAAAGAGGGTTGCTGAGGACCGCCGGGACTGCTACTGGCTCTACGTCGTCACTGACTGCAACGCCACGCCCCGGCTCCAGAACCCGATTAGGGACGCCGCCCGGCTCGATTGGCATGAGGTCAAAAAGGTGGACCATTACTACCTTTCGGTAGATGCCATGACGCAGCCGATGCAGGTGAGAGAGGATGGGTTACCATACGGCAAGACCGACTACTGAGCGGTCTGCGGCAGCATATGGCCCCCAAGAGAGGGCATTTGATTGAATCGAGATGAGTTGCCTGAGCTGCATTACATCGCACCCATCGCAAATGTGGCCACAATCTGCCGACTCGGGATCTTGTCTCACAGGCAAGCGAAGAAGGTGAAGCATGTATCAGTGGCTATGAAGGAAATTCAAGAACGCAGGAAAAAGGTAGTTGTTCCCGGTGGACGTCTCCTGCACGACTACGCCAATCTCTATATATGTGCAAGAAACCCGATGCTTTTCAGACTGAAGAACCAGCACGTGGACCTCTGCGTCCTCAGACTTAGCCCAAATATTCTTGACTTGGAAGACGTTGTGGTGTCAGATGGAAATGCATCCAGCCAATACACCCGATTTGCCCCCGCCCCCAGAGGTCTGGCAATCGTCGATAGAGACCTTGTATTCTCGGACTTCTGGACCCATCCGGGTGACCCAATTCGGGAGTGGAAGCATAAATCTGTCAAATGTGCTGAGGTATTGGTGCCGGACCGGGTCAATCCGGAGTTCATCATTGGAGCTTACGTCTCTTGTCAGTCGAGCGAAACTGCGCTGCATGCTATACTTCACGAGGTTGGAAATCCTTTAAACGTGATCGTGAATGGTCGCCTCTTTTTTCGGTGAAGGAGGGGATGAAATGGTGAAGGTGCTAACAGGCGACCTCTTCGAGTCCGAAGCGCAGACCTTAGTCAATACTGTGAACTGTGTCGGTGTGATGGGGAAGGGAGTGGCACTAGAGTTTAAGGACCGCTTCCCTGACATGTATGAGGACTACAAGGCACGCTGTGCCAGGAAAGAGGTGAGGCTAGGCCGACCATATCTCTTCCGCAGGCTCATCTTGCCCTGGATTCTCAATTTCCCCACCAAGGAGCACTGGCGTTCGGTGGCTCGGCTGGAGGACATCGTCCATGGCCTGGAATACTTGGAGAAGCATTATAAGGAGTGGGGGATCACTTCGCTTGCTGTACCCCCGCTCGGGTGCGGCCAGGGTCAGCTTGAGTGGGTGGTTGTCGGCCCCACGCTTTATCGACATTTAAGCCGCCTGGATATCCCCGTTGAGTTGTATGCTCCGCACGGCACACGTCCAGAGGAACTTGAGGTTGCATTCTTGAGTCAAGCCCCTGAGGCGGTTGAATTTGGTATCTCGCGCTCTGAGAGGTTTCGAATCGAGCCGGCTTGGGTTGCTCTTGTTCAGATCCTTGACCGGATTAATACGGAGCCCTATCACTGGCCAGTAGGGCGAACGATGTTCCAAAAAATCGCCTACTTTGCGACGGAATCAGGTCTTCCAACAGGCCTCCATCATAAACGCAGTAGTTTCGGACCTTTCGCCTCTGAACTCAAGGGATTGATTACACGATTGGTAAACAATGGACTTATCGTCGAGGAAAACCTCGGGCAAATGTTCGCCGTACGAGTCGGCCCCACTTATGGGGACGCCTACCGCTCCTACAAGAAATACTTAGAGAAATGGGAACCCATTATGGAGAAAGTTGCAGACCTTTTCTTGCGAATGAGAACCCGAGAAGCTGAAGTAGCTGCAACAATCCACTTCGCCGCGAGGTCCCTTGCCGAGAAAGGCAAGGAAAAACCCACTGAGAGAGATGTTCTGGATGAGGTCATGCAGTGGAAGCAGAGACGGCGGCCCCCACTCAGCGAGGCGGAAGTCGCCGAGAACATTCGCAATCAGGCAGCCTTGCATTGGATCGATGTCAAGCCCAGCGCTGACCTTCCATTACCCGAGGAGGCTGCGCTCGCAATCTAACGAACGCCCTCACTAGTCATATACGTACACCTTCTTGGGGATCCGAGGAGGAGAGCACATGATCCCCAAATCTTGCAAGCGCCTGGCAGAGGTGGATTTTCCGATTGCGGTGGTGAGCAGGCACTCCGCGCGGGAGAAGTCCATCCGGCACGGACACCCCTCGACTTTACACCTCTGGTGGGCAAGGAGGCCGCTGGCTGCATGCCGGGCAATTCTCTTGGCGCTACTTCTGCCAGACCCGTGCGATGAGCATTGCCCTAAGGATTTCAGGGATAAGGCCCGAAGTCTTCTGCCTCACCTGACCGGTCCAATAGGGCCCAAAGATGATGACCTTCGGCAGGCGCTGATGAAATTCATCGGAGATTTTGCAAATTGGGACCGTTCTGCAGACCCGACATTCCTGGAGGTTGGACGTGAGCTCGTAAAGGTGGCCCACGGGGAAGAGCCTCCCCTTGTGGTGGACCCTTTTGCTGGAGGTGGGTCGATTCCGCTTGAGGCGCTGCGCCTCGGTTGTGACGCCTTTGCGAGCGACCTGAATCCCGTTGCCTGCCTTATCCTTAAGGTCATGCTCGAAGACATTCCGCGCCACGGGCCGGAGCTTGCTCAAGAACTGCGGCGGGTAGGCGCGGAGGTCAAGAAGGAGGCTGAGAAGGAACTTGCCGAGTTCTATCCTGTGGATGCTGACGGGGCGAAGCCCATCGCCTACCTCTGGGCGAGGACCATTCGCTGTGAGTCACCCAATTGCGGAGCGGAAATCCCCCTCATGCGGTCTTTCTGGCTATGCAAGAAGGCGAACCGGAAGCGGGCGCTTCGTTACAAGGTGGTGAAGCCCGGTGGCACAGGCTTCCAGCCTGTGAATCCATGGAAATCACCGGACCTGAGCACCCAGAAGCGAAATCTTCCTCACCTTCAGGTGCCTGGGGCCACCTATTTTGTGACCTTTCGGTGCCGGGAGGGGCTGGTCCTGCCGGATGAAACCAGGGGTATCGTGCTCTCAGCAGTTCGGCATTGGGATGGCAAACGGATCGATCTTGATGCCGCGGTGGTAATGCCTGACCATGTGCATGCGATCTTTCGGATTGTTGACGGCTCCGCATTGGGCGAGATTCTCCACACCATCAAAAGCTTCTCAGCCAAACAGATTAGCAAACTGCTAGGTCGTGGAGGTTCCTTATGGCTTGATGAGAGGTTCGATCATATCGTCCGACACGAGGTCGAGTGGGAAGAGAAGATCGAGTACATCCGGCAGAACCCGGTGAAGAGAGGGCTGGCCAGCACACCCGATGGATACAGGTGGCTGTATCTGAAAAGCCACAGGCAAGATGCCTGTGCCACTATTGAGTTTGAGATTTTTGAGCCAAAAACCGAAAGGGAAGTCCCGACTGGAACGGTCACCCGCGCAAAGGCCACTTGCCTCTGCTGCGGGGCGGTGCTAGCGCCCGAGAGGGTCCGGGCGCAATTGCGCGCGCAGCACGGCGGGGCAGATGTGATCTTTGCTGACAGCCAAGATGGCTGTCCCACTGAGGACAAGCAGAGAAGTGGGACAGGCTTCCAGCCTGTCAGAATCGGCGGTGCAAGGCTCCTGGCGGTTGTAAGCCTCCGTCCAGGAGAGCAGGGGCGGCACTACAGGCTGCCGACTGAGTGCGATTACGAAGCTGTGCGCAAGGCCAGGAGGGCATTGGATAAGGCTGCGGGCACGAAGTTGCCTAACGGCCTGAGCCCTGTGCCTGATGAGCCGCTGCCGCCGATTGGTACGCTCGGATTTCGGGTTCAGCGGTACGGCATGCTTCAGTGGGGCGACCTCTTCACGGCCCGGCAGAAGCTGGCGCTTGTGACATTGGCGAAAAATATTCGAGAGCAACCACGAGAGCCAAGTCTTCAACAGGCATATGCAATGGCATACGGTCGTTGTGTGGACCACTGGAGCGCAAATGCCATGTGGATTCAGGACCTTGAGGCGGTTGCTCATACATTTGGTCGACAGGCTCTACCTATGGTATGGGATTTTGTAGAGGCCGTTGGAATGGGCGGTGGCGGCGCCTCATTTGAGGGTCAGGTCGACTGGGTATCCAGAGTTGTCGAAGCAGTTGCGAGTGTCTGTTTTTTAACGGCTCAAGTGCAGATTGCCGACGCCTCTGAACATCCGTTGCCTGACCAAGGTGGCGACATCTGGTTCACAGACCCGCCTTATTACGACGCAATTCCATACTCCGACCTATCTGACTACTTTTTTGTATGGGCTAAAAGAGTTCTACCCAGCCATTCCCTTCTCAACGACCCTTTCGACAGCCAGAATCCCTTAACTCCCAAAACTGACGAGGCTGTTCAAAATGAGCGGTCGTTAACTGCAAACGGAAAGCCCAAGGATAAGGCGTTCTACGAAGAAACAATGGCCCGGGTCTTCACCGAAGGCAGTCGTGTCCTAAAAGATGACGGTATTGGATGTGTTATCTTCGCCCACAAGACCACTGAAGGCTGGGAGGCGCTCCTTTCTGGTATGGTCCAGGGAGGCTGGGTCATCACTGGCTCTTGGCCCATTGCCACCGAGCGTCCCGTTAGGCTCCGTTCTCTGGAGTCCGCTGCGCTAGCGACAAGCATTCACCTCATCTGCCGCCCTAGGTCAGAGGACGCCCTTGTGGGGGATTGGGGAGAGGTTCTGCGGGAACTCCCCAAACGCGTGGGCGACTGGATGGAGCGCCTTCAATCGGAAGGCGTCCGGGGTGCGGACCTCGTTTTCGCCTGCATCGGCCCGGCGCTCGAAATCTTTAGCCGCTATTCAAGGGTCGAGACGGCTGAGGGGCGCGAGGTCGGTCTCTCTGAATTCCTTGAGAAGGTGTGGGAGGTCGTCGGCAGGACGGCACTTGAGCAGGTGCTCGGCACGGCTGAGGCCAGGGCAAGGAATGCCGCAGTAGAGGCTCTCGAAGAAGATGCCCGCCTAACGGCCCTTTTCCTCTGGACCCTTCAGAGCACTAATAGTGGCACAGGCTTCGAGCCTGTGGAAGATGAGAATAACAGAGAGGACGAGGATGAAGAGAATGGGGAGGAGACAGGCAAGATGCCTGTCCCACAGAAGAAGGGCCTCAGCCTCATCTTCGACATAGTCCGCCGCTTCGCCCAGCCCCTGGGCATCCACCTCCCCGATTGGGAAGGCCGGATTATAGAGACAAAGAAAGGGGTTGTCCGGCTCCTTTCAGTAAGTGAACGCGCTGAGCAGCTCTTTGGTAAGGATGGAGCGCAAGCAGTTGCAGACCGGATTGAGAGGGCGCCGTCGGGGCCGATTCAATTTACTTTGTTCCCGGATGAAGCTGTGGCTCAGGCTTCCAGCCTGAGAGCCCCAGGCAAGATGCCTGGGCCACTGCGCGGTCGGGGCCGAAGGAGAAGGCGAGGGGTGGAGGTTCCTGATGAGGAACTCAGAACCCGTCGGGAAGCGACAACGCTCGACCGGATTCATGCGGCCATGCTCCTCCAGGCAGGCGGCCGGGCCAATGCCCTTCGCGCCATGCTCAAGGCCGAGCAGCAGCGCAGTCCCGACTTCCTTCGTCTCGCTAATGCCCTCTCGGCCCTGTATCCTAAAGGAAGCGAGGAAAAGCGGCTTCTGGATGCGATGCTCTTGGCGGTGCCGAGGTAAGAATAGTGAATCCAAAGGTTTTTTCAAAGCGGCATCCTGAAGCAGGAAAGGATATTTACCTTAAGCCAGCAGTGCGTCAACGGATCTGGCATTTATTCCAAGAATGTGATCCCTGCTACGACCCCAGCACTGGCTTTCTTGAAGACTGCAATCTTTGCTGTGGAGGTCTATACGACCGGCTGACGAAAGAGCACGGCTGGCAGGAGCTTCGCGCATATAAGGGCCTGGAAGAATGGGAAGAGGTGTTCTCTGACGGGTTTATTCTTCGTGGTGTGGCAAGATTCGTGCTGGATGCTCTTGAAATTTACTACGACTTGCTTTTCATTGAAACCCAAGCAGTTCCTAATGAGTACCAAAGAAAGGTCAATGACATCTTTGAAGATGCTAACCTTCCATGGCGGATGCTGAATGGGCGGATTGTGCGTCTTGATTCCAAGTGGGTAGAGGCAGAAATTGATGCCAAAGCCAGAGAGTTACTCTCCGCCTATAGATTCGATGGTGCGCTCCACGAATTTCAGGAAGCACGTTCAACCTTATCATCGGGCGACACCAAGGGCGCTATCCATGCTGCCAACCTTGCATTAGAGAGCACAATTAAGTCAATCCTCAATATTGAGCGAGAAAAGCCCGGCGTGCTCATCCGCAAGGTGGTCGAGAGTGGCCTCATCCCAGATTACCATGAAGGTTTTCTTAAAGCATTTGAGGAGCATATCCTGCGGTCCGTTCCAATGGCACGCAATTTCGAAAAGGGAGTTGGACACGGGCAAGGCATCGATGTCAGCGAACCTCCAAGAAGTTTGGCGGAGCTTGCGGTTAATCTGGCCGGTGTGCTGATTTTATACCTTATGAAGCGCCATTTAGAACTAACTCCTCAGCCAGATGTGGAGAAAAAGCAGGAAGAGCAAGAGATAGAGGACGACATTCCATTTTAAGTCGCGTGGGAGGAAGTGCTCATGGACCCCTGGTACAAGGTGGCGACGCCCAGGAAGGAGGTCCGAGAGGGCCGCTCTTTCGACCCGAGTGAGTTCGCCATCGCCCTGGAGCAGGTGCTCTCAGGGACGGCGCCGGAGGACTACAGCGACCCGAGGAAGTTCTTCTCCCGGACTTATTTCACGCGAGCTCTCAGAGAGCACGCGGGGATGGTGCTGCGGCGTCTTGCAGGAAATACTGAGAGAACGGCACCGGTCCTGACGCTCGTGACCCAGTTCGGCGGCGGAAAGACCCATACGCTGACAGCTCTCTATCATTTGACGAGGAATGGGGCCAGGGCCAAGGATTATCCAGGTGTTCAGGACTTGCTCGATGAGGCGGGTCTTTCAGAGGTTCCGCACGCGAGGGTGGCCGTCTTTGTGGGCAACGCCTGGGACCCTCAGGAAGGGCGTGAGACTCCATGGATAGATATTGCGAGGCAACTTGCTGGAGATTCTGGAGTAGCGGCTCTGGGGATGGCCGCAAAGACCACGCCCCCGGGGACGGAGGCCATAGGTCATCTCTTCGAGGCCGCAGGGGGGACCGTACTTATTCTCTTCGATGAGGTGCTCAATTTCCTCAACCGGCATCGAGAGATGGCCGAGAGCTTCTACGCGTTCATTCAGAACCTTACGGTGGCCACGATGGGGACGACCCGGGGGGCGGCGGTCGTGAGCCTTCCGCGAAGCCAGGTGGAAATGGGGGATTGGGACTACCAGTGGCAGGAGAGGATAACAAAAGTTGTCCGACGGGTGGCCAAAGACCTAATTGCTAACGACGAGACCGAGATAAGCGAGGTCGTCCGGCGGCGGCTTTTTGAAGAACTGGGCAGTGAGCGAACCCGCAGAAACGTTGCCAAGGCTTATGCAGACTGGTGCTTCGAAAGGCGGGCGCAGTTACCGCCAGAGTGGACTGCGGTGGATACCGCGACAACTGAGAGCAAGGCGCGAGAGTTTCTTAGGGCTCGGTTTGAGGCGTGCTATCCATTCCATCCCTCGACGCTCTCAGTCTTTCAGCGCAAATGGCAGGTGCTGCCTCAATATCAGCAGACGCGAGGAACCCTCGCCATGCTCGCCCAGTGGATTTCCTGGGCATACCGGGAAGGGTATGGAAAAGCACGTAAGGAGGCTCTCCTTACGTTGGGCTCTGCCCCCCTTGATGTTCCTGAGTTTCGGGGTGTCATTCTTGGCCAGCTGGGTGAAGCACGACTTGCACCGGCAATAGATACAGATATAGCTGGGGCTCAAAGTCATGCTAGGGCATTGGATGCGGACAGCAAGGGACCGCTCAAAAACATTCACCGAAGGGTAGGTGCAGCGATTTTATTCGAGTCATCGGGGGGGATGAAAGAGAAGTTGGCCCACTTGCCAGAGCTCCGTTTTGCACTCGGTGAGTCGGAAATAGACACCACCTCTATAGATACTGCAGCCTTCGCTCTAGAGTCCAAAGCATTCTTTATTAGAAAAGTTGGGTCGGATGGTTTTCAGATTCGTCATCAGCCTACTCTTAAGAAGGTCGTGAATGACCGCCGTGCTTCTCTTGACCAAGACGAAGTCAAGAAGAATGCTAGGTCCCTCGTACAAAAAGAGTTCGAGCGAGGAGCCACCCTCCCCTTAGTGCGATTCCCGAAAGATAGCGCAGAGGTTCAGGACTCTCCGAGGCTTGTGCTGATAGTGATGGACCCTGGATGGGAATGGACCGGGGAGAGCAAGCAGCGAGAAGAGATTGCACGATGGACCAAAGTGCGGGGTGATTCCCCACGGCTTTATCCGGCCTCGCTTGTGTGGTGTTTCAAGAAGCCCGGTCGAGATTTGCGGGATAAGGTTGAGCTTTCTCTAGCCTGGAAGCAGGTGGCCAAAGACGTCGCTGAAGGAATCCTGGGAGATGAGTTCGAAAAGGCTGAGAAGTCGGATATCATGGCCGAAATCAAGGACGCTGAGGAAGCCGCGAAGGACGAAGTATGGGCGGGGTATCGTTTCGTCGTCCTTGCCGACAACCAGGAGCCCGATGGCCTTAAGACGATTGACCTTGGCGCGGGTCATGCC
This sequence comes from uncultured bacterium, assembly GCA_964575845.1. Lineage (GTDB taxonomy): Bacteria > UBA8248 > UBA8248 > UBA8248 > CAZNSX01 > CAZNSX01. The sequence goes on along the minus strand of CAZNSX010000001.1, from coordinate 841,979 downwards.
AGCAGCGCTGAGAGCCTCTCCGGGCGTGTCGTGAGTGCGCTGAAGTCCCATGGACTTTTAAACGAGTCAGTTGGCTCGGGATACATCGAGCGGAACTGGCCCGAGGCATTCAAGGAGTCAGGTGCTTGGCCCCTTGCAAGCCTTCGTCAGAGTTTTCTAGACGGTGCTTTGACACGGCTCCTGGACGCGGACACGGTTTTGCGAGGGAAGATTGTTGAATTCGTTGGAGGTGGTGAATTTAGTTTGGCCTCAGGGCCGAAAAGCGACGGCACTTATGACAGGGTCTGGTTCTCGGAGTTCATCTCCCCTGAGGAGGTGGCGTTCGAGGCGGGTGTCTTCCTGTTGAAGAAATCTAGAGCGGCGGAGCTAAAGGGGCGAGAAATAACAGTGCCCGGACCAGAACCACCTCCCGGTCCTGCTCCTGGGCCAGAGCCGGGTCCCGAGCCGGAACCCGAACCCCCTCCTGGCGCCCAAACAAAGACCCTTCGTCTTGTGGGAACAATACCGCGAGAAGTGTGGAATCGATTGGGGACAAGAATCCTACCAAAGCTTAGCTCGGGCAAAGAGCTTGAATTAGGGCTGCAATTCTCTGTTACCCTAGAAGAGCCCTTAGCCTCCAGCACAAAACGGGAACTAGAACAAGCGCTGAGCGACCTTGGTCTTGCAAGTCAAGTAAGAATTGAGATGGGCTAGAGGAATCAAGGCCCTTTGGTGCCTTCTATCGGTCCCTCGGGGTTTCTCACGTCCTGAAGCGTTTGCAGTTCTGATTGGCTAAAGGGAATTACCGCTACCCCGCTGCCCCTGGCGATTCGTCCCCGACCCTAAGGGCAGGCCTGTGGCGGGCTCCGCCTCCCGCGCTTGCTCGCCCTTCTTTCGTCGGGCCTCCAGCGCCTCCGCAACTTTAATAGCTTGCTCGTGCCCGAGAGTCTCTAGAATAACCTGTACCACCTCCTGTGTTTCAGCGTCAATATCGACCTGGATTTCAGATCTCTCGGGGGCGTATGCGTCAGCGAGCTTGCAGATAATGTCCAGGGCTCTGTTGCCCGTTTGCCAGGGGCTGACGTGAACCAGGGGGCTGGAGGTGGCAGAAGCGGAGGGGCTTGTCCGTGAGGTTCATAATAGACTAACATACTCTGGGGGATAGGGAAGCTAGCCCCGACAAGGCCAGGTCAACCCTACCCCTGGCCTTCCCCCGACTTTCCAAAGGTAGGGCAATGCCTGTGGTAGGGGGGCAAAGTGGAACGCATATACTGTTATGATACAAAAGAGGAGATATCCAAAGAAAGGTGTTACTACAATAGTTCAATGCAAGCCTGCAGAACCTGCCCCACCAAGCCCCAGCCAAAGCAAAGAACCCAGGAACCAAGGAAAAAGCCCCGCCCCATCAGAATCAGCAGGAGAGATAGACTCATGGCTATAAAGCGAAATGACGAGTTTAAGAGGGATTACGAGGAGCTTCTAAAACGACGGGAGACGGGCAATGAGGACCTTGTATCCGAGCAGTCTTTTGAGATTTTTAAAAAATGGGGGGAGGAAGTAGAGGCCATAGTGAGGGCTGATGAGATTTATGAGCTTAGTGAAACGCCCCCGCATTCCGTCAGGCCCGTCTCTTCGATAGAGAGCAAGCCCATAATCGAGTTTGCATTAAGAGAGGGCGAAAAGGTTATCAAACGAGAGATTGAGGGGGAACACTTATATCTGAAGGTTGACGTCCGAAATTACACCAAAGAGGAGTTAATGAGAGACTTTGAAAAGAGGATAGATGATTACAAAGGGATACTGAAGGACAAAAGCAGGGCCAGGGAGCTTGTCGTGAACCATTGGAAAGTGTGGGATATGGCCAAAGAAGGCAAGCCCCTTACCCAGATAACAAGAGAACTGCACGACGTCCAGGGTCATCCCGAATATGAAGGATGGTCTGGCCTATACAATCAGATTAAAAGAGCTTATAAGAGGGCTGAAGCTATAATGGAAGCAGTGAAACCCCTTCCTTAATTCCTTCCTGTTTGACCTCCCCTATTGACGTGTAAGCCCCCCCCTTAAACGTCCTTATCGTCTTCCAGTTTTTCCCGTTATTCTGCGTGTAAGACAAGGGATTATGAGTAACTTCTGCGCAGGAGATAAGCACATGAGCGATTTGGTTTCACCGCTGAGGTTGGCCCGACTGAGGAGGGGTTTCAGCCAGCAGGGCCTCTCATTCTTGACCGGTGTTCCACAGGTTCAGATCTCATATGCCGAGAGAGGCTATCAGGCCCTTAAGCAAGAGCAGTGGGAGAGGATTGCAAGTGCCCTGGGGGTGAAACTAGATGAAATCTATCGCAATGGAAAGTGAGAAGCCGCTGGGCTGGCCCTGCGCTTGGTGCGGGGCCGTTTGGCCGCGGGTTCACTGTGTGAAAGACAAGAAGGGGAATAAGGCGCGAGTCTGTCCGCATTGTCTGCGAGAGCGGAAGGGTTCTGACTGGTGTCACCGCCATGGGTTTATTGACCTGGGAGAGGAGCTGCCATGAAGAGCATCGGGCCTCACCTCCCTCAAAAGGGGTTTCTCCAGGATTACTTAGACTATGCCCATCCCCTCACGGATGCTCCCACCATCTACCATCTTTTCTGCGGGCTCGTGGCTGAGGCGGTGGCCGTGGGGCGCAAGGTCTATATCCCTTTCGGTGCTCAGACCATCTACCTCCACCTCTGGGTGGTGCTCCTCGGCCTGAGTTCATTGGATCGAAAAACTACCTCTATGAACATTGCCCGAAGGCTCCTGGGCCGCCTTGAATACGTCAACATCCTTCCCAGCGAATTTAGCGCCGAGCGCCTGGTGGAGATGCTGAGCGAAAAGCCGGAGGGTCTTTTCATCTGGGGGGAGTTCGGCTCTGCCCTCGCCAAATTCGAGCGGGACTACATGGGAGGCACGAAGGAACTTCTGGCAGACCTTTTCGACTCCCCCGGCCGCTACACTCGGGAGACAAAAGGGGGCAGTTTCACCATTCAATCCCCCTCATTCTCAATCCTAACTGGAACCCCTACCGAATGGCTCTCCAGGCGGGTGCGGGGGGATGACGTTCGCGGAGGATTTTTCCCGAGATTCCTATATGTCCCTCGGCTCGAAAAAGGCCAGAGGATCGCCATCCCACCCCCGCCCGATGCTCACCTTGAAAGCAGACTTGCTTCCCAGCTCCATCGTATTGCACAAGTGGAGGGGGCGGCTGACTTCTCTCGGGTCGAGCCCGATTATCGAGAATGGCTTTTTGAGGCTGAGGAAGCCGTGGAGCGCAACCCCCAGGCGGCGGCCCTGAGCGCCTTCCACGCTCGCCTTCATGTTTATGCTCTCAAGCTGGCGGTTCTCTATCAGCTCTCCATAGATGCCGGGCTCACCGTCAGCCCGGAGGCTATGCAATGGGGGATGGGGGTGGTGGACTTCCTGAAGGGGCATGTGGGCTCCTTTTTTGGCCCCGAGACGATGGGAGACAGAGACGAGCGAGAAAAGGCCCGCGTCCTGCGCATCATCCTGGAGCGGCCGGGGATTGCCCGCGGGGACCTCCTCAGGTTCAGTCACCTCCTGGCCCCTCGGCTCGAAGTTCTCCTCAAAACTCTCATTGGGGAGGAACTCGTGGGGTGCGCTCCGCCAGAACCGGGCCGCCGCGCGTTCACTTACTGGCCTACCGAGCTGGCGAGGGAGCTGAACGGCCTTCCCTCGCACGCGCTCGCAGAGGGCTCGCAAGGGGGTAAATCCTGACATGCTTTACAAATCAATTAGTTACAGGGAAACGCTCGCACTCGCAAGACTCGCACCCCCTTTAGCCCTTCCTAGAGAGGAAGGGGAGAAGTGCGAGCGTTGCGAGTGTGCGAGTGAAACCAGTAATGCGTTTAAAAACAATGGGACAACCCCCAAAAGTTCATGTGCGAGCGAAGGGCGAGCGTTGCGAGCTTTCCCGAGAGGCCCTTTATTAGGGAGCGTGCAGAGGCGGGAGAAGCTAAGAGAATGGACCCTGAGAGCGTGGAGTTTGCACCCATCAAGAGCACTACCGATGCCGTTTGCCTCCTTGAGCTTATAGGATGAGCACCGTTCTACTAGATATCAATGAAACCGCCTCCCGTCTGGGCGTTTCCATTAAGACCATACGCCGCTGGATATATGAGCGCCGCCATCTGCCGGTGGTGAAGGTGGGGAGCAAAGTAAAATTCAAAGAAAAGGATATTGAGAAGTTCATCGAGATGAACACGAGGGCACCAAGGAACTAAAAAGCCGCCAGTGAGCGGCTCAGAACATCCGAAGAATAGCGCAATGCATAGGCGAGCTGAATTTATCTCTTGACAGGTGCGAATACGGATATTATATTCATACTATCATGGCCATCAGAATGAAATTGAAGAAGAGGTATCCTGAGCGGATTGCCCTATATGTGAGCCCAGAGAACCGCAAGTTCCTGAGAAAGCTTGAAAAACTCGCTAAAGAGCAGGACCGCTCGATTTCATGGATAATGTTCGACCTCTGCAAGAAGGCTCTGAGGGAAGAGAAAGGAGGGTAGGGGCCTTGGCGAAAGCCCCCTCAGAGGCAATTCCCAAGAGAAAGGAGGTGAGAAAGGATGGGCGTCTTTAAGCGCGGCGATACGTGGTACATCCGCTTCCATTACCAGGGCAGGCGTTATAGGGAAGCCGTGGGGCCAAACAAAAAGCAGGCCGAGGCAGCCCTGGCCAGCCGAAAGCTGGAAGTCAGGGAGAACCGCTTTTTCCCCGAGAAGCGAAGGCAAATCCAGAAGACTTTTGAGGAGATGGCGAGGCTCTACCTTGAGAGCTATTCCAAGGGAAAGAAACGCTCCTACAGCCGGGATGTGACCAGTTACGGGGCTATGCTTCCGACCTTCAAGGGAAAGCTCCTCTCGGAGATCACCCCTCTCATGGTGGAGAAATACATGGCCAGACGGCAGGAAGAGGTCAAGCCCAGCACCGTGAATAGGGAGAAGGATTTTCTCTCCCATCTCTTCACAAAGGCAATAGAGTGGGGCCTGGCCGATGAGAATCCCTGCAGGAAGGTAAAGCGATTCAAGGAGGATAACCGGAGGCTCCGCTACCTTGGGGTGGAAGAGATGGAGGCTCTCATTGAAGCCTCAAAGCCTCACCTGAGGCCGGTCGTCATAACGGGCCTCAATACGGGCATGCGAATAGGTGAGGTCCTGGCCCTCAAATGGGAGCACGTGGACTTCAGGGCTCGCCAGATATGCGTTCTGGACTCAAAGAACGGGGATAAGCGCTATATTCCCATGACCGAGACCCTAGAGGCCACCCTCAGGGGCATGCCGAGGCTCTTGCACAGCCCTTACGTATTCTGCTACCCTAATGGTGAGCGATACGAGTACTCGAAGATAAGGAAGCCCTTCGAGGAGGCGTGCGAGAGGGCAGGGATCGAGGATTTGACCCCGCATGACATGCGCCACACCTATGCTAGCCAGCTCGCGATGGCCGGGGTGGACCTGGGAACCATAAAGGAGCTTTTGGGCCACAAGTCATTGGAAATGACTATGAGATATTCCCACCTCTCGCCTTCGCACAAGAGGGCGGCGGTAGAGATTTTCGAGGCTCATTTGCGGGGCAGGAGCCCCAAAAACGGCCACAGGGAAGCCGCGTTAGGAGACGCACCCTCATAACGCATTGATATTAAAGGGTGCCCCCGTAGCTCAGAAGGATAGAGCAACGGATTCCTAATCCGTAGGTCGGAGGTTCGAATCCTCTCGGGGGTACCAGCTAAGTGAGAGGGCGCCCTGGAGCTTGAAGGGGGCGCCCTTTTTTTCAGGAGAAGAAGGGGAGGGCGGTCTCCTAGCGGCTAATTTTCAAAAAAACCCTCGTCCCCGAAGAGCGCAAGATTGGGAATGTATGAGAGAAAGGTAACAAAAGTGCTTGACATGGCAAATTTCCCGTGGTTTTTTTCTGGCCATGGAGCATGACCCAATTACCTTGTGGTCAAAAACCTACCCCAGCGGAAACATTGAGGTTATTGCGAAGTGTGAATGCTGCGGGGAAATAGGAAATGCTTTATCTCAATTATGGGAAACGTCCCCCAGTCTGCGTAAGCTCAATATTGAAGATCTTGTGCGGGACATACCTTCAGAAGGCGAAAGCGACTCGAATTTCCTTGAATTACAGATTTTTGCTCTTCTACGCCTAGCCGAGAAGCCCTGTCGGCGCTCCTTACAAGAGGACCCCTGAGATGGGCAGGATAAAGGGCGCACCCTCTGAGCCGCGGCACAGGCGGCTTGTCTCTGAGTACCTGACAACTCACCACAAGGGGGAGCGCACCGTAGTAACCCACGCGCTCCGTTGTACGACTTATGTGCTATTGCGGCTTGATGTGGGATTATACGGATGAGCGACTATATCAGGAAAGAACGCGAGTTCAATCTGGATTTAACGTGTCCAGAATGTGGCCGCGAAGTCCGGGCTCAGTTAGAAGCCGGACCTATCTACCGCACCACTCTCTTTGATAATGAGGCGTACCTGATTTGCCGTTGCCCACGGACGTCGTGCGCTATCATCTTCGTCGTTTATGGTCTCTTGAACGATCGCGTCAAAAGGGTTTTCCCATTCCCTCGGTGCTCCCCAAGCGACTTCCACCATTCGATCCCGGAGCCTGTCAGGGCAGATTATGCGGAAGCTAATCGTTGCTTCTTTGGGAGGTCTAACAAGGGTGTCGTCGTCTTATGCCGGCGTGCCATGCAGCAGATCGCCGAGGAGAAAGGGGCCGAGGGGTCCAGGCTGATCGACCAAATCGATGCTCTCTTCAATAAGGGATTGATCACAAAAAGCTTAAAGGATTCCGCCCACGAAATCCGACATTTCGGCAATTTCGGGGCGCACCCTCGCGACGATGGTCTAGATGAAATAGGAGCGGAAGAGGCTAGAGGGGTGATGCGGCTGACGCGAGAGTTCATGGTGGACCTTTACGTGCGGCCCTACGAGACGAGCGAATTAGTCAAAAAGCGGGAAGAAGCCAAGAAGGCTGGCAATGACACATAACAATGTGGTAGGTACAGCCTCTATTGCGCATCAGGAACCCCTCTCCGGACAGGCGGCCTCTCCCGCGGAAATAAGGGGATTAGAGGAGGCGAGGTGGTAGAGGGGAGTTTCGACAAGTCCTCATTCTCCCATTGGTTCTAAGGAGCAACTTTCTTGCGCCTTTAGAAAGTTGACATAATATACCTTATCGGAAGTTAGGCTCTGGCCATAATCGCCGCTGGTCGAGCGGCTTCTGGATTTCTTAGAAGCATAAGAGAAATTCTGCAGGCTCGAAAAAAGTACTGCTTAAAAAAGAAATAGCAAAGGCGGCGAGCTTAAGGTTCAGCTTTAGGTTCCTTAGCCTTCTCTACTGAAAATTCTTCTCGTAGCGACTCTATTCTCTCTCTTATATCCAGAGTAATGAGGGGTGAAAAGGGGTATTCCTTGAGAAGAACGGTATATACCTCAAAGGCCTCTCTTTTCTCGCCTAGATTCTCGTGGATGCGCGCGGCTCCCAGGAAGGCCTCCTCTCGCGGGAGCCATCCCTTATTCTCCTCCATAAGGGTTGTGTAGATGGTAAGGGCCTCCTTGAGTTCTCCCTTCTCTTCAAGGGATTGGGCAAGGCCCCAGCGGGCAAGCTCCCAGACGTAACTTCCCTTTGGTGCTCTCTCCAGGACTTCCCGATAGCGAGCCGCTGCTTCGGAGAATTTTCCCTTATCTCTCAGCTCGTGAGCAAGATAGAGGCGGGCGAACTCGCCAGCCTTCCTCCCTCGATAGCCGGAAACTACCTCTTTAAGGGCCTCGGCCTTATCCTCGAGGGATAACGCCAGATAGAGGGCGGTCTCCGCTTGCGCCTCCTGCTTCCTCTCGTAGTAGCGGTATCCGAACGTTCCCGCCACCCCGGCTATTACGGCGAGAATGACATAAAGGACATCCCTGCGACGCTCTAGGAGGAAGCGGAAGACCCTATCGGTAGTCGAAATGAACTCATCCGGCTTCTTGAGTTCCTGTCTCGGGATCCTCCGGCGGGCCATGGAGAAAGCTCCTCGAGGTTAAGGGGTCTCAGGGGACGCCCAGAGAATCGATAAGGATTTGTGAATTATTTAACAATCGCTCGCTCTCTTCCAGAGAGAGCCCAGCGCCCTGGATGATGAGAAGCGCTTGGCTCCTTTCCAGGAGGTCCTCGGGACCGTGGGTGTCGGAGTCGAAAATAAGGGGCGCACCCAGCTCCATTCCGAGGCGTGCGACATGGCCATTAGAGAAGCTGTGACCAGCTCTTCCGCTTATTTCCAGATAGACCCCCCTATCGCGGGCAAGCGCCACCTCCTCTCTCGTTATCAGCCCCGGATGGGCCAGGATGTTGACCCCCGCCTCAAGAGCCGCCCTGTTGGTCCCTGGCTCCACGGGCTCCGCGAGAGTCTCGCCGTGGACCACTATGAGGAGTGCGCCCAGCTCCCGGGCTCTATCCGCGAGTCCCCGTATGGTGGAAGGAGGTACATGGGTTATCTCTACACCGGGAACGCTCACGATGCCCTTATGCCGGTTGAGTTCCCGGCATAGCCCGACGAGGCGGGGCACCACAAAGTCAATATTGGAGGCGTCGCAGTGGTCGGTCATGCCCAAGGCCCTAAGGCCCCGGGCCTCAGCCCTACGGGCGAGCTCTGAGGGGAGAAGCTTTCCGTCACTCAAAAGGGTATGAGTGTGAAGGTCTATCACTTGAGATCCTCGCTAAAAAGGGGCTCTTAAAGCCCCGGGAGAGTTTTTGGGGTTAAAGCCCGATAAAAAAGGCTAGCAGATTTTTATGCGGACTTCAAGAAATTCCGGCCCCCCTTCCCTTCCCCCCTAATCTCTTGATTTCTCAAAGGAAAAGACTTTCATCTGGGAAGTGCGCGGGCCCACATGCGTGAAGACAGGGCGGGCTTGCTTGCGGGTACTCTCCTATGAGTCCAAAGGGCCATCCTGGCACCTTGCGCCCTAGTGACACTCAGTTTCGCCCTGCCGCAGCGAGCCCTCCAGGTAGGCCTGCACTATTTTTTCAGGCACCTCCAGGGGAGCGCCCATGAGGGTGGAGATGCCCTCCTTCTTGAAAAGTTCCTGCGCCTTGAGGCCGATGCCATTGGCGATGATGAGGTCAGCCCCAGATTTTGAGAGCAATACCGGAAGGAATCCGGGCTTGTGCCCGGGATTAGGGAGGAAGGTCTTTGACAGGACCTTTCTCCCCTTCTCATCCACCTCAAAAATGATAAATTCATCGCAATGTCCGAAGTGGGCGGAGAGAACGCCTTCTGTCACGGGCAACGCTATCTTCATATGGCTTTTCTCCCTCTGAGCAAAGGGCTCGATTCAGGCCAGTTCATAGGTGAGGTGCCGCCAAAGCTTTTGTATCTCGCAGGAAACTTTCCCTCCCGAGTACTCTATCACGCTTCCCCCATGCACCATGGCCTCGGTGACAATCGGGTCATAGGGGATGAGGCCCAGGGGTTTGGTGCCGTTCCCTCGGCAGTAATCCTCTATCCGCCGGCTCATCCCCGGGTTCAGGTCGAATTTGTTTATACACGCAAGCCTCTTGAGCCCGAAATGCCGGGCAAGGCCGTCCACTCTCTTGAGGTCGTGAAGGCCCGACCAGGTTGGCTCTGTCACCATCAGGACGCAGTCGGCTCCGGCGATTGATGATATGACAGGGCAGTCAAGGCCCGGGGGACCATCGACCAGGATGAGATCATGGCCCTCCTCCTCGGCTATCCTCCTTGCCCTCTGCCTCACCAGGGTCACGAGCCTTCCCGAGTTTCCCTCCCCCGGCTTAAGCCTCGCATGGACCATCGTCCCGTATCGGGTATCAGAGACGAACCACTCCCCCGAAATTCTCTCAACCAGAGATATGGCTCCTTCCGGGCAGAAGCGTTCGCAGACACCGCAACCCTCACAGGAGAGCTCGTCCACCTCGAAATCGGACGATATTGCCTCAAACCGGCAGAGCTCGAGGCACTTGCCGCACCTGGTGCAGGTTTCCCGGTCGATGGCGGCGAGCTTTGCACCAGTAAACTCATTCCGCTCCCTTATCTTCGGCTCGAGGATGAGGTGGAGGTCAGCCGCATCCACGTCGCAGTCGGCCAGGACCTTATTCTTGGCCAGACTCGCCATACAGGCGACAAGGGAGGTTTTGCCGGTCCCGCCTTTACCGCTGATAACTGTGAGCTCTTTCATCCTTGGCCAATCTCTCAATTTCAGGGTAGAGCCGCTCGAAGATTTCCCGGTATCGGGGAAGAGTCTTAATGATCACCTCCCCCCTTGAGTAAGCCTCGGCTATCTCCCTGTCCTGAGGAATTTCCGTGAGCACCGGCACCTCTTGTTCAGCACAGTACCCGAAGACCCCACTATCCCCGATGTCAGACCGGTTGACCAGGACCCCGAAGGGGATTCCGAGGACCCGAAGGACCTCGACCGCGAGCCGAAGGTCCCATAGCCCGAAGGGAGTGGGCTCTGTCACCAGAAGGCAGAAGTCGCTCCCGCGCACCGCCTCGACCATGGCGCAGGAGGTGCCGGGGGGAGCGTCGATGATGGTGAGACTTTCGCCCTTGGCGCGTCTTTTGACCTCCCGGATGAGAGGAGGGGGATTTGGCACCCCTATGTTCAGAATGCCCCAGGTGAGCTCGATCCCGTCGGCCTCACCCCTCTTGATGAGGCCCAGCTCCCGCCTACCCTCAGAGAGTGCCCCCGTGGGGCAGACGAGGAAACACCCTCCGCAGCCGTGGCAGAGCTCGGGGAAGCTCATCACCAAGCGCCCAGCGAGGGCCAGGGCGTTGAACCGGCAGATTTCGGCGCAGAGGCCGCAGCCATTGCACTTGGAATTATCCACTGCGGGAACCAAAGCGGCTATGGACTCGACCGCAGTGAGGTCCGGCCTGATGAAGATGTGACAGTTGGGAGCACCCACATCGCAGTCGAGAAGCTGGACCCCGTGGCCGAGGGATAAAGCGAGGTTGACCGCCACGGTCGTCTTGCCGGTTCCGCCCTTACCGCTTGCTATGGAGATGATCATTGGACCCTAGCCTTTTCTTCCCTTCGCGCGGCCCCTGCCCCAGGAAGAATGGTCTATTTTGACCTCAGGCAGGTCGCCCCGCAGGTATTTATTGACCGCCTCCCTCACCGAACCGGAGGGGCATCGGAAGACATTGACTTTCATGCCACAAAGCGACCTCGCCTCACGCTCGGTTATGTCGCCCGCAATTATGACGTCGGCGCACGGTTTGGGGGCGGGGCCGGAAGATGAAGACGCCGTGTTGCCCCGTGGGGATACCAGCGAGGTGTTCTTGTGTGAATGCCAGCTGCCTCTCACCGTATCCACGAGGACTAGGTGAGAGCAATCCCCCAGGGAGGGAGAGACCTCATCTGCGGGATTGGGCCCTTTTGAGGTAATGGCCACCTTCATCGAAAAGCACCCGCCATCAGGGTTCGAGGGTTGGGCCGATTTCATTAGGGGGGGTAGCTCAGGACCGCCACCGGCCTCCGCCTCCGCGGCCCATGCCCATTCCACCCCCGCGACCCATGCCCACACCGCCGCCGGGCCCCCCACCGAGCCCGAAGTGGTCGGGCACGGTGGCATCCGGAGTGAACTCAAGTTCCCCTCGCTCGAAGCTCTCCACGGCCTCCCGCACCCTGCCGGTCACACCGGTTATTACCTTTATGCCCGCGGCGGCAAGCACGGAGAATGCCTTGGGGCCGGCGTTTCCCGTGATAACCACGCTCACATTCTGGTTGGCCAGATACTGGCCCGTCTGGACCCCGGCCCCATGGCTCAGGTAAATATTTGGATTCTCCGTGCCCTCGAATTGCTTTGTCTCAGTATCGTAAAAGACGAAGTGCTGACACCGACCTAATCGGGGGTCGATCTGAGCCTCAGGATTTCCCTCTATTGCTGACACGGCTATCTTCATGTCAAATACCCCCTGATTCCCTGTAGCCAAATATTCGATAGAACTTCTCCTTCAAGATCAGCCGGAATGGGCCCCCTTGCCCCCCGTGAGGTTTCCTGAGGGCAGCAAGGGGGTCCAGGTGCGCACAATGGGTAAATAGGGGCCAATTAACCCCTCACCATCCCCAGCGTCCTCGGCCTCCGCCCCAGCAACGGCCCCTGCCGCCGCCCCAGGGGATGCCGCCACGGCCCACCCCGCGGACGACCGGTCCCATCATGGGTGGCGGATAGTTATAAGGTCCGGCATATGGTGGGTAGAATCCCGGCCCCATTCCCGGCCCTACCCTTGGTCCAACTCCGGGTCCGCAGAAGCCTCTGCCTCCGCCTGTCCTCGGTCCCATTCCCATAGGGCCTGTTCGGTCAAAACCTGGCATCTCAGATCCCTCCTTTCAGGAATTGATGGAAGGCTTTGTGGTTATAAATTCTCCCCGACCATGAGCCATGCCGACGTCCACCGCGAAAACGCGGTCCCCCAAAGCTACGGGCGGACGGAAAGGCCCGCGGTCTGAGCCCGCCGCCGAGGAATGCTTCCAGCACATCCTCTGCGTCCCCACCAGCAAAGGGGATAACCCGCACCCCATGCTGGGCGAAAAGCCTTACACAGAATCCGCTTATGCCGCCACAGATGATGACACCCACGCCTCGGTTCAGCAGGAACCCGACACGCTCCAAGACGTTCTTGCCTGCAAAGGGCTCTCGCGTCTTCTCGACCACCCTGCTGTTATGCAAGGTGGCCAGCACCACTTCGGCTGCGAAGTCGAAACGGGGGGATACGCGCGAACCAAAAACCGGCAGGGCTACTTTCACAGGAGCTCACCGAATTTTTCAACTTCAAAAGCTCTATTGCACATTGCAACGCATCTTCTGAGATATTCCAATTTTGTAATCAAGCCATTCCCTCTGGAGCCATAACCCTTTAGGGCTTCCCTCCTGTGCAGCAATACTTGGGGGAGTCGCAGGAGGTCCCCTCTTCGCAACATCTCCCGGAAGGAAGGGGAGATTCCCTACGGGTGGAAACCGCACTCAGGGAAAGCACCTTTTCGAGCTCTCCACTCCCGCAGCTCTTGCAGATGAGGGGCCCATCCCCATGGCCGTGCCGTATGAAGAACTCAGACACCCGGCCGCAACTACTGCACCGATACTCATAGATCGGCATTCAATCTTCCCTCCAAGACCTCTGTCCTTTGAACGAGGAAGGGGCGGCTAGGCTCGCAGCTCTCCGAGCCTTTCATTGACCTGACGGAGCCGCTCCTCGAGCCACTTCTTTTCCTCTTCCAGCCACTGGGTCTCCACTTCTTTCGGGATCTCGGCCGCCCAGGGGGGATAACCTCCCCCGCCCCAGGGCCCCATCCCGTAATAAGGGTTGGGCCATCCCCAGCCCATCGGTCCCATTCCGTAGGGCATAAGCGTATCCTCCCTGATTCGCCTCACCACCTGTAAGGCGGCTCATAATATGCCGGGCCATAGGGCCAGCCATAACCGCCGCGCCGGCCATAACCGCCATAGTAGGCAGGGCCGCCCCAGCCATAGCCACCATAGTATGCTGGGGACCCCCATTCTCCGAAGGCCCAGCACCTGGGAAGGCCACCCCTGCCCCATCCCACATAGGGCCACGCAGGTGACCAGCCCCTAAAGCCGAAACCTCTTCCGAACCACATGACTTGAACCTCCTTCTAAAATGCTCCGCATCACCGAGGCAAACTCCGCTCGGAAATGATTTTCAATTACTGTCAATATCAAAGGCCATGCCAATTCTGGAAGCAAGAGCTTGCCTCAAAAAACTCATTTAATAACAATATATTAGAGGACTGCTTCGAAGTGGATGGCACTGACCAGGTTAAGCGGGATTATTGCAGCTCTTCAATCATAAGGGCCGATAGAGCTCGATATTGCAATGGAAGGGGTTAGAGACCAGGGCAGGACTATTGAATTCCGTATTTCTTCATCTTCCGCCAGAGAGTGCTCTTGTCTATTCCCAGCTCAGCGGCCGTGCGCCCCCGGTGGCCGCCGAGTCTCTTGAGCGTCTCTGCTATCAACTGGGCCTCAAGTCCTTTGAGCCGCCCGGGCGCATTCAGAGAGATAGTCGCGGGGCTCTGCACATCGAATCGCTCTCTCAGCTCCCTGGGCAGGTGCTCGACCTCGATGCGTGCTCCCCGGCAGAGGACAATGGCATGCTCGATGATGTTCTCAAGCTCCCGCACGTTCCCAGGAAACTCATAGCCCATAAGCAGTTCGAGCACTTCCTGCGAAACCCCGCGCACGCTCTTGCCCATCCGAACATTGAAGCGGTTCAAGAAGTGTTCGATGAGAAGGGGAATATCCTCCCGACGGCTGGCCAGAGGGGGGAGTTCAATCTTTATGACATTCAGGCGAAAGTAAAGGTCCTCCCGGAAGGAGCCCTTCTCGACCTCGCGGGAGAGACCTACATTGGTGGCTGCCACCACGCGCACATCGGCCCTCACGGCCGTGGTGCTCCCCAATGGCTCAAACTCCCGCTCCTGCAGGAATCGCAGGAGTTTCACCTGTAAGGCGGGAGAAAGGGTGCTCACCTCATCCAGGAAAACGGTCCCGCCTTCGGCAAGCGCGAGCTTGCCGGGCTTATCCTTTTTCGCGTCGGTAAAGGCGCCCCTGACGTAGCCGAAGAGTTCCGACTCCAATAGCGTGTCCGGAATGGCCCCGCAGTTGATGACGATAAGTGACTTCCGGCGCCTTCGACTCAGGTTATGGATGGCCCGGGCGAAGAGCTCCTTTCCAGACCCGCTGGGGCCCTCGATGAGGACGGTGCTGTCGCTTTCTGCAATATCCGGGAGGATGCTGAAAATCTTCTGCACCTCATGGTTCTTGCTGATGATGTCCTCGAAGGTATATCGTCTGTGGAGCTCTTTACGAAGCTCCTCGATTGCCGAGAGGTCCCGGAAGGTCTCAACGCCGCCGATGATACGTCCGCGGCGATCGCGAAGGACAGCGGTGCTTATGCTGACGGGGAGCTTCTCGCCCTTGGCGTTGAGGATATCCACGACGAGATTAACATTTCTCTTACCGGTCGCGATGGTCTCCTCCAGTGCGCAAGAGTCCTGGCAGATACTGGCCCTGAAAACGTCAAAACAGTTTTTGCCGAGCGCCTCCTCCCGCGGTATTCCGGTGAGCTGCTCCGCCGCCCTGTTGAAGGCGGTGATGACCTTGTTCTTATCAATGGTGAATACCCCGTCGCCAACGCTCTCCAGAATGATGTCATAGATGCGGCTGCCACTCGTTTCACTCATGGTGTGGCCCTTAATAAGCAGTGGCCTCCTGAGGCATGGTTTACTCTATAGCCTGAGCGTGCGCAGCAGGGACACCTCCCGGAGTCCTGTGAGGGCCTGCCTTTTGTAGACGTAAGCCTCTGGTTTCAGTATGCGCGAAATTTCGCTGCCTCGATTATAAACATATGTCCATTACGGAATTTTGTCAAGGGATCTTGCGAAATTTATAACCCTTTGCAAAATAAGGAGCTAAACGCATTTTGCCAGGGATGAGGATGAAAGGCTCATCATGAAAAATAGCAGGGGGTATGAACCCGGCTTTGATAGAACCCTTTCCCTTTGACAAGGACCATTCATGATGCAAGAATAATAACGCTTTTACCTGCTTGAGGTTGGGAGAAGCCCCGGAAACCAGCTATGCATCTCAGAGGAAGACGAAAGATGAGTGGAAAGGTTTATCGGGTGAATATGGCGGAACTCAAAATAGAGGAGGAGAGGCTTCCCGAGGAGTATCGCTTCTTGAGCGGAAGGGCCTTAACCTCGCGCCTCGTGACCGAAAGGGTTGACCCCTCCTGTGACCCCAGGGGGCGGGAGAACATGCTCGTCCTCTCCCGAGGCCTCCTGGCGGGAACTCCTGCGGCCTGCTCGGGGAGGATGAGCATCGGTGGGAAGAGCCCCCTGACTGGCGGAATAAAAGAGGCCAACTCGGGCGGCACCATGGCCCGGGCGCTCTCTCAGCTCGACATTAAGGCCCTTATCATAGAGGGCATGGCCGAGGGTGAGGAGCCCTATATCCTTCTCATCACGGAGAAGGGGCTCGAACTGAGGAAGAGGCCAGACCTCAAGGGCCTCTGGACTTATAAGGCGGCGGAGAGGCTCAGGGAGGAGCTCGGCGGGAAAGCCAGCATCGCCCTCATAGGGCCGCCGGGTGAAAATCTCATGTCCATGGCCTCCATCGCCCTCACCGACCGCATGGGCTACCCCTGCCGCATGCTTGCCCGTGGGGGGCTGGGGGCGGTGATGGGCTCCAAGGGCCTCAAGGGGATAGCGGTCGTGCCCCCCTCCCGGAGGCCTGAAATACCCTATGAAGATGAGAAAGCCTTCATGGCCATCTGCCGCGAGTGGACCAAGACCCTCGTTGAAACGAAAAAAGGCCTGAGGGATTTAGGCACCCCCCTCATGGTGGCCATTGCCAATGAGCTCGGGGGCTTTCCCAGCCGGAACTTCAGAGCAGGCCGCCAGGAGGGGTTTGAGAATATCACAGGCGAGAGGATGAGGGAGAACATCCTGGCCCGGGGGGGTGACCCCTCGGTCGCGTGCATGGACAGCTGCCCGATCCGCTGCGCCAGCACCTACCATGATAATGGCGGAAATTTGCTGACCACAACCCTGGAGTATGAAACCATAGCGCTCATCGGTGGTTCCTGCTCCATAACGAACCTCGATGATGTGGCCCGTATGGACCGCCTGGCGGAAGAGCTTGCAGTGGATACCATTGAGCTGGGAAATACCTTAGCGGTGGCAGCCGAGGGCGGCCTCTGGCGTTTTGGTGACGGCCCCGCCGCCATTAAGCTCGTCGAGGAGATAGGGAAGGCAACTCTTCTGGGCAGGGTCTTGGGGCAGGGGGCTTATCTCTCGGCACGGGTCCTGGGCGTGAGGCGCATCCCCACGGTCAAGCGGCAGGGGGTTCCGGGATATGACCCACGTTGCTTCAAAGGAATGGGGGTCACATATTCCACCTCTCCCATGGGAGCCGACCACACGGCCGGCCCCGCCATTCCCGGCAGGAAGGCTCTTGACCCGAGCCGCGAGCTGGAGGTCTTCAAGGCCGCGCATCAGCCAGAAGTCTCACGGGAGCTTCAGGCCATGATAGCCGCCATAGACTCCCTGGGCTTCTGCTTCTTCGTGGGCGTGGACCCCGATACACTTGACATCATGGCGAGGCTCGTTAATCATCGGTTCGGTAGCTCTTTCAGCTGGAAGGACCTCTACAATGGTGGTGTGGAGACACTGAGGCGGGAGATCGAATTTAACAATAGGGCGGGCATCGGACCGGGGACGAACTATCTTCCGGACTTCATGCTGAAGGAAGCCCTCCCACCCAAAGGTCACCTCTTCGATGTGGAAGAAGAGGGCTTAGCCCGCGCCGTCGCCCATAGCCCTCTGAGCTGAAGCCCAAAAAAGAAGGGCTTGTGCTCCCGTCCTCTCATTTTCTGGTATCCGATAAGCACGGTGGTGGAATTAGCCGAATTCATCAAGTCGAGGGCGAAGAGCCAAGCGAGTAGACATTGGGCCGCGTCGTCTGGGCTTGGCAGCCCTTTGTGGGAGGAGGATATGAGATGGCAAAGAAAATCTTGGTAATCATGCTCTTCCTTTCCCTTCTCATCTCAATATCTGTAGCGGCGGAAGATGCCCAGGAGCAAAGGGAAGCCTTCATTCAGAAGGCAATAAATGAGGGCATCTTTCTCAAGGCCGAAACCACCGGCGCGGTTCCGTATCTATGGGTGACCCCCGCCTTCCTTAAGCTGGACCTTGAGGACATGAAGAAGTATGCCAAGGTAGTATATCAGTACTATATAACAAAGAACCCTAACTACATTTATGTTGTGCTCTTTGATAGCAAGACAGGCAAAAAAGTGGGAGTCTACGGCGAGGCATACGGCGGCTTAAGAATTCCGGGTGTGAACTGGCCTTAGAAATTGTGGGGACTGTTCACCGCCACAAATAACACGGCGGCAGGAGGATTTGGACCAGGATAAAGGACGGGTAGTGCCCCCTCCCCAGCAGTCGCACAGCGCGTTCCCCTTTTTTCTAGCGAGAACTATTCATGAGGGATAGAATCTCCCTCAAGCCCTCCCGCACTTCCCTCAACGCCGTCAAGAGTTTTTCGCTTCGCGGCTCCTCCCTATCCTTCGACTGCCTTCGACGAGCCAGCACCTTCCTGGCCCCCGCGATGGTGAAATGCTCCTCATAGAGGAGCTTCTTTATCAGGAGGATCAGCTCTATGTCCCTCTTCCTATATATTCGCTGTCCTGATGCACCCTTAACAGGCTTGAGGCTCTTGAATTCTGACTCCCAGTATCTCAATACATACGGCTTGGTCCCCGTGAGGCGGGCCACCTCACCTATCTTGAAGAAAAGCTTGTCGGGGACCTCCACTGCCATAACAGCCCCTCTCTCCTGAACCGGGTGCGCTCTACCGCCTCACAACATCAGCCTCAAAACCCCCGCGCACAAGCCTTGCCCGCATCCGCTGGGCCGAAGCCTTGCTCTCGAAGTGCCCTACCCTTACCTCCTTCATCGTGGCCTTTTCCGGAAGGCTCACCACCCTGCCCTTCACGCCTCTCTTCTCCAGGCGGTCCATCGTCAGGTAAGCATCCTCGAGGCCGACGTAGGGGCCACCCACTAGCTGGATAAGATTTCCCTTAACGTTTCGTTCTTTGAGCATTATACCAGCAGCCTTAAGCTCGTCCTTGAGGTTTTGGGAGGGTCCTCGGGGAAGGGGCGATGCCAACCTCACCTCATAACGAATGAGCCGGGTTCTCACTCCTCCGACATGGCTCCCATAGCCCCGGGCCTTGAGGCGCGCCTGCGTGACCCGCACGCACTCATCAAATAGACAGGAAGCCACCCTCACAGTATAGGGCTTAGCGGGGGGCCGGGGCTTCTTGGGAACGGCCGCGACCGTGCGCGGGGGCGAAGGAGCGGGTCGTTTGGTTGGTGGGAGTTTCTTTTCGGCCTTTACCTCTGGTTTGGGCGGCGGGGGCTTCTTCTCGACTTCACCCTCGGGAGCCTTAATTTCGGGGGGAGGTGGAGGCGGCATTGCGGCGGGCTCCTCCACAGGCTTTGCCAGCGGCTCCGGCTTGACCTCTTTGGAGACAAGCCTCTCGCCCACCCGCGGCGCAGGAGCGCTCTCTGCCCTTACCTTCTCCTCAGGGCGTATGGGCTCAAAGAGTTTGGGTCCAGGAGCTTCTTCTCTTGTGCTCGGGAGCAGCTTAGCCTCCTCTCCCAGGGCCTTCTTCGCCCTCTCCTCCTCCTCAGCCCTCCCTCGCGGTTCCTCTTCCCGCCGGAGCTCTTGCTGAACCTCCCTCTCCGCCTCCAGGCGGGTAATGCGCCTGCCTTCCTTTACTCTGGGCAGGTAGTAGCCGAAATAACCCGCAGCCAGCCCCCCCAGGACCATTACGGCAACCACCACGAGGATTATGAGCCCCCTCCTTGAGGAGGGCTCGTCCATAAGCTCTCCCTCACCGGAGCCCTCGAAGAGATTGACCCTCTTCAACTCTCCTCCTTCTGGGCGGCTGCCTCAGCGGTGATGCGCTCGGCAATCTGGCGCGGGACCTCCTCATAATGGGAGAATTCCATGGAGAAGTCTCCCCGGCCTCCCGTCATGGACCGCAGAGCCGAGTCATAGGCCAGCACCTCAGCCATCGGCACCTGGGCTTTGACCGTCTGGCTGTTGGGTCCGGCCTCAACCCCCATGACCCGCCCGCGGCGGGCGTTCAGGTCACCGATGATGTCTCCGACCAACTCCTCTGGTACGGTGACCTCGATATTCATTATTGGCTCCAGGAGGCATGGGTTGCTCTCCATTACCCCCTTCTTGAAGCCCAGAGACCCGGCTATCTTGAAGGCAAGCTCGGAGGAATCCACCGAGTGGAAGGAGCCATCATAGAGAGTGACCTTCAGGTCGGTGACAGGGTAGCCCGCCAGGGGACCCGAGTTTATGGCCTCCAAAATCCCCTTCTGCACGGCCGGGATGTACTGCTTGGGGATGACGCCTCCCACTATCTTGTCCGCGAATTCAAAGCCGGCGCCGCGCTCTAATGGTTCCAATTCAAGCCAGGTGTCCCCGTACTGGCCCCTTCCCCCCGTCTGCTTCTTATATCTTCCCTGAACCCTCGCCGTTCCGTGGATGGTTTCCTTGTACGGGACCCGCGGAGTCTTGAGAGCTACATCCACCCCAAACTTGCGCTTTATCCGCTCTACAGCCACCTCCACGTGCAGGGCTCCCAGGCCCGAGATGAGCATCTCCTTAGTCTGGGGGTCGCGGCTCACCCTCAGGCTCGGGTCCTCCTCCAGAAGGCGGGACAGGGCCGTGCTTAATTTCTCCTCATCACCCTTGGCCTTGGGCGAAATGGCGAAGCTAATGGCGGGCTCCGGAAATTTTATTCTCTCGAACACTATGGGGTTTTTCTCATCACAAAGCGTGTCGCCCGTGGCCGTTGCCTTGAGTTTGGCCACAGCTCCGATATCCCCCGTCGTGAGGAGTTTCGTGGATTGCTGCCCCTTTCCCTGGATGTAGTAGACCTGGCCAGCCCGCTCGCGGGAATCCTGGCTCGAATTGAAAAGGGTGCTATCCGAGGGAAGCTCCCCCGAAAAGACCCGGAAAAAGGTGAGCTTTCCAGCAAAGGGGTCAATCACCGTCTTAAAGACAAGAGCAGAGAAAGGCTCATCAGCCTTGGGGGCCCGGTGCACCTCCCCTCCTTGCCTGGGGTCGAGTCCTCGTACGGTCGCTCTATCACCGGGAGCTGGCATCAGGGAAACCAGGCTATCGAGCAGCGGCTGAATGCCCATGTTCTTTATGGCCGAGCCCGAGAGCACGGGGACAAAGCTCCCCGCCAAGGTTCCGGAGCGAAGGCCCCCGAGAACCTCTTCCAGGCTCAGCTCTTCACCTTCCAGGTACTTCTCAAGGAGAGTGTCGTCAGTCTCGGCAACGGTTTCGATGAGCTTTTTCCGGTACTCTTCCACCCTGCCCTCAAGCTCACCTGGGACGGCCTCCTCCTTGAAGCCCCCGCTGCCATCTCCCTCATAGGACAGGGCCTTATTCTTGAGGAGGTCAACGACACCCCGAAACTCCGGGCCCTCGCCCACCGGGAGGGTAAGGGGGACGAGGGTGCACTTGTAAAGCTCCTCTGCTTTCTTGAGGACCAATTCGTAGTCAGCCCGCTCATGGTCCATCGCATTGATGAAGATGACCCTGGTCAGCTTGAGTTCCTCGGCCCAGCGCCAGACTCTCTCTGTCTGCACCTTGAAATCACCCGAGGCGCCGAGAACTATGAGGGCTCCGTCCACAACGGGCAGCGCCGCCCTGGCGTCGGCGATGAAGTTGGGGTATCCGGGAGTATCGATCAGATTTACCCTGTGTCTCTGCCAAGTTAAGAAGCAGGGAGCCAGGCTTATGGAACTCTGGCGCTTTACCTCATCGGGCTCAGAGTCCAGGATGGAGCTTCCCTGGTCCACCCTGCCCAGGCGATCGGTGACACCGGCGCAAAAGAGCATAGCCTCCGCCAGGGAGGTCTTGCCTGCTCCTCCCTGGCCAAGGAGACCCACATTTCTAAGCTGGTTTGATGCGTGTCCAGTCATAGCGCTCACCGCCCTCAGACCATTGGTTAGCAAAGTGGGTATAAGCTAATTCATGATCCTTAGATAACACTTCCCTCCGACCTTTGTCAACGGGTTCTCATGCGCCAATATTCTTCAAGGGAGTGGTTACCGCCCGCGCCTAAATCCTACTCTCAGGGGGGTCCCTTCGAAGCCCCAGACCTCCCTTATCTTATTCAAGAGAAACCGCTCCCATGAGGAGTGAATCCCCTCGGGATGGCTCACAAAGCACAGGAACCTAGGGGGTTTGATGCCCACCTGGGTCAGGTAGAAAACCTTCAGGGCGCGTCCTCTGTAGGAGGGCGGCGGATGGGAGGAGGTCCACTTGATGAGCTCTCGATTCAGCTCGGAGGTCGAAACGCGAAGCCCCCGCGCCCCGGCTACCCGGTCAATAAGAGGAAAGATGCGGTCTATCCTCTGGCCTGTCAGGGCCGAGCAGGAGAGAATGGGCGCAAAGGCGAGATGCTTGAGGCGCTCCCTCAGGAGCCCTGTCTGCCGCGACAGGGTCTTTTCGTCTTTATCAACCGCATCCCACTTATTGAGGAGGATGATGCAACCGGCTCCCGCCTCGACGATGTAACCGCCGATAGCCGCATCCTGGGCTGTTACCCCCTCTGTGGCATCCAGGAGCAGCAGAGCCACATCGGCCCGCGAAAGGCCCCTGATGGCCATGAGGGCGCTTACGCTTTCCAGCTTCCGCTCCATGCGGCTCCGCCGTCGGATCCCCGCCGTATCGATTATCACATAATCCCTATCACCCATTCTGAGGAAACTATCGATGGGGTCCCGGGTAGTGCCGGGCTCCGGTGCTACAAGTGCCCGCTCCTCTCCCAGCAGGTGGTTCACCAAAGAGGATTTCCCGACGTTCGGCCTTCCCACGACCGCAACTCTGGTCACCTCCTCGGGATAGGGGGAGGTCTCTCTCAGCGGGAGCTTCGCTACCACTTCATCCAGGAGGTCCCCCACTCCCCTTCCATGCTCGGCCGAGATGCAAATAAGGGGTTCAAGGCCCAAACCATAGAACTCGGCCGAGAGGGCCTCCAGCGAGGTCGAGTCGACCTTGTTCACGGCGAGGAGCACCTCTGCCGCCGATTCCCTCAAAGAGCGGGCGATGAGCTCGTCCCCCGGCTGAAGCCCTTCCCTGCCATCCACAAGCAGGATGACGAGGTCGGCTTCGGCCGCCGCCACCTCCGTCTGTGCCTCCACCAGGGCTGATAAAGGGTCTTCTCGGGGGGAGAGGAGCCCTCCGGTGTCCACCAGGAGAAAGCTCACCCCATTCCACTCCGCCTCCCCGTAGTTCCGGTCCCGGGTAACGCCTGGCTCGCGCTCCACGATGGCCTTCCTCTGGCCCAAGATACGATTGAAGAGGGTGGACTTGCCCACATTGGGCCGGCCCACGATGGCTACAACAGCATGCGCCGCGGGCCTGGGCATGAGTGCTTTCCCCTTCAGTAAGCCCGGACAATCAGAGAAGAGGTCGAAATGAACTCCCTTGCCCCCTCAGCTATTGCGCTGGCCAAGGCCTCGCGGTAGGTCCTGCTTCTCAGGCGCCGCTCCTCAAGCGGGTTGCTGATGAAAGAGGTCTCAACCAGCACGCTGGGCATCTGGGCCCCGAGAAGCACATAGAAGGGAGCCTTCTTGACCCCCAGGTCGCGCACATCCCGGTAGCTGGTCTTTAGGCGGGAGATGAGGGCTGACTGGATGGTGGTGGCAAGCCCCGTGGACTCCTCCACCTTGGAGCGCAGGAGCAGATCATGGAGGATTATCTGGAGGTCTGAGAGCTTTTCGACGCTTGTCCCGTTCTCCCGGGCGGCCACCTCGAGGGCTCGCCTGTTGGAGCTGCCACTCAGTAGATATGTCTCAATGCCTCGGGCGTTTCGGCGGCGGCTGGCGTTCGCGTGAATGGATATGAAAAGGTCTGCCCCAAAGGTGTTAGCCAGGGCCGTTCTTTCCTCCAGAGCAAGGAAGCGGTCGGCGGAGCGGGTGAGCAGTATCCGGTTTCCCGGAAGGGCTTTTTTGAGGAGGGATACCAGGCTTTTTCCCACATCGAGCACCACAACCTTCTCCTCAAGGCCCCCCGGGCCAATGGCCCCGGGGTCTTTGCCCCCATGGCCAGGGTCCAAGACGATTGTCCCGAGGCCGCGGTGGAAGCGCTCGACGAGAGAGAGCTGCCTCGGGTCCTCCTCCTTCTCCTTCTTGGGGGGCCAGTCCTCCGCTTGCGGCCTGCCCCGCAGTGCTGTCTTATCCCTCAAGTCCACCACTATTCTGAAGGGACTCTCCAGGGAAAAGACCCTAAAATCCCCCAGCCCCTCCACGTCCAAAGCCACCCGCACCACCTCGGGTCGGTTCTGCCCGGCCCTCACCCTACGGACCAGGCCCTGGGTGATAAGCGTGGAGTTATTGGCCAGGAATGGGTCCAGACGGGCGGGACTTATGTCCACGTAGACGCGCTCGGGATTGGAGAGACGATGGCCGCTGAACCGGACCCTCTGGCTCACGTCAATGACGACGCGGGTATAACCCGGCGCCGCCCAATGGCGCATGGCCAATACCCTGGCCTGGGGTAAGGCAAAGACTTTCTTGAAGAGGCTCGCTTGCCAAAGGAGCGCTACGCCTCCTGCAAGCAATTCCCTGCGCCCTAACATAAAGCTTCCCCCCTGAAACTTACCTCAGCTTAGCCTTTGGGGCGAGCTCCCCTGCTGGAGGCGGCCTCGCGCCGCCCGGGCGGAGGGATTGGAGGAGGGGTAGCCTAGGTGCCCATCTCCCAGGAATTCAAGTATCTCTTCTGCTCTGACGACAGATTATCGATTCTGACTCCCATGCTCTCCAGCTTAAGCCGAGCGACCGTCCGGTCGATCTCCTTTGGCACGGGGTGAACACTGGGGGTGAGGCAACCATGGTTTTTGGCAATGTACTCGGCCGAGAGGGCCTGGTTAGCGAAGCTCATGTCCATGACACTGCTGGGGTGCCCTTCGGCGGCGGCGAGGTTTATGAGCCTGCCTCCGCCGAGAAGCACGATGCGCTTTCCCCCCGGCAGGGTGTATTCATCGACGAAATCCCTGAGTGTCCTCACCCCGGTGCTCATGGCCGTGAGGCCCTCCACATCCACTTCCACATTGAAGTGGCCGGAGTTGGCGACGATGGCGCCATCCTTCATGAGCTCGAAGTGTCTGGCGGCGACTACATTTATATCGCCCGTCAGGGTGACGAAGAAATCCCCCAGCGGGGCCGCATCCTCCATCGGGAGCACCTGGTAGCCATCCATTATTGCCTCAAGCGCCCTCAAGGGGTCCACTTCGGTGATGATCACGCGGGCCCCCTGACCCCTTGCGCGCATTGCCACCCCCCGGCCGCACCACCCATACCCTGATACCACGAAAACGGAGCCAGCCAGAAGACGGTTCGTGGCTCTCAGGATACCATCTATGGTGGACTGGCCGGTCCCATAGCGGTTATCGAATAAGTGCTTCGTCTGGGCATCGTTGACGGCGATGATGGGGTATCTGAGAACTCCCTTCTCGCCCATGCTCCTCAGCCGGATGACTCCGGTTGTTGTCTCCTCTGTGCCGCCTATCACCCCTGGGAGGTAATCCCTTCGTTCCTTGTGGAGGGAGGAGACAAGGTCCGCGCCATCATCCAAGGTGATTTGGGGCTTCAGGTCGAGAGCCGCCATGATGTGGCTGTAATAGGTTTCCTTGTCTTCGTTCTTTTTGGCAAATACCGGCACCTGGTGATGATGAACCAGTGTAGCGGCCACGTCATCCTGAGTGCTCAAGGGATTGCTGGCGCACAGGGCCACTTCCGCCCCACCGGCCTTGAGGGCTGCCATAAGGCTAGCCGTCTCGGTGGTGACATGGAGACAGGCGGAGAGTCTGACCCCATCGAGTGGCCTCTCTTGCGAAAAGCGCTCCGCGATGGATTTCAGGACGGGCATGCTGTGGGCCGCCCACTCTACCCTGAGGGCCCCCTTCTCGGCCAGCGCGATATCGGCGATGTCGTATTCCATGACCTTTAGCCCCACGAGCCCACGGCTGTTCTCAGGGCCTCGACCTCATCAGTCAGCTCCCAGCTGAAGTTGGGCTCCTCTCTTCCGAAATGGCCATAGGCCGCCGTCTGGCGGTAAATGGGCCTCAGGAGGTCCAGGTGATGGACAAGGTCACCGGCATTCAGAGGAAAGACCTCCCTTACGGCCTTGGCCAGCTTCTGGGGGTCGACTCTGCCCGTTTCAAAATCATCGACCAGGACCGAGACGGGGTCCGGCACCCCTATGGCATAGGCCAGCTGGACTTCGCACTTATCGGCGAGGCCTGCCGCCACGATGTTCTTCGCAACGTGGCGGGCCATGTACGAGCCGGAGCGGTCAACCTTGCTAGGATCCTTTCCCGAAAAGCAACCACCCCCGTGGCGGCTGTAGCCTCCGTACGTGTCCACGATGATCTTCCGTCCCGTGAGGCCGCAGTCAGCATGGGGCCCTCCGATGACGAACCGCCCCGTGGGGTTTATATGGTACCGGGCGGGGCGTTCATTTCGGAGCTCCTCGGGGATGATGGGAAGGATGACCTTCTCCACGAGCTCCTCCCGGAGTAAACTCATATCAACGGAATCGTCGTGCTGCGCGGCAATGACGACCGTGTCCACCCGGACGGGGCGGCCGTCCCGGTACTCGACCGTCACCTGACTCTTGCCATCGGGCCTGAGGTAAGGGACGGTCTTATCCTTGCGCACGCGGGCAAGCTGTCTCACCAGCCTATGGGCCAGCATGATGGGAAGAGGCATGAGCTCGGGCGTCTCCCGGCAGGCAAATCCAAACATGGAGCCTTGGTCTCCAGCGCCCTGCTCTTTGGAAGGATTGAGGCTCGCACTGACGCCCATGTCGATATCGGGAGACTGCTCATCTATGGAGGTGAGCACCGCGCAGGTTTCGCAGTCAAGGCCGTGGCGCGCGTCCACGTAGCCCACCTCCCGGATGGTCTCCCGAACAACGCGCGGTATATCGACCTTGGCGGTGGTGGTGATCTCCCCCGCCACCATGACGACCCCGGTGGTAACCATGGTCTCGCAGGCAACCCTCCCGTGAGGGTCCTGGGCATAGATAGCGTCAAGGATTGCGTCCGAAACCTGGTCGGCTATCTTATCCGGGTGGCCCTCGGTTACAGACTCAGAACTGAACGTGAAGTGAGATTTGGACATCCATTCCTCCTTACGGGGATTCGACTCCCAAAGATGCTATGGCTTACTCGAAGAGGAGGCCACCTCTTGTCCTCTCCTTTTCCCTATATATCATACCTCATAACATGATGACACTCCATTGCTGCACTCGAACCTCATAGCGCGTTCTCCCGTCCGCTTCCACCAGCGGGGATTCGGCTCTCGGCCTCAACCAAACCAAGGCTCCCCTCATCTATGCGGTAGATGACGTTCAGCTCGCCCGAGGAATCGTTCCTGAAGATGAAGAAGTTCTTGCCAGAGAGCTGCAGCTGCAGGACAGCCTCCGAGGGGGACATGACCCTCAGCGGGCAACGCTCGGCCCTGACAATAGGGACCTGTCTCCCGGAAGTCTCGACATCCTCAGCCTCTGACGGCATATTCTCGGAAGGAACCTTCTCACACCGCTTGAGGGAGCGGCGACGTTCCCGGTAGCGCCGCAGCTGCCTCTCTATTTTCTCCACCACCCGGTCGATGGAAAGATACATATCTCCTGTAACTTCCTTGCTATGGTGAGTGACCCCGTCGGCATGGATGGTGAGTTCGGCTGTATGACGGTACTTCTCCACCGAAAGCACAAAGTGGGCGCCCACCCCTCGGTCCATGAATTTCTCAAGGCGACCAAGCCGCTCTTCTGCATGCCCCTTCAGGGCATCCGTGAGCTCGATCCTGCGGGTCGTAAGGGTCAGCTGCATGAGAATCTCCCCGGCCTGCGCTCTCCCAAAGGAGAGGGGCCACAATGTGAGCACGACCTATTAACACTTGTCGGTTCTGGGGTCAATCGGTTTTTGGCGGAGGCTACTGGTCATAAAGCCGCCTCCTCCGGCTGGCGGGCGGTATGCGAAGCTCCTTGCGATATTTCGTCACCGTGCGACGAGCGATGATGATACCTCGCGCCTTCAGCGCCTCAACGACCTCTTGGTCGGTAAGGGGCTTGCGCGCGTCCTCTGCAGCCACCAGCTTCTGGATCTGATCCTTGACGGAGATGCTGGAACGGCTGTAGCCGGTCACGGAATCCAGAGCGCTGTGGAAAAAGAACTTCATCTCAAGGATCCCCTGAGGGGTATGCATGAACTTATTAGTAGTAACCCGGCTCACAGTTGATTCATGCATCCCTATGTCTTCAGCCACGTCCCTGAGGACAAGGGGTTTGAGATATGCTACTCCTTTGTCCAAAAAATCCCCCTGAAAATTAACTATGCTGTTGGCCACTTTGAGGAGCGTCTGGCGCCGCTGCTCTATGCTCTTGATGAACCAGACGGCACTCCTCATGCGCTCCTCCACATACTTCCGCTCATTGGCCATGGATTTGTCGCCTCCGCGCAGAATACGGCGGTAGAGGGAATTCACCCGGAGGCGGGGAAGCCCATCCTCGTTCAGGCTCACCTGGTACTCATCGCCCACCTTATCGACGTAAACATCAGGCGTTATGTACTCCACCCGCTGGGGGTTGTAACGGGAGCCGGGGGCCGGGTCCAAGCTGCGGATGAGACGGGCGATTTCCAGGATCTTCTCAATGGTAATGCCTAGGGTACGAGCGAGCCGGGGGAAGTGGCGCTCCTCAAGCTCCTCAAGATGGCGGGCCACAACCTTCTCCGCAAGTGTTCCTGCGAGGCCAAGGCCCCTCACCTGAAGAAGCAAGCACTCTCTGAGGTCTCGGGCTCCTACCCCTGTGGGGTCGAAGCTCTGGATGAGGGAGAGGGTCTCCTCCACCTCCTTTAGAGAAGCTCCGGCCTCCCGGCCTATTTCCTCAAGGTTCCCCCGAAAGTAACCGTCAGGGTCTATATTTCCGATGATAAGAGAGCCAAGCTGCTTATTCCCGGGATTCCCGGTTGAGAGGGAGAACTGCCAGAGGAGGTAGTCCGAGAGGTTGGTCTCGCTCCTGAGGGTGGCCTCCAGGCCGGGGCGCTCAGGTTCATCCTGGGCCGTTGCCTGATATCCTGCCCCGTCGTGCACCAGGTTCTCCCAGTCAATGCTGCCCCAGTCTATGGTCTCGCCCCGGACCTCTTCCTTCTGCCCCTCTCCCAGGGAAGCCCCATCACTCGAAGCCTCGTCCTCGTGCGCTGAGGCCGGGCTCACCTCCTCCAGGGCCGGATTCTCCAAAAGCTCCTGCTGCATCGTCTCCATAAGTTCCATACGGCAGAGGGGCAGAAGCTTTATGGCCTGCTGAAGCATGACCGTCATGACCAGCTTCTGGGTCTGACGAAGCTGCAGTCGGATATCCAGAGCCATCCTTTTCCTCTAGTTCAGGGAGAAGCTCTCCCCCAGGTAGATTTTCCGCGCCCGCTCGCTTCCGGCCACAGCGTCGGGGCTTCCGCTCTCCAGGACCTCCCCCTCACTGATTACGAAAGCCCGGTCGGTAATCTTGAGGGTTTCGCGCACGTTGTGATCGGTGATGACGATGCCTATGCCCTGCTCCCTCAGCTGGGCGATGATGTTCTGAATGTCAGCAACCACTATCGGGTCAATTCCGGAAAAGGGCTCATCAAGCAACATAAAGCAGGGCTCGGTAGCGAGAGCCCTCGTTATCTCCACCCGCCGCCGCTCCCCACCCGAGAGGCTATAGGCCTTGGCCTTTCGGATGTGGTAAATATTGAGCTTCTCCAGGAGCTGTCTGGCCCTGCGCCTGCGCTCAGCTCCGGGAATGGGCAGGGTCTCCAGGATGGCCATGACGTTAGCCTCCACCGTTAGCTTCCTGAAGATCGAGGGCTCCTGCGGCAGGTAGCTTATCCCCGCCCTGGCCCGCTGGTACATGGGAAGGCGCGTTATGTCCCGCGCGTTAAGAAGAACCTTTCCCCCCTCAGGAGCAACAAGGCCCACTATCATGTAGAAGGTGGTCGTCTTGCCAGCCCCGTTGGGTCCCAGGAGCCCCACGATCTCTCCCTGCCGCACACTAAGGGAGACGCCGTTGACTACCTTTTTCCCCCGGTAGGCCTTGACCAGTTCCACCACCTCTAGTCTGCTTCTCCCGTTCATCCGTTCCGGGCCGATATCTTTTTTCCTCCTCTTCCTTGGGGAAAAGAATGACGTTTACCCGCCTCTGGGGGGTGCTCAAGACCTCAAGGCGGTCTTCCTCGAGAAAGAAGACCATCTTGTCCCCTACCATCTGGTTATCCTCTTCCCATGCCTTGGGCTTGCCGGTGAGGACGATCTTCTGCTGGCCGTCAAAATATTCAGCTCGCTGGCCCGTGGCGTAGCGGCGCTGCTCCTGGTTGATACGCACATTTCCCAGCCAGATGATGCGGTCGACACGATTCGTCTTCTGGTCGTTATAGGCCTCCAGCCGGTCGCTATTTATGGTGAGGCCGCCCCTTATGGTTATGACATTTCCCGTGAAGATGGCCACCTGGGTGCGGTTATTGGCCTCAAGATGGTCGGCCGTGACGTTGATGGGAACCCGCTCCTTTTTCTTCTCCTCGGCAAGTCTTCCCGCAGGTCTCCGGTCCTGCGCCAGGGAAATGGTGGCCGTCACCACCACCAGCCCCGTCGCCAATACCAGGAAAAGGCTTCTCAAAGCCCTCCTCCCTTCAGTAGAGAGTGGCCTGCACATTCTCGTTCAGCCTCACCCACTGATCCTCCGTTCGGGCCAGGAGGCCATTACCGCTCACCCTGAGCCGATCGCCCGTGATGATCACTGGCTCCTGTGTCGTAATCTCCTTTCTTCCGGCCACCCACCGGAGCTTCTCTGTCGAGAGGGTATAGCCTTCCTCCGAAACGACCACCACGTTTCCTTCTAGCTCCATATCCCTGCTCTCATTATAAAGCGTTCCCCGCTCGCTGCGCACCCGAATGGGCTTCCGTTTTTCAGGATAGACCATCACCCGGACGTTATCAAGTAGGGTGACGCCCCTCTTTCGATAAACGCGGGCCCGGTCTGCCCAAAGTTCCCACTCCTTTTGGCCTTTCTTGGTCTCCACCAGGTTCACGTTCTCCAGACGGAGGTCGAGGTCAGCACCTATCCGTGGTATAGAGGGGAGAGAGGCACGCAAGGGAGTATAGGCCAGGAGATAAAAGACAACACTGCCGGCCACGCCGAGAATGAAGACCAGGAGGAAAACTCTTAGACGGCCCGCTAGCACCACTCCTGCCTCCTCATAAACTAATTTAGCAAATATTATGCCATACCGGGTCACGCAAAGTAAAGGGGAAACCCCGGGGCCGAAGCTCTTCCAAGGCCTTGCAAATGGGCTCTGAAAACTCTGGATGGCCCTTTATCTCGATGAGGCGTGCCCGCTCGCGCGTGATGGTGAAGGTAAGGTCGAGCCTTCTCTCCGGCATTTCCCCGCCCAGCTTATCAGCCCACTCGATAACGGTCACAGCCTCTCCGTAAAGATACTCCTCCAGGCCCAATTCCAAAAGCTCGCCCTCCCCTTCTAGGCGGTAGAGGTCTATATGATAGAGGGGAGGCTGGGAAGGATAGCGGGCTATGATGACAAATGAGGGGCTTCTCGCGTTGAGGGCCTCCCCTCCTGGGAGACCCCGAGCGATCCCCTGCACGAGGACCGTCTTCCCAGCCCCCATGGCTCCATAGAGGCACAAAACATCTCCCGCCCTTAGTCCCCTTGCCAGAAGGGTCCCAAGAGCCCGAGTCTCCTCCTCAAGAGCCGTGAGGACCTTGAGGGCCCGTGGAAAGGAGGCCTCGACCTTCACGCCTCTCCTCAGCCAGCTCCCAGATGCGAGAGAGCTCGAGGCAGAGCGGCTATCACATCGGAGGCCAGATAGCCCCGCTTTCCCAGCGTCTCAGAGGCTAGGTCTCCCGCCAAGCCATGCAGATAAACCCCCGAGAGGAGGGCGTCCAGGGGCTCCATCCCCTGCGCCAAAAGCCCTGCAACGGCTCCGGTCAGAACATCGCCCATGCCCGCTGACGCCATGCCGGAGTTTCCTGTCGGGTTTATCCAAGCCCTCCCGCCGGGCTCTGCCACAGCCGTGCGCGCGCCCTTGAGTGCCACAAAGACCCCCTTTTCCCGGGCCAGGCGCTGCGTTACCTCCACCCGCTCCCCCTGAACCTCCCCGGTGCTGCGTCCTACGAGGCGGGCCATCTCGCCGGGATGGGGAGTGAGCAAAGTGGGAGCCTCGCGGCCGGAGAGAATCTCAATCCTCTGGGCCAGGGCGTTCAAGCCATCGGCATCGATGACCATGGGAAGGGGACTCTCCTGAACGAGCCTGTGCACAAGGGCCACCGTGCTCTGATGGATAGTGAGCCCCGGACCCAGAACCAGAACCTGGACTCTGTCGCTGGCTTCAAGTATAGGCTCCAGCGCCGAGAGGTCCAGGCTGGCCTCCTCAGTTTCAGGCAGGGGGAGGGTCATGGCCTCGAGCGCCCCCGCTGAGGCAAGGGAGTTCAGGCTTGCCGGAATGCCCAGGGTGACAAGCCCCGCCCCAACCCTGAGCGCAGAGGAGGCGGTCATGCACGCGGCTCCCGTCTTTCCTGCGGAGCCAGCAACCACGAGAACATGTCCACAATCTCCCTTATGGGCAAAGGGGGAGCGCTTCGGGAGAGCCCCTCTCACATCCTCTTCCTCAAGCAGACTCAGGGCTATCCCTTCGGCTTCCACGGCCACCTGGGGTATCCCTATGTCGGCTACCACGAGTTCACCCACCTCCGCTGCGCCGGGGTAGAGGATATGGCTCCTTTTCGGAAGACCGAAGGTGATCGTAAGGGTTGCCCTGAGAAAAGGCCCCTCTATGGCTCCAGAGTTGGCGCTAAGCCCAGAGGGTATGTCTATGGCCACCACCTCGGCGTGAAGGGCATTGAGAAACTCTATGACCTCGGCTGCAAGCCCGCGGGCGGGTTGCATGAAGCCTGTGCCGAAGATGCCGTCAACGAAGAGGGAGCTGGTGGAGAGGGCAACCTTCTGAGACCGGAAGGCCTCGGGCGTCGGGATGGGGACTACCTCGAGGCCCATATTCGATAGGGCATTGAGAAAAACCTTTGGGTCACCACGGGCCTCAGCGGGCTCAAAAAGGGTATAGACTTTGACCGCGGCGTCCAGGTTTGAGAGGTAGCGAGCAACTACAAAGGCATCTCCTCCGTTATTCCCCTTCCCCGCCAGGAGGGCCACCCTGTGGCGAGAGAGGGGGTGATAACGCTCCCTCATGGCCTCGGCCACCCGAGAGCCCGCCGTCTCCATCAGGCAATAAGAGGGAATGCCGTACTCCTCGATCGTGCGGCGGTCGATCGAGGCCATCTCCTCTGCCGTGGCCACTTTAATGCCCAAAGCTCTTCCTCCTTAAGGGGGAAAGATTCCCGTGAAGACAGAACTTAATGCTCACGGTGAGCTTCAATGGTCCTATGGTGAGGTTGCGCATTTATTCGCTCAGGTCAGGGAGCGCGAGCACTAAGCTCTGCTCCTCGCTGAAGCTGCGAGCCAGGGGGCGCTCCTTTCCTTGGCACATCCTCTAATAAACCCTCAGATTTGACTTTCACTTCAAAGTTGTACCCAGCGGAAAAAATACGTTTTAAACAAATAGAAATTATCCTCTTCCACCATCTCCTAGCACTACCTTTCAAGTGGATCATCTTATCCTCGGAAGGAGGGCGTTGAGAAGAGGCCTCTGGCCCGGGAGGAGGAAACCCATTCTCTCTGTACTCCACCAGCAGATAGAGCTGTCAAAAGATGGAGGCTAAGACGAGGACGTCAAAAGGGTCGGCCAGAGCCATAGAGAGGGCTGAGTTCCGAAAGTTTCCTGAAAGCGCCCTCAATCCCTTTCGCACCTCATAGGGCGGGAGGAAGAACCCTTGGGAGCTCGGCTCCTATGGTGGCATAGATTCAGGGGCCTCACCCCCGAGAGGCTTCTCATGAGATTTCTTGGCCTTTCGCGCCACGGGAAGGGCTTCAGCCTCCCCGCGCGCACGCTTGACCTTGCGACGGTGATCAAGGGGCCGGCTCAAACGGCCGGTGGCGATAACATCCTCTATCTCCTCGCCATCCAGACTCTCATACTCAAGAAGTGCTTTGGCCAGATTATCCAGTGCCTCTCGGTTCTCGAGAAGAAGTCCTTTGGCCCTCTCAAAGCTCTCGCTAACCATGGCCTTCACCTCTCGGTCTATCTCGATGGCCGTGAGCTCGCTGTAGTCTTTGTGCTGCGCTATCTCCCTCCCCAGGAATATCTGTTCCTCCTTCTTCCCGAAGGCCAAGGGGCCCATCTTCTCGCTCATGCCCCACTCGCAGACCATTTTTCGGGCAAGCTCGGTGACCCTTTCGATATCGTTCCCGGCCCCAGTGGTCGGGCTCCCAAGGGCCACCTCTTCCGCCGCCCGGCCCCCCATGAGGATGGCCAGGTTGTTCATGAGGTATTCCTTGGGGTAGTTATGTTTCTCATCGATGGGAAGCTGCTGGGTGAGCCCCAGGGCCATGCCCCGGGGGATGATTGTCACCTTGTGGATGGGGTCGGTGCCCGGGATGAGCTTCGCCACAAGAGTGTGGCCCGCCTCGTGGTATGCGGTGCTGTGCTTCTCCTCCTCGCTGATGATCATGCTGCGCCGCTCGGTCCCCATCATGACCTTGTCCTTGGCGGTCTCGAAGTCCTCCATCTCCACGAAGGCCTTATCTTGACGCGCCGCCAGCAGGGCGGCCTCGTTCACGAGATTGGCGAGGTCTGCCCCGGCAAACCCGGGCGTGCCCCGGGAAATGATGGAGAGGTCCACATCATCGGCCAGGGATATATTCTTCGTGTGAACCTCCAGGATTCCCTGCCGGCCGCGGATATCAGGCCTGGGAACCACCACCTGCCGGTCAAACCTCCCCGGCCGCAGGAGCGCTGGATCGAGTACATCGGGGCGGTTGGTGGCGGCAATGAGGATGACACCTTCATTGGACTCAAACCCGTCCATCTCGACCAGGAGCTGGTTCAGGGTCTGTTCCCTCTCATCGTGCCCTCCCCCCAGGCCGGCTCCCCGGTGGCGGCCGACGGCATCGATCTCATCCATGAAGATGATGCAGGGAGCATTCTTTTTGCCCTGCTCGAAAAGGTCCCGCACCCGGGAGGCACCCACGCCCACAAACATCTCCACAAAATCAGAGCCAGAGATGCTGAAAAACGGCACATCGGCCTCTCCCGCAATAGCCCGTGCCAGCAGAGTTTTCCCAGTGCCCGGGGGGCCCATGAGGAGAACCCCCTTGGGGATCTTGCCCCCCAACTTCTGAAATTTCTGAGGATCCTTCAGAAATTCTATTATCTCCTCCAGCTCATCCTTAGCCTCATCGATGCCCGCCACGTCCTTAAAGGTAGCCTTCTTCTTCTGGTCGGAAAGAAGTCTCGCCTTGCTCTTGCCGAAGGAGAGGGCTTTGCTCCCCCCGCTCTGCATCTGCCGCATGAAGAAGATCCAGATCCCCAGCAGCAGCAACATGGGGAACCAGGAAAGGAGGAGGTTCATGTACCAGGATGCCCGCTCCACTGGCTCCACCCGGATGCTAACTCCCCTCTGGCGGAGAAGGTTTATGAGCTCTGGGTCTTTAGGGGCATAGCTGGTGAAGATTTTTCCGTCTGTGTAACGTCCCCGGATGTTATCCCCCTGGATGGTGACCTCACTCACATGGCCCTCCTCCAGCGCTTGCAAGAACTGGCTGTAGATTATTTTTCGCTCGGGTGTTCGGCTTCCGCCGAAGAGCTGAAATAGGGCTATCATGATCAAGCCTATGACCACCCAGAGGGCCAGGTTTTTATAGAACTGATTCATGCCTTATGCGTCTCACAGTTCGGGCGCCTACAGAAATCTTGGACAAAACAATTCTACCAGCTGGAGCCCTTTCGCATCAATACAAAAATGGTGCCATCAGCGAGTTCTCTCCGGGGCGAGAGGCCCTTCGGCATCGATTCTTAGTACCTCGCGGCTCTCTTCTGTGAGCCTGACCTCGGCGCTTATGCGATAGCCCACAACCCAGAGGACCCCCTTTTCTCCGACGACGAGAGGTAGCTCCTCCCGGTGGGAGGGAGGCACCTTTAGGTCTATGAAAAAATCCTTGAGCTTTCTTCTACCCCTCATGCCCAGGGGACGGAAGCAGTCACCCGGCCTTCGGGTCCTGACAAAAAGCTGTCCCCCCGCCCTTTCGGTATCAAGCCAGGCCGTGAGGGGCATGCCCGGTCGGGGTTTAGCATCTTCCTCTTCGGCCCTGAGTCTCCGGCACCGGAAAAACCAGGGGCCAAAATAGCTCTCGCCCGAGAGATTGAGGGCGAGGGCCTCGGGGGCGCGCTCGGTCCTCGGGACGAAGAGCCTCAAGCGACCATAGCTTCTCTCGGCCACGAGCCCTCCCGGGAGGGAGAGGCGCTTGGAAGGTCCCCCAGAAGAGATGAGTCGCTTCAGGCTATCCACATGTCTCCAGGAGATTCCCTGGAGATTTCCTTTGAGTTCCCTTATGGCCTCCCTGAGAACTCTACTCATGAGGGCCTTCGGGAGGTCAAGAAGGCTCTCCAGCTCAAGCTCCAGGCCTGAACCCCGCCTGGCGAGAGCTTCAAGCCTCTCCCGAGCTATTCCCGTCAGGTATTCCTCATCCTCCCGTGCCAGGGTCGCCAGGCGGCAGAGGGCGGGGATGAGCGCGGGATTATACTTCTCCTTGAGTAGGGGTAGAACCTCAAGCCTGAGCCTGTTTCGCGCGTAGAAGGGCTTAAGATTGGTGGGATCCTGGCAGGAGGGGAGCCCTCGCCTCTCAAGAAACTCTTCCACCTCCCGGCGGCTCCTCTCGATGAGAGGCCTTATTATCCAACCCTCTCTTACGGGGGCCATTGCCGAGAGGCCCCTGAGGCCCGTCCCCTCCAGGAGTCGCAGAAGAACCGTCTCCGCCTGGTCATCCGCCGTGTGGCCGAGAGCCAGGCGGTCTGCTCCCAAAGCCTTCAGCTCCTCACCGAACGCCTTGAAGCGGGCCTCCCGGGCCCTCATCTGAAGGGAACGCCCCACGCCTCCTCTTCCCACCTCGATGCGCCTCGCCCTGAAGGGAAGCCCCAGACGCCCCGCCTCCGCCGCCACAAAGCGCTCTTCTCCATCCGCCTCAGCGCCCCTCAGCCCGTGGTTTATGTGTGCCACTCCGAGCTCTATTCGCAGTTCATCCCTAAGGTCGAAGAGGGCATGGAGGCAGGCCATGCTGTCAGGGCCGCCCGAGACGCCGACTGCCACCCGCTCCCCTTCCTTCACCATCCGGTATCGGAGGATGGTCTCCCTTACTTTACGAGAGAAACTATCCATGGGCCCTCAGCCGGACAAAGCGCCCCTGGCGCGGGGGACCGCGAAGGGGATCCCATGCAATAAGAGATTAACCAGAAGAGCTTGGTGGCGGTGCAGGGATTCGAACCCCGGACACTGCGGATATGAGCCGCATGCTCTAACCAACTGAGCTACACCGCCACTCCCTTCAAGAATAGCTAGGGCGAGTGTTTGGGACGGAAGATGGCCAGGAAGAACATACCAGCCATTAAGAAAAGAAAGAGCTGGTAGTTCACATCCTTCAGGGATATTCCCAAAAAGAGGCAAATGTAGCCCACAAGCGCAAGTATGATTATTTCCAATTCCCTCCTTGACACGGCTACCTCGCCTCCTCGCGAGCCTCTCCCTCTCGGTCGGAACCCTCAGAAGAATCCCCCAGATTCAGGGAGACATCCAGAGTGAACTCACGGCAATGAAGGGCTGGGCTTGTCTCATGGCGGTATTTAATCTTGCAAACACCGCGCCAAGCGCAGACAGTACACTGGGAGATGCTCTGCCCCGAAGAAGCCATAGAATACACTCCGCGTCTTTTCCGAATAAGAATATTAATCCATATTCTCCCCCCCGTCAAGGCTAACGAAATGGGGCAGATCGTCCGATTTGTATTTTGAGGGGTCTTGTGATATTTTCTCACTCCTGGAGGGAATACCTATGGAGTGGAAGGGAACTCAGAGAAGGGGTCAGGTTAGGGTCGACGATTTCCTCTCTCTCTCCTTTCGCCTGATCTCCCGTAATGAATATGAGCGGGTGAGGGAGGAGATCCTGTCCGGTAAAACCTCCCCTTCGGCCTTGGGCTCTGTGGCCGACCTCCTGGAGGAAAGGGGGCGCCCCATCGACCCCAAGTCTCCTACCTTCCG
Source organism: uncultured bacterium (assembly GCA_964575845.1). Lineage (GTDB taxonomy): Bacteria > UBA8248 > UBA8248 > UBA8248 > CAZNSX01 > CAZNSX01. The sequence continues at coordinate 804,140 of CAZNSX010000001.1, read as the reverse complement.
AGCCCTCTCCATCTTGGACAAGAAGCTGGACCATCTCCTTTGGGAACTTCGTCGCCTGGCGGAGCCGGAGCAAAAGAAGTTCGCTCTCAGCAAGGTTAACATCAGCGGCTCGGGAATCCGCTTCTTCGCCCAGCAGCGAGTGAGCACCGGAAACCTGCTGCTCATCCAGCTAGAACTTCCCCTGGTTCCTCCTTCATCCGTGAAATGCGTAGCCGAGGTGGTGCAGACCAGGACTCCCGAGGAAGATGAGGGTCTGGGTCCTGGCCAGTGGCTTTTCATGAAGTTCCTGGCTATCCATCCCACTGACCAGCAGAACCTCACGCGGTACATCTTCCAAAGGCAGCGAGAGCTTCTGAGGATCCGGCGCCAGGAGCAGGAAGGGAAGGCGGACCCTTTCTTCAAAGGTTAGGCCCCTGTCTTTGAATCCCCCGCCAGCATGAAGTCCCCTGAGAGAGGCCTAGGGCCAAGGTGCTGATCGACTGCCACACTCACCTCTTCCCCGAATCCCTGGCCGAGCGGGCGGTTGCTCACCTGGAGCGAGTCTATGACGTTAAGGCCGTGGGACACGCCACAAGGGAGGGCCTGAGGAAGGAGCTCAGGGCGGCGGGCATCGCCGCGGCCATCGCCCTCACGGTTGCCGAGCGCCCCTCTCAAGTTGAGGCTGCTAACGACTGGACCCTGGGACTGAGGGGAGAGGAGGACTTCATCCCCTTTGGAACCCTACATCCCGACCATCCCGACTGGCGGGGGGAGGTCCGAAGGCTCAAGGAAGGGGGCATCCTCGGCGTCAAGCTGCAGCCCAACTTCCAGGACTTCTTTCCTGACGAGAGACGCCTCTATCCCATCTATGAGGCTCTTGAGGGAGAAGGGCTCATCCTCCTCATCCATTGCGGCGACGAGATAAAGCCCATTCCCAATGTTCTCTCGACACCTTCGCGCATCGGCCGCGTCAAAAGGGACCACCCGGGGCTCAAGCTGGTCGTTCCCCATCTCGGGGGCTATAAGATGTGGGATGAGGCGGAGGAGCATCTGCTGGGGCAAGACCTCTATCTGGACACCTCCTACGTGCTGGATAAGATGCCCCCTGAGAGGGCCATTTCCATCATAAGAAGGCACGGCCCTGAGAGGGTCCTTTTCGGGAGCGACTATCCATTTGCCCGGCCCTCGGACTCACTGGTGGACCTAACCAGCCTGGGCCTGACGCCCCAAGAGGAAGAGGCTATTCTGGGACAAAACGCCAGGAGGCTTCTGGGACTATAGGGGGGAGGGCGCCACCCGTCGCTCCTTAAAGAGGGACTTCCCCCCTCAGGATTAAGAAGAGTTCCAGCCGCTTTCCCCATTGGCTCTCGTCCTTGCCTCTGGAACGCGGCGCAAGATGGCAAGGCCCAGGGCCAGCATCACCATGAGGCCCCCTACAGCAGCCCTGTACCTCAGGGGGTCCCCCTCATCTTTCAGCAGAAGCAGGGTCAGGCCCCAGAGCAAGGGACCGACGACAGCAGCAAGTTTTCCCGAGAGAGCGTAGAGGCCGAAGAGCTCCCCGTAGCGACCCTCGGGTGTGAGGCTCAGCATCAAGGGTCTCGCCGCGGTCCAGACGCCGCCCAGGAGCGCTCCCAGGGCCCCTCCCAGGGCCCAGAAGGGGCGCTCCCCAAGGGGCAAGATGACCAGAAAAAGGCCCAGAAGCCAGCCCAGAAGAACGAGCATGAGGACCCTTTTTGGACCCAGCCGGTCGGTGAGGCTTCCCCAGAGGAGCGACCCTAAAGCCGCGCAGGTGGTAGAGAGGATGAAGAAGGGGATGAGCGCGGCATCGGAGAATCCCACCACCTTCTTGGCATAGATCGCCATGAACACGATGACCGTCTGCACGGCATCCTCATAGAGAAACTTGGCCGTGAGAAACCGAAAGAGGCCCTGGACTCGGCGCGCTTCCCCCAAGAGAGAGATGAGCCCTTTCTTCTCTCTTGAAGGAGCCCCCGGCGGCTCCCCCACCCGGAAGAACAGAGGAATTGCGAAGAGGAAGAAGAGAACCCCCGTGGGGAGGAAGGTGGCTCCCCTTCCGCCCCCTTTGATGAAGGGGACATCCCATCCCAGGAGCTTCCCCTCGTTGAAGGGCTGAACCAGTAGAAGCCCTGCTATGGAGCCGAGATAGCCCAGGCTCACGCCCAGGCCCGAGACCCTTCCCTCCCTTCCCGGAGAGGCCACAGCCGGAAGGAGCGCATTGTAGAAGACGAGCCCTCCTTGATAAAAATAGTTGGATGCGACAAAAAGGAGAATAAGAGGGGCCGCGGAAGGGCTTCTCGAGGCCAGGCCCAAGCCTCCAGTGGCGGCGCAAGAGAGGACGGTGAACAGGAAGAGGGAGCGCTTCCTGCTACCTCTCCCGTCGGCCAGAGCACCCAGGGTGGGCATGGAAGCCGCCACGAAGAGCATGGAGGAGGAGTTGGCCAAGCCCACCCAGATGTCCTCCAGGCCGTAGTCCAATATGATCAGGAGGGGGAAGTACATGCTCACGACATTCATCGAGAAGATGGTGTTGGCGAAATCGTAAAGCGCCCAGGAAAAGGTGGCACTGGGGGAGAAGGGTTGATCCTGGGTCCCTGGATGCCTGGCGCGCATGGCTCCCATCAGAAGAGGCGATAGACTGGGGTCTTCCCCGTGAAGAGGGGTGAGGTCATGAGGAGGCTCAGGGGTATGAAGACACTAGAGGAGGGAGCCTCTTTCCTCAGCTCATCCGGCCTTCCATTCAAGGTCTATCCCCCCTTCCGGCGGAATGGGATAGGAGGAGAGGGGTTATCCGGGCTCGAGCCGGGCCGGCGGGGCGTGCCTCCGCCTCTGGCTCCGTGAAGGTTTGAGGGCCAGAGTATAGTTTTGCGCCGCGAGCCCTGTCAAAGCCTTTTGACAGAGGGGGGCCTTCCTGCTAGTATGCCCGCCGAAAACCTTTTCTGCTTGGAGGAATGAGCCATGCCCGATGCCAGAATAATTCTGCCGAACGGCAAGATGCCTACCCAGTGGTATAACATCGCCGCCGACATTCCCACGCCCATAGGCCCGCCCCTCCACCCCGGAACGGGCGAGCCCATAGGGCCCGAGGCCCTGACGCCCATCTTCCCCATGGGGCTCATCATGCAGGAGGTCTCCCAGGAGAGGTGGATTCCGATCCCCGAGGAGGTCTTAAAGATCTATAGCCTCTGGCGGCCCACGCCGCTTCACCGGGCCCTTAACCTGGAGGCGGCCCTGAAAACTCCCGCCCGAATCTACTATAAGAATGAGGGCCTCAGTCCTCCCGGAAGCCACAAGCCCAATACCGCCGTGGCCCAGGCCTATTACAACAAGGCCGAGGGCATCAAGCGCCTCACCACAGAGACCGGCGCTGGCCAGTGGGGGAGCGCCCTGGCTCTTGGGTGCAACTTCTTCGGGCTTGAGTGCAAGGTATACATGGTCAAGGCCAGCTACCACCAGAAGCCCTACCGCCGCACCATGATGCAGAGCTGGGGAGCCTCTGTGACCCCGAGCCCCAGCGAGGAGACCAACTCTGGGAGGAAGATACTGGAGGGAGACCCCGAATGCCGCGGCTCCCTGGGGATCGCCATAAGCGAGGCCATCGAGGATGCCGCCGGCCGCGAGGACACGAATTACTCCCTGGGAAGCGTGCTGAATCACGTGCTGCTGCACCAGACCATAATAGGCCTTGAGGCGATGGAGCAGTTCAAGCTCGCGGGCGACTATCCTGATATCATCATAGGGTGCGTCGGGGGCGGGAGCAACTTCGCGGGCACCTGCTTTCCCTTCCTCCGGGACAAGATAGCGGGAAAGGAACTGAGGGCCATCGCGGCGGAGCCGACCGCGTGTCCCAGCCTCACCCGTGGCCTCTACGCCTATGATTTCGGCGACACCTCGATGCTCACCCCACTTCTTCTGATGTTCACCCTGGGACACGGGTTTGTGCCGGCGCCCATCCATGCCGGAGGGCTCCGCTACCACGGCGATGCCCCCATGCTCTGCCACCTGGTTAAGGACGGGCTCATCGAGGCCGTGGCCTATGCGCAGAACCCTGTTTTCGAGGCGGCAGTCACCTTCTGCCGGGCCGAGGGCATCATCCCCGCGCCGGAGACAGCCCATGCGATAAAGGCCGTCATCGATGAGGCCGTGAAGTGCCGCGAGGAGGGCAAAGAGAAAGTCATCTTCTTCAACATGAGCGGCCACGGCCACTTCGACATGTCGGCCTACGACGACTACTTCGATAACGCGCTCGAGGATTTCGCCCTCCCCCAGGAGGAGATAGACAGGGCAATGGCCGAGCTGCCAAAGATTCCGGGCAAATGATGGAAGAGAAGGTAAGGGTCAGGTTCGCCCCCAGCCCCACGGGCCATCTCCACATAGGAAGCGTCAGAACCGCGCTCTTCAACTGGTTTTTCGCCCGGAGGAAGGGGGGAACCTATATCCTGCGGATAGAGGATACCGACAGGGAGCGCTCCACAGAGGAGTTCATCGAGCAGATCATCGAGTGCCATGAGTGGCTTGGGATTGACATCGATGAGCCACCCTCAGATAAGCCTCCCTACCGCCAGACCGACCGGATGGAGCTCTATGGGCGCAGGGCTCTGGAGCTTATCGAGAAGGGCGCGGCCTACAGGTGCATCTGCACCCCTGAGGAGGTGGAGGAGATGAGGAGGCGCGCCCTTGCAGAGGGCCGCCCCCCCCGCTATGACGGAAGGTGTAGGGAGCGGGAGATAGGGGAAGATGGTGGTAAACCCTTCGCCATCCGCTTCAAGACCCCCGTGGAAGGGGTGACCGTGGTTGATGACCTCCTCCGTGGCCCCGTCCGGTTTGAGAACCGACAGATAGATGACTTCATCCTCATCCGCTCAAATGGCATCCCGACCTATAACTTCGCCGCACCCGTGGATGACATTGACCTCCGGGTGACCCATGTCCTGAGAGGCGATGACCACCTCTCCAATACCCCCAAGCAGCAGATGATCTTCAATGCGCTCGGGGCTCCCCTGCCCCGCTTCGGCCACCTCTCCATGATCCTGGGCCCCGATAAGAAGCGCCTCAGCAAACGCCACGCGGCCACGGATGTCTTGGAATACAAGCGCATGGGCTATCTGCCCGAGGCCCTCATTAACTATCTCTTGAGGCTCGGGTGGAGCCTGGGCGATAAGGAGAAATTCTCGAGGGAGGAGGCGATAAAGCATTTCTCCCTGGAGCACGTGGGAAGCTCGGCCGCGGTCTTCAACCCGGAGAAGCTCCTCTGGCTGAACGGCCAGTACATGAAGGAAGCCGAGACCATCCGCCTCGCAAAGCTCTTAATGCCTTTCCTCCGGGAGGCCGGCTTTGTGCGGCATGATCTTCCCATCGACACATGGGCCGTGGATGCTCTCCCTTTAGTTCTTGCTTTCAAAGAGAGAGCAAAGACCCTCAGGGAGATGGCCGAATCCGCCAGCTATGTTTTTGCTGAAGAGATCGAGCTCGATGAGGCGGCAGCAGAGAAGTTCCTTAAGCCCGAGGTTGCCCCTCTTTTTGAAGAACTCATGGGCCATCTCAAGGAACTCACTGATTTCTCCCCTGAGGACGTGAAGAGCGCCTTTGAAGCCGTTCTCGGCTCCCATAACCTCAAGCTCTCGGCCCTGGCCCAGCCGGCCAGGGTGGCTCTCACCGGCAAGACGGTGAGCCCTGGAATCTATGAGGTGGTGAGCCTCCTCGGGAGGGAGAAGACTCTCAGCCGCATCGAGGCGGCCTTGAGAAGAATCCGGGGAGACCTCAATCGCCCTTGACCGGAAGGGCCTTTTTGCTCTATATTTATGCATTGCTTAAGGCTGGGGAGTCGTCCAATGGCAGGACTCCAGACTCTGGATCTGGCTATCTAGGTTCGAATCCTAGCTCCCCAGCCACAAATCTGAAAGCCCGGTGGCCCCATCGTCTAGTGGCCTAGGATATCGGCCTCTCACGCCGAAGACAGGGGTTCAAATCCCCTTGGGGCTACCAGAAATATTTCCCGCCCCTCTGGCTGGATGGATTCACTCCCCGCACCATCTCTGAGTCTATATCAGTCAACTACTGACTTTTTCCAAAATTTCTCTTCTAACACAAGAGCTGATATATCACGTGCAGTAGCTCGGAATTTGAAAAGGGGCGGTCCTTGCTTTATAATTCCGGTCAAAGTGCGGGCTGGAAGGTAGGAATACTCCGGAGCAAGGACCATGCCGTTCTACCAGATCGCGGAGATGAAAAAGGAGCATCCGGACGTGAACCCCGCCATGGTCGTCCAGAGCGTCGCGGGCGAGTTCATGAAGGCGGGGGTCGTGACGAAGCCGGAGGGGGAAGGCCCTCCTCTACACATGCACCCGAACGAGGAGCAGTTCACGCTCGTGCTCGATGGGAAGCTGCACTACATCCTCGGGGACGAGGAGCGGGTCGTTGAGCCCGGGGATTTGATCCACATCCCCCGCTTCACGGACCACCGCAGCCGCTCCGTCGATGGACCGGCCGTCTTCTTCACGGTGAAGAGCCCGGCCGGAGGCGGTGACCTGCAAGAAGACTATCACAAGGCCGAAGGCGCGGCCGAGACCGAGAAGCGCTATCCCGGTTCATCGTGACCTCGGCTTTCCCATTGCCGCACCACTACAGGGCGGCTTTCGGCTTCGGCGGGTGCCAGACTGCAGTGATATTGAACTTGGAACAGAAGGGGGCATTGTGCCATGAATAGGAATCAGGCGATTGAGACAGTTCGGAGGATTTTAAATACGATAAAAGCAGGAAAAGAGGGTCTTTAAAAACCAATCCATACTCCAATGAGACTCGTAAGGGAAATGCCAACTATTGTTAATGAAATTTGGATTGCAATGGCTGATCTGGCTTATAGAGCCAATGACATTAGGTTTTCGGTTACAAATCGTAAGCTAGCAACCAGGGTTGCTGAATTGTTCGATGATCGTAGACCTGGAGTCTATATTCATATCAGCCAGCATGTAGTTGCTCAAAAACGTCTAAATACCGGTTACAATAAATGCTATCTTTCTTCGGACAACAAAGGTTGGAGAAGATTGTATTTGCCTGGGGACCCCATCCATGAGTCTAGAGGGTCTAATCCCCAGACGCTTCCTAAAACGCAAGATTTGCCCGCAGAATATTTGTATCTTTTAGATTGGTATCTCAAAGTCGTAGCGAGACAAAAGGATCCGGCTCTGGTTAGAGAAGAAACTGGGAGAATTTCAATTGAACCAGATCGTTCTCAGAAGCGCCGTGAGGATAATTGGTTCACCTTGTCTAATTTCATTAAAAATTTTCATAGAGCATATGAAAATTTCTACGAATCAGATGCACCATTTAGAAGGTTTAGAGAGGGTCCCTGCATCCACTTTCACAAAAAAGCCATTTCTATTTGGAGGAATAATATTCAGCAAGGAGATACTAACTACCATTCTCTCCTTTTAAATGATGAGTATCTAGATGCCATCTATGCAACCTTGACGGCATGGGGAATGAATAGACTGGGCGGGGGACCAAAACTAACAAATTTTGATGTATTTAAAGAGAATTTGATTTCAATCGCCAATTATCTCGAAGAAATTAGAGACTTTAACATTTTAACAATTGATGAAATCCAAGAAATTGTCAAGAATACATACTCCGATATTGACCCCTCAGAGAATGTAATAGACCTAGTCGCAAAATCTAAAACGCTTCATCATCTCCATCCAGAACTTTTTCCTCCCATCGATAGACGATATATATTGAGGTTGTTAACAAGATTGGAAGGTCTTGAAGTCGTTCCCACAATGAATGGGACCGATTTTAAGAATTACTGGAAAGTCTTATGCTGTTTTAAAGTTCTGATAAATCGTGTAGGAGAATACGAAGTCAGGCAGTACATCGGGAAAGGAATCATGGACACATCCATAACCAAAATTATGGATAATGCGATAGTTGGTTTTTCAGATTTATCGTCAAAGTAGGGGAAATTATTTTTCAATTCGCTTCCCGTAAAGCTTCCCTTTCGGGAGTGTGCTAATTTGGAATTTCCTTGGTATTGGTAAGAATTATATTGCGACTACCAGAGGCTTCCTCGGTCGGGGCCAGGGTTTGCTATCAGACCAGGAGATGGCGCTTTCGCGGGGCCTCGGCTTTCCTTTCGGCATAACACTACTAACTAAGGGGGAACGCTCATGGTTCGCATCGCGGTCGTGCGCGGCGATGGCATCGGCAATGAAGTCGTGCCCGAGGCGGAGGAGACCCTTCTGGCCGCGGCCGAGGCGGCCTCCTTCCCGGTCGAGTTGGAGCACCTGGACTGGGGAAGCGAACGCTACCTCCGGGAAGGGCGTGGCATGCCCGAGGACGGCTGCGACCTTCTTCGGGAGCGCTTCGACGCCGTGCTCCTGGGGGCCATCGGCCACCCCCGCGTGGGGGGCTCCATCGTCCAGGAGCAGGTCCTCCTGGGCATCCGGTTCGGTCTAGACCTCTATGCCAACATCCGCCCGTGCCGCCTCTACCACGAGGACCTCACGCCGCTCAAGGGAAAGCGCGCGGGCGATATCGACCTCGTCGTCATCCGCGAGAACACCGAGGGTCTCTTCGTCAACGTTGGCGGCTTCTTCAAGCAGGGGACCGAGGACGAGGTCGCGCTCCAGGAGGAGGTGCACACCTACAAGGGGGTGGAGCGGGTGGTCCGCGCCGCCTTCTCTTTAGCCGAGCGCCAGGGTCGGCGCAAGGTCACCATGGCCGACAAGGCGAGCGGCCTTCGCTACGCGGGCGGCATCTGGAGGCGGGTATTCGCACAGGTGCGGGCCGATTTTCCGGCGGTCGAGGCCGAGGCCAAGCACATCGACGCGGTCGCGATGGAACTGATTCAGCATCCCCAACACTTCGACGTCATCGTGACGAACAACATGTTCGGGGACATCTTGAGCGACATCTCGTCGGGCCTCGTGGGCGGGCTGGGGGTCGCCCCCTCGGTGAACCTGAACCTGGAAGTCGTCTCCATGTTCGAGCCCGTGCATGGTTCCGCTCCGGACATCGACGGCCAGGGGATCTCCAACCCCATGGCGGCGATCCTCACGGCGGCCCTCCTGCTGGACCACATGGGCTGCCCGCAGGGCGCCGCGGCGATCCGGCGGGCGGTGGAGGAGGCCATCGCGGCGGGCGAGCGCACAGTCGACATCGGCGGCTCCCTCTCGACTCGCGCTTGCGGAGAGGCCATTCGCAAGCGCCTGGGCTGAGGGCCGCCCGTCCCGAGCGGTTCAAACACGAGGAGTCGAACGATGCCGAAGAAGGAAGTCTTCCTCCTGGATCAGGTCCCGTACAAGCCGGTGGCATGGGGGAGGTCGAAAGTCCTCGTGAGCCCCACGGTAAACGGCGCCGAGCACATCCGGGTGGGCGTCACCGAGTACCATCCGGACAGCCCGCACGAACCGCACAGCCATCCCGGCCAGGAGGAGGTCATCTGGATTCTCTCCGGCCGCGGCTACACCGAGACGCACGGGAAAAAGCTGGACCTCCATCCCGGCGCGGTGGCCTACATCCCAGCGGGGATTGAGCACAAGACGGCCGCGGTGGGAGACCTCATGACGGCCATCATCATCAAGGGCCCCGCGAGGGACGCCGAGGGGAAGGTCGGCTAGGTCCTTCCTGGCTGGCGCCTGTGCCCAAGGGGCGGTGGCAAAGGGTTTTCCTGCACGAGTTGTGAGCGTTGCCGGATTGGCTTTGCCCGAGAGGAGCTTCGCTGCAGACGCGAGGAGGAGCCGCTCGCCTGGCTCCTCCGCCGGTCCCGCTACCAGCTGCTCATTTTCGCGGATGTTTCCTCGGTGTCGATGATGACGTCCAGCACGGCCGGCCCTTCCGCCTTGAGCATCTCCTCCAGGGCCGGGAGGAAGTCGGCCTCGTTATCTATACGGGCCCCTCTTGCTCCGAAAAGGCGCGCCAGCGCCCCGAAGTCCGGGTTCCCGTGGTCAGAGCCGATGTATCGCTCACCGTAGCTTCTTCTCTGATGGAGCTTCTGCGAGCCGAAGGAGAAGTTATTGAAAACTACCGCCACAACCCCGAGCCTGTGGCGCACCGCGGTTTCAAGCTCGTGCATGGACATGGCGAAGTCGCCATCGCCCAGAAGGACCACGGCCTGCCGCTCGGGATGAGCCACCTTGGCGCCCATAGTGGCCGGGAAGGCAAAGCCCATGGCGCCGAAACCGCCCGAGCGAAGGTATGTACGCGGAGTGTGGATGGGGAGCCTCGTTACAAAGCAAGTGTGAAGCCCGTTCCCTATACCGACGAAGGCGTCCGGGCGGATAACATCCATCGTCATGGATATTACTCTTTGCGGCTTGACACACCTGGCGCGGTCGGGTCCGGCCTTGAAGAAGTCCTCCCTTTCCGCATGGTAGGTCCGCGAGAGCTCCTCAAGGCGCTTGCGCCTCCCCGGCCCCGGCCTCACCCGCCGCCCTTCCAGCTCTCCGAGCAAGGCCGCGAGGAAGGCCCTTGCATCCGCCAGCACCGCGAGCTCCACCGGGATCTGGCGGCCCAGCTCGTGGGGATCTATGTCCACCTGGATCACCTTCGCCCTTGGCCCTATCACGGACCAATCCATGGTGGACACATTGGAGAAGGTGAGACCCACGCCCAGGAGAAGGTCAGAGTCCCGAAGTGCGGCGATAGTCGACCCGTAGCCCACGTAGCGGCTGGCAAAGCCGATGAAGTGCGGTTTTTCCTCCGGGAATGCGCCCCGCCCCGTCTCCGTGGTCGCGACCGGTATCTCGAGGCGCTCGGCGAGAAGCTTCAGTTCCGCCCACGCTCCTGACCAGAGAACGCCCCCGCCAGCCAAGATGATGGGGCGCTCCGCCTCGGTAAGGAGCGAGGCCGCCTCCTCCACCAATGCCTTATCCGCAAGGGGCCTGAGGGCGGGCACTTCGGCGCCGCCCGCCGGAAATCCCAGCCGCGCCTGACTATCCCGCCTCCCACCTTCCTCTTCCCCCTGCTCGCACCTGGCCTGAGCCACATCCTTCGGCACGTCTATGTGGACGGGCCCCGGCCGGCCCGTTACCGCCTGCACAAATGCGTTTCTGAGGAGACGGGGGACCTCGCGAACCCTGAGACACTGGCCCTGCCATTTAGTCACGGGCCGGTAGAGCGCGAGAACATCCATCTCGTGGTAGAGGTCCTTGCCAAGGCCGTGGGAGACCTCATTCCCCGTGATGGCCACGACCGGGGAGGAGTCCTTCCTGGCCGTGGCCACGCCGTAGAGCATATTGAGCGCGCCCGGGCCCACATGGGACATGCAAACCCCCGGTTTTCCGGTGGCCCTTGCGTAGCCATCCGCCATGTGCGCGGCGGCGGCCTCATGGCGCACGCCCACGTACTCAATTTCCCCCTGCTGGCTCATGGAATCCATGAGGTCCAAAATGCTTGTCCCGGTCAGGGCAAAGACGTGTTTGACCCCCGCCTCGGCCAAGAGGGAAACGACCAGGTCCGAGCCTTTCACCATAGCATTAGCTCCCTTTGATAGCTGCCCGGTTGCCTGCAGCTGCTCTTGAACGATATGCCGAGACCTTCCAGATAATCCCAAGACATGCTTAAATGCTGCTCTCGTGAGAACGGCCTCAAGTGTCGCAGAGTCATTGGGCCCAGTCAAGGTCGCAGTATGTCCTAAGCTCGCGCATTTCTATGGCTTGGAGCACTATGAGGGCCCTCTTGATTCATCTGAAAGAGGGTCAGATTGGAATACCTATCGTGTGGGACAGCACTTGAAAGGTCTTTTACGGGCGAAACCAGATGCGACCGGCGTCGCCAGGGAGAAACGGGAATCTCACCTCCATCACGCTTGAGATTCGGTATGAGGTCTTCGAGAAAAAGCTTAGCGTCGGCCACTATCCCCAACGTGAGAGGGTACTGGCGGCCTACCTCCCGTGGGTCTATATCGACCTGGACGATCTTGGCATCTCTCCCGATGGCCGTCCACTCCACCGTGGAGAGGTCCGAGAAAGTGAGCCCTATGCCAAGCACGAGGTCCACCGCCTTCACGCAATCGAGCGCGGATTGGTCAGGACCAGAGCGAGCCGTGAGTCCTACGAAGTTAGGATGAGGCTCATTCTTGGGGTTCGCTCTCCCACTTTGCGTGCTTGACGCTGAAGCCCTTCACCACGTCCTTGCAATTGATAAACTCCACCTCCCCATCCAAGGCCTTTATCTCGTGCTCAATATTGGGGGGAGCGAGCACCGCCTCGCCGGGCCCCGCAATGCCTTCTTCGTCCCCTATGCGGAACTTCATGCGACCCGTGAGTATCACGAATATCTGCTCGTTAGGGTGCACATGCGGTTCAGCGCCGGTGTTTGGAGGATAGAAGAAGCGCCCCACTTCTATCTTCTCGCCGCGAATGTTCGCACCGTGAGCTGTGGAATGGGAGGGCGTTATTACCTCATCCTCTATATCGCTCCACCTGAAGAAGGGCATCATCTTTCCTCCTCTGAAAATTTCAAGATTCACGCCAAAGGCTTTAACGAAACTTTTCCGAGCTTCTCCGCGTAGGGCCGTGGCCGACTGATTCCCGGCGTCGTTCCCTCATCCAGAGGTTGAACGTGGACGCTTAAAAGATGATGTAGTAGATTAAGGGTATGTGCTGAATTATTGATAAAACAAGATGTTATTTCTTTATACTGAAGAAGTCAATTATGGCCTCAGAGAGGGCGCCTATGGTGTAGCGCTCGGGCGTGAGACTCACCCGAAGGCCGAGCTCCTCCGCCCGCTTGGCTGTGATGGGGCCTATGGCGGCAACGGCAACTCCCTTTGTGAGCTCCTTTGCCTCGCAGGGAGGAAAGGCCGAGAGGAAATTCTCCACCGTGGAGGAGCTCGTGAAGGTGACCATGTCTATTCTGCCCTGCTTTAAATCCTCTATGAGGCGGGCGTGTTCCTCTGGCTTGCCCTTAGAGGGGAGGGTCCTGTAGGCGGGGATTACCTCAACGAGGGCTCCCCTCCTCTTGAGCTCCTCAGGAAGAAGCTCCCTCGCCCGCTCTGCCCTGGGGATGAGAACCTTGACTCCCCTTAAATCCTCGCCCTCTAACCCCTCCACGACTCCCTCGGCGCGATAATCCCCGGGCACGAGGTCAGCCCTTAGGCCCAGAGCCCGAAGCGCCTCAGCCGTGCCCGGCCCTATGGCACAGATTTTTGCCCCCGAGAGGGCGCGGCTATCGAGGCCAGCCACCTCAAGCCTCTGGGAGAAGAAATTCACGCCATTGGCGCTGGTAAAAATAATCCAGCCGAATTCCTTGAGCCTCCCGATAGCCTCATCCAGAGGGGCAAAGCTCTCGGGAGGAAGAAGCTCTATCGTGGGAAACTCGATGACCTCCGCCCCCTCTTCCCTGAGCCTTCGGCCAAACTCGCTCGCCTGCTCCCGTGAGCGGGTAACGACTATCCTGCGGCCGAAAAGTGGTTTCCTCTCAAACCAATTGAGAGCTTCCCTCAGACTAACAACCCCACCCACCACAGTTATGGCGGGGGGGCGGATGCCCGCCTCTTTCGCCCTCTCGGCAATCTCTCCGAGTGGGGCGACGACTGTCCTTTGCGCCGGGGTTGTCCCCTGCTCGATGACGGCGGTAGGGGTCTCGGGCGAGCGGCCGTGCTTGATGAGTTCTCTTGTTATCTGCGGGAGCCTCGCCACCCCCATGAGAAAGACAAGCGTGCCAGCTCCGGTCGAGAGCTTCTCCCAATCTATCGAGCTTTCCCCCTTGGTGGGGTCTTCATGTCCGGTGACAAAGGCGACGGTGGAGGTATGGGCCCTATGGGTCACGGGGATTCCGGCATATGCGGGAACGGCCATGGCTGAGCTCACGCCGGGGATCACCTCAAAGGGGATACCCTCGCGCGCGAGCTCCTCCGCCTCCTCCCCCCCCCTTCCGAAAAGAAATGGGTCTCCACCTTTCAGGCGAACCACTTCCCTCCCCTCCCGGGCCTTCTCGATGAGAAGCCGGTTTATTTCTTCCTGCGAGAGGAAGTGCTCTCCACCCTTTTTCCCGGCATAGATGAGGAGAGCCTCGGGCCGGGCTCCCTCAAGAAGGGCTCTCGCCGCCAGGTTATCGTAAATGATGACCTCGGCCCGTGAGATGAGCTCTGCTCCCCTTAAGGTCAGAAGGCCGGGGTCGCTTGGGCCCGCTCCAACAAGGTAGACCTTTCCCTTTTTCACTTCAGCCGACCCTTCCCCTTATCTCTTCCAGGATGGCTTCTCCCCCTTCCGCGAGGAGCTTCCCTGCGAGCCGGGCCCCTATGGTCTCGGCCTCCTCCGGTGGACCCCCATCCTCTCCCCTGACTGAGCGTCTTCCGTCAAGGCTTGCCACAAGGGCGCTGAGCTTGAGCTTTCCCCCCTCAGCCTCAGCGCAGGCTCCCACGGGCACCTGGCAGCCGCCATGAAGCTCTCTCATGAGAGCTCTTTCGGCGAGAACAGCCGCCCTCGTCGGAGGGTGCTCGAGCGGAGAGAGGAGCTTCCCTACCCTCTCATCCCCTTCCCGCATCTCGAGCGCCAGAGCGCCTTGGCCCACGGCGGGAAGGAGAACTTCAAGGGGAAGGAGCTCAGTTATGCGGCCCTCCCATCCCAGGCGCTTGAGGCCCGCAGCCGCCAGGACCAAAGCATCCACCTGACCTTCAGAGAGCTTCCGCAGCCGGGTGTCGAGGTTACCCCTTATATTGACCACCCGGAGGTCCGGCCTCAGGGAGTAGAGCTGTGCCCTTCGCCTCAGGGAACTGGTGCCGATGAGTGCCCCTTCGGGGAGCTCCGGAAAGGGCTTCCCATCTCGGGAAATCAGGGCATCTCTGGGCTCCTCCCTTTGGGGAAAAGCCCCCAGAATGAGGCCCCGAGGGATCTCCGTGGGGATGTCCTTCATGCTGTGCACGGCCAGGTCCACATCCCCCCCCAGTAGGGCCTCTTCTATCTCCTTGGTGAAGAGGCCCTTACCCCCCACTTGAGCCAGGGCGACATCAGTTATCTTATCGCCGGTGGTTCTTATCTTGAGGAGCTCGGTCTCAAGACCGGGGTTCCTCTCCCGAAGGGCCTTTTCCAGCCACTCTGTCTGGGTGAGAGCCAGGAGGCTTCCCCTGGTTCCGATTCGGAGAACCTCGGGCTCACTCATCCAGGTCAAAGAGTCGGCGCGCGGCGCGGAGGAACTCAAAGCCATCCTTATCCGCGGCCCTGCGCTTGAGGTTCGCGATGGGCGAGTGGAGGAGCTTGTTCACCAGAGCCGAGGTCATGGCCTCGAGGGCTCTCCTTTCCTCCTCCGAAAGCCCCTTCATCTTTCCCAGGGTCTTGGCGAGCTCCTTTTGCCGGAAGGCCTCGGCCCTCTCTCTGAGGGAGAGGATGGTGGGGACCACGTTCAGACTATCTAGCCACCGGCAGAACTCCTCGGCCTCCTTCTCGACGATGAGCTCAGCCTTTGCCGCCTCCCTCTCCCGCTGCTTCCGGTTGGCCTCAACAACTTCCTCGAGGTCATCTATGTTATAGAGGTAGACGTCATGGAGCTCGTTGACCGCTGGCTCTATGTCACGGGGCACAGCTATGTCTATGAAGAAAATGGGCTTCCCCCTTCTGACCTTTATGGCCTCATGGGCTTGCTCCTTGGTAATGACATAGTGGGGGGCGCTCGTGGAACCGATGACGATATCAGCGCGGGAGAGCTCCTCTTCCATCCGGTCGAAGGATATCGCTCTTCCGCTGAGCGCACGGGCCAGCTCAAGAGCCCGCTCGTACCTCCTGTTCGCTACGAGAACAGTCTCAGCCCCTGCAGCCACCAGATGCTGGGCGGCCAGCTCCGCCATCTCGCCGGCCCCCAGGAGAAGGACGGCTTTTCCCGAGAGGTCTCCGAATATCTTCTTAGCAAGCTCGGCTGCTGCGTAGCTCACCGACACAGCGCTCTCAGCAACTCGGGTCTCGGTTCTCACCTTCTTGGCTACAGAGAAAGCCCTCTCGAAGAGTTGGTTGAGGATTGCCCCGGTGCAGCCTCCCTCATGCGCGATGCGGTAGGCCTCTTTCACCTGGCCCAGGATTTGGGGCTCCCCCACCACCATTGCATCCAGGCTTGAAGCCACGCGGAAGAGGTGTCTCACGGTCTCGGCCGTTGAGAAGGTGTAGAGGTGGCCCTCCAGTTCCTCGACGGGAAAACCACGGTGGCCCGCCAGAAAATCCTTTATATCATTGACCCCTCGCTGGAAACTCTGGGCCTGCGCGTACACCTCGACCCGGTTGCAAGTGGAGAGGATCACACACTCTTGGAGGACCCCCGCCCGGCGCAGAATGGAGAGGGGTTCGGCAAGCTTCCTCTCATCAAAATGAAGCCTCTCCCTCACTTCCAGAGGGGTTTTCTTGAAGCTCACCCCCGCCAGCACTATCTGCACCGCTCAATCCCCCGGCAAGAGATGCGCAAGAAAGGTGGCGACCACCAGGAAGAAACCCACCACAGCAAAGAGGGCCGCCCTCCATCCTCGCCAGCTCTTGGTGAGACGGCAGAGAAACACAATTCCGTAGCTGACGAGGATGATGAAAAGGGGCCAAGTCTTTATGGGGTCCCATCGCCAGTAGGAGCCCTTCTCCAGCTGCACCCAGATGGCTCCTGTGATGAGGCCCATGATGCTGAGGGGAAAGCCTATGTAAAGGGAGACCTGGTTAAGCTGGTCAAGGGCTTCAAGGGAGGGGAGGCGGTGAAAGGTGCCTCCCAGGTGCTTTGTCTTGATATGGCGGTCCTGAATGATGTACATGACGCCCGCACCGAAAAGCACGGCAAAGGCGGCGCTTCCCAGGAAGGAGACTATGATGTGTACAGCCAGCCAGAAGCTCTTGACAAAGGGAAGGAATTCACTACCCCCCATATAGGCGTGGCGACCGAAAGCCGTAACGATGAAGACCACTGGAATAAACCAGGCCTTAAGAGGAAGCCTCCTCTGGGTGAGGGCAGCCAGAAGATAGAGGAGCACCAGGGCCCAGGAGAAAACGCAGAACCAGCACAGGAAATCCGCATAAGGAAAGATGCCTGTAACTCTAAGCCCGAAGGCGAGGCTCAGGGTATGGGAAAAAAACCCAGCCAGAAGTGCCCCTGTGGCAACGCTCAGGGAATGGCGCCCGCGGGTAAAGAGGGAAAAGAGATGGGCAAGCGTGGCGAGGAAATAACAAAATATGGCGATGTTAAAAAAAAGGAAAGCCATTTGGGTTTTTTACCGCCCCTCCATCTTTTTCCCCCAGCCCCGAACTTCTCTTATCAACTCCATCACCCTGCGGTCGAACTCCCTCGAGGAACCTCCGCCGGCCACCACAGAGAGAAGGTCAGAGCGCGCTAACTTATTGAATAACCTTTCTCTTTTATCAGGATCGGGTATCATTGTCAATATCTTTCGCCGCCATTTGCCCATGAGCCTTAAGAAAGCCTTCCATTCGGGCCCGTAGCGAGCCTCGAGCTCCTCTCTTATCCTCTTGGCGGCGGCGGGGCTGCGCCCTCCGGTTGAGATGGCAATTTGGAGGTCTCCCTGCCTCAAGCTCGAGGGCACTATGAAATCGCAGGCCTCGGGCCGGTCGGCGACGTTCACCAGGGTCCCGACCTTTCTCCCTGCGTCTGAAACCCGGCTATTTACCCGCGGGTCATCCGTGGCGGCAAAGACAAGGAGAGCCCCTTTGAGATGAGAGGGACGGAAGCGCTCGGCCTTGTGTGTGAGCCTCTCCTTGAAAGCTTTGACCCTTAGGAGGCGTTTGAGGCCCGGGCTCAGCAATGGGGAGACAACCGTGACGGTCGCCCCCGCCTCGAGCAGAGCCCTCACCTTGCGCTCGGCTACCGCTCCCCCGCCGACCACAACGCACAGCCTTCCCTCCAGGTTGAGGAAAAGGGGGTAGTGGGGGCTAGTCTTCTCTCCCAAGGGGCCTTCCCTCCGGGCCTCCCAGGCTATAGCCCCGGGGGGTCACCATGTAGCTCTCAAAGGCAAAAGAGGTGCGGTTTCCGATGACGATTATCGTTGCCATATCAACGTCCTCCTTTGGGAGTCCCCCCAGGGTGGTGAGCTGGACAAGCTCCCCTGGCCTCGTGGCCCCGCGAACGAGCCCCGCGGGTGTTTCCTCCGGAAGGAGGGAGAGGAGAATCTTCTGCGCCCTTCCCAACTGCTCATGCCTGGTGCGGCTGGCGGGGTTATAGAGGACGATGACGAAGTCGCCCAGGGCGGCATGCTTGAGGCGGCTTTCGACCTTTTCCCAAGGCGTCAGGATGTCGCTCAGGCTTATCGTGGCAAAATCGTTCATGAGGGGAGCCCCCAGGCGGGCGGCCGCGGCCGAAAGTGCGGGCACGCCCGGCACTACTTCCACTCTTGGCCGCTCCTCCAGGGCCAGCTCCCTCAAGCATTGGAGAGCCGGGCCCGCCATGCCGTAGATGCCAGGGTCTCCACCCGAAATCAGGCAAACTCTCTGCCCCGACGCGGCGAGCGTGATTGCCTCCCGGCATCGCTCCTCCTCCTGCCCCATTCCATAGGGGAGAGCTTCCTTTCCCGCGAGAAGCTCCGCGATGAGCTCCAGATAAGTGCGGTAGCCGATGGCCGTCTGGCAGGAGCCGATGAGCTCGCGGGCCCTCCCAGTCAAGTGTTCTGGGGCGCCGGGGCCGATCCCGACAACAAAAAGGGCGCCCGTGCCACGGCCACAGTTACCCGCCCCCACTTTCGCTTGGGGCAGATGAGGCTTCCTCCGGGCGCGCTGAGCAGGGCCGCGGGTTCGCATACACCTCTCACTCCTACCTTTTCCCGTACAAGGCGGGATGGATTAGGTATGGACTTCACTCCATTAATCGCTTCTCTGGAATGATATTCTATGGGGAGTTCGGCGGCAAGGCTGAACGCCACGAGGCCCTCCTCATGAGCTTTAAGGTCGAGGCTCGAAAGGCAGCGTATGCTGAGGGGTGAAAGGTTTCTTTCCTTCAGGGTTCCCATCACCGCCGCCTGCACTTCCCGAGCCGACACCCCCTTCCTGCATCCTACACCTACCGCCAACCACCGGGGCCGAAGATAAAGGAAGTTCCTTTCTTGGGGCGGGTTAAGGGAGGGGAAGCCGTCGGTTATGAGGACGAGGGTCTTTAGTCCGGAGGAGAGGAGTCCCTCAAGGGTCCCATGGAGGATTACGCCCTTTCGGCTTTCAAGTTCCCCTTTGAGATAGGGGGCTATCTCGGCTTCAGCCCAGAAGCCCACATTCTCCCCTTCCACAAGGGCCAGGCTCACTCGCCTCAAGGTCAGGCCATCCTCTGGGACAAGGCCGAAACGTTCAGCCATAACGTCCAGGGCCAGCGTTCCTCTGACCTCGCTCGCTGTGGTGATCACAGCCCTTCCTCCTGTAAGAGAGGCCACCCTTTTTGCCAGGGCGTTTCCTCCACCCCGATGCCCCCCCAAGAGGCTTATGGCGTAGGCACCCCTCTCATCCACAACCACTACCCCCGGCTCCCTCCTCTTGTCCTTGAGAAGGGGGCCCAGGGTCCTTACCACTATTCCGGCTGCCATGATGAAGATGAGGCCACTCGATTTGGCGAAGCCATGCCAGCAGGCCTCCCCGAGAGTGCGAAAGGGATGCACCTCCCCATAGGAAAAGCAGGCCTCCGGAGCTAGTCTCTGGGGGAGGTGAAGCTCTGCTCCCCCGAGCCCCTCTCCCAGGAGACGGGCAAGAGCCAGCCCCCCGCGGGTCAGGCAGAAAAGGGAAAGGGGCTTCATGGCAGAGGCGCTCCTTCAAAACAGTCAAGAGACATCTTACACCAGAGTCCTCATCCAGCCAATCATTAGAGGGGTTTAAGGCTTTCTTTTGAGGAGATAACGGCATATAATTTGCAAACTTATATAGTATTTTACTCGAATCCCCTTTCCATGGAGGGGCGGCGGAGGGGTTGGCAATCGAGCTTAAGGTTCTGGGCTGTTCCGGAGGCAAGAATCCGGGGCACCGTGTGACCTCTTTCCTCATAGAGGACCGTCTCCTCCTGGATACCGGCTCCGCCGCCTCGGCCCTGAGCCATGCCCAGCAGGTGGCCCTGGATGCCATCCTCGTAACCCACTGCCACCTGGATCACGTGGGCGACATCCCGTTCATCGCGGACAATCTCTACGGTGCACGCAACTGCTCCCTCTGGATAATGAGCGTGGGAAAGGTTCTGGCCGACCTCAAGCGCCATCTCCTCAACGACCGCATCTGGCCCGATTTTACCGTCATCTCCTGCGGCCAGGATCCCATCCTGGAACTTGTGGAGATAGTCGAAGGAGAGGAGTTTGAGGTTGGGGGCATAAGGGCGCTTGCCTACCCCCTGGACCACATCGTCCCATGCGTGGGCTACTTCCTCACAGGAGAGGATGGTACCATTCTTATCACGAGTGACACGGGGCCCACCTTCGGCATCTGGCAAAAGGCCAGGGAGTTTGAGAACCTGAGGGCCATAATAACGGAAGTCTCCTTCCCCAACTGCCTTCGGGAAGTGGCCGAGTGCTCAAAGCACCTCACCCCTGAGGGACTCCGAGTGGAGCTTGAGAAGATGCCTCCCGAGGTGCCCGTATATCTTTATCATTTGAAGCCCAGGTACCATGACGAAATTGTGGACGAGGTGAGGGCCCTCAGAGATTCGAGGCTGAAGTTCCTTCAACAGGGGCGGACCTACTGCTTCGGGAGCTAGCTCTAATGGCCTCAGGCGAGTCCTCAAAGCAAAAGACTGCTCAAGGGAAATGGGGTCAGGCCTTCTTGGAAGAGGCACGCCAGAACCGCCGTGCCTTTAAGGACTTCAACGAACGGAAGACAAGGAAGATCCTCTCCGACCTCGACCCCGCCGGGAGGGCGGTCTTTCTGGTCCTTCCCGCCCTCATCCACATGAACGCCCCCGGCTACCCGGGCTACATCGCGGGCAAGGAGGTTCCCTCGGGCGTCTTCCACTATAACCCTTCGGCCGAGAGTCGCCGGGCCCTGAAGGAGCTCTTCCCTCACACAGCCCCTCCTCCACGGATGACCGGCAGGCCTATGGTGGAGAGCCTCGCGCTCATGGGTTCAATCGGCTCCATCGCGCAAACAAGCAAATCTGACTTCGACTTCTGGGTATGCGTGGAGGACGAAGCCCTTGGGCCCGAGAGGCTGGAGCTCCTCGCGGAGCGGCTGCGTGCCCTGGAGGGTTGGGCATGCTCCGCGGAAGGCCTCATCGCGAACTTCTTTCTCACCGACATTGCCGCGGCCCGCCGCGACGATTTCGGTGAAGTCGGGGCCGAGAGTGCAGGCTCAGCTTTGGGCAAGCTGCTCAAGGAAGAATTCTACCGTACCTCAACGCTGATAGCGGGCAAGGTTCCCCTGTGGTGGGTACTGCCGCCCGGGCTCACCGATGAGGAGCATGGGGAGCTGCGGGACTTGCTCGATTCCCAGTGGGACCTCTCGGAGTTCATAGACCTGGGAAACGTCCAACGCATAAGTTATGAGGAGACCTTTGGCGCCTGTCTCTGGCAAGTCAACAAGGCTTTTGAGAGCCCATTTAAGAGCGCCATGAAGATGGCCTTACTCGAGGCCTACATGGGAGCCGAAGAAGGCAAACCCCTTCTCTGTGAGGAGCTTAAGGCTCGGGTTCAGCAGGCCGAGAGGGATAGCCCCGCCATCGACCCCTACCTCATGATGTTCGACCGCATTCTTGAGTATAACGCCTCCCAGGGGCGCTCTGAGGCCCTGGAACTTCTGAGGAAGTGCCTTTACCTCAAGGTGGGCGTCCCGGTCGAAGACCCCGAGGCCGATGACCCGCACCTCGACCCCAGGGTCCGCATCATGGCGGGCTATGCTCGGCGCTGGGGCTGGGGACCGGAAAGGCTCCGGGAGCTGAATCAGTTCCGTTCCTGGCCCTTTGAGAATGCCGTGAGCCTTGGTCGGGAGATAAATCGCTTCATCATCGAGGTTTACAAACGACTTGGCGACCTGAGTGAAAGAAACCTCATCAAACGTACAAGCATAAGTGCGACTGACCTCACCCTTCTGGGCCGGAAGCTTTTCACTTTCTATGCCCGGAAACCTCACAAGGTGGAGTTTTTGCCCCGGGGCCTTGAGGAGAGCTTCTATCAGGAGGCCCTCACCTTATGCCCGAGCCGAACCCCGGATGGCCACCAGTTCTGGCGGCTTTATCGGGGACGGGTGGGCCGTGAGGATATCCTTCAGGGCAAGGCAGACCACCTGATCCTGCGCCGGGCGGGAAACCTTCCGGCTACATTCTGCTGGGTCATCAACAGCGGTATGTATGACCGGGATACCGCCCTGAGCCTGATCTCCAGTGACATCCCCCTCACGGTGCCCGACCTTCAGGAGCTCTTGAATGAGCTTTTGGATTACTTCCCCCGGCTGGAGATAAGCCACCTGGGGAAGGAGGACCTGCTCCAGGAGAGCCGCCTTGAGCGCCTCTTCGTGATTCTCAACTTCGGCAAGGAAAAGCACCTCTCCCAGCTCTCGCGCCTTGAGCTCTGCTATCGTACAACATGGGGGGAGCTCTTCTATGAGGGCTGGGATGGGTTGAAGGGCTTGGAGGAAGGACTTGAGAAGGTACTGAAAACACTCTCTCGGGGAAAGTCTGCCACGGAGTTTCCCGTAAAGGTGTTCATTCCTTCCGGTCGAACGGGGCCTTTTGCCCGGAGCCTGTGGCTGAATTTTGAGCGCCTTCTCAGAGAGACCTCTGAATTTTTTCTTTCCGAACCACCTTCTGGCGAGAGGCTACGTCATTTCGTCTTCCAGGAAGGAGGCCGACTCAAAGCAATCTGCCAGAGGGATAACGGGTTAGAGCTGTCGCAGCACGGCATCGAGGAGGACTTTTGCAATAGGCTCGACCGCACGGGCACCTCCGCGAATCTGGTGCGGGTGGACAGCGGCTCCTCCGCCCTGGACCTCCTGCGGACGGTGACCGACGCCTCTCGTCCCGGGAGGGTGCAGCTTTTCTTTTTTGATAACGGTTTTCACCTTAGGGCCTTCATAAGCGACGAAGCCTGCGCAATGCTGGCCTATTCCTGGCCCCGTCAGGAGTGGGAGTTTTATGCGGCTAAGCTCTACTCCTTCATGGCCCGGGTTTTGGCCCGTAAGGTGGACGGTGCCCCAGCCGCGCCAGCCTGGCCCCTGGAGTTTTTCGAGATAACGTCTGGCCGCCCTCCGGCCGGGTCTTTCGGGCTTCAGGATGTGACTCACGAGTTTCAGCGAAAGAGCATGTCCCGAAGGGCTCTTGAGGAGCACCTCTCGGTGAGCGAGGAGCCCCTGCCGGGAGTTAAGGACGGCCTCTCCTTCAGGATGGGCGACGAGGAACTCAAGAGCTCAAGGTTCGGTAAAGGGCTCTTCCGAGAGGTAGTCCGGCGGATAGTGGAAAGGAGGAGCCAGAAAGTGCGCTACCCCATCTATCTGACCGACCTTGAGCTTCCAAAGAGCTTCTGCGAGGCCCATTGCCCGAAGGGTCCCCAAACCATTCACTTCCTCCTATATAAGCACCAGGTGGAGCAATGGCTGAACCAGGCCCTCAGGGAGCTCTGAAGGCCGGGAGCAAACCCGTCCTGGCTGAGCCGCAGAGAGCCGCCCAGGTTAGGGTCTGTCGCATCATCGCCCGCCTTAACATCGGGGGGCCGGCGCTTCACACCATTTTCTTGAGCCAGCGCCTGAGCCGGGGGCCCTGGCAAACCCTTCTCATCCACGGCTCAACGGAAAAGAGCGAGGGGGACATGGTCCCCTTGGCACAAGAGAGAGGAATAAGGTGCGCCCACGTGCCTGAGCTGGGCCGCCCGGTGAAACCCTTTAGTGACCTGAGGGCCCTCTGGAAGGTCTACCGTCTTCTTTGCCGGGAGAAGCCCCACATAGTCCACACTCATACGGCTAAGGCCGGGGCGGTGGGCAGGGTGGCGGCCCTTCTCTACCGGCTCAACACTCCCGGCATATTGTGCTTGAAACCACGCCCCCTCAGGGTCTACCATACCTTCCACGGGCATGTGCTGAAGGGGTATTTCTCGGCCCGAAAGTCAAGCGTCTTTAAGAGGGTGGAAGCCCTTCTGGCGCGCTTCACGACCAAACTCATCACCCTGAGCCCAGCTCTGAGGGAGGAGTTGGTGGCCCTCGGCGTTGCGCCACGGGAGAAGATAGCGGTGGTGCCGCTGGGGCTGGAGCTCGAGAGGTTCATCGGTTGCAGGGGAAAAAGAGGCGCTTTCCGGCGGGAGCGGGGCCTGCGGGAAGGGACAAAACTCGTAGGCATTGTGGGGCGTCTCGTTCCGATCAAGAACCATGCCCTTTTCCTTGAGGGGGCCAAAATTCTGCTCGAGCTCTGGGAGGATGGGGTGAGGCCCCCCATCGGGTTCATAGTGGTCGGAGATGGTGAACTCAGAGAAGAGCTCGAGACCATGGCTCGGACCCTGCGTCTCGGGGAGAAGGTCATTTTCACTGGCTGGCGGGAAGACCTGGAGGCAATATATGCCGACCTCGATGTCATTGCTCTCACCTCAGATAACGAAGGGACCCCCGTATCCCTGATTGAGGCTATGGCTGCGGGGGTTCCTTTTGTTGCAACCAGGGTCGGGGGGGTGGCGGACCTTCTGGAGCCTTGTCAGGGGGAGCCCCCGGGGGTCCTCGTTCCACCGCGCGAGCCCGAAGCATTGGCTCGGGCACTTTTGATGGTACTCTCAGACCAGGAGCGAGCGGAGGCCATGGGGAGGTGCGGAAAGGAGCATGTTAGAGAGCGCTACACGGTAGAGCGCCTGGCCGGGGACATCACCGCCCTTTACGGCGGGCCGCCCGTAGATTTGGATTAGAGGAAAAGGACCATGTCTAAAGGAATGGCTTCGATGCTGGACTCTCCCGTTTTCTTAGGGCTAGGGTCATGTGGGTTCTGATAACCGGAGGGGCCGGCTTTATTGGCTCCCATCTTGCGGAAGAGTTGCTGGGCAGGGGGGATGAGGTCTTCATCATAGATAACCTCTCAACGGGAAGGCTGGATAATCTCTCCCGCCTCCGAGACAACGCCCGCCTACACTTCACCGCGGACAACATCCGCAACGAGGCCGTCATGGAGGAGCTCATGGCCCGTTGCCAGCAGGTCTATCACCTTGCGGCCGCGGTGGGCGTGAAACTTATCATGGAGAGGCCGGTGGAGACCATCAAGACCAATGTCATGGGCACAGAAGTGGTCCTGAGCCTCGCAAATAAGTTTCGCCGCAAGGTGCTCATCGCCTCAAGCAGTGAGGTCTATGGCAAGCACAACCTCCACTCCCTGCGCGAGGATGATAACCGCGTCATGGGCAGCGTGAAGAGACACCGTTGGGCCTATGCCAATACGAAAACCCTGGACGAGTTCCTCGCCCTCGCCTATGCGAAGGAGAAGGGCCTGCCCGTGGTGGTGGTGAGGGTTTTCAATACCGTGGGCCCCAGGCAGACGGGCCAGTACGGGATGGTAGTCCCCAACTTCGTGCAGCGTGCCCTCGCGGGAGAGGCCATCCTCGTTTACGGTGACGGCAATCAGACGCGCTGTTTTGCCTACGTGGGGGATGTGGTCCGGGGCATGGTGGGGCTCATGAACAATCCCGCCGCCGAGGGCGACATCTTTAATATCGGAAATGACCAAGAGATCAGCATCCTGGCCCTGGCTCAAAAGGTGAAGGAGCTCACGGGAAGCTCCTCCCCCATAAAGCACATCTCCTACGAGGAGGCTTATGGGGAGGGCTTCGAGGATATGGAGCGCCGGGTGCCCAACCTGGATAAGATAAGCTCCACAATAGGCTACCGCCCCGAGGTGGACCTGGATGAGACCCTCAGGCGAATCATCGAATATTTCAGGGGCTGAGGGAAAAAAGCGGAGAGCCCCTCCCAGAGCCCTTATTCTTGATCCTAAGCCCGAGAGGAGGAAACGCCTTTGTGAGCTCCTCTCCCGGCGGGGCTTCCGGGCCAGTGCCCTCGCCGACGAGGGGAAGCTCCATCAGGAACTCCTTTCCGGAGGGGCGGAGATCGTCTTTCTCGGTCTTGTGCCCGGGAAGGGATGTTTTCCTTCCCCGAGGCGATGCCCCCCATTTACCGTAATCGCCCTGGAGGAGGCACAGCCCGATTTTCAGGCCGACCTCGGCCTCCCCCGAGCCTTCGGTCCTCGGGAGTTGGATACGTGTCTGAGCCTTGGCCTCCGCCTCGCCCGCCTTAAGAGAGCCCTTTTTCGTGCCAGACGCTTGACCGACGGGCTTCGCAGAAGAGATCAACAACTGAGGAAGGTAAGCCACGCCTTGAATAACCTTTCGATGATCGTGGAGGGTTACCTTGCCCTGGAGAGCATGGGGCATCCCTCCGCGAAGGAAAAGGCTGGCCAGGTGCTGAAGGCGCAGGCGGGGAAGTTAGAGCTCATAAGCCAGCAACTCGAGCAAGCCATGATGGAAGGAAATAAGAGGAAGAGGGTGAGGTAATTTTGGGATTGACAGGGGGAAGAGGGGATTTTATCATTTCGATTTGTGCAGCTTCATGCCGCCCCCAGTGTGATCCCGAATCTAAGCTTAAGCTGAAGGAGGAAAAGAATGGCCTTGATGATCAACGAAGATTGCATCAACTGCGGCGTTTGCGAGCCCGAGTGCCCATATGATGCCATTAGCGAGGGCGAGGAGATCTTCGTGGTCGACCCGAACCTTTGCAAGGAATGCGAAGGTTATTACGACTCACCCAAATGCGCAGAGGTGTGCCCGGTGGATGCCTGCGTCCCTGATCCCGACCATCCCAAGCAGTGAAGCCACCCGTGCCGCAGATCGCCTAGGGCCCGGAGGCGGGAAGGCCCTTAAGTTCCACAGCCTCCGGGCCCCTCAAGCAAATAAAGGCTGAGCGGGCACTATCGGTCTATGGTCTTTCGGGCGGGCACCCACGCCCGGAGGCCTCTTCCTAGGGTCGGGTGAAAAATAAACCAGGAAAAGATGAAGTCATACTCCCTTGGCCAGAGGGTCAAGGGGGTTCTCTTTTAGGCCGGCCAAAAACCTCCATCCTCTCAAAATTTCCTCCAAAAAATGCTTGACAAGGGAGAGCGTTAAACCTAATATTGCAATTGATTTTCAATCTCTTTTTCATGGTCCCCCTGTTAGGCTCGCCCCTGTCCGCGGAGGAAAAGTCCATGGAAGCTCTGGCCTGGATGGCCCAGGCTCTCGTGATCACGCTCAGGGAGGGAATCGAGGCCGCCCTCATAATCGGGATAGTCCTGAGCTATCTCAGGAAAACCGGAAGGGAGGGGCTCAATAAGTACGTTTACCGCGGACTTTTCGGGGCCGTCGCCGCCAGCCTGGCGGTGGCCACCCTCTTTGCCCGCCTGGGCCTTGATCCCGAGAACGAGGCCCTTGAGGGAGCCTTCATGCTCGCTGCCGCCGTCCTCGTGGGCTCTCTGGTAATCTGGATGTGGCTGACGGGCCACGAGCTCAAGGGCAAGATGGAGAGGAGGATCGAGGGGCTCTCCGGGCGGAGGGGCGCCTGGATGGGAGCCTTGGGGCTCACAACCTTCACCTTCTTCATGGTCCTGCGGGAGGGAATAGAGACGGTTCTCTTCCTCGGGGCTCTCACCGTTTCCATCGGCGCAAACCCCATCTACAACGCCTTCGGGGGCAGCCTAGGCCTGGCGCTCGCTGTGCTCTTCGGGGTCCTCTTCATCAAGGGGAGCTTGATGATAAACCTGAGGCGCTTCTTCTCCCTTACGGGCATCGTGCTTCTCCTCCTCGTCGTGAAGCTTATCGCCAATGCTTTCCACGAATTCGCCGAAGTGGGTCTCATCTCCATGAATGAAAGCGCCATGACCCTAGTCGCTTTCCTCAGCCGGGAGGAGAGCTCAATCCTGATCCTCATGGCCATCATCGCCATGCCGGGCCTTCTGATGCTGTGGGAGGCCCTGCGAATGAGAGAGGAAGAGGGCTCAGAGGGAATTCCCTCATCTGAGCGCCGAAAAGCCAGGGCCCAGTTCCTGAGGGCGCGGAGGTGGACCCTGGCGGGGGCCATAGGGGCCCTTTCGATAGCAATCATCCTTGTTTTCTTCCTTGTGGCCTAGGCCGGGGCACGCCATAATCTCCCTCCCCTCCCCCTGCAACCGAGGGATGAGGAGGGTTGGGGGCTCTCCCCGCACCCGCCCAATTCTATCGTAATAATTCCGGCTTTGGGTGGAAAGGCCCAGGTGCGCCGGGCCATCTTCCTCTCTTTCTTCTAAACCTCTCTTGCCCTTCCCTCTTAAGCTGCACCGGCGGCGGATTTCGCGCTTTAAAGTCCTGATTCGAGAGCCAGGGCAGCACCCCAGATAATCAGGACGTCTCAGACCAGGAGCATGATCCCCGAGAGATTCTAACCTCAGGGCCGAAACCCAACTGAGCACTGCGAGCGAGTGGAAAAAGGTCTCTGGTGCTCACCGGAGTCGCATTTTGGAATCAGTTTCTTGTCGAAGCCTGGTCGGCTGAAATGGATGAGGGGACACCCGGGTTTCAGGTGATGACTTCTTTCGCCTGGACTTGAGCCCCCCAAATAACTATGCTTGCCGGGCTTGCGCGTTCAATTTTTGCGAAAGGCTGAGGAGGTTCAAGAAACAGGACAGGGGCACGGGCTCCGGGCTAGGGCCTTGGATGGGAGATTCCGGACAAAGGGCTGATGCAGAGGTCGGGGAGGCCAAGAGATATGAGACTTCACTCCCGAAAGCAATTAAAAAGTAAGAAATTAAGCGCCACCATTTCCCTCGCGGCCTTGTTATTTTCTGCAAATCTCCTTGGATTTGTGGACGGCTGCCGCGCCGGAGAGAAGTCCATAGAAGAAGAGATAGCTGAGCTCAGGGCGAGGATAGCCGAGCTTGAGAGAAAGCTCGCCGAGAAGAAGCAACCCGTTGAAGAGCTGAGGAGCGGAGCGGAGCATATCGATGTTCATCTCTTACATCGCGAAGATGCGGCAGGCTTTATCCTCGACGGCTTGAGGATTGGCGCCGGAGCAACCTTTGTGGTCCAGGGCACCCAGAACGCTAACGCCACCCCCCGAAAGGGGGATGACAGAGCGGATGCTACTTACTCCGTTGACCTCGAGGCTGAGAGAAAGATAGGAGAGACGGGGTTGGCCTTTCTTCTCCTTGAGGCCGGGCAGGGAGCAGGACTCGACGGGGACGAGCTGAATTTGTTTGGAGGGGTGAATGCAGATGCAGGCGACTCGGACGCCAATGTACAGGTAACTGAGTTCTGGTATGAGCACGGCTTCTTGGAGGGCAGTGTCACCCTCACCGCGGGAAAGCTCGACCCCACCGTCTATCTTGACACGAACGCCGCCGCGAACGATGAGACGACTCAGTTTCTGGCGTCAACCTTCAGGAACAGCACGGCGCTTGAATTTCCAGGTGACAACGGACCGGCGGTAAGATTGGCGCTGGCTCCGCTAAAATGGCTCGAGGTCAATATGGGCGCCTTCGATGACGATGCCGACTTCGAAAACATAGGGGACGACTCCTTCCTCTTCGCGCAGCTCAACCTCAGGCCGGGATTTTTCGGCCGCGAGGGCAACTACCGCTTCTACCTCTGGCACGATAACAGCGAGCACGCGAAACTACTCGAGCCTTCCAGGAACCGGGAGCCGAACTATGGCTTCGGGCTCAGCTTCGACCAGAAGATAGACGACAGCATCACCCTCTTCGCCAGGTTCGGGCGGGAGGACCCAAGGGTCTCCACCGTCGAGTACGCCTGGAGCGGGGGCTTGCAGCTAGGGGGCGGGCTCTGGCGGAGGAAGGATGATGTGTTGGGCATGGCCTTCGGCCGGAGCGTGCTCGGAGAGGAATGGGGGAGGGCCGGAAACCCCGACCACCCGGAGAGCCACATGGAGGCATACTACAACATCCACGTGAACGAGCACCTCAGCATCACCCCCGACCTCCAGGTCATCTGGAACCCGAACGGGGTGAGCCGGGGTGACGAGGGAAGGGCAGAGACCGTCTATGTCTTCGGGGTGAGGGGACAGCTCACATTCTGAGAGAGCCAGAATCTTCCGCTTACGATAGTCAGCGCTCCCTCGGCCGTCTCTTTTCCCTTGCACGGCGTCTGGGAAATTTTTAAGATGATTGAGCCCCCGGACAGGAGGAATTTCTCCTGGGGAAAATTTTCACCGGCTCCTCTGAAAACGCCCTGATAAAATATGACTTCCGAGGTCTATCTCTCCCTTGTAGTGCCCGTCTTCGATGAGGCGGAAAGCCTCCGGGAACTCCAGAGCCAGGTCACGGGTGCTCTCTCTTGCGTGGGCTTCCCCTATGAAATCATCTACATCGATGATGGG
This sequence comes from uncultured bacterium, assembly GCA_964575845.1. Lineage (GTDB taxonomy): Bacteria > UBA8248 > UBA8248 > UBA8248 > CAZNSX01 > CAZNSX01. The sequence continues at coordinate 773,919 of CAZNSX010000001.1, read as the reverse complement.
AGCAGTGACGGCCCCTTTGAGGTGCTCTCGGAGCTGGCCCGGGGGCACCCCTCGGTCAGAGTCATAAGGCTGCGCAGGAACTTCGGCCAGACCCCTGCCCTGGCTGCGGGTTTCGACCATGCCCGGGGGGAGGTCATCGTCACCCTGGATGCCGACCTGCAGAACGACCCCGCCGATATACCACGGCTGCTGGAAAAGCTCCAGGAGGGTTATGATGTGGTCTCAGGCTGGCGGCGAAAGCGCCAGGACCCCTTGAGCAAGCGAATACCTTCGCATCTGGCAAACTGGCTCATTTCCAGGGTGACAGGGCTGCATCTCAGGGACTACGGCTGCACCCTTAAGGCTTACAGGAAGGAGATAGTGCGGGAACTCACGCTTTTCGGCGAAATGCACCGCTTCATCCCGGCTCTGGCTTTCTGGTCAGGGGCAAGGGTGGCTGAGCTTGCCGTCAATCATAGGGCCCGCTCTTATGGGCAATCGAAATATGGGCTCCTCAGAGTCATCAAAGTGGCACTTGACCTGATAACGGTCAAATTTCTGCTGAGCTACTACTCCAAGCCCGCCTACATTTTCGGCGGCATCGGGCTGCTGGGCCTTCTCTTGAGCCTCGTTTTCTTCCTCATCCAGGCTTACCGGGTTCTCATCCTGGGGCGCTTGGAGGCAACCCCTATCATCTTCCTGATGGTTATAGCCGCTGTGGCGGGGGTCCAGTTCATCCTCATGGGCCTTCTGGCGGAGATGTTCCTGCGCACCGGCGGAGCCCAGGAGAAGAGGGCCTATTTCGTCCAGGAGACCATAAACTTCGGCTGATGTGCGGCATCTGCGGCTACTTCTGCTTTGACCCGGGCGAAAGGGCCGAGGAGGCTCTGGTTCGTCGGATGTGCGGGACCCTGAGGCACCGGGGACCGGATGATGAGGGAGCTTATACCCAACGAGAGGTGGGCCTCGGGATAGCCCGCCTGAGCATTATTGACCTTGAGGGAGGACGCCAGCCCATAGGAAATGAGGACGGAAGCCTCTGGGTTGTTCTGAACGGCGAGGTTTATAACTACGTGGAGCTCAGAGAAGAGCTCAAGGCCCGAGGCCATCTTTTTAAGACCCTCTCCGACACCGAAGTGCTCCTCCATCTCTACGAGGAGAAAGGGGAGGAGATGCTGCACCCCCTCATCGGCATGTTCGCCTTTGCGCTCTGGGACGGAAGGAAGCACACCCTTTTTCTGGCCCGGGACCGCATGGGCCAGAAGCCCCTTTACTGGGCCCGGACTACGGGCTACTTCATTTTTGGGTCTGAGCCAAAGGCCCTTCTCCGCCACCCGGCCATCTCGCCCGAGCTTAGCCTTGGGGCCCTCCAGAAATACCTCTTCTATGAGTTCGTCCCCGCGCCCGACTGCATTTTCGAAGGGATGCAGAAGCTGCGCCCGGGGTGGGCGCTTCGCGTCAGCCGGCGCGGGGTTGAGGCTTTCTGCTACTGGGATGTACCCCCTGAGCGCTGGGGGGAGAAGCTGGCGGAAAGGGAACTGCTCGATAGTTTCAGGTATATCCTCAGGGATTCGGTGAGGAAGAGGCTCAGGAGTGACGTGCCCTTCGGGGTTTTTTTGAGCGGCGGCATCGACTCCAGCACCGTGGCGGGAATGATGACCGAGCTAATCCCCGGCCAGGTCAATTCCTTCTCCATAGGCTTCAGAGAGCCCTCCTTTGATGAATCCTCCTTCGCGCGTCTTGCCTCTCGCCACCTTGGAACTGAGCACCGCGAGGCGCTTCTGGATGAGGGCCATACTCTCACCCTCCTCAGGGAGCTCTCAGAGCTTCTCGATGAACCATTGGGCGACGCCTCGCTCATCCCCACCTACTTCCTCTCAAAGTTCACACGAAAACATGTGAAGGTGGCGCTGGGAGGGGACGGGGGGGATGAGCTCTTTGCCGGCTACCCCACCTACCAGGCTCACCGGCTGGCTGGCCTCTACGAGAGGCTCCCGGCCGCGCTTCGACGGCACCTCCTAAGGCCACTCATAGAGAAGCTCCCCGTCTCTCAGGATAACATAAGCCTGGACTTCAAGCTCAAGCGCTTCATCTCCGGGGAGGCTTACACCCCTCCTCTGCGCAACTACGTGTGGCTCGGCTCATTTCCGCCAGAGGAGCTCGGGAAAGCCTTGAGCGCGGATTCGAGGGAAGCCTTGGACTTGAAGGGCCATCCTGTCTGGGAGGATATAGACTTCTATGCCTCGCGCTCTCGGGCGAGGGACCCCATCTCCCTCATCCAATACCTGGACATGAAGCTCTACCTTCAGGATGATATCCTTGTGAAGGTGGACCGGGCGAGCATGTTCACCTCTCTCGAGGTGAGAGCCCCTTTTCTTGACCACAGGATAGTGGAGTTCGTGGCCGCGCTCCCCTCGGCATGGAAGCTGAGGCGGCTTACGACTAAATACCTTCTGAAGCGCGCAGTGGCAGATACCCTTCCAAAGTCGATCATCCACCGTAAGAAGAAGGGCTTCGGCATACCGGCCGCGCAGTGGTTCACAACAGGCCTGAGAGAGACCCTGCTCTCCTACCTGAGCCCGGAGCGCTTGCGGAAGCAGGGCCTCTTCGAACCCGACTATGTTCAGGGCCTCGTGCAGGACCATTTCTCCCGGCGGCGGGACAACCGAAAGCAGCTCTGGACTCTCCTCATCTTCCAGGTCTGGCATGACCGCTGGCTGAAGGGAGTGAGCCTGTGAGGGAGGGAAAGCTTCCCGGAAGGGATGCGCTCATCCTGGTGGGCCTCCCCCCGCTGGCCCTTTTTCTCAATATCCGTAACCCCAAGAGCCTCGGTGAGCCATGAAACCGAGTCTTATTTCATCTCTCGCCTGCCCTTCCTGTAAAGGGACCTTAGAGGCCAAGACCCTGCGGGAGGATGAGCGAGGCGATATCATGGAGGGCTCACTGAGCTGCCGGGGATGTTGCGAGGTCTTTCCCATAAGGGGAGGGGTGCCGCGACTTCTTCCCAAGAGTATGAGCCCGGAGAGGAGCCTCACGGCCGAGCGCTTCGGCGGGGAGTGGAAGAGGTATTCAAGGTTCCTTCCACAGTACCGCGAGGCTTTCAGGGACTGGATTGCACCCCTCTCGTGGAGAAACTTCGAAGGGAAACTAGTGCTTGACGCAGGCTGCGGAATGGGCCGGTTCACCTGGGTGGCGTCTGAGCTGGGGGCGCGGGAGGTGATAGGCTTTGACCTCAGCCCTTCAGTGGATGTGGCCTATGCGCTCACCAGGGAGAACCCCAGGGTCCACATCGTGCAGGGGGATATATTCAATCCTCCCTTTCGGGATGAGCTCTTCGACTTCATCTTCTCCATAGGAGTTCTTCACCACCTGCCCGACCCCAAAGAGGGTTTTCTTTGCCTCCTGCCCCTGCTCAAAAGCGAGGCTCAAATCTTTGTGTGGGTCTATGGCGAGGAAGGAAACGGCTGGATAATAAACTATATGGACCCCCTGAGAAAGAGGTTCTTCAGCCGGCTGCCAGCTCCGCTTCTGAGCTCCCTGACCCATCCCATGGCATTCATCCTCTGGGCAAGCCTCAAGGGCCTTTACCTCCCCTCAAGAAAGCTCAATCCTTCGCTCGGCCCTCGCCTTCTTCCCTATTACGATTACATGACCTGGCTCTCAGGCTTCGGCTACTACTACGTCCACCATGTGATTTATGACCAGCTCACTCCTCCCATCACCCACTATATTTCACGTGAAGCCCTTGCGGGCTGGTTCAGAGAGGGGGAGCTGCTTGATGTAAAGATCTGGCCCCGCAACAACAACAGCTGGCGGGGCTTTGGGGTCAAGGGGAAGGCTTTTGGGAATTAGGACTCACGGCGCAGAGGGCTCATGAGGAACTCCCTCTGGGGTCAGACGGTGACGGGAAAAGGACTCAGCGCAGGGGAATTTCGCCGGTGGAACGAGCGCATGCTGGCCCTCTTCAAGCCCGAGGACTTCCACAAGTCGAGCAGCCCCCTCATAAGATATGTCGCCCGGAAGCGGCGGGAGAAGATTGCGGCTGCCCTTGCTCCACAGGCGGATGAAAGGGTGCTCGAGGTAGGCTTTGGCGCCGGAGACATCCTGGAGGATGTCCATCCCGGAAAAAAATTCGGGGTCGAGCTCTCCCTGATGATGGTGCAGAGGGCGCGCGAGAGGCCTTCCCTCAAGGGGGCGGGCCTGGTGCAGGGGGATGCGGCCGAACTCCCCTTCAAGAAGGGATCCTTTCAGAAGGTCATCTGCTCTGAGGTGCTTGAGCATGTGCCTGAGCCGGGGAAGGTCCTGGAGGAGATAGCGAGAGCCACAGCGCCCGAGGGGGTGGTTGTGCTCTCGGTTCCAAACGAGGAGCTCATCCGCTGGGCAAAAAGGCTTGTGAGAGCCGTGGGCCTGGGCGGATGGCTCCTTCCCAAGTACAATTCCCCCCAGGAGGTCGAAGAGCTATGGCACCTGCACCGTCTGCACAAAAGAGATGTCCTCGCCCTTTCCTCTGGGATGTTCGTTCCTGTTGAGGTGAAAGGGATTCCATTTCGGTGGCTTCCCTTTCAGCATCTCTTCATCCTCTTGCCCAGGGAGAAGAGAGGCACTGGCCCCGAGGAGAAAGGATGAGGGAAAAGGTTCCTCTTTCGCTCGGGCATTTCCTGCTCCTGCTTCTTCTCTTCGCAGCATCCCTCTTGTTAAACACGCTTGGACTGAGAGCTGAGCTGCCCTCGGAGGAAGCTCTCGAGCTCACCCTGCCCGACACCCGGCTGAGGGTGCCTGTGCTCAAGGAAATGGCCCGCCTCCAGGACCGCCTGCGGACCATGGAAGAAACAAGGGACTATTCGGCCCGTCCGGGAGAGGTGACCAAAAAAGTCGAAGGTCAATCGGACTACTACTCATTCCTTGAAAGTGAAATACCCATCAAGCTCGAAGGGGGGACGGTCTTTGCCAGCAGGACCAAACTAAAGTGGATAGCCGATAATCTCACCAACTCCCAGTTTCCCGATGAGCCCCTTGTAATATCGGCTTTGGCCTCAATGAAGCCCGAGCGCTGGGATTTTAACCCGCACCTCTTCCTTTACGGAGGCATGTACCTCTATCCAATGGCGGCGGCCCTGAAGGTCGGCTCCATGGCGGGGCTGGTTCAACTCACCCCGGACCGAAGCTTCTATCTCTCGCATCCCTGGGAGATGGGGAAAATCTACCTCATCGGAAAGATAACGGGAGCAGTGGCCGGAGCCCTTGCAGTGATAGTAATATTTTTCGTCGGCAAGAGCTTTTACGGACCGAGGGTCGGCCTCCTCTCTGCTGCCTTTTTTGCCTTATGTCCGGCCGTAGTTGTCGAGGCCCACTACCTGAAACCTCACCTGTACAGCACCCTCTGGATCCTTCTCTCCCTATGGGCGGCGGCGAAGCTCATCCAATCGGAGAGGTGGAGTTGGTACGTACTGGGGGGCCTCTTTGCCGGCTTTGCGGCAGGCTCTCTTCTGACCTCGGGCTATGTGCTTCTCTCCTTCCCGGTCCTTTGGTTGCTGAACTGGAGGCGGGGGAGAGGTCCCTCCCAGAGGCGACTTCTTCTTGCTTGTATCATAGCCTTTTCAGGAGCCTATCTGCTCACCAATCCGTATGTTCTCTCCTCCACGAAAGACCTTGCCGCAGATTTCGCCCGCGGAAGGACGGGCCATCTCAATGCCCACTGGCTTGAGCTCTCCACCCTGCCTCACCTATTCACCGTCTTTCGCTCCTTCAGCCTTCCCTTTGCCCTGGCCGTGGCCGGAGGCCTCTGGCTGGCCTGTCGTGAGCGCAAGAGGGGGGACGTCGCTCTCCTCTCCTGCATAGCTTTCTTCACGCTGGCGGGCATCTTTTTCTTCTTCCAGACTAAGGACAATCTGGCTCACTATTACAGTCCTCTCCTTCCCATCTTGGTTCTGCCGGGTGCGAGGTTCATGGACTGGCTCGTTTTCGAAAGGTTGAGAAGGGACCGGTGGCTGGCATATTCGCTCCTGACCTTGACCATCCTCGCCTCCGCCTCAAGCTCCCTCTTCTATGGTCTCACCTTCGCTGTGGAGCATCCCAGGATATCGGCGGGAAGATGGATCAACGCGAACATTCCCCCTGGCTCCTCCATCGGAAACCGGGTGCCCGATAATCTTCTCATGACGGGAAGAGGATACCCTCCCTACGATTACCTCAGCTACAACTTCCTGAACGACCCCTTCCCCTGGCTCAAGTTCACCCGCGAGCGCATGCCCCAATATCTTGTGTCGGCGGTGAAAATGGGCTATCGGGAGGATGAGGATCCCCTCCTCTCTCGGGCCGTCTCTGATGTGATAAGGCGATACGGATTGGTGAAAAAGTTCAGTAGCGAGGTGCCCCTTTTGGGCCGAATCCACTCGAACAAGCTGACGAATTTCTGGGTCGAGGAGGTGAGAGTCTACCAGAGGTAAGACCCCAGGCTAATGACCCTCCATATTCTCTCCTCCCAGGAAGAGAAAGGCTCAGGCTGAAGAGCTCGGGCGGCTGAGGAAACCCTTCCTGGCCCGAATGAGAAGGGCCGGGGAACCATCCTGAAAGCAGCTCCTAGAGAAAAAAGCTCAGTAGAAGGCAAAGACAAACTGAGATAGCTGAAAAGCCACCGGGCGAGTGCAACCATAAGGGCAAGCTCTCCCGGTTTATAGCTTTGGACGCCACCCCGAATTTCTCTCAAGATTATCCTTGTCTTCCCTGGGAAAACCCATAGACTCTTTTAAGAGCGCCTCCATCTAATGGCATCAGGGGCTCTTTTGCGAAGAAGTCTCCAACCAGAACTTTTTTAGCTTCGCAGCCGAGGAACCTCCATATATTTGACTCCTTTACGGTCTAAAGTCCGCAAAATAGGTTGCGAGGGATTAAGGAGGCTTGGGGCACTAAACTATAAGAAAGAGGATGGCTGAACGCCATGACTTCCCCCGAGGTGCTGAAAGGAGCGACCATCGAGAGGAAAAGGTCCATGAGGGTGGCCCTCACGATAGCGGGTTCGGATTCCTGCGGAGGGGCTGGAATCCAGGCGGACATCAAGACCTTCACCGCGGTGGGCGTCTACGGGATGAGCGTAGTGACCGCTCTCACCGCCCAAAACACAGGGGGCGTTCTTGGGGTGCATGAGGTTCCCGCACCCTTCATCTCCCGGCAGCTTGAAGCCGTGCTCGGCGATATACCCCCTCATGCGGCCAAGACAGGAATGCTCTTCAGCGGGCCTGCCATCGAGGCCGTGGCCCGGGCATTAAGAGAGAACCCACCTCCCCATCTGGTCGTTGACCCCGTCATGGCCGCCGGAAGCGGGGACCCTCTTCTCAAGCCCGACGCCCGCTCTATCCTTGCCAAAGAGCTCTTTCCCATCACCACTCTCCTGACTCCCAATCTGGAGGAAGCGGCTCTTTTCTCCGGCATTCGCGTGGCCTCCCTCAAGGACATGCACCGAGCGGCCCGGCGGCTCCTTTCCATGGGGCCCAAGGCTGTGCTCATCAAGGGGGGTCATCTTAAGGGTCCGGCCATTGACCTTCTCTTCGATGGGGAGCGATTCCGGGAGTTCAGCTCGGAGAGGCTTCCCCTCCCACGAATTCACGGAGCGGGATGCACCATCTCGGCCGCCATCACCGCATGGCTTGCCCGGGGGGAGGAGCTGGAGGAGGCTGTGCTGCGCGCCAAAGCCTATGTGGCGGGGGCCATCCGGGAGGCCTTTTCCCCAAGCGGGGAGAGCGTTCTCCTAAATCACATGTTTTCCTTGAGAAGGAATAAACGAAGGCGAGCCCCTTAGAGCCCGCCCTTCCCTGCTCTCGCCTCAAAGCTTTCAGGGGTTAGCGGCCCTCGTCCTCTGAGCTTCCATTAGCTGGCGGGCGAAGGTAGCCCTCTTGGCCGCCATCGAGAGCTCCGCCTCCCTGTAGTCCAGAGCGTCAAACGTGCAGAACTTGACGCACTCCGGGTCCCCCTGGCAGTTGTCACATTTGAACGCGTGGCCATCGCGGCTGGAGAAATTCATCACCCCAAACGGGCAAGCAATCATGCACGTCTTGCATCCGATGCACTTCTCCCGGCTGAACTCCACCACAGCCGTCTCGGCGCTCCTCTTGAGGGCCGCCGTGGGGCATACGTTCTCGCAGGGAGCATCGGTGCACTGCATGCAGACAAGAGGTATGAAAAGAGGCTCATCCAAGAAGAGATGAACCTGGATCCGAGACTCCGTGGGGTTGAAGGTGCCCGACTTAGCCAGGGAGCAGGCCAGCTCGCAGAGCCGACAGGCGGTGCAGTTTTCCGGACGAACAACCAGCATTTTCTTGAGTTCGGACATACCTCTGTGTCTCCCCTCGTTGAATCGTTAGGGAAGGGGCAAATTTTTTCAGCTCATTATTGCTGAAAAATCAAAATGAAAGGCGTTTAAGCCTAAAGCCCTTCCTTAAGGTTCTCATTTATCGTTATTGTGGCCCGGCGGCGAAGGCCCTCCAGATAGGTTCTGAAAAAGACGTCCCGCTTTTGCTCAAGGACCTCGCGGCGAAACTCCGCGCCATCTTTCTTGAATTCCTCCTCGCTGGGAAGCTTTCTTTCGAGAAGCTCAAGGACAAGTGCGTTATAACCCGCTCGGGCCAGACCCCTCTCCCCCTCCTTGAGTGAAAAGGCTCTCTGAATGAAGTCACCGCCTTCGAGCTCCTGAGCAAGGGGACTCGTCCGACTTATCAAGTCGGTCTTCTCGACCTTGAGCCCCAGGGAGGCGGCGAGACTCTCCAGACTCTTGCCGGCTTTGAGCTCATCAATGATTTCTTTGCCCTTTGCCTGAGCCAGCTCACCGGCCCTCTGCTTCATGAGGCGCTCCCTCACCTGCGGGCGGATTTCCTGCAGGGGGGGCACATAGGGTTCCTTCCTTTCGAGGACCTTGAGTACGTAAATTCCCTCTTTACCCACGACGGGTGGGCTCAGCTCCTCCTTCTGAAGCCTAAAAGCAGCCTCTGCAAAGGCCTCTCGCATGGGTAGGTCTGCAGGAGGGGTTCCTCTCTCGAAGAAATCCGTCACTCCCTGTCGGAACCAGGGAGGGAGGTTTTTCTCCCCTCCGGGGAGCCCCTGCTGGAGGAGTTCTTCAGCTCTTTCAGCCTCTTGGTCGAGCCTCTCGCCCAGGCGCTCATTGAAGAGCTTTTTCTCGATAAGCTCCTTCACCTCCTCCAGCTTCTTGACCCGACCGGCCTCTTTGGCTTCGACCTTTATGATGTGAAATCCAAAGGGAGTGCGCACCGGGCCACTCACCTCACCAGGGCTCAGCGCGAAGGCCGCCTTCTCGAAACTCTCGTCCATCTCCCCCCGGGCAAAGCTTCCCAGGTCCCCTCCCCTGGAAGCGCTCGGGCCTTCAGAGTACTCCCTGGCCACTTCGGCGAAGTCCGCCCCCGCCTTTATCTTGGCCAGGGCCTCTTCGGCCTTGCGCCTCAACTCCTTCTCCTTCTCGGGGGAAGCGTCCGGAGGAAGCTTCAGCAGGATATGCCTCGCCCTCAACCGCTCGGGTTCCCGGAAATCCTCACGGTGCTCATCATAGAACTTCTTGAGGTCCTCTTCGCCGACCTTGACCTTTCCCGCGAAAGCCTTGCGGTCGATGAAAATGTACTGGGCCTTGAGCCGAGGCCGGGTGCGGAAGGCCTCCTTGTTCTTCTCATAAAAGCTCTCCACGTCAGCTGGTTTAACCTTCAGGGAGTTCTCGAAGAGGGAGGACTCCAGGCGCAGGTAACGGACACGAACCCTCTCCCCTCGTCGCCGGAATAGCGTCCTCCACTCCTGCTCGGTCAAGTGGACGCCCTCTTTAATGAACCTTTCCAGTCTCCCGAGAAGAATCTCCCGCCTCTTGGCCTCCCAAAACTCCGCGGGCTGGATGCGATTGTAGCGCAGCAGTTCCAGATACCGGGCCTTGTTATAGCTTCCTCCCACGTAAAAGGCCTTCATGGCCCGGATGTGGGCTCCCACCTCAGCGTCGGAAACCCCCAGGCCCAATCGATAGGCTTCTGCGAGCTCAAGCCTGAGAAGGATGAGGGAGTCCAGGGCTTCGCGGCCTATCCCGAGGCTTTTCACCACCTCCTCGGTAAAATTCTCACGGTAGAGGCGTCGGTAGGCATCGTACCGCTGCCGGTAGGCGGACCTGAACTCCTGCATGGGGATCGGCTGACCGTTGACGGTGGCCGCCGCCCTCTCATCAGGTCCCCTACCCCTGCGGAGGGAGGAGCCACCCCAGCCGTATAAAAGGACAAAGGTCGCGGCGACGGCTAGGAGAAGTGCTTTTATCATCCAAGAGCCGGCCTTTTGGCGCATCAACTTCAGCATGAACCTGTACCCCCAAAGAGATTTTTTCTGTCCCAGGAGCTTTCAAGGAAAATAATAGCCCGAAGCCCCGAGTACGAGCAAGCCCATTTCCTGAAGCGCTTTAAATTAAAGCATTTAAAATGAAAAGCTTTTCCCTTGATTTTTAGCTTTCTGCCTATTATACTATTAACTTAAAAGACTGAGTCGCCTTCGCCCTTCCAGGACCGCCAGAAGAGAACTCTCTGGGGTTTTCAGCTTATGATCTTTAACTCTATTCTAGGCTTGTTCTCCAACGACCTAGCCATAGACCTTGGCACGGCCAACACCCTCGTCTATGTCAAGGGCCAGGGCATCGTTCTGAACGAAGCCTCGATAGTGGCCATGCATAGGGATACCAAACAGATCCTGGCGGTGGGGACCGCAGCCAAGAACATGGTGGGGCGCACCCCAGACGGCATCTTGGCCATACGTCCCATGAAGGATGGCGTTATCGCCAACTTCGAGATCACCGAGTCGATGCTTCGGTATTTTATAACCAAGGTTCATAATCGCCAAACCCTTGTTCGGCCACGCATGATAGTATGTGTCCCTTCGGGCATAACCCAAGTGGAGAAGCGGGCCGTCAAGGATTCGGCCGAGTCGGCTGGCGCAAGGGAAGTGTATCTCATCGAAGAGCCCATGGCGGCCGCCATCGGGGTGGGACTGGCCATCCAGGAACCGAGCGGCAATATGATCGTGGATATCGGCGGTGGCACCACCGAGGTGGCCATAATTTCCATGGCTGGCATCGTCTACAGCAAGTCGGTCCGGGTGGGCGGGGACGAGATGGACGAGGCCATTGTCAACCACCTGAAGCGAACCTACAATCTCCTCATCGGCGAGCGCACGGCCGAGGAGCTGAAGATAGAGCTCGGTTCGGCTTACCCCATGGGGGAGCGACGGACCCTTGAGGTCAAGGGTAGAGACTTGGTGGCAGGGGTTCCAAAGACCATGGTCATCAGCGATGATGAGATCCGGGAATCCCTGGCCGAGCCTGTGGGCACCATCATCGAGACCGTCAAGATCGCCCTTGAGCGGACGCCTCCTGAGCTGGCCTCGGACATCGTGGATAAGGGCATAGTTCTGGCGGGCGGGGGCGCGCTTCTGCGCGGCGTTGACGTGCTTCTTCGGGAGGAGACGGGTCTTCCCATCACAGTGGCCGAAGACCCCCTCTTGGCTGTGGTCTTTGGCACGGGGAAGATCCTGGACAACCTTGACTTGCTGAAGAAGCTAGCCATATAGCAAAGGGATCATACCTGCCATCCTTTGTCCCGAGCCCTGCTGGCGTCGCCAATCCATAAAGTCGAACTGCGCCTATATCAACCGGTAAATATGCTGAGGGTCCTTATAAGGCATCGTGATTTGGTTCTGCTCACGGCTCTAGTATTGACCTCTTTCACCCTCATGACAATCAGTGTTCACCGTCGGGGACGGGCCACGCTGATAGAAGACGTCGTCCTCAACCTGATTGCCCCGCTTCAAACCGTGGCCCAGGGACCCTGGAGCTACCTCATGAAACTCAGGCGTTACTACGGTGAACTCCTCAGCGCGAAGGAGCAAATCGAGAATTACCGGCAGGAGCTGGAAACCCTGCGCCGGAGACTCTCCGACTATACCGAGATGGAACAGCGCTACCGCCGTCTGGAGAAACTCCTGTCCTTCAAAGAGGCCTCTGATTATGAGACGATAACGGCTCAGGTCATCGGAAGGGATGCCACCAACTGGACCAAAACCATCATCATCAATCGGGGGAAAATCCATGGCCTCAGCAGGGATATGCCCGTGATCACCCACGCAGGGGTCGTGGGGCGAATCATAGAGACGACACCTTACGCTTCCAAGGTACTCCTCATCTCCGACTACCGGAGTGCTGTCGATGGCATGGTGCAGCGCAGCCGGGCACCGGGGATCTACGTCGCCAAGGGAAATGGGCTGGGAGAGCTGAGGTACCTGCCCGCTCATTCAGACGTCAAGCTAGGGGATGTCTTCATCTCCTCAGGCCTGGGAGGGGTTTTTCCAAAGGGACTCGTGGTGGGCGATGTCACGCGGGTCGAGGAAAAGCAAAAGGGGCTCTTCAAAGAGGCGCAAGTTAAGCCCAGGGTGGACCTCCCGAGGCTCGAGGAGGTGTTGGTAATAAAGGGGAGAGAGAGTTCACCGTGAGAACCTTTCTCTTTCGCCTCCTGCTTTTGGCGGCCACCTTCGTCTTCCAGACGACTGTGGCCGAATACGGCACCCAATACCTGGGAGTGAAACCTGACCTGGTTCTAGTGGTAACGATTTACTTCGCCGTCTCCCGAGGACGCCAGACAGGAACAGGTTTAGGCTTCCTTATGGGTATCTTCCAGGACGCTCTATCCGGGCTGCCCCTCGGTATGAACGGCCTCTCCAAGGGCCTCATCGGCTTCATCCTGGGAGACATTCGCCAGAAGCTTGCCAGCAGAAGTGTGGTGGCCCATGTGAGCTTTGGCTTCATGGCCACGCTTCTGGACGGACTTCTCTTCGTAATAGTGCAAGCTCTCATATTGCCCGAGGTGCCCTTGCCTGCCGACTTTTTCAGAACTCTTTTGAAGATCACAGCTCTTAACGCAATTTTGGCTCCGGCGGTGCTCATGCTACTTTTTGCTTTAGAAGAGCGCCTGGCTCGGCCAATGGCTGAGTTGCCGCTCTTCCGTAGCCTAACTTAATGAGGTCATGAGCTTTAGACGACTGCGCAATGATGCTCCCGAGAGCTACCACAGGCGCCAGCGACTCCTGACCCTGGCCTTCGTCGCTCTTTTCTTCATCCTCTTCCTGAGAGCCTGGCATCTCCAGATAATCCTGGGAGACAAATTTAAAACTCTCTCGGAGAACAACCGCATGAGCACCCTCACCGTAAATAGCCCCCGGGGGCGCATCCTCGACCGGAGGGGAAGGGTTCTGGCGGACAATCGTCCTTCTTTCAACCTTCTTATACTCAGAGATGCCGTTAAGGACATGGCAAGCACGATGGGCGCTCTGGAGCGGGTTTTGGCCCTTGACCCCTCCTATGCGCGGGGGAAGTTGCGCTCAGAAAGTCGCTTTAAGCCCGCCCTTATAGCGGCTGATATTGACCGCCGGGCCGTCGCCTATCTGGAGGAGCATCGCCTGGAGCTCCCCGGGGTGAGGGTAGAAGCGGTTCCCCGGCGGCGCTACCCCTTGGGCACCCTTGGTTCCCATTTTCTGGGCCACCTGGGGGAGATCGCCGAGAAGCAATTGAGGCAACACCGCAACGGGGACTATCAGCAGGGTGATTTCATCGGTGTTTACGGCTTGGAGCGGGATTTTGAGCCCTATCTAAAGGGCACTAAGGGATTTAAGAGGGTGGAGGTGGACGCTTATGGCCGAGAGTTAAGACTGCTCTTCAATAAAGATCAAGTTCCGGGGAACACCCTGGTTCTCACTATTGACCTAGAACTGCAAAAGAAGGCCGCGGAACTCTTTTCCCCTCACCAGGGCGCCATTATTGCTGTGGACCCCCAAAACGGACAGATTTTGGCCATAGTGAGCAATCCCGACTTTGACCCCAATCTCTTTGCCGGAGGCATATCCAGGGAAGACTGGCAAGAGCTTATGAGCGATCCCCTCCACCCCCTTCACAACCGGGCCCTTCAAGGACAATATCCTCCTGGCTCCGTCTATAAGATCGTGGTGGCGGCAGCCGGCCTGGAGGAAGGCATTATAACGCCCGATACAACCATATACGACCCAGGATATTTCTATTTCGGGAGACGAACTTACAGGGATTGGAAGCCGGGCGGGCACGGGGTTGTGAACCTCAAGAAGGCCATCGCCGAGTCCTGTGATGTCTATTTCTACCAGTTGGGGCAGAAGCTGGGAATTGACCGCCTCGCCCGCTATGCCCGAGGTTTCGGGCTGGGGAAGAAGACAGGCCTGAGCATGGGGGATGAAAAGGAAGGGATCGTCCCCTCCAGGCGGTGGAAAAAGATGACCCATGGCGAACCCTGGTATCCGGGAGAGACCATCTCCGCAGCAATCGGACAGGGCTATAACCTGCTCACTCCGATTCAACTTCTCAACGTTATGGCTTCGGTTGCAAATGGTGGCACCATCTACCGGCCCTACCTCGTCGAGCGGGTCCTCTCCCCTGAGGGGCGGGAAGTCTATAGAGCGAGGCCTGAAATCCTGGGGCGGCTTCCCGTGAAGGCCCGGAACCTGCGGGTCATCCAGGATGCCCTGAGGGCCGTTGTCAACGAGCGGGGCGGAACCGCCTTCAGAGCCAGGCTCAAGGAAGTTGTGGTGGCGGGCAAGACGGGCACGGCTCAGGTGATGCGCCTGAAACGAAAGGGCAAGCAAGAGGAGCTCACGCGGGAGCAGCGGGATCACGGCTGGTTCGTCGCCTATGCGCCTTTTGAAAACCCCTCCATAGCCATTGTAGTCTTTGTCGAGCACGGTGGCGAACATGGCGCCCACTATGCCCCCATTGCCATGAAGCTCATCCAAACCTACCTGAAGCTGAACGAGGAGGAGGCTTGAGGTCCTTTGAGCTAAGACTTGACAGGAGGCTTCTGGCCAATTTCGACTGGACCCTCCTGGTCCTTACCTTAATCCCATGCGGGATAGGGGTGCTGATGGTCTATAGCGCGACTTCGAGCAGCCCTTCTGTTCCCTGGGCTGAGCTCTATTGGCGTCAGCTTTCCTGGCTGGGGCTGGGGATGCTGGGGATGCTGCTTGCCGCCTTCCTCGACTACCGCATTCTCGGGCGGTATGCTTATATTCTCCATGCCTTTGGCATTCTCTTGCTCCTGGTGGTGCTCCTTTTCGGCAAGGGAGTATTTGGCAGTCAGAGGTGGCTGGTGTTGGGTGGTGTGAGGCTTCAGCCCTCGGAGTTCGTGAAGCTCACCCTTATCCTGGCCCTGGCCCGCTACTTTGATGATAGCAAGTACGAAGGGACCCTCGGTCTTCGCCAACTCTTAGCCCCGGGCCTGCTGGTCCTCTTCCCCTTCCTCCTTGTAGCCCAGCAGCCGGACCTGGGCACCGCGCTGACCCTCCTCCTCATTTTTGGCGCTGTTGTCTTCGTTGCGGGCCTCAGGTGGAAAACCATGGCCTGGATAGGGGGGAGCCTCATGGGAGCCCTCCCCATACTTTGGAGCTTCCTTCACGATTACCAAAAAAAACGACTCTTCACACTTATTTATCCCGGGGCTGAGCCCCTGGGAGCTGGTTATCAGAGCATTCAGTCCAAGATAGCCGTTGGCTCAGGAGGGCTCTGGGGCAAGGGACTCATGGCCGGAACCCAAAGCAGGCTCCACTTTCTGCCTGCTAAGCATACCGATTTCATATTCTCTGTTCTGGCCGAAGAGTTAGGCTTTATAGGAGCGGCAGTCCTGCTGGTGCTCCTCCTGCTGCTGATTATGAGGGGGCTTGACATAGCCTTCCACACCCAGGACAAGATGGGCGTACTTATCGCCACGGGTGTTGTTTCCATGATAGGCCTGAGCATCATCTTGAATATCGGGATGACCATGGGTCTTATGCCCATAGTGGGCCTCCCACTCCCCCTTGTCAGCTATGGTGGCTCCTCCCTTGTCTCTACCTTTTTGGCAGTGGGGCTCCTCCTTAACCTAAGGATGAGGCGCTTCACCTTCCAAAGCCTCTGAAATTTTCTCTTGAAAAGCTGCCGCGAATTTCTCAAAATAACCATAACGGATTGATTCTAAAAAAGCTATGGGACAGAATGTTCCTTTTAAAGAGGTTTCCTTGGGATAAGGTGGAAGAGTTCGAGCGCGCTGTCCTTCCTTTTGTGGAGAGACCCTCCCGCTACCTGGGGGGCGAGGTAAATTCCACTCGCAAAGTCCCAGGGCGAGTTCGAACAAGGGTTGCCCTGGCTTTTCCTGACCTTTATGAGGTCGGAATGAGCCACCAGGGCCTCAGGATCCTTTACCATCTTCTCAATACCCAGCCCCGGGTGATGGCCGAGAGGGCCTTCACCCCCTGGACGGACTGCGCCGCCCTCTTGGAAGCGAGGGGCTATCCTCTCTCGAGCCTGGAGTCGCGGCAACCTCTCAAGGATTTCGATATCCTGGGTTTTTCCCTCCTCTATGAGCTCTCCTTCACCAACGTGCTCAAGATGCTCTCTCTGGCGGGAATTCCTCTAAAGGCCGCGGAGCGCGACGAGTCCTGGCCGCTCGTCATTGCCGGCGGTCCCTGTGCTATGAACCCGGAACCCCTGGCTCCTTTCCTTGACGCCGTAGCCCTGGGCGATGGTGAGGCCCTCTTCCCTGAGGTCCTTGCGACCTACGAGAGCTGGCGCGAAGGGGGTGGGGGCAAGGATAAACTGCTGGACCTGCTCGAGGAGATACCCGGGCTCTACATCCCCTCTCGCTTCAGAGTTCACTACACCACTCAAGGAACCATCGAAAGGATTGAGCACCTCCGGGAGCCAGGAAGACGAGTGTCCCGGCGTTTCCTCGATGAGCTAGAGGGAGCCCCCTATCCCAAGAGAGAGCTCGTTCCTTTTGCCGAGGTAATTCACGATCGCCTCGCACTGGAGGTTCAAAGGGGCTGCACCCGGGGCTGCCGCTTCTGTCATGCGGGGATGGTATATCGGCCCGTAAGAGAGCGCTCGGCCGAGAGGGTGAGAGACCTTCTTTTAGAGAACCTGAAGGCCACGGGCTATGAGGAGGTGGCTCTGTGCTCCCTCAGCCTTAGCGACTGGGCCCCCTTGAGAACCTTCGTGCCGGAGCTTATGGAGGAGCTGGCTAATACTTGTACATCCCTTTCCCTGCCCTCCCTCCGGGTAGGGGTTCTGGAGCCTGAGCTCGTCTCTTCACTCGCTCGCGTCCGCCGCACCGCGTTCACGCTCGCCCCTGAGGCGGGAACCGATCGCTTGAGGAAGGTGATAAACAAGGAGTGGAAAGAAGAGGAACTCCTGGAAGATGTCCGAAGGGTTCTCTCGGCCGGCTGGGAGAAGCTCAAGCTTTACTTCATGGTCGGGCTTCCGACCGAAGGGGAGGAGGACATTCAAGCCATTATCCGCTTGAGCCGGCGGCTCCTCACCCTGAGGGAGGGAGGAAGATGCATAAAGGCCCTCCGGCTGAGCTTCTCCCCATTTGTGCCCAAGGCTCACACCCCCTTCCAGTGGTGCCCACAGGAGGAGCTCCCTTCTCTGAAAGAGAAACTGAGGCGCCTTAAGGCTTCCCTCCGGGGCCGCTCCCTGAAGCTCAGCTGGTCCCTTCCGGAGCAAAGTTTTCTTGAGGCCTCTCTCTCCCGAGGAGACCGCCGCTTGGCTCGGGTGGTGGAGAGCGCCTTCAGACGGGGAGCCTGGCTCGATTCCTGGAGCGAAAAATTTAACCTTAAGACGTGGCTGGAGGCCTTCGAGGAGGAGGGGCTGGACCCGACCTTTTACGCCAACAGGCAGATCCCCTTTGAGGAGGTGCTCCCCTGGGAGCATCTGGAGAGCGGGGTCTCTAAAGCTTTCCTTGAGGCCGAGTGCAGGAGGGGCCTTGCAGGGCTTCTCACTCAAGATTGCCGGGAGGTTGGGTGCGGCGGGTGCGGCCTTGAGGGGAGATGTCCTCCGCCCCTCAAGCTCCCCGACGGGAAGACCCCCAGAAGGGGGCCCTCTTATTTACCCCAGACTCCGCGGAGGAGAACTTTCCGCTTCGGGTTCGCAAAGGTGGGGAGGATGCGCTTTCTCTCCCACCTTGAGCTCTACCGGGTTTTTTGCCGCGCATTCAGAAGGGCGGGAATTCCCCTCTCTCACAGCCAAGGATATCACCCTCACCCCCGGATTGCCTTCGGCTATGCCCTTCCCGTCGGGGTGGAAAGCAGAAACGAGGTCTTTCATGCGCAGCTCTTAGGGGATGGGTTCTCCCCACACCCCGAGGCCCTTAAAGATGCTTTACAGAGAGAGCTTCCTGAAGGAATAGAGGTACTTTCTGTTATGCCGCTCCCCGACAGAAGCCCGCCTCCTGCTGAGGGGGTGGAGAGCATGTCCTGGGAGGTCTGGCTGCCGCGGGAGTTAGCCCTGGCGAAGGGCCTGGAGGATGGTGAAGAGTTGCTCGCGCGCTTGGAGGGAGCCATCCAAAGGAAGCCTCTCCTGAGAAGGCGAAGGAAGGGCGGCGGGGAGAAGCTACTTAATGTCCAGGAGGAACTCAAGAGTTTAGCTTACCTGGGGCCCTCTGAAGACCCTGATGGTGTGCCCGCCCATCGGTTCAGCCTCAGGATCGGTTGCAAGGACGGGGCCTTCCCGAAGCCATCAGAGCTAATGGCCCTCGCCCTGGAGCTCGAACCCCGCGATCTGCCCTGGTTGCGTATAATAAAAACAGATACCACTGGGCATGGGCCCTAGCGGAGGAGAGTCCTTTTGGCCACTGAGATTATAGTGAATTCCGACCCCCACGAGACGCGGGTGGCTCTCATGGAGAACAATGTCGTTACCGAGCTTTACATCGAGCGGGAGAAGGACAAGGGCATCGTAGGAAATATCTACAAGGGGATAGTGACGAAGGTCCTGCCGGGTATGCAGGCGGCCTTCGTGGATATTGGCCTTGAGAAAGGCGGCTTTCTCTATGTATCCGATGTGGAAGTTTTGGAGTCGATGCGGGAGGACCAAAAGCTTGCGGACCATGAGTACCAGGAGCTTGAGTTTGAGGGTCCTCCGGGGCGACCCCGTCGCCCACCGGCCCCCATGGCTATAGAGAAAATTCTCAGGGAGGGGCAGGAGGTTCTGGTGCAAGTGAGCAAAGAGCCCATGGGTAGCAAGGGCTGCCGTCTCACCTCCTACATCACTCTGCCCGGTCGGTACCTGGTTTTCATGCCCGGCATCGACCAGATAGGTATCTCCCGCAGGATTGAAGATGAGAAGGAACGCCGGCGCCTGAGGCGTCTAGTGCGAAAGCTCAAGGCCCAGGGAACGGGCTACATCGTGAGAACGGTTAGCGAAGGGGTGGATACAGCGGAATTTGAGACCGACATAAACTTCCTCAACACCCTCTGGGAGAAGATTCTGGAGGGGAGCAAAAAAATCTCGGCACCGAGCCCCATCCACTCTGACCTCAATCTCATCCACCGCACCGTCCGCGACCTATTCACCAATGATGTGGACCGCATGGTTTTGGATTCCAAGGAGGCCTACGATGACTGCCTTGGCTTCATCGAGACCTTTTATCCTCACCTGAAAAGCAAGGTGGAGCTCTATAAAGGGAAAGAGCTCATTTTCGATGCCTACGGCATCGAGCTCGAGATAGAGCGGGCCCTGGGCAAGAAGGTGTGGCTGAAGTCCGGGGGCTACATCGTCATCGACCAGACCGAGGCCCTGGTCACGATCGACGTCAATACGGGGCGCTATGTGGGCAAGCGCAACCCCGAGGAGACCATTCTGACGACCAACCTGGAGGCCGCAAAAGAGATCGTTTTCCAGCTCCGGCTGCGCAACATCGGCGGAATCATCATCCTCGACTTCATCGATATGGAGAAAGAGGAGAGCAGGGAGAAGGTCTTCGAACTACTTAAGAGCGAGCTCAAGGCCGACCGCTCGCGCACCAGCATCCTGAAGATTTCGGAACTCGGGCTGGTTGAAATGACGCGGAAAAGGGTCAGGGATAGCCTGAGCCGGGCGCTCTGCGAACCCTGCCCCTACTGCGAGGGGAGGGGCGGCACGAAATCGGCCACCACGGTTTGCTACGAGGTGCTGCGCGAGATCAGAAGGGTCAAGGCGAAGGAGCCGACGAAGCGCAAGTTAAGGGTCAACGTCCACCCCAATGTGGCTGACCTTCTCTTCGATGAGGAGAGCGACCACCTCGACTCCCTGGAGAGGGAGCTCGATGTCCAGGTGCTCATAAAGGCCGACTATGACTTGCATCGGGAGGGATTTGAGGTTACAACAATCTGAATCGCCCCGCCTCCGCCCCATGGGCATATTCCTTGACAGCCCGAGGAAGCGAAATATAAATATTATTCTCAGGGCGACCGCTGCGGCCGCGGTGCTCTAAGGGGAGGTGTTATCCTGAAAATAAGAGCAGTTAACCTGTGGGCTGGAGCGCTCATCCTGGTTCTGACCTCAGGGTCGGGCTGCGCGACGAAGAAAGAATTCCAGGTCATTAAAGGACAGCTCAGCGAACTTCAGAGAGAGCTTAAGCTGCTCCAAGGTCGAGAGGCTGAAGTGGCATCGGCCGATAGGGAGCGCGAAAAAAGGCTCGCGGAGCTTTCGGTCGCCTTGCACGACAGCGAGGCTCGCCTCAAGAGGACCGAGAGGCAGCTGGGTATCGCCACAGAGCGCCTGGAGAAGCTGGCCAAGGGCGCGGGAGCGGTCGGCGAAAAACCCCCCTCCCCTGACGTTCCCCGGAGGGCCTTCAAGGGGATAGACAGTGCCCTCAAGCCTGAGCCCCTCTACAAGCGCTCCCTCGCCAACTACCGCGCCGGCCTCTATCGCATGGCGCTTCGGGGGTTCGAGGAATTCTTGCGCCTCTTCCCCGAGCACCCGCTTTCCGAGAACGCGCAGTACTGGGTGGGGGAATCTTATTACGGCATAAAGGACTACGCGCGGGCGCGTGCTGAATTTGAGAAAGTATTGAAGGGTTGGCCGCGAGGAAGAAAAGAGCCCGATGCCATGCTCAAGGTGGGGTTTTGCCTTCTGGCTCTGGGAGAGGCGGAAGGGGGCAAAATGGCTCTGAGGAGGCTACTCAGCCGATATCCACGGCACCCGGCCTCTGGGCTGGCGAGCGGCAGGCTCAAGGCACTGGGTGCGGATTGAGCCCCGGCCGAGAGACGCCGGGGTCAAGGAGCCCCCTGGGAAATCAAAGAGACTCATGGAAACCAACCCCTTCTGGATAGCCCTTAACCTCATACCCGGCATGGGGGCTAGGATTTTTCACCGGCTGATAGAAAAGTTCGGCTCCCCTGAGGAGGCGCTGCTGGCCGCTCCTGAAGAGTGGGAGCGGATAGGAGGAGAGGGGCTCGTTTCGCAGCGGAGGTCCTTTGACTGGGAGAGAGCCCTCAAGGAGGAGCTTCAGGCAGTCCGGGACCGTGGAATAAGGGTGGTCTCATTTCAGGAGGAGGAATATCCGAGGTCCCTCAGAAATATCCACCACCCTCCCCCCGTTCTCTACATAGAGGGTGGCCTCGAGGCGCAAGACGGACTCTCACTTGCTGTGGTGGGCACAAGACGGCCTTCCCCTTACGGGCGTCTCATGACAGAGCGTCTCTGCCGGGAGCTCGCGGGACGGGGGATGACCATTGTGAGCGGGATGGCCCGCGGGATAGATTCGGCGGCCCATCGTGTGGCCTTGGATTCAGGGGGGCGCACCCTGGCCGTTCTCGGCTGCGGCCTGGCCAATAATTATCCCAGGGAAAATGAACCCCTGCGCGCGGCCATAGGACGCCAGGGGGCCGTGTTCTCGGAATTTCCCATGGGTCGCCCCCCCTTGCCGCAGAACTTCCCCGTCAGGAACCGGCTCATCAGCGGCCTCGCTCTCGGCACTCTGGTGGTGGAGGCTGGAGAGAAGAGCGGCGCCCTCATCACTGCTGGGCATGCCGTCGAGCAGGGTCGGGAGGTCTTCGCCGTGCCGGGAAATGTCGATAGTCCCATAAGCCGCGGAGCAAACTCTCTCATAAAGCGGGGGGCAAAACTGGTCGAAGAAGTGGAGGACATTCTGGAAGAGCTTCCGCCGCCCCTCATGGCCCTGATGGGCGAGAGGGAGGCACGGGAGAGTCCCTCCATGGCGGCCTTCAGCCCTGAGGAGAGCGCCATATATAACCTTCTCTGCGGCGGCTCCTCTCACATCGATAACCTCATTGAGGAGAGCGGCCTCGACGCGGGAAGGGTCTCGGCCATCCTGATGGAGCTTGAGCTCAAGGGTCTTGTGGTGCAATATCCCGGGAAGATGTTTTCCCTGAAATAGAGGGGGTCCCTTCAAACCGGAATCATGGCCAGAAAAAAATCTCTCATCATCGTAGAGTCGCCGACCAAGGTTAAGACCCTGGGAAAGTTTCTCCGTGGGGAGTACGACATCAAAGCCTCCGTGGGCCATGTGAAAGACCTCCCCAAGGACAAGCTTGGGGTGGATGTCAAGCAGGGCTTCAAGCCCCAATACAAGGTCATCTCGGGCAAGGAAAAGGTGCTCCGGGAGCTGAAGGCCGCCGCCGAGAGAGCTCTCGCCATCTATCTAGCACCCGACCCCGACCGGGAGGGGGAAGCCATCGCCTGGCACATCATGCAGGAGCTCAGAAAGGTCCATAAAGGGGAAATCTTCAGGATCAACTTCAATGAGATAACCCCAAGGGCTGTTGCCCATGCCATCGAGAGCCCAGGCTCCATAGACACGCGCAAGGTGGACGCCCAGCAGACGCGGCGCATCCTCGACAGACTCGTGGGCTACAAGCTGAGCCCGCTCCTCTGGGATAAAGTCCGAAGGGGGCTCAGCGCGGGACGCGTTCAGTCGGTAGCGCTCAGGCTCGTGGTGGAGAGGGAGCGGGAGATCGAGGCCTTCCGCCCCCGCGAGTACTGGACCCTTACCGCCTCTCTTGAGGCGGAGAGCCCGCCCCCCTTCGAGGCCAAGCTTCATGAAGTGGATGGCGAGCGGGCCGAGCTCTCCAAGGAGGAAGAGGCCCGCAGCGTGATGGAGGAGCTTGAGGGGGCCCCCTTCAGGGTGGAGCGCGTTGAGCAAAAGCGCCGAAGGCGCCACCCCGTCCCTCCCTTCATCACCAGCACCCTTCAGCAGGAGGCTTCCCGCAAGCTCGCCTTCTCTGCCAGAAAGACCATGCGCCTGGCCCAGGGGCTTTACGAAGGGGTGGAGCTGGGCCCGGAGGGAACGGTCGGCCTCATAACTTACATGCGAACCGATTCGGTCAGAACAGCGCCGGAGGCCCTCTCGGCCCTCAGGGGCTATATCAGGGAGCACTTTGGGGATGAATATCTTCCCTCCGCACCCAACCGCTTTCGAAGCCGAAAGGGAGCCCAGGAGGCCCATGAGGCCATCCGCCCCACGGAGCTTAAGTGGGAGCCGGAGGCCATAGCGAGCTATCTCAGCCCTGACCAGCTCTCCCTCTACCGCCTCATCTGGAACCGCTTCCTCGCAAGCCAGATGCCCCCAGCTCTCTACGACCAGACGACGGCTGACATCAAAGCCGCCCGCTTTCTTTTCAGGGCTACTGGGTCCGTCCTTATCTTCCCGGGCTTCACCCGTCTTTACGTGGAGGGGAGTGAGGAGGCTGAGGGAGAAAATGGAGGGCCACTGCCACCCTTAAGTGAGGGCCAGCTACTCACCCTCAGGGAACTCCTTCCCAAGCAGCATTTCACCCAGCCTCCCCCTCGTTACAGCGAAGCGAGCCTTGTTAAGGCCCTGGAGGAGAAGGGGATAGGAAGGCCCAGCACCTATGCCGCCATCCTCAGCACGCTACAAGATCGCCACTATGTCGGTCTCAAGAAAAAACGCTTCCATCCGACAGAGCTGGGATGCCTTGTCTCGGAGCTCCTGGTCAAGAGCTTCCCCGACCTTCTGAACGTTGAGTTCACGGCCCAGATGGAAGGCCAGCTGGATGCCATCGAGGAAGGCAACGGGGAGATACAGGAGACCCTCAGGGACTTTTATTCCAAATTTTCTCAGGACCTGGAGCGCGCCCAAGTCGAGATGAAAGATGTCAAGCGCTCGGTCGAGAGAACTAATGAAAAATGTCCCAACTGCGGCGAGGAGCTCCTCATACGCTGGGGCCGTTACGGGAAGTTCGTGGCCTGCTCGGGTTACCCCTCCTGTAACTACACCCGTCCTCTGGCGGATGAGGTAGAGGTAAAGGAGGATGCTGAGCCCTGTGAGCGCTGCGGCTCTCCCATGGTGGAGCGCTCGGGCAGGAGGGGACGCTTCCTCGCCTGCTCCGCCTATCCTCAGTGCAAGAACACACGACCGCTGGGACCTAAGCTCCCCTGTCCGGCTGAGGACTGCACGGGCCTTATCCTCCTCAGAAGGTCCAAAGCCGGCCGCCGCTTCTGGGGTTGCAGCCGCTACCCGGAGTGCACCTACGCGACCTCGTGCCCGCCGGTGGCTACCGCGTGCCCGAACTGCGGGTGGTCCTTCATGCTGAGAAGGGGCCGAAAGGACGGGAGGGGTTATCTCCAGTGCCCCCGTGAGGGATGCCAGGGCCGGGTGGAGAATACTGAGGATGCAGGGACGGACTTTGAAAAATAGGCTCAAGGTCATCGGGGGAGGCATGGCGGGGGCCGAGGCTGCGTGGCAGGCAGCCCGGCTGGGAGTGGAGGTGACCCTTTATGAGATGAGGCCGAAAGTAACCACTCCGGCGCACCAGACGGAACTCTTGGCCGAGATGGTCTGCAGCAACAGCCTTCGCTCTGATTCCCCCGAGAACCCCTCGGGTCTGCTCAAGGAAGAGATGCGACGGCTGGGCTCCCTGATTATCTCCGCCGCCGACCGGTGGAGAGTGCCTGCGGGGACGGCCCTTGCCGTGGATAGAGCCGCCTTTTCCCAGGAGGTGACAGAAAGGCTCGTCTCTCTTCCTGAAGTGGAAATTCGTAGGGAGGAGGTCACCTCCCTTGACCCTTCTCCTGCCACCGTCATCGCCTCAGGTCCCCTGACCTCTCAGAAGCTGGCCCAGGGGATAGCCAAGTTCACGCGGGACAAATATCTTTACTTTTATGACGCCATATCCCCCATCCTCTGGGGCGACAGCATCGACCTTTCTAAGGCCTTCCTGGCCTCCCGCTACGGAAAGGGAGGCCCCGACTACCTCAATTGCCCCCTTTACCAGGAGGAGTACCAGCGCCTCCGGCGGGAGCTCATCGAGGCCGAGAAGGTGCCCCTGAGAAATTTTGAGGCGGCCATCTTCTTTGAGGGCTGCCTGCCCGTAGAAGAGCTTGCAGCCAGGGGGGAGGAGACTCTGGCCCATGGGCCTCTGAAACCGGTGGGTCTTCAGCATCCTGACACAGGAGAGAACTATCATGCCGTAGTCCAGCTCCGGAAGGAGAACCTTTCTGGGGAATTCTACAGCATGGTGGGCTTCCAGACGCGCCTCACCTACCCCGCCCAGCGGCAGGTCTTCCGGACCATACCAGCCCTCGCCCAGGCCCGCTTTCTTCGGTACGGGTGCATTCACCGCAACACCTTCATCAACGCCCCGCGCCTGCTGCGCCCTACGCTTCAGGTCCGCTCGAGCCCCAATTTTCTTTTCGGTGGCCAGGTAACTGGAGTCGAAGGGTATCTGGAGTCGGCGGCTACGGGGCTTTTGGCGGGTCTGAACGGGGCGCGGCTTTTGCGGGGGGAGCCCCTCCTGATTCCACCGGAGACGACCGCGCTGGGCTCCCTCACGGGCTATCTGACCCGCTCCAGTCCCGTGGGCTTCCAGCCCATGAACATCAACTTCGGGCTCTTCCCGCCCTTGAAAGGAAGGGTGCGACGCCTGGAGCGCCACCGCCTCATTCTCAAGAGGGCCCGCAGTGATTTTGAGAAATGGTTGAGAGAACTTCCCATCCCCTAGAGCGCCATCTCGGGCGCTTTGAGGAGTACCTGAGGGTGGAGCGCAACTCTTCCCCGGAGACCCTCAGGGCCTATACGTCAGACTTGAGGGACTTCTTTCAGTTTCTTTCCCGGCAGGATAGGCAGGAACTAAGACCCATGGCCCTGAGGGCGTTCATGGGCTTTCTCTTCCGCAAGGGCGTATGCTCTGGCACGGCCTCAAGGAAGCTTTCGGCCCTTAGAACCTTTTTCCGTTTTCTAAGAAGGGAAGGCCATCTCAAGGAGAGCCCCGCCCGGGGCCTCAGGGGCCCCCGCAGGGAGCATAAGCTCCCCCCCCACCTCTCGGTCGATGAGGCGGAGCGCCTGATGAAGCTCTGCGAGGGAAGCTTAAGGGACAGAGCCATCATGGAGGTGGCCTATGGGGCCGGGCTCAGGGTCGGGGAACTCTCGGCCCTCAACTGGGAGGAGATAGACCTGGAGGCCGCCACCTTGAGGGTACATGGCAAGGGAAGGCGCGAGAGGCTGGTGCCGCTCGGCCGGAAGGCGAGAGAGGCCGTTGAAGCCCTCAGGGGAAGCCTTCCGGGCGGGAGGCTCCGGGGGGCCCTCTTCTTGAATTGCCGGGGAGGGCGACTCACCCCCAGGGGGATACGCGGTATTGTGAGAAAATATCGTGAGCGGGGCTCATTCCCCTCTCCCTTCTCGACCCATGCCCTTCGCCACAGCGCCGCCACGCACCTTTTGGATGCAGGAGCCGACCTCCGCTCCATACAAGAGCTCCTGGGCCACAGGAGCCTCTCCACCACACAGAAATACATTCACCTGCGGGTGGACCGCCTCATGGAAGTCTATGACCGGGCCCATCCCCGAGCCAGGAAGGAGTCAAGAGGATGAAGGGCTTCCGAGGCACCACTGTGCTTTCCGTTCGCCACAGTGGTAAGGTGGCGCTGGGGGCGGACGGCCAGGTGAGCCTGGGCGAGAGCGTCATGAAACACAAGGCGGTCAAGGTCCGGAGGATGTATAATGATAGTGTCCTCGCGGGGTTTGCAGGAGCCGCGGCCGATGCCTTTGCGCTTTTCTCAAGATTTGAGGCCAAGCTTGAGGAATACCGGGGCAATCTTCCTCGGGCTGCAGTTGAGATGGCAAAGGATTGGCGCACCGACCGGGTTCTCAGGCGACTCGAGGCCCTCCTGATCGTGGCGGATAAGGACAACTCTCTCATCCTCTCGGGCACGGGTGAGGTCATCGAACCCGATGACGGCATAATGGGAATAGGCTCGGGAGGGGGCTATGCGCTGGCGGCGGCTCGCGCGCTTGTGGCCCACTCCGGCCTCGGCGCGGCGGAAATCGTTAGGGCGGCCCTCGAGATTGCGGCTTCGATAGACGTTTTTTCCAATACCCAGATCACCGTGGAAGAACTTTAGAGCGACCCATGGAGAACCTGACCCCCAAAGAGATCGTCCGGGAACTCGACCGCTACATCATAGGCCAGGCCCAGGCCAAGAGGTCGGTCGCAATAGCCATGCGAAACCGCTGGCGGCGCCAGCAGCTTCCGCCCGAGCTCAGGGATGAGGTGGCCCCCAAGAATATCATCATGATCGGCCCCACCGGAGTGGGAAAGACGGAGATTGCGCGGCGTCTAGCTCGCCTGGCCAAGAGCCCCTTCATCAAGGTCGAGGCGAGCAAGTTCACGGAGGTCGGCTATGTGGGACGGGATGTGGAATCCCTCATCCGAGACCTCACCGAGCTCGCCAAGAACATAGTCCGGGAGGAGAATGCCCAGGAGATAAAGGAGAGGGCGGAAATGTTGGCCGAGGAGCGGCTTCTGGACTTACTGCTCCCGCCTCATCCGACCTTCGTTGAAGAGCCAGGGCAGGGCCCTCAAGATGACCTCGGAAAGACGCACTACCAGCAGACCCGAGAGAAATTTCGGCGCTACCTGGAAGAAGGGCGGCTCGATGAGCGAGAGGTGGAGGTGGAAGTGCCCAATAAGTCCATGCCCACCATCGAGGTCATCACCGGCTCCGGCATGGAGGACATGGGGATCAACATAAGGGAGATGCTGGGGGGGATCCTCCCGCAGCCCAAGAAGAAGCGAAAGCTTAAGGTCCCCGAGGCCTGGGGGATTCTGGCTGAGGATGAGGCACAGAAGCTCATCGACATGGATAAGGTCGTCGCGGAAGCCCTGAACCGGGTGGAACAGTCGGGCATAGTGTTCCTGGATGAGCTCGATAAGATTGCTGGCCGCGAAGGGACCATGGGGCCCGATGTTTCGCGCGAGGGGGTGCAGCGTGACCTCCTCCCGATCGTCGAGGGCTGCACGGTAAACACCCGATACGGCCCCGTGAGGACCGACCACATACTCTTCATCGCGGCCGGTGCCTTCCACTCGGCCAAGCCCTCGGACCTCCTGCCCGAGATGCAGGGCCGGTTCCCCATCCGGGTGGAGCTCGACTCGCTGGGAAAGGATGAGTTCATCCGCATCCTCAAGGAACCCCAGAATGCGCTCATAACTCAATACACGGCACTGCTCAAGACCGAGGGGGTGGAGCTCACCTTCACCGATGACGCCATCGAGGAGATAGCGGGGGTCGCGGACGAAGTGAACCAGCGCACCGAGAACATAGGCGCCCGAAGGCTCCACACGGTGATGGAGAGGCTCCTCGAGGAGATCTCTTTCGATGCGCCCGACCTCACCGATACGCGCGTCACCATAGATGCCGTCAGAATTCGTGAGAAGCTCTCCGACATCGTGAAGGACGAGGACTTAAGCCGCTACATACTCTGAGCGAAAGGAGCGCGCTTCCTTGGAGAAGCTCATCGAGAGGGCCACTGTTCTTGCCGAGGCGCTTCCCTACCTCCGCCGCTTCGCACAGAAGACCTTCGTCATAAAGTACGGCGGGAGCGCCATGGCGGAGGAGAGCCTGAAGAGCACCTTCGCGGCCGATGTCGTCCTCCTCAAATACATAGGCATAAACCCCGTCATAGTGCATGGGGGCGGCCCGCAGATCGACACCATCCTCAAGCGCCTTGGCAAGAGCACGAGCTTTGTGGAAGGCCTCCGTGTCACCGATGCCGAGACCATGGAGGTCGTGGAGATGGTCCTGGGCGGCATGGTCAATAAGGAGATAGTTCGGCTCATAAACCGCCACGGCGGGCGAGCGGTGGGCCTCACGGGAAGCGATGGCCGCCTCATAACTGCAAGGAAGTTGAAGCTCCCGCGTGCCCACTCCCGAAGTCGGAAGGGCTCAGGGCCGGACCTCGGGCGGGTGGGCGAGGTGGCGGAGGTGGATACACACATAATAGAGGAGACGCTGCGGGGCGGCATGATACCTGTCATCGCCCCCACTGGCGTGGGCGAGGAGGGAGAGGTTTACAACATAAACGCCGACTCGGCCGCCGGGCGCATCGCGGGAGCCCTCAAGGCCGAGAAACTCCTCATTCTGACCGATGTCCGGGGGATACTCGATGGAAAGGGCTCCCTCCTCCCTCACCTTGATCGCGGGGATGTTCTGCGACTCAAGCGCAAGAAGGTCATCTCCAGGGGCATGATACCCAAAGTGGAGGCCTGCCTCGGTGCCCTTGAAGAGGGGGTCGCGAAGACCCACATAATAGATGGCCGGGTCCCCCATGCCATCATTCTTGAGACCTTTACCGACCGGGGAATCGGCACGGAGCTCGTCCTCTGAGGGCAAGGCATGAAACGCGACTTTCTCACCCTGGACGACCTCCGCCTGGAGGAGCTTGAGGGGCTCCTGGCCCGTGCCCGCGAGCTCAAGGAGAAGGCCCGCCGCGGGAAGCGGGTCAAGACCCTGGAGGGCAAGACGCTCGGCCTTATTTTCTTCAAGGCCTCCACCCGAACCCGCGTTTCATTCGAGGTGGGGATGCTTCAGCTCGGAGGAAACTCCCTCTATTTGGGCGCCAATGACCTCCAGCTCGGCCGGGGGGAGACCATCCGGGACTCGGCGCGGGTTCTCTCCCGCTACCTGGACGGCATGGTGATAAGGACCTTTGATCACGCTGACGGTGAAGCGCTGGCCCGCTTCTCCAGCATCCCGGTCATCAATGGACTCACCGACAAATTCCATCCCTGCCAGGCCCTCTCCGATATCTTCACCATCGGAGAGCTGTTCGGCTCCTGGCGGGGAGTGAAGGTGGCTTATGTGGGGGACGGCAATAACGTTGCACACTCGCTCATGGTGGGCTGTGCGAAGCTCGGGCTTTCCCTGGCGGTCGCCACGCCCGCGGGCTATGAGCCTGAGCCCGATGTAGTGAGAAGAGCCCAGGAGCTAGCCCATGAGGGAGGAACCGAACTTATCCTCTGCAATGAGCCCGCCGGGGCGGTGGCCGGAGCCAGGGTCGTCTATACCGATGTCTGGGCCAGCATGGGCCAGGAGGCCGAGCAGGAGGAGAGGCGGAAGAGGTTCCGGGGCTTTCAGGTGAATGGGAGCCTCCTTAAAGGGGCGGCGCCAGGTGCCTGGTTCATGCACTGTCTTCCCGCCCACCGGGGGGAGGAAGTGACGGAGGAAGTTTTCGAGGGGAAGCAGAGCGCGGTCTGGGAGCAGGCCGAGAACCGGCTCCATGTGCAGAAGGCCATACTTGAGATGCTACTGGGAGAAGCGTGATGGAGGGAAGACCTCAAAAGATCGTCCTGGCTTACTCGGGGGGGCTTGATACCTCGGTTATCCTCAAATGGCTCCTTGAGGAGTACCGCTGCCCGGTCGTTGCCTATGTGGCCGACATAGGGCAGGGGGAGGAAGAGCTCGCGGGTGTCAGAGAGAAGGCCCTGGCGACCGGAGCCGAGGCCGCCTTCATAGAAGACCTCAAGGAGGAGTTCGTGCGGGACTTCGTCTTCCCCATGCTCAGGGTGGGGGCCGTCTATGAGGGGGGCTACCTTCTGGGCACCTCCATCGCCCGGCCCCTCATTGCGAAGGGGCAGCTTGAGGTGCTCTCCCGCACCGGGGCTGACGCAGTGGCCCATGGCGCCACGGGCAAGGGAAACGACCAGGTGAGGTTTGAGCTTACCTATATGGCCCTTATGCCGGAGGTGAAGGTGGTCGCCCCCTGGAGGGAATGGAGCTTGAGGTCCCGCGAGGACCTCATAGATTATGCCGAAGCCCACGGCATACCCGTCACCTCCACCAAGGAGAAGCCTTACAGCATCGACCAGAACCTCCTCCACATAAGCTATGAGGGCGGGATACTGGAGGACCCCTGGAGGGAGCCACCTCCTGGGATGTTCCGCATGACCAGACCTCCCGAGGAAGCTCCTGATGAGCCCACCTACGTCGAGGTGGACTACGAGGAAGGAAACCCGGTGGCGGTGAACGGAAAGCGCATGAGCCCGGCAGAGCTCCTTTTTGAGCTTAACCGCCTCGGGGGTGAGAACGCCATTGGCCGGGTTGACATGGTGGAGAACCGCTTCGTGGGCATGAAGAGCCGGGGGGTCTACGAGACCCCAGGGGGCACAATCCTGCACGCTGCGCACCGGGCGCTTGAGTCCATTACGCTTGACCGAGAGGTCATGCACCTGAGGGATAGCCTCATGCCAAAGTTTGCCGAGCTCGTCTACTACGGCTTCTGGTTCTCGCCGGAGCGAGAATTCATCCAGAAGGCGGTGGATGAGGCCCAGAGGGCGGTGACGGGCACGGTGAGACTCAAGCTCTACAAGGGGAACTGCCTGCCCGTGGGCCGCCGCTCGCCCTGCTCCCTCTATCGGGAGGACATTGCCACCTTCGGGGCGGACCGGGTTTACCACCAGGCCGATGCCACGGGCTTCATAAGGCTTAATGCCCTGAGGCTCAAGATAAGAGTTCAGCAGCGATCTGTGAGGCCGAAAGAGAATCAAGCATAAAGCTCAATCCGGGTGGTCCTCCCCTTTTCTACCTGGAGTCCGTGATGAAAACATGCTGACCCTCTTGGAAAATCGGCCTCTCTTCTCGGCAAGCTAGCCGAAAGGGATGCCACTTTAGGACCCAGTCACGGTTATCCACCCCAGTCCCGACTTGACCCCGCTAGTGCTCGCATCCCCTTGGAGAATGCGCAAAAACATTCGCCTCTCGCCAGCGAGCAGCCCTTCCCTCGCTAGCCGGATGCCTCTAATACAAGCTCCGCTCTAGGTCTTGAGCCTGGGGTCGAGGGTGTCGCGCAGCCAGTCGCCGAGCAGGTTCGTCCCGAGGACGAGGAGCATGATGGCAAGCCCGGGGAAGGCCGCGATCCACCAGGCGGTGTCCAGGTATTCCTTGCCATCGGCCAGCATATTGCCCCAGGTGACGCCCCACCTGGGGTCAGTGGGCGGCACCCCAAGGCCAAGGTAGCTGAGGGCCGACTCGATGATGATCATCCGCCCAAGGTAAAGCGTGGCTATAACGAGCGCAGGGGCGAAGACGTTCGGGAGAATATGCTTGAATATGATCCGGACAGTGGAGCCGCCTGAGGCCATGGCCGCCTGGACGAACTCCTGCTCCCGGACCGAAAGGACGGACCCCCGGATGACCCGGGCATAGACTATCCAGGTCCTGAGAGATATGACCAGGATGATGATGCTCAGGCTCGGCTTGAATATGGCGATGAGGGAAAGCGCCAACAGGATGAATGGAAAGGCCAGGGCCACATCCACGATACGCATCAGGATGCTGTCCACAACCCCCCCAAAATAGCCTGACACGAGCCCCACGGATACTCCGATGACCCCGGATACTATTACGGCCGCGAAACCCACGAGAAGGGACACTCTGCTTCCGTAGATCACTCGGCTCAGCACGTCCCTCCCCAGATAGTCGGTGCCCAGTATGTGCATCGGCCCGCCGTCCGGGGGGGACCAGAGGGGGGGTTTCAGAAACTTCTCAGGGTTCTGGAACATCGGGTCATAAGGGGCAAGGTAAAAAGCGCAGAAGGCCGCCAGAATGGCAAAGCAGATTACAACCAGGCCGAAAAGGGCCATCTTGCGCTCCACCAAACTCCTGAGGGCTCTTCTCAGCTCCGAATACTCTCTCGGCCCTGCCTCGGCCTCACCGCCCTTCCTCACAGCTTCTGCCTGAACCATCTCCCACCCTACTGCAGACGGACCCTGGGGTCCAGGAATGAATAGAGTATGTCCACCAGCAGGTTTATGAACACGAAGATGAACGCCAAGAGGAAGACTGCGGCCTGGACGACAGGAAAGTCGTCATTATATATGGACTGCACGGTCAAGCGTCCTACGCCTGGCCAGGCGA
Source organism: uncultured bacterium (assembly GCA_964575845.1). GTDB lineage: Bacteria > UBA8248 > UBA8248 > UBA8248 > CAZNSX01 > CAZNSX01. The sequence goes on along the minus strand of CAZNSX010000001.1, from coordinate 740,942 downwards.
AGACCATCTCGGTCACGACGGTGCCTCCCAAGAGAATTCCAAGTTCCATGCCCACAAGGGTGACCACGGGTATGGAAGCGTTCTTGAGGGCATGCTTCATGATTACCACGCGCTCTATGAGCCCCTTTGAGCGGGCTGTGGTTATATATTCCTGCCTCAGAACCTCGAGCATCCCAGAGCGAACCAGTCGGGTTATTCGGGCTGTCGAATAGAGCCCGGCCGTCATGGCCGGAAGGATAAGATGCCTTATACCCCCACGGCCAGAGGTCGGTAGGATATCCAGATAGACAGAAAAGACCAGCATGAGCATGAGCCCCAGCCAGAAATTTGGCATGGACTGGCCGAATAAGGCTGCCCCCATGCTGGTGTAATCGTAGCTGGTATTGGGCTTCACCGCCGAAAGAACGCCAGCAGGGAGTGAAATTATCAGGGAGATGGTGAGAGCGGCCAGCGCCAGCTCGACGGTTGCAGGCATCCGGTCCAGCACCAGGTCCATTGCAGGTTGTCCCTGAAAATAGGACGTGCCGAAGTCGAAATGAAGAACCCCGATGAAGAATCGCACATATTGCCGGTAAATAGGCTGGTCAAACCCCATCTGGTGCCGGAACGCGGCGATCTCCTCTTCGGTCGCGTCCTCGGGCATGAGCATGACCGCAGGGTCCCCGGTGAGTTGGAGGATGAGGAAAATTATGATCAGGATGCATTTGAGGACGATCAGCGCTTGAAGGCATCTTCGGATGATATAAGTTTTCATACCCGGCCCGAGGGAGCCCCAGCCGAAAGGGGCTCTAAAATGCCCTAGGTTGCGCGCATCAGCCCAGGGTCAGCTTGGGAAAAGGCTATCCAAATCTCGAGACTCAGCCACCCCCAACAAAGGTGGAAGCAGGAATTCTCATAAATTCCTCAATGGCATCTCTTGGATTTAAGATGATTTGCGGGCGATTTATTTTTATATTGATTTTCTAGTCTTATTTACTGTATTTTATCTTATACGCGGTAAAAGTACAGAAATATGCTGTCCTTCGCAAGTCGGATTCCTAAGGGAAGGCGAGTCATTAACGTAGGAGACGAGCGAAGGCGCTCGCCCTCCTCTTGGTTCCCCTTCCACCGAATTCTTGAAAGGAGGTGATTCGGCTCATATTCGGCGGGGAGGATCTTTCCACAAGAGCTCCTAAAGTGAGAGGGGGAGATTATTATGAGAAAAGCTCTTTTCATTGCCGCGACGCTCATTCTCGTCTTCTCGCTCGTGCCCCAGGCTGCCGCCAAGGGCGTAGTACCCGAGGGGACAATCACCATTTCCTATGGGCCCGATGTCACCACGATGGACCCCCACAAAGTGAGCGCTTTTATCACCGCCGCCCTCCACTGCTACGTATTCGACCGGCTCTTCACTCGGGTGAAACCCGACTATAAATTGACTCCATTGGCTGCTGAATCCTATCGGTGGGTTAAGCCGAATGTTCTGGAGGTCACCCTCCGCAAGGGCATGAAATTCACAAATGGTGAGGATGTGGATGCCAAATCAGTGCAGTTCACCTTCAACCGCATCTTGGACCCCGAGTATAAATCAGGCCTCTTGGCCTACTTCCGGAATGTCGAGCGTGTTGATGTGGTTGACAAGCTCACTGCCCACATTGTGCTGAAGCACCCGGACCCTGATATCCTAAACCGCATGACCCTCTTCCCTCACCTGGTACCGCCCAAGTATTACTCCGCCCACGACCAGGCTTACCTGGCCGCCAACCCTGTGGGAAGCGGCCCATACAGGATGACAAAGTGGGTGAGGGGTGAGTACCAAGAGTATGAGGCCAACGAGGACTACTGGAAAGAAGGTATGCCAACCATCAAGAAGGTTATTGTCAGGGCCATACCCGACATCAACGCCCGTGTGATGGCCTTGCTGAAGGGTGAGGTGGACATCATCCGGGCCATTCCGCCGCACCTGATCGCCAAGGTGGGGGCGAGCCCGAAGGTTGATGTAAAGCCCGTGGTGAGCATCCGCACCCTTCACGTGGGCATGATCAGCAGAAGACCAGGCCCCTTCGCCAACCTCAAGGTGCGCCAGGCCATTGCGCACGCCATCGATGTTGATTCCATAATCAAGACGGTTGCGGGCGGTTATGGCAAAAGAGTAGGGGAAACAATTCACCCGTGGTGCTTCGGCTATGACCCTAGCATCGAACCTTACAAGTATGACCTCGAGCTCGCCAAGAAGCTCATGAAAGAGGCTGGCTACCCCGAGGGCTTCAAGACCGAGTTCTGGAGCCCGAGCGGCCGCTACCCCAATGACAAGCAGATATCCGAGATGGTTGCCTTCCAGCTCAAGAAGATCGGTATCGAAGCCGAGTTGAAAGCCGTCCAGTGGGGGCTCTACAAGAAACACTTCCTGGCGCGCGATAAAGCCGAGACCAAGCCCTTCATGTGGCTCCTTGGTTACGGCAATTCCGCCATGAGCGCAGACCTGGGATGGACGGCCCAGGTTGGATGCGGTGGCTATTGGTCTGGTTACTGCGACAAGAAGGTCGATGCCATGCTCGACGAGGCGGCAGCCATCGTTGACGACGGGGCGCGGGCCAAGAAGTATTCGGAAATTGGCCGCTATCTCAAGGAGCAGGTTGCCCAGGTGCCCCTCTACCAGATCTACGACATCCACGGTGTCAATAAGCGCCTCATCTGGGAGCCCAGGCGTGATGAGCGCGTGTTTCTCTGGAACGCCAAGATAAAAGGGGTGCACGAGTAATAGTCCCTCCTGGCCGGAAACCACTCCGCGGGGAGGTATAAGCACAGGCAGGCTGCCGCTAATTCCGGGCAGGTTAACGTGGTTCAATGGTCAATAAGCACGGCGGGGGGGGAGGGGCTTTTTCTCCTTCCCCCGCTGTTTTTTTTGCCAGCATCGAAAGTCGCCTGACGCCGCTTAGGGAGATGGACATACTCGGCAAGGGCGGAAGATGAGACAATATCAGCCTAGAGTATGAGCGTCGCCATGAGTGGAATCCGGGGCAGTAGTGCACAGCAAAAGAGGGAGAACCCCATGGATAAAGTTCACCGCTACATCGATGACAATGCAGAGGCCTTCGTTGAGACCCTTAGGCGCTTCTGCCGCCAGCCGAGCATCTCCTCGGAGGGGGTGGGCATCAGGGAGATGGTGGACCTTCTTAAGGAGGAGATGGAGCGTATCGGCATCGAGACGACCGTGCACGAGACCGCCGGTAATCCCATCGTCACTGGGGTGGTCCGGGGTCGGAGCGACCGCACTCTCATGTTCTACAACCACTATGACGTTCAGCCCCCGGACCCTCTCGATAAGTGGGATTCACCGCCCTTCGCGGCAGAGGTGCGCGACGGAAGGGTGTGGTCCAGGGGTGCGACCGACAACAAGGGCAACATGCTGAGCCGCCTCAAGGCGGTGGAGGCCCTCCTGAGGGTGAGGGGAGAGCTCCCCATAACGGTCAAGTTCCTCTTAGACGGCGAGGAGGAGAGTGGAAGCCCTAGCCTCTTGCCGTTTATCCGCTCGCATGGGGAGCTTCTACGCGCGGATGGCTGCATCTGGGAGGATGCGGCGAACAAGGACAAGCCCGACCAGCCCCTCATCTCGCTCGGCAACAAGGGCCTCTTGAGCTTCGAGCTTGAAGTCCGAACTGCAAACGTGGACTTCCACTCCTCGTACGGCCAGATCTATGAGAATGCGTGCTGGCGCCTGATATGGGCCATCGCCTCCATGAAGGGGACTGATGAGAAGGTGCATGTCGAGGGGTTCTACGATGACGTGATCCCCACCACAGAGAAGGAGGAGGAGCTCATAAGGAAGATGCCCACCTTTGATGAGCAGGAGCGCCTGCGGCGGTTTGAAATGAGGCGCTTCGTGCTGGGCCTCTCGGGGACTGACCTCCTCAGGAGGCACCTCATGGAGCCCTGCATGAACGTGAACGGCATCATCGGCGGCTACACGGGGAAGGGTGTTAAGACGGTGGTTCCGTTTGAGGCCAGCGCGAAGATGGACCTTCGCCTTGTCCCCCATCAAGAGCCTCTGGATATCTACGAGAAGATCCGACACCACCTTGACAAGTGTGGATTCTCGGACGTGGAGATGTCCGAGCCTCGCTTCACCTCGGAACCCTCAAGGCCACCGGCTGATAGCGATGTGGTCAAGGCAGCCCAGAAGGCATCCAGGGAATTCTACGGCCAAGAGGCCGTCGTAAAGGTGCAGGGCACCGGCGGGACGCCGTCCTGGATGGTGACGAACTACCTTCATATTCCTCAGGCCGCCGTCGGCCTCGGTATAGTAACGGCGCAGACGCACGGGCACAACGAGAATGTGGCCATAAGCGAGTATATCGATTGCATCAAGTACATGGCCACGCTCATCAATGTCTTCTGATAGACGAGGGCCTCTGGGGAACTCTCGTGCGAGGCTCAAACCCGAGGGAGACCTGAAATGGCAGAGCAAGGTTGGTTCATGATTTTTCCCGAGAACTACACATGGTCCTCGGCGGTCGTCTCCGCCATATCCTCCTCGAGCTGGGGAGGGTCCGAGATAGGCGAGATCTACAGAATATGCGCCGCACTCAAGGGAAGGGTGGGTGACAACGCGGCGTGGTTCTCTGAATGGAGGGAGATGGCCGAGAGAGTGGCCTCCCTGGGGGAGGAGGCCGAGAGGGAGGGCCACCTTCAGACAGCGTCCTGCGCCTTCATGCGCGCGGCAAACTACATCCAGGTAGGCGAGAGGTTCCTGCAGCCCCGCACGGAAGAGAGCCAGGAGGCTTATGTGAGGTCTGTCGACCTCTTCAAGAGAGGATTGCCGCACGTACCCTATCTCTCGATAGAGCCCGTGGAGGTGCCCTTCGAGGGCGGCAAGAGCCTCCCCGCCTATTTCATCAAGAGGGAGTCAGAGGCTTCGGTCAGGTGGCCCACGGTGGTTTTCTTCGACGGGCTGGATATCACCAAGGAGATGCAATTCTTCAGGGGTACCCCCGAGCTGATGAAGCGGGGGATGGCTTGCCTCGTGCTAGACGGCCCTGGAAACGGCGAGAGCATCCGCTTCAGGGGGATGCCCCTCAGGTATGACTACAACGTCGCGGGCACCGCTGCGGTCGATTACCTTGTGACCAGGGAGGAAGTTGATAAGGACCGCATCGCGGTCATGGGCATAAGCCTGGGCGGATACTACGCGCCGCGCTGCGCGGCCTTCGAGAAGCGTTTCAAGGCGTGCGTGGCCTGGGGAGCCATCTACGACTATCATGCCACCTGGAAGAGCCGAATCGAGAAGGGTTTCCAGACGGCACTCTCCGTACCCGGTGAACACATAAACTGGGTGCTGGGAGTCGAGACCTTTGATGAGGCCCTGAAAAAGCTGGAGAAGTTCACCCTTAAGGGCGTGGTAGGCAAGATCGAGTGCTCCTTCCTCCTCGTCCACGGGGAGAATGATGCCCAGATCTCCATGGACGATGCGCGCAAGCTCTTCAATGAGGTTGGCTCAAAGGATAAGACCTTCAAGGTATTCACCAGGGAGGAAGGCGGCGCCGAGCATTGCCAGAGGGATAACCAGACTATAGGCACCGCTTACATAGCAGATTGGCTAGCCGAGAGGCTTGCGGGCAGGGGTTGAGGCGGCCTTCATAGAAGACCCCACGCAGGATTTCGTGCGGGATTTTGTCTTCCCCATGCCCTGGGCGGGAGCCCTCTATGAGGGGAGCTACCTTCCGGGCATCTCCCGATGATGCTCCGGGCCGGTGCCACGGGCTTCATGGGGCTCAGCGCCCTGAGGCTCAAGATCCGGGCCCGGCAGCGAAGGGAGAGAGGAAGTCCCCGCCGCGGGTGCGGCCTCAGGTGCGCCATCTATTTCGCCCGCCTCACGCGCCGAGATACCCACAAGAAGAGCCAGAGCTTGATGCCCTGGCCACAATGACTTTCTTGCCAGGGATTCTCAAGAACAGGGCTCCGAGCCTATCCAAGGTTCCAATTAGCCTCTTTTTTAGGGGGAATCGGCTCACTTAGAGCAGGGCCGACACGCGCCTTTAAGTCCGTCGCCTCCCTGCCGTCTGGCCAGCGCCGGGCCAGGCGATGAGGATGGGGCTGGCGATGTAAATGGAGGAGTAGGTGCCCACAATGATGCCCACGAGCAACGCAAACGCAAAATCCCTTATGATCTCGCTCCCCAGGGCATAGAAGGCCCCAACGGCCAGAAGGGTCGTGCCAGAGGTGAGGATGGTTCGGCTCAGCGTCTGGTTGATGCTCGTGTTGATGATGGATTCAAGGCTCGTCCTCCGCATCAGGCGGGTATTCTCGCGAATGCGGTCGAAGACGACTATGGTGTCGTTCAGGGAATAACCGATGATGGTGAGGATGGCCGCCACGATGGGCAGGCTGAACTCCTTATCCACAAGCGAGAAGACCCCCACGGTGATGAGCACATCGTGAATGAGGGCGGTGATCGCGGCGATCGCGTGCCTGAACTGAAAGCGAATGGTAATGTAAATCAATATGCCGACCATCGCGTAAAAGAGAGCGAGAAACGCCTTTCGCCTCAGATCCTTCCCCACCTGCGGTCCCACAGCCTCGATGCGCCTAACCTCAAAGGGGATGCCGATGTGGCTCTTGAGCGCATCCTCGATCCGGACGGCGAGCCCCTCGAGGCTTCCCGCCATGCGCTCCACCCTGATGATCACCTCCCGGGCGTCCCCGAAATTCTGGACCAGGATGTCCCCAAGGCCGAGCCCACCCAGCGCCCCCCTTATGGCCCCCACCGGAACCTCCCGCTCAAAGCGCACCTGCACCAGGGTGCCGCCCGCAAAGTCTATCCCGTAGTTAAGGCCTCCCCTCAGGAGCCACGAGACAAGGCCCACCAGTATGACAACGGCCGAGAGGAAGAGGCAGAGGCGCCTCCTGCTCACGAAATCGTAATTGGTCTGAGAGAAGAAGGTTCGCATGGTTCAGATGCTCAGGGTTCTCACCTGCCTCTGGCTAAGCCAGATGTCGAAGATCGTCCGCGACACGAAGATGGCCGTGAAGAGGCTTGAGAGAATGCCGATGCTGAGGGTAACCGCAAAGCCCTTCACGGGCCCCGTGCCGAACTGAAACAGGACCACTGCGGCTATGAGGGTCGTTATCTGCGCATCCATGATGGTGAGGAAGGCCTTACTGTAACCGGCCTCCATCGCGCCCCTCACCGTCCTGCCGAGCCTCAGCTCCTCCCTTATCCTCTCGAAGATGAGGACGTTGGCATCCACGGCCATCCCCACCGTCAGGATTATGCCCGCGATACCAGGGAGGGTGAGGGTCGCCCCAAGGCCCGCCAGGGCACCCATGAGGATGACGAGGTTGAGGAGGAGGACAAAATCCGCCACCAGGCCCGAGACCCTGTAGTAGAAGAACATGAAGGCCAGGACCAGGATACCGCCTACGATGACGGAGATTATTCCCATGCGCACCGAGTCCCTCCCAAGGGAGGGGCCAACGTTGCGCTCCTCCAGGACCTTTACCGGCGCTGGCAACGCTCCGGCTCGAAGCGCTATCGCTAGGTCACGGGCCTCCTCTAAGGTGAAGCGGCCCGTTATCTGCGCCCGGCCCCCTGAGATGCGCTCCTGTATGACAGGTGCCGAATAAACCACACTGTCCAGCACTATTGCCAGCTTTCGGCCCACATTTACGGCCGTAACCTTGTCGAAGAGCCGGGCTCCCGCCGAGTCAAAGGTGAGGGAAACATAGGGCTCACTGAAGCGGCTACCTATCTCGACCCTGGCATCGGTGAGGGAGTGTCCTGTCAGGGCCGTTTCCTTCTTGAGGAGATAGGGTGTCTTCTTTATCAGCTGCCCCGTCTGCTTATCTTTATCCACCTGATATAAGATAATATCCCCCGGGGGCACTTCTCCCTTGAGGGCCTTCTCCAGGCTCCCGTCTTCATCCACGAGCTTGAACTCCAGGAGGGCCGTCTTTCCGATCAAGGCCTTGGCCCGCTCCGGGTCCTTCAGGCCCGGAAGCTGGATGATGAGGCGGCGCTCCCCCTGACGCTGAAGGGTGGGCTCCGCCACGCCGAACTGGTCGATGCGGTTTCGGATGGTCTCAAGTGCCTGGTCCACGGCATACTCTTGAATCCTGCGCTCTGAACCGGGGATAACCCGGTAGGTGAGAAGGGGTGGGCTTCCCTCCTTCTCCATCCGCTCTAGCTCTGGATACTGACTCAGGAGCTTATCCGCCCGAGCCTCATCTTCCTGACGCTGCAGCTGAATGAGAATCCGGCTGTCCTCCCGGTGGAGGTCTCGGGCCAGGATGCCTTGCCGCCTAAACCTATCCCTGAGCTCAACGCTCCAGCGGTCCAGGCTTCCCTCCACAGCCTTTTCCGCTTCCACCTCCAAAACCAGGTGGATACCTCCCTGGAGGTCAAGCCCAAGCCTCAGGGTTTCGCTCAGGGGGTAAGCATAATAAATAGCCCCAAGGACCACCAAAAGAATGAGCCCCACTTTCCAGCGAAGGCCCTTAGCCACAGGAATCCCTCTCTATACGATAGAAGGCCTAAGGTAATATACCTTGACGGGCGCTCCCCTCAGTCTTCTTCTCCCTCCTCCAGCTCCCTTCCTCCCGGGCCCAGGCAGGCTGCGATAGCGCTGCGAGTCATCTTGAAGCGCACGTTATCGGCAACCTGGACCCAGAGGACATCATCCCGGACCTTGGTAACGAGGCCGTGGATGCCGCCGGTGGTTATGACCCTGTCCCCCTTGCGGACGCTGGCAAGCATGCGCTTGTGTTCTTGCTGGCGCTTCTGCTGGGGCCGGATCATAATGAAATAGATGACGGCGAAGACGAGGATGAAGGGAAAAAGAGTGGTGAGCATGCTGGGTTGACCGCCTCCAGGGGCTCCGCCCAGGGCATAGGCTAGACCGATTAACACTTGCGTCCCTCCTGCTCAAGGAAAGAAAGCTTTGACCCTAATTTTTTATCTTCTAACATCCCCCAGCTTTCCTGTCAAGCGCCTCACTCGGAGAGCTCCCCCCGGTGGAGCTCAGGTGCGCTCGCTCATGGGAATTAACGGGCTACCCTTCCCTTTCAGTTTCTCCTCCCTCCCGACCGTCACCCAGAGGCTCTCTTGGGTCAGCAGAATATCTCGGAAATAGGGCACCCTCACCTTCGGGCATGGAGACCCTCCGGCATCTCCGGGCAAGTTCCGCCAGGCGGCCTCCTGCTATGGCTTCCCTTATATCTTTCATGAGTCTCTGATAGAAGGTGAGGTTATGGAGGGTGTTGAGCCGGAGCCCCAAGAGCTCCTTTGATAAGAAGAGATGGCGGAGATAGGCCCTGGAAAAATGGCGGCAGCTATAGCAGTGGCATTCGGGGTCCAGGGGGCTCTCATCTTCCTTGTGGCGCGCATTCTTTATGGTCACCTTTCCCCCTTCCGTAAAAAGGCTGCCGTTTCGAGCCCCTCGGGTCGGCAGGACGCAATCGAAGAGGTCAACTCCGAGCCTTACGGCCAGGAAGATATCCTCTGGGGTACCCAGGCCCATGAGATATCGTGGAGCCTCAGAGGGAAGGCTGTCAACGGTCAAGGCCACCATCTCAAACGTAACTTCCTTTTGCTCGCCCAGACTCAAGCCCCCGATGGCGTAGCCGGGAAAGCCAAGCCCTGAGATCTCCCGGGCGCTCCTCTCCCTGAGGTCTTTGAAGGTCGCCCCCTGCACGATGCCGAAAAGTGCCTGGTCAGGGCGCCCGTGGGCCTCCTGGCAGCGCCGGGCCCAGGAGGACGTGAGGGTGGTGGAGGCCCGTGCCCGACCGTAGCTCACCGGATAGGCCAGGGGCTCATCCAGAGTCATGATGATATCGGCTCCCAGGGCCTGCTGTATTTCCACCGACCTCTCGGGCGTGAGAGTGACGGGGCGGCCATCCAGGTGGGAGCGGAAGGAGACTCCCTCCTCCCTCACGCTTGCGAGTTCCGCCAGGCTGAAGACCTGAAATCCGCCACTATCGGTGAGAAGTGGACCCGGCCAGCCCATGAACTCATGGAGCCCTCCAAGGCGGGCGATCAGCTCATGGCCGGGTCTCAGGAAGAGATGATAAGCATTGGCCAGCACCATCTGGCTTCCCGTCTCCAGGAGCTCATGGGGGGAAATGGCTTTGACGCTCGCCTGGCTTCCAACAGGCATGAAGGCGGGGGTCTCGACGGTGCCGTGGGGCGTGATGAGCCTTCCCACCCGGGCGCGTGAGGCCCGGTCCTCATCCAGAATTTCAAATCTGAAGTTCATGGAAGGCTTCCAAGGAAAGGGGAGCGTGGGCCGGCTCTCAGGTGCCGGGCAGCGGGGTTCGTTGGAGGAGGAACTTTATGTCCTCATCGCTGAACATGAGGCCGGCGCCTATGAAGAAAGTTCTGTAATCGCCGCTCAGCATGTCGTCAACTCCGGTGTGGATGAAGAAGCGGTCGAAGAAGTGGAACCTCAAGCCGGCCGTGAGGTGGGTGACATCATTATCATCCTTGCCAGAGCTGAAATCAAATGCGTCAAGGGTCAGGACGAGCCGGTCGTTCCAGATGGCCTGCTCCAGCCCAAGACCGAAGGTGTTCTCCATGAGTCCGGCCTTGAGGGTGGTGTTCCCGAAGCGCCGACCATAGAGGAGGGTGAAGGTGACCTTATCCTCCCTCTTGACCTCCCTAACGGTTGAGCGCGAAACCGTGCCGTCGGGGTTGACGGTTACGAATTCCCGATCAATCGTGCGGCGGTCGCCACGTGGGTTATCCACGATTTCAAACAGGTAGAATTTATCCTCCCGAGGCTGGATCTTGAGGCTGAAGTAGCCCTTGGTCTCAGCCTCGTCCGTCTGATACTCGGCCCTGAAACCCACGAAAGTCCTGAAGCGGTCGGCCTGGCTGAGGTAGCGGCTCACGCCCGCAAGGGTTGTGTTCAGGCTCTCGTAGGCCGTCTCATCGGTCAAGAGCTTTCCGATGGTGCCCTCCCCCTTCTCAAGCCTCTCCGTCACCTTATGGATGGAAGTGGCGGCGCCTTTGATCTCTTGGTAGGCCGTCTCATCGGTCAAGAGCTTGCCGATGGTGCCCTCCCCTTTCTCAAGCCTCTTCGCCACCACGCTGAGGGAATCGAGACTCTTATCAAGTTTCGTCACAACCTGCCGGATATTGGCGATGCTGGCTTTTATGTTCTCCCGGTTCTCACCGACGACCCCCGTGAGGTCGCCTGAGAGCTTGTTTAAGTTCTCTAAGAGGCCGGGCACATCGCGGTTTATGGTTTCAGAGAAGCCCTCGAGATTCCGCAGGGTTTTCTCAAACGAGGGCCGGTTGGTCTTGACGATATCCTGCAGGCTGGCGAGCATGTTATCGGCGTTGGTGACCAAGCGGTCTATGCGATCCTGGTTGTCGGCGATTATCTCCCGCAGGGCACGGCTGAGCTCTCCCAGATTATCGAGTATGTTCCTGAGCCCCTCCTCGCCTTCGTCGGTCCCGAAGACCCGGCGTAGCGAGGCCGTGACAGCCTTGATGTCATCGGCCACAGCCATAACCTTCGACACGAGGACATCTATATCAGCGGGGCTCTCCCCCTTCCGGATGCGCCCTCCTTCCTGGAGGTAAGCGCGCTCTCCTCCCGGAATTATCTCCACATATTTCTCTCCCAGGAGGCCCGTGACCCGGATACGTGCACTGGAATCCGCTGGGATCTGAACCTCGGAGCGAATTCTCATGACCACGACCGCCCGGCCTCCCTCCAGGTAAATCCTCTCTACCTTGCCCACCTCCACGCCGGCCACCTCCACAGAAGCCTGGAGCTCGAGACCCGCCACGGAATCAAAGAGAGCCGAGATGGTATAGCCCTTGGCCCTGACCCATGGGATACCACCCACCTGGAAGGTCAGGTAAGTGAGCAGGATTATTCCAGCCAGGACAAAAAGGCCTACCTTTGCCTCAGGGCTCAATGACTTCAAGGCTCAACCCCTTTAAAAGACGATCTCAGCCGACTTTTACGTAATTATATCACGAGGGTTTACAAATATTTAATGGACCTTAATCGGTCCCTCAGAACTCCCTGATAAAAATTGCCTTACGACAGGGTGGGCCGAATTTCTGAACTCCTCCGGCGTTCCCGTCTCTATGATCTGGCCCCCGTGGAGCATTGCCATGTGGTTAGCTATCCTGAAGGAGCCCCCGATGTCGTGGCTTATCACCACAGAGGTGATGTCGAGCTCCTGCTGCATCCTCTTGATGAGGCGCTCTATGGCATCGCAGAGGATGGGGTCGAGGCCCGTGGTGGGCTCATCATAGAGGATTATTTCTGGTTCCAGGGCGATGGCTCGCGCGAGGCCCACCCTCTTTCGCATGCCGCCCGAGAGTTCGGCGGGCATCTTCCGCTCCACCCTTTCCAGACCCACGAGTCTCAACTTATCCCGCACTACGCGCCGGATTTCCCGAGGCTTGAGGTCAGTATGCTCCCTCAGGGGGAATGCCACGTTTTCCTCCACTGTCATGGAGTCAAAAAGGGCCGCAGACTGGAAGAGCATGCCGAACTTCCGCCGCAGGCGATTTAACTCCCGGTTCCCCATGTGAGTTATGTCAACTCCATCCACCAAGATGGAGCCCCTGTCGGGTTTAATGAGGCCGATCATGTGCTTGAGAAGCACACTCTTTCCCACACCGCTCCCGCCCACAACGACCGTTATCTCGCCCCTGGGAATCTGGAGGTCAACCCCCTTAAGCACAGGGATGCCATTGAAGGATTTGTGGACATCCCTGACCTCAATGGCGTACATCGCTAGTCAAACATCAGGGCCGTTAGAAAGTAATCGGCAATCAGAATGAGCACCGCGGCAAGAACCACGGCTGAGGTTGTGGCCCTGCCCACACCCTCAGCGCCCCCCTTGGTGTAAAAGCCCTTGTAGCAGCCGATATGGGAAGCGATGAGGCCGAAGAAACAGGCTTTTATGAGGCCATTGAAAATGTCGCTCGCCTCCATGAAGTCCCACATCCTGCGAGTGTAAACGTAGCTGTTGATGCCGAGGAGGTTCACCCCCACGAAATACCCCCCTGCAATGCCGAACACATCGGCCACGATCGTAAGCAGGGGAAGCATAATGATGCCGGCGATGACCCGGGGGACAATGAGGTATTTAACGGGGTCCGTGGCCAGGCTGTGAAGGGCGTCTATCTGCTCTGTCACCCGCATTGTGCCCAGCTCCGCAGCCATGGCGGAACCAGCTCGGGCCGTGACCATGAAGCCCGTGAGCACAGGGCCCAGCTCCCGCGTCATCGAGAGCCCGACCACCATGCCCACCAGGCCCTCGGCGTTGAACTTCCTGAACCCGTGATAGCTCTGGAAGGCCAACACCATCCCGGTGAAGGCCCCGGTGAGAATCACAACGAAGGCGCTCTTGACCCCCACAAATTCCATCTGCCGGAAAAGCTCCCTCAACCGGAAGGGAGGCACGATAGCCCAGCGGGCCGCTTCGACGAGAAGGAGCAAGATTTGCCCCATCTCCTTGAGGAGGGCCGTCATCTGAAGGCCGAGCCAGTTGAGAATTGTACCCATGCGCTAAATGGGCCTTCCGTCCCTGTGAAAAATTCGGGGAACCCGCTTTCCCACGCTACAGTAAAGCTCATAGGGAATGGTATCTAGCAGTTCCGAGAGCTCCCCGGCCCCGAGGGTCCCCTCCCCTTGGGAGCCCAGGAGAACCACCTCATCGCCCGGGCCGGCCTCGGGAATGTGGCTCACATCAACCGTTATCAGGTCCATACTCACCCGCCCAACCACGGGCGCCCGCTTCCCATGAATCAGAACCTCCCCCCGGTTTGAGAGACGGCGGCTGTAACCATCACCATAGCCCACCGCCAAGGTCGCTATCCTGCACCCCCCCCGCGTGCGGTAGGTTCCCCCGTAGCCTATGGCGCTCCCCTCCCTGTGGCTCTTGAGCTGGACTATTCGGCTCCGCCAGCTCATGACAGGCTTCAAGGGAAGGCGCCCTTCGAGCTCTCGGGCGGGAGGACTTCCATAGAGGGCGATGCCCACCCTGACCATATCCCAGTGGGCTTCTGGGTGGTTTATGGTGGCGGCGGAGTTGGCACAGTGGATGATAAGGCGCTCTCTCACCCCTCCCAGGCCATCTACCAAGGAGGCGAACCGCCTCAGCTGAGCCTGGTTTTGCGGGTCATCGGTCCTGTCGGCACAGGCCAGATGAGTCATGAGGCCAACGAGCTCTAACCCCTTGAGACCCTCCGCCCACCTCAAGAATTCAGAGACTTCTTCCGGCCAGAGGCCTAACCGGCCCATGCCGGTATCGACCTTGAGATGGATTCTCGCCTTCCTTCCGCAGGCAAAGGCCGCGCCGGATAGTGACTCTGCCAGCTCCCGGTCGAAAACCACATGCTCCAGGCCGTGGCGCAGTATCTCTTCGGCCAGAGCTGGCCTCGTTGGACCCAAAACAAGAATTGGAGCCTCGATGCCATGTCTCCTCAGCTCAATCCCTTCCGCCGGGGTTGCAACGCCCAGCATGAACGCCCCCGCCTTCAGGGCGGCTTCCGCCAGTAGCGGAGCCCCATGCCCGTAAGCATCAGCCTTGAGGACGGCCAAGAGCTTGACCCCGGGTCGCAGGGTCCCTCGGATGGCCGCGACGTTAGCCTCAAAGGCCGCGAGGTCTATCAGGGCGAAGGAGGGATAGGAGTCTTCAGTCCTCAAGAGGGCTCATACTCCTGGTATCTTTCCGAAAGGTCGCCAAAGCGAAAATGATCCTTAGAAAAATACAACTTGAAGGAGCCCGTTGGCCCGTTGCGCTGCTTCCCGAGCAGGAAGTCCGTAACGTTCTGTTTCTCGTCCCTTGAGGGATCGCGGTAGATGAAAAGCACCACATCGGCGTCCTGCTCGATGGCGCCCGATTCCCGTAGGTCGGCCAGCCGGGGCCGCCTGTCCTCCCTTTGCTCCACCGCCCGGCTGAGCTGCGAGAGGACCACCACCGGAGCCCTCAGCTCCTTGGCCAGCTCCTTCATCGAACGGGTTATCTCCGCGACCTCCTGCTGGCGGTTCTCGTTCCTGCGCCCTCGGCTGTGGATGAGCTGAAGGTAATCCACGATGACGAGCCCCAGGCCGTGCTCGGCCTGAAGGCGCCTGGCCTTTGCCCGGATGTCCAAGGCCGTGAGAGCGGGGCTATCATCTATGAATATGGGGGCGTCGGATAAGACCCCGGCCGCACGACCGAGCCTCGGCATGTCTTCGGACGGACTAATACGTCCAGTTCTAAGTTTCCAGAAGTCCACCTTTGCATCCGAGCAGAGGAGCCTTGTGGCGAGCTGTTCTTTGGACATCTCCAGGCTGAAAATGGCCACCGTGAGCCGCTTTTCCACCGCCGCATTGCGCGAGATGTTGAGGGCAAATGAGGTCTTGCCGGTGCTGGGTCGGCCCGCAATCACCACCAGCTCCGAAGGGTGCAGCCCGGCCGTCATTTCGTCGAAGTCGGTGAAGCCCGTTGGGACCCCCGTTACCTGATCCTTGCGCTCATAGAGCTCCTCGATGGTCTTGTAGGTACTCTTAAGAACCTCTTCGATGCTGGCGAAGCCCGGCTGTATCTTGTCCTCACTTATCTCGAAAATAACCCGCTCGGCCCGGTCCAGGAGGTCGTCCACGTCATCTGTGGCTTCATAGCTCTGGGAGGCTATCTCGGTTGCGGCATCGATGAGACTTCTCAGCACCGCCTTCTCTTTGACCATGCGGGCGTGACTCGCGACCGCTGCAGCGGTGGGCACCGAGTCCACCAGGGCCGCGAGATAGGGCTCGCCTCCCACCCGCTCCAGCGAGCCCTCCCGGCGCAGTTGCTCGGTGAGAGTGAGAATATCGATGGGCTCGCCTCGCTCGAAAAGCGAGCACATGGCGGCGAAGATCTTGCGGTGGGCCTCCCGGTAGAAGTGCCCCTCCCGGAGGACCTCCAACACCTTCAGGAGGGCGGCATTATCGATGAGGATAGCGCCGAGGACGCACTGCTCCGCATCCAGATTCTGAGGCGGGAGCTTGCGGGAGGATATATCTGCGGAGGCCACAGTAACTACTCCCCGGGGCTCGGGTAAAGGACGGAATCAGACCTTCTCCTCACCTTCCTTCACTACCCAGACCTGCACTTCGGCCGTGACCTCCGGGTGGAGCCTGACGGGCACCTTATAGAGGCCCAGGCTCTTTATGGGCTCCGCCAGCAAGAGCCTGCGCCGGTCGATGGTAACACCCTCCCTCCGGAGGGCTGCTTCTATGTCCTGAGTAGTCACCGAACCGTAAAGCCTGTCCCCTTCTCCGGCCTTGACGGGGATGGTTAAGGAAATTCCCTCAAATCTCTCGGCCTGGGCCTCGGCCTCGCGCTTGAGCTTTTTCAGGCGGTCTTCCTGGAGTTTTTCTTGGTGGCGCAGAGCCTTGACACCTGTGGCCGTGGCTCTCATGGCAAGGCCCTTGGGAATGAGGTAGTTTCGGCCGTAGCCATCTGCCACCTCCACGAGCTCCCCCGCTCCGCCCAGGTCTGGGACGTCCTCTCTGAGAATAACCTTCATGGCACATCCTCCCCAAGCCGCTACTGGTGCTCGACGGTGAAGGGCATTAGCGCTATGTTCCGGGCACGCTTCACAGCCACTGTAAGCTGCCTCTGGTGCTTGGCACAGTTGCCCGAGATGCGGCGGGGAATAATCTTTCCACGCTCGGTGATGAGCGTCCGCAAGGTCTTTACATTCTTGTAGTCGATGAGGTCGACCTTGTCCACACAGAACCGGCAGACCTTTTTGCGCTGGAAGCGCTTTCGCTTTCTGGTTGGCTGCATCCTGGGTCGTCGCATCTATTCTTTTCTCCTGTGCCCTCAGAAGGGGATGTCATCCTCGCCCCGCTCCTCTGGGGCACCAGTACCGGGGGCGGCAGCGCGGGGCCGGGCAAGAAAGTGGACGTTAGTGGCCACCACCTCGTGTTTGGACCGCTTGGTCCCGTCCTCGGTCTCCCAGCTTCTCCATTGCAGGCGACCCTCAACAAAGATGCTGCTGCCCTTTTGAAGGCTTTCGCTGCAGTACTCCGCCTGCTTGCCGAAGACAACGATGTCAACGAAGCACACCTCCTCCTGCCACTCATCCCCCCGCCTGAAACGCCGAGGCACGGCTAAGCCAAAGTTGGATACAGGACTTCCGCTGGGCAGGTAGCGAAGCTCGGGCTCACGGGTGAGGTTACCCCTGAGATAGACGCTATTGCAGTTAGCCATTTCCCTGGGCCTCCTCCTCCAAGGGCTTTTCTCCTCTGGAGGCCTCCGTTCCCTCCCCGAGTGCCCCCGTTTGCTCCGGAGCCTCCGCCTCCTGGAGAGCGGGTTCGGGCGGGGCTGGTGGCAGCTCTTCGGTTCGGACGGTCAGATACTTCATGACGGACTCAGTAATCTTATAGTAACGCTCTATTTCGGGCACAGTGTTGGGCGGGCCGGAGAAGTGGATGAGCACATAGATGCCGTAACGCTGTCTTTTGACCGTATAGGCCAGGCGCTTCTTCCCCCAGCGCTCCACTCGGGCCACGGTGCCGCCGCTGGCCTCGATGAGGCCCTCTACCGCTCCGATATGCTCTTCAACCTTATCTTCGGGCAGGTCGGGATTGAGGATAAAGATGCTTTCGTAAGTGTTCAATCTCGGGTCTCCTCACGGCTTATAGCCCCAAAAATAGAATTTGGAGCAAGGAGCTGTTAGAGCTTATTCTAAATTAAGGTTATCATAGCGTCGGGGCCCCTTCAAGGGCTTTTATCCGAAGGCCTAACCAAAGAAAAGGGGCGCCAGCACAAGGCTCACCACCGACATCAGCTTTATGAGGATATTCATCGAGGGGCCCGAGGTGTCCTTAAGGGGGTCGCCCACCGTGTCCCCCACTACGGCCGCCTTGTGGGCCTCTGAGCCTTTTCCACCCAAGTGCCCCTCCTCGATGTATTTCTTCGCATTATCCCAATTCCCTCCGCCGTTGGCCATCATGAGGGCCAGGAGAACCCCGGTGAGCGTGGCCCCGGCCAGCATCCCCCCCAGCGCCTGAACCCCCAGGCCGAAGCCCACGGCTACGGGCGCAAGCACCGCGGTCAGGCCGGGCAGGATCATCTCCTTCAGTGCCGCCGTGGTGCTGATATCCACACAGCGGGCCGGGTCCGGCTCTGCGGTTCCTTCCATGAGGCCCGGTATCTCCCTGAACTGGCGACGAATCTCCTGCACCATCTTGAAGGCGGCCTTGCCCACAGAGGTCATGGTAAGGGCGGCAATGAAGAAGGGGATTACGCCTCCGATGAAGAGGCCTACAACAACCCGGGCCTCGGTCAGGTCAATGACCGGAATTTTGGCCGCCGCAGTGAAGGCCGAGAAGAGGGCAAGGGCCGTGAGCGCGGCGGAGCCGATGGCAAAGCCTTTGCCGATGGCGGCCGTGGTGTTGCCCAGGGCATCGAGGCTATCTGTGATTTTCCGGGTATCGTCCCCCAGGCCCGCCATCTGGGAGATTCCACCAGCGTTATCGGCTATGGGTCCATAGGCATCAACAGACATGGTGATGCCGATAGTGGCCAACATCCCAACGGCTGAGATGGCGATGCCATAAAGACCCGCCAGCTTCGAAGCAATGAGTGTGGCCGCACAGAGCACCAGCAACGGAGCTACTACGCTTTCCATGGCTATAGCCAGGCCCGTGATGATGTTGGTTGCGTATCCGGTCTGGCAGGCTTCAGCCGTCCTGACAATAGGCTTTCCAGCCGTGTAGTACTCCGTCAAAAGCCCTATGGTCACACCCGCAAGGGTACCCGAAAGCAGCGCCCCATAAACCCCCAGGTGAATTCCGACATTTCGGACTATGTAATAGCCCATCACCAGGAAGAGGGCGGCGCTCACGATCGTCGCAAACCTCAGCACTGCAGCCGGGTTCAGGTGGGAAAAAAGGCGTATGGAAAGTATGCCCACCACGGAAGCCACAAGTCCTGCCATCACCATCAGCAGCGGCAGCGTCATGGCCGGCTTGCTCAAAGCCCCCATGGTGGAGCCAAGGGCGATGGCGGCGATGATGGAGCCCACGTAGGATTCAAAGATATCTGCCCCCATGCCCGCGATGTCCCCCACGTTGTCACCCACGTTATCGGCGATGACGCCGGGGTTTCGCGGGTCATCCTCGGGAATGCCGGCCTCCACCTTGCCCACAAGGTCTGAGCCCACATCAGCCGTCTTGGTGTATATGCCGCCTCCCACGCGTGCAAAGAGGGCGATGGAGCTCGCTCCCATGGCAAAGCCGCTGATCGTTGCCGGGGAGCTGTCGGCGAAGATGAGAAAGAAGACCCCCACTCCCAGGAGCCCCAGGCTCGCCACCGAAAGCCCCATGACCGTTCCCCCGAAGAAGGCGACCGTAAGGGCCTGACTCTGGCCATGGCTTTGGGCTGCCTGAGAGGTACGCACATTGGCCCGAGTGGCGGCATTCATCCCAAAATAGCCTGCAAACATGGAACAGAGGGCTCCGCCGAGAAAGGCGAGAGCCGTGTAGACGCCGATGCCCAGGCTGAGCAGGATGAAGACCACCACGATGAAAATACCCAGAATCGAATATTCCCGCTTGAGGAAAACCATCGCGCCTTCGTGGATGGAGGCAGAGAGGCTCTGCATGAGCTCATTTCCTGCGGGCTGGTGCGCTACAAAAAGAAAAATGAGGAACGCCAGAACCAGGCCCAAGACCCCCATCACAGGCGCATATATGACATAGCTCAGCATTCCTTACCCTCTCCTAGTTGAACGCACCCAGAAGCCCGAGGGTCTCTTCCACCGCCCGCCTCACAGCCTGGGCAACTTCTTCCCCTTCAGATTCTTCAAAGGGACTGAGCACATACTCCGTTATATCGCCATCAGGGGGTCTCCCCACTCCCACCCGTAGCCGCTCAAAATTCCCCGTTCCCAGCTCCTCAATGATGGAGCGCACCCCCAAGTGGCCGGCATCGCCTCCTGAGCGCTTGTGCTGAACGCGGCCCAGAGGAAGGTCAACATCGTCATGGATGACCATGAGGTCCTCCGCCCGCAAGCGTAACGCTGAGAGGAGTTCCCGCACCGCACCGCCGCTCAGGTTCATGTAGGTCAGGGGCTTCGCCAAAACCACATACTTCCCACAGATAATGCCCTTAGCCTTAAGGGAGTGCTGACCCCGAGCGGTGAAGGCTATATTGAGCTTAGCCGCCAGCTCATCCAGGACGACAAAACCCATGTTATGCCTTGTTCCACTGTAATGCGGCCCGGGGTTTCCCAGCCCGACGATGAGCCTCAAGGTAAGCCCTCTTTCCCAGGGCCATCACGCTCGCGGCGAGACTATTGCCTCCCGGAGGAATCGGGGGCCTTTTTCTCCACCTCAGGGGCGGCCTCTTCCTCCGGGGCCTCCTCGGCTTCGGCTGGTACCTCGGCTTCTACGGGCACCTCCGCGGCCACCATGCTCACCGTTGCCACGACCTCATCGGGGTTCGTCAACACCCTGATGTCATCGCCGAGAGCCAGCTCTTTGACGTGGATGGCATCACCAACCTTCAGGTCACTGACATCCACCGCAACTTCGGTGGGTATACGCCCAGGAAGGCACTCTATCTCCACCTCCCAGACATGGTGGGAGAGCACACCCCCCTCCTTCACCCCAGGGGCCTCCCCGCGTAGCACCACGGGTACCCGCACGGTGACCTCTCGGTCCATGCGGACCTCCAGGAAGTCAGCGTGAAGAAGAACCCCGGAGGGGATATCCCGCTGAAGCTCCTTGACCATGACGCTGCGCTGAGGCTCATCTTCGTCCCCGAGCTTAAGGTCGAAGATGACGTTCTCGCCGGCCTCCGTGCCCAGAATCCCCTCCAGCGCCTTAGGGTCGAAGCTCAAGGGCAAAGGCTCCCTGAGCCCGTAAACTATCCCCGGCATCAGACCCTCGCGGCGAAGCCGCCTGGCCACACTCTTTCCTCGGGCCTCTCGCCTCTTTACGTTGAGCACCGGTTGGTCCATAAGAGTTTCATTCCTTTCTTTCACACGAAAAGGGAACTCACTGAAGCTTCCTCATGTATTCTGCTTATTGCCTCCCCCAGAAGCTCCGCTACCGAAAGGACCTTGATCTTGGCGCATCTCTCGCCCTTATCCCCAAGGGGTATCGTATCGGTCACTACCAGCTCCACCATCTGGCTCTCTTCCAAAAGCTCCAAGGCAGGTCCCGATAAAACCGGGTGGGTGCAGGAGCCGAAGACCCGGCGGGCTCCTTTTGAGATGAGGGCCTCGGCCCCTTTGGTTAGAGTCCTGGCCGTGTCCACCAGGTCATCCACGATGAGAACATCCCTTCCTTCCACATCTCCGATGACGTTCATAACTTCGGCCTCATTGGGATGCTCCCGACGCTTGTCTATGATCCCGAGGGGGGAGTTGAGGCGCTTGGCAAAGGCCCTGGCCCGCTCCACCCCCCCAGCGTCCGGCGAGATGACCGTCAGGTTTGCGGCCCGGGAACAGAAGTAATCGATAAAGACGGGAGCGGCGAAGAGATGGTCCACCGGGATATCGAAAAACCCCTGAATCTGGCCCGCATGCAGGTCCATGGCCAAGACGCGATCGGCACCGGAAGCCGCCAAGAGATTAGCCACCAGCTTTGCGGTGATCGGAGTCCGTGGCTGAACCTTGCGGTCCTGACGGGCATAGCCATAGTAAGGTATGACGGCCGTTATTCGGAGGGCTGAGGCGCGCCGGCAGGCATCCAGCATTATGAGCAACTCCACGAGATGGGAGTTTCCGGGGCAACAGATGGACTGGAGCACAAATACATCGGCACCACGAATGTTCTCCCCTATTTGAACGCATATCTCTCCGTCACTGAAGTCGAAGATTTCGACTGCCCCCAGGGGAGTCCCCAGGTATTCGGAGATCCCTTGGGCCAGCCCGCGATTGGACCTTCCGGCAAAGAGTTTCAGCTCATTGGCCATGACTTCCTCCCCACAGGAGAGCCTAACCTTCTGAGAGCGACTGCCATTTGCCCTCTTAAGATCATACATAAAGAGGGAAGGGTTTCCCTCCCCCCAGGGAACTTCCCTATCCCTCTTACCGCCTCAGAGCTTTTACACTTTTCCCCTCCGCGTCGGCTTCACAGTCCGCAAGGGGAGAGGGGCTGGAGAGCGCGAACCTCTGGGAGAGCCCTCCCGAGTCCCGAGCCTCCCCGCTTGGCGAGCCCCCACCCTCTCTCGCTCAAGGCGCAGCTCTTCTCTTTCAGCTCAGAGGTCTTAGGCCCAGAGATGGCAAGTCTTTCTCAGGGCCATCGCGTCGCTTCTTAAGCTCTATTTCATACTCGCCCAGCACCTTGTCCTCGATCATCTTACGCGTCTCATTGTTGAGAGGGTGGGCTGTATCCTTGAACTGGCCATCTTTGCGCCGCCGGCTCGGCATGGCCACAAAGAGGCCGTTATTTCCGTTAATGATCTTCAGATCCCGCACTATGAAACAGTCGTCAAAGGTTATAGTGGCGTAGGCCTTAAGCTTTTCCTCGTCTACGGGATAGACTCTTACCTCCGTTACCTCCATTTTCCTCACCACCTTCCCCGAGCGCTACCCGGCTAGTTACCCCCCAGATGGTGGAAGCAGGCTCCGTAGACCTCTTCGAGCGACGACAATGTCTTGGAGAGATACGAAACCCAATTCCCCTCCTCCTTGATGTTTCGATAGGCCTCCTCTGCAGAATGGTTATCGCTGAAGAGCCCGAATACCGTCGGACCGCTACCCGACATGCAAGCACCAGCTGCGCCCAGCTCCGTGAGACGCTTTCTAAGGTAAGCAATAACGGGGTACTTCGCGTTGACGACCCCTTCTAAGTCATTGATAAAAAGGGAATTCTTCATACCCAATGAGCACTGGCTAATGCTATTATCAAGTGTCCCGCTTGTCAACCTCATTTTTAAAGATTCATAAGCCCAGGAGGAGGAAACCTCCATTGGCGGTCGAACGAGCAAAACCGGCCGAGGGCTCTCCGGGGGAAGAGACTCCACAAGCTCTCCCCTCCCCCGGGCCAGCGCCCGGGGGCTGCAAAGAAAGAAGGGCACATCGCTGCCCAGCTCAGAGGCCACCTCCACGAGCTCTGCTCTCGTCAGGCCAGCACCCCAGAGTGAATTGAGGCCCAGGAGGACCGCGGCGGCATTTCCACTCCCGCCTCCCAACCCCGCCGCCATGGGAATTAGCTTCCGGATGAAAATGCGAGCCCCCTGGCCCGCGCCCGTCCTCTTCTTGAGGAGCTCGGCCGCCCCGTAGGCAATATTCCCGCGCCCCTGGGGGGCCCCAGGGTGGTCGCAGAGAACCTCAGTTTCTCCTCGCTTCAGCTCCAGTCTCAGGCTATCGCAGAGGTCCACCATCTGCATGAGAGAGAAAATCTCATGGTAGCCGTCGGGGCGAGGTCGCAAAACCCTGAGGAAGAGGTTAATCTTCGATGGCGAGCGAATGTCCAAATTCTCCATGCCCTCTCCCTCCGGGAAGATGCGCGACATCCAGGGAAATTATTTTGACACCCGGCAGCACGGGAAGCTCGAATAAGCCATCCTCAAGTCCGCGGTTAATCTTGACGCTCGCGGCACGGTAAAATAGACGTAGCAGTTTACCCTCTCGCGGAAAGCTCACTTCGATCTGTCCGGGGAGGGAAACTCCCCCCACCCGAAAGTAGTCGCTGTATTGCACCAGAAGTTCCTCTCCATCCCTTGTCTCCAGAAGAGCCCTCACAGGATTCAGGCTCTCCATCTCAAGGCGCAGGGACTCGAAGGAAAGGGAGCCCGCGGAGTAGGCCTTTAGCTCAAAAACCCTATCCCTTTCATCCCGATGGACCTTAATATTTGCCCCTTTTTCCACGAGGGGAAGGTCAGCCCATAGAATGGCCACGAGGTGGCTGAGCTCAAGGGGCACACCGAGCCAGAGTTTAAGATGCTCCGGACTGGGCCTCCCCCAGTAGTATTTTCTCTGCCGCGGAACGTAGGCCGCAAGCCTCCTGGGGTTAGCCGCCAGGTAGAGCAGCGGCCTTCCAAAAAAGTCCAGGGGTTCAACCCGGAGCGAGGCCTCCCGCTTGAGGAGCAGGAGGGCTTCGCCGTTATAATTCTCCACGTATGATTTCAGGTTCACCTCCACCACGGCCGTGAGGTCCAGCAGGTTACGCCTCCGGGCTTCGAAATCCGAGAGCAGCACCGATGCAGGAGGTGCCTCGGGAACCACCGCGGTTCTCAGCCCCTCACCGCACCCGACGAGGATGACCGAGAAGGTGAACAGGAGAACTCTCAGGATCATGCCTGTTCTCAGAGTTTCTCAGGGATCTGAGGGAGTTTCTTTTTGCGGAGAACCCGCTCCAATTTTTCCTTTATTTGGAGGTTGGAAGAGTCTACGGCTAGGGATTTCTTCCAGGCCTCAATAGCTTTCTCCACCTCGTTGAGGGCGAAGTAGGCATCCCCCAGATGGTCCTGGATAACGGGGTCCTTGGGCATGAGAGCCGCCGCCTGCTGCAGCTTTTCCAAAGCTTGCTTCAGCCAACCCTTCTTGAAGTAAGCCCACCCGAGGCTATCAATATAGGCACCATTATTTGGGTCCAGGGCCAGAGCATTATTCACGGCCGCAATCGCCTCATCCAAGTTAATGCCAAGGTCTGCCCACATGTATCCCAAGAGGTTATGAGCATTGGCCTGATTGGGGTCGAGTTTCAGGCTGATACGCATCTCTCGGGCTACATCGTCCCAGCGTTTGAGGTCATAGTAGGCTACTCCTAACTCGAAATGATAGCGGGGATTATCGGGCTCAAGCTCAAGAGCTTTATTATACCAGCCGATGGCCTCTTCCTGCTTTTTCTGGCTCGCCAGAAAAAAGCCCATGAGGAAGTAGCCTCGGGAGTCCTTGGGGGCTACCTCCTGGGCTTGGCGTAGCACCCGGAAGACCTCCGGGTATTCGCCCTTTTTGTAAAGTAGGCGGCTCATATGGAGATAAGCCTCAAAGTTCTTCGGGTCCATGCGGAGCAGTATCTTCAGCTCTGTCAAAGCCTCCTCCAACCGGCCCATCTCCTCGTAGGTGCTGGCAACAAGGCGCCTTACCCCCATATCCTGGGGGTCACGGGCAAGGACCAAACGGAAGCGCTCGAGAGCCCTAGCCCAGTTTCGTTGCTCATAATAAATGATTCCTATATTGCGGTGGAGGTCAAGGTTTCCGGGTTCTTGCTGGAGAACAGTCTCAAATTCTGTGAGAGCCTTCCCCAGGTCTTCCCTTCGCAAATAAAGCTCGCCCAGGTGTTTTCGGAAATTCTGGTTCTGGGGGTTTATCTCCAAGGCCCTCTCGAAGAGCCGAATGGCCTTGTCCTGGCGCCCCAGAACCTCATAGACACGAGCCAGGCTCAGGACGGCCCTCTCGGAGGCGGGATCTAAATCCACGAGTCTCTCCAGTTCCCTTCTGGCCCGCTCATAGAGCTTTGTCTGAATGTAAACTTGAGCCAAATAGTAACGGGCTAGAGAATCGTCGGGGTCTTTTTTGAGGAGGAGATTTAAGGTCTCGACCGAGTCATCATAGCGGCGAGCCTCAGCGTAAAGGGTCCCCAGATAAAGAAGTGCTCTCCGGTTTCCCGGCTCAACCCGCAGCACCTCCCGGTACTCCCTGATCGCCTCATCGCGCTTGTCCTGACTTGAGAAGATATTTCCCAAGAGCAGCCGCGCACTCACATAGTCGGGCTCCAGGGAAAGAGCTTCCTCGCTTTGGCGAATGGCCTCCTTGAAATCCTTAAGGCGCACGTAGAGCGAGGCCAGCTCCGTGCGGAGGAGGGGTGAACGCGGGTCCTCGTGGATAGCCGCCAGGTAATGCCTCTTGGCCTCTTGACTGTCATTGTTCATGTCGGCCAGGTAGGCGCGCATGAAGTGGTAATAGGAGGCAGAATTTCCGGTAGGCGCGGTCCCTGCGACATCCTCAACCTCCAGCTTGAGGCTAAGGCTTTGACGCCCCTGCAGCCCTTGGAGAAACTCCGCGCACCCGCCCGCCAGCATTATGGCCAGAGCTACCTCAAGCGCAAGATAAACCCTGAACCTCCTCATCATTCCCTCTCCCCGCGGTGCGACCGGCAGTATGCTTCTTTTACCTCCGCTCGGGGCTCGACGTTTCCCATGGCCTCAGGCTCACCTGAGGCATGCTCCTCTCCCATTGAATTCACTCTGGCCTCCCTCTCGGGCTATCCACCGCCGGGTCCACTCTGAAGAAGATCCTCCCTACTGCCTCTTCTCCCAGGAGCGTATTCAGGCGCTCTCTTATCTTCTCCTCCCTGAGCATGAGCTCATGAAGCCAAATTGAGCTGACGACACTAACCCACAAGGCCTTGCCACGCATCCCCTCGGGCCGCGCCACCCGGGCCACTTCCTCTCCGACCGCCTCATCCCAGAACCGCAGGGGGCGCTGGTGCCTGAGCCCCGCTCCCCAACCCTGCGAACGCTCAAGTGCAGATATTACTTCTCGGAGGGCCACCGGCTTTTTCATACCTTTGCGGCCTCCTCCCTGCAGGGGGGGCCTGCGCGCTCACCGATAAGACCCGCTATGGCCTCCATGACTCGCTGGGTTATGAGATGGCTTGTCTCACGGCCGCCCTCCATGGAGTAGTAGGCCTCAAGCTCGAGCGGCTCTCCGAAGCGCACCTCGGCCCTCTGGAAAAGACGGGGCAGGAGCGCTCCTTTGGGCAAGATGTGGTTAGTGCCAACCACGGCTGTTGGTATTACCAGGGGTCTTGCCTTCCAGATGATCCAGCCTACGGCTCTCCTTCCCGGGCCCAGGCGGCCGTCGGGACTCCGGGTGCCCTCGGGATAGAGAACCACCTTCTCCCCCGCAATGAGGTCAGCCACACGGCGCATGCTACCAATATCCCGTCCAGTCCTGCCTACGGGCACCGCGAGCCAGGATTTCAGGACCCGACCCAGGAGGGGAATCTTGAAAAGTTCCTCCTTCGCCACAGTTCTGACTACCTCTCCCGGTTGCCTCGCCATTATGAAAGCCGGGATTGCAAGTACATCCACAGCGGAGATGTGGTTACTCACAAAGAGGACCCCTCCACCCGGAGGGATGTGCTCCAGTCCCAGAGCCCTCGTCCGATTGAGAACACGGAGGAAGAAGAGCACTACCAGGTGCGAGAACTTGATCCAGAGGCGCCATGACCAAACTCTGGCTTTCTCATAAGAGCCCTCAAGGCCTATGGATTTGAAAGAATTCTTCATCTTACCTCCCAGAATATATTATTATAAACTCCTTGACTCCGGCAAGGCAAATGAGCCGAGAGATTCCTTGAGGGAGGATATTTTTTTGTGCTAGCTTAAGAAATTGGACTGAGAAAGCCAGGAGTGATATCAAGGGATGGTCAACCCGCAGATTTTCAGGGAATACGATATTCGGGGGATCGTGGAGAGGGACCTGACCCTGCAAGTCGTCTTCGACTTGGGCCGGGCCTTGGGAGCCTATCTCGGCGGAGAGAGTGGTGCCCGCGTGGCCCTCGGCCATGACAATCGCACGAGCTCAGAGCCCTTCCGGGAAAAGCTCGCTGAAGGCCTCGTAGCCTCGGGCTGCCGTGTCATCGGCATAGGTCTCGTCCCGACCCCCCTTCTCTATTTCTCCATCTATGAGTTTGACACCGACGGTGGGGTGATGATAACGGGAAGCCACAACCCCCCGGAGTACAATGGCTTCAAAGTCTGCAAAGGGAAGGACCCAATCTATGGTCCCCAGATCCAGGAGGTGAGGGCACTCATCGAAAGGGGTGACTACCCGAAGCCGCGCGTCCCGGGCACCATGGAAGAGCGGGACGTGCGGGGGCTATACCTGGAGCTCCTTCTCGGCAAATTGAAGCTCCGTCGGCCGGTCAGGGTGGTGGTGGATGCTGGAAACGGCGTTGGAGGGCTTGTGGCACCCTTTCTCATGCGGGAGATAGGGGCGGAGGTGCGGGAGCTCTTTTGCGAGCCCGATGCCACCTACCCCCATCACCATCCCGACCCCCTCGTGCCCGAGAACCTGATCTTTCTCATCGAGGAAGTCAAGAGGTGGGGGGCGGAGGTCGGTGTGGCTTATGACGGAGATGCCGACCGAATCGGGGTTGTGGATGAAAAGGGAAAGATCATCTGGTGTGATGAGCTCCTCATCCTCTACGCGCGGGAGGTTTTGGAGAAAAGGCCCGGCTCCACCATAATTTTTGATGTCAAGTGCTCCAGGAACCTCGTCTCGGAAATCGAGCGCCTCGGGGGAAAGCCCCTCATGTGGAAGACAGGCCATTCCCTTATCCGGCGGAAGCTCCGCCAGGAGGGAGCCCCTCTCGGGGGTGAGCTCTCGGGTCACATGTTCTTTGCCGATGATTATTTCGGCTACGATGACGCCATCTACGCCTCACTGCGCCTCCTGCAACTTCTTGCCTCCAGGGAGGGTCCGCTCTCGGCCCTGCTGGAGGACCTTCCCCCGACGGTGACGACCCCTGAATTCCGGGTGGAGTGTCCTGACGAGGAAAAGTTTGAAATTGTCAGGGCCATCCAGGCCCATTTCCGGGTGCTTTACCCCACGGTTGAGGTGGATGGTGCAAGGGTGGATTTTGGCGATGGGTGGAGCCTCGTCAGGGCCTCCAATACACAGCCCGCTTTGGTCTTGAGGTTTGAGGCTGACTCGGAGGCCGCCCTATCCCGAATCCAGAAGGAGGTTTGGACGAAGCTCAGGGAGTTCCCGGCCGTCAGGGTGCCCGATGCTTAGAGCCCTTTACGACTGGGTCCTGCATTGGGCCGAGACCCCGTACGGCAGTTGGGCACTGACGGCCTTGGCCTTTACGGAGTCATCCTTCTTTCCCATTCCTCCCGACGCCCTCCTCATCGCGCTCGCTCTTTCCGTTCCGGCCAAGGCTTTCTGGTATGCTCTCATCTGCAGCGGGAGCTCCGTCTTAGGGGGCATGCTGGGCTACCTCATAGGTCTTTTCCTCATGGGGCTGGTCGGCAACCGGATTCTTTCCTTCTACGGAGCCATGGACAAGTTCGAATGGGTGAAGAGCTACTACCTTCGATACGATGCCTGGGCCGTGGGCGTGGCGGGGTTCACACCAATACCCTATAAACTCTTCACCATCGCAGCCGGAGCCTGTAGGATCGATTTCAAGGTCTTCCTCCTCGCTTCGGCCATAAGCCGCTCGGCCCGCTTTTTTCTCGTGGCGGCCCTCATCTATCAGTTCGGCGAGCCCATAAAGATTTTCATCGACCACTATTTCAATCTTTTAAGCATCCTCTTTGTTGGCCTTCTCATCCTGGGCTTCATCGCCATGAGGCTCTTTCTCAGAACCTCTCGCAGGGGCGGAGGTCAGCCGGCATGAAAGGGAAGAGGCCATTTGCCGTCATCATGGCCGGAGGCCAGGGCACCCGGTTCTGGCCGCTGAGCCGGAGGCGAAAGCCCAAGCAACTCCTTGCACTCACGGGTCGGGCCTCCCTTCTGGAGCAAACCTACAGGCGAGTGAGGCGCCTTCTGGCGCCCGAGGGGATTCTGCTTGTTGCGCTCGCTTCCCAGGCCCGGGAGGTGCGAAGGGCACTTCCAGAACTTCCGCGAAAGAACCTTCTTATCGAGCCCAAGGGGAAGAACACAGCCCCATGTCTTGGCCTGGCGGCTCTTGAGGTCATGAGGCGGGAACCCGATGCCGCTCTCATAGCTTTGCCCTCAGACCACTTTATCGGGGAAGAGGCCTTTTTCCGGAAGCTGCTTCGCCTGGGGACCGAGGAAGCCTTAACCAGCGGGGCCATAGTAACCCTGGGCATCAGGCCCAGGGGGCCTGAGACGGGCTTCGGCTACATAAGAAAGGGGAGGCTTCTGAGGGAAGTCCAGGGGGAGGCCATCCATGAGGCCCAAGCCTTCAAGGAGAAGCCCCCTCTACCCCTCGCGCGTCGCTACCTCCGCTCCGGGAACTACCTCTGGAATAGCGGCATCTTCATCTGGCCCGCTGCGCGGGTGATGGAGGAAATAGAGAGGCAGCTGCCGGCTCTGGCCCGGGGCCTGAGAAGGATAGGCCGGGCCATGGGAGGGCCGGATGCCAAAAAGGTAATTAAGGAAGTTTACCCTAAGCTCCCCTCCATCTCCATTGACTATGGTCTCATGGAGGGGGCCCGGAAGGTTTTGGTGATCCCGGCGGACCTGGGCTGGCATGACCTCGGAAGCTGGGCCGGCCTGAGGGAGCTCTTGCCAAAAGACCGGGAGGGGAACCTCTTCCTGCCCGCGAGAAGGGGACAACTTTTTAGCCTCGACAGTCGCAATTGCCTCATACTTTCCCAAAAACCATTGGTGGCCACATTGGGCCTGAGGGGTCTTGTTATTGTCGAGACGGAGGATTGCCTTCTCGTCTGCCCTGAGGAAAGGGCTCAGGATGTGGGCGGAATAGTAGAGGGGCTCAGGCGCTCAGGCCTTGGCCGCTTCACCTGAGCCTTTCTCGGGGAGACAATTTGGCTCATATGGTCACCTTCAGCCACGCCCTCATCCTGGGGGCCGTCCAGGGCGTGACGGAATTTCTGCCTGTGAGCAGCTCGGGACATCTTGTCCTGCTCCAGAACCTCCTTGGCCTCAATGAGCCTGAGCTCTTGCTCGACATCATGCTCCACGTGGGCACTCTGGCCGCAATCGTGGCCGTCTTCTTCAGGGAGCTTTGGGGGATCCTCACCGGGGTGGCGCGTGCTCTTCTCAGGCGGCCCCAAGGCGACCCGGCGAACCCCCGCCTCGCCTGGCTCATCCTGGTCGGCACAATCCCAACGGCCCTGATGGGGGTGCTTTTCTCGGGCTCTTTTGAGAGGGCCTTTGGCTCGGCCCCCTGGACAGGGGGGATGCTGCTTATCACGGGCGGTCTTCTCTTCCTCACCCGATTACTTCCTCCCGGAGGCCGCGCCGTGGAATCGATGCGCATCCGGGATGCCCTGACCATAGGGGTTCTTCAGGGATTTGCCATCCTTCCGGGCATCTCCCGCTCGGGAGCCACCATCTCGGGGGCCCTCTTCTTGGGGCTCTCGAGGCCGCTTGCCGGGAGCTTTTCCTTCCTTCTTGCGGTGCCTGCTATCCTGGGGGCCCTTATTCTCAAGGGGAGGGAGCTCGCGGTCCTTCCTCCCCAGGGGGCGGGAGCCGTTGCCCTGGGAGCCCTCGTGGCGGCGGTGGTGGGTTTTATTTCCTTGAAGCTTCTCTTGCGGCTCCTCAGGCGGGGGAAACTCTTCCCGTTTGCTTACTACTGTTGGGCCCTCGGGGGGCTTGCTCTCCTCATCTCCCTTGTGTAGGTGGCATCCATGCTGGAGGTGAAGGGAATCTCCAAATCCTTTGGCGGCATAAGGGCTTTGGATAACTGCGGGCTGAATGTGAAGAGGGGAACCATCACAGGGCTCATCGGACCCAACGGAGCCGGCAAGACAACCCTCTTTAACCTCATCGCCGGGGTCTTACGGCCGGATGAGGGCACCATCCGGTTTGAGGGTGAGCGCATCGATGGACTGCCTCCCCATGAGGTCTTCTCACGGAAGCTTGTCCGCACATTTCAGGTCTCCCGCGCGCTCAGGCGAATGACCGTGATGGAGAACCTCATGCTGGTGCCTGAAGGGCAGGTGGGAGAGAGCCTGCTGGGGGCATGGCTCCGGCCTGGGATGGTTCGCCAGCAGGAACAGAGGAACAGCGAGAGGGCACTGGCTGTTTTGGATTTCATTAAGCTTTACCACTTAAGGGATGAGTATGCGGGAAATCTCTCGACGGGGCAGAAGAAGCTCCTAGAGCTCGCCCGCTCCCTGATGACTGATGCAAAGCTTATCCTGCTGGATGAGCCGGGCGCAGGGGTAAACCCCACCCTCATGAAGGAGCTTGTAGCCCAGATCGAGAGGCTCCGCGACGAAGGAAAGACATTTTTCCTCATCGAGCACGATATGAACCTCGTAATGGGCATCTGCAACCCAATTATAGTCATGAGCGACGGAAGGAGACTCACCGAGGGCACCCCTGAGGAGATAAGGCAGGACCGCAGGGTGCTGGAAGCCTACCTCGGAGGCTAGAGATGACCCTTCTGGAGGTGGAGAACCTCTGGGCGGGTTACGGGGAGCTGGATATCTTGAGGGGCGTTAGCCTCTCGGTGGAGAGGGGGGAGATAGTGGTAATCATCGGCCCCAACGGGGCCGGCAAATCCACCCTCATGAAAGCTCTTTCAGGGCTCCTCACTCCCAGCTCAGGGCGGATGGCTTTCTCGGGCGAGAATCTGGCCGGCCTCAAGCCCCATGAGATCGTCGCCCGGGGCCTCTCATACGTACCCCAGTCGGAGAACGTCTTCCCCTCCCTCACGGTTGAGGAGAACCTGGACATGGGCGCATACATAAGGAAGGGGGACGTCTCAGCCCGGAAGTGCGCGGTCTACGGCCTTCTGCCTGAGCTCATGATGAGGCGCCGGGCCCGCGTGCGCACCCTGAGCGGGGGGCAGTGCCAAATGGTCGCCATCGGAAGAGCCCTCATGCTCGAGCCCAAGCTTCTCATGCTTGATGAGCCCACAGCGAGCCTCTCCCCCATCTTGGCCAAGGCTATCTTCGATAAGGTAGTGGCCATAAATCGGGCCGGCACGGCTGTCCTCATGGTGGAGCAGCGGGCCGGGCAGGCCCTTGAGAGAGCCCACCGGGCTTATGTCCTTTCTATGGGCGTGAACCGGTTCGAAGGCACAGGCCAGGAGCTTTTGAACAACCGGGAGGTCGCGGAACTCTTTCTCGGCGGTTGAGCCATGCTCCAGCTCTGCATTTACGGCTTCATCCTGGGGAGCATCCTGGTCCTCGGGGCCATCGGCCTTTCTCTCGTCTATGCAATCTTGAGGTTCGCCAACTTCTCCCACGGGGACCTCATGATGGTGGGGGCTTACCTGGGCCTCTTCTTCATGGTGGGAATGGGGCTCCCCTTCCCCCTTGCCTTTGCGCTTGCCATGCTGGCCGGAGCTGCGGTGGGAGTGGGTCTCGATAGGGTCTGGTTCAGGCCGCTTCGCCGCAGGCGGGCCGGGGCCGTGATTCTGGCCATCTCCTCCCTGGCTCTCGCTCTCGTCCTGCGCAACCTAGTCCGAGCCCTCTGGGGGCCCCAGGCCCAGTACTACGGCCGGGAGATCGAGACCCCACACCTGCTGCCTTTTTTGGGAGTCAAAATCAGCAATCAGCAGCTTGCCATCATCTTAACGGCCGCGGGGCTTGTGGCCCTGGTCCATCTTTTTCTCACCCGCACGAAGCTCGGCAAATCCATGCGGGCCACCGCCGATAACCTGGACCTGGCCAGAGTCTCAGGCATCGACATCGACCGCGTTATCTTCTGGACCTGGGCCCTGGGAGCGGCCCTCGCCGCCGCAGGGGGGATGCTCCTGGGCATGAGCGTCCGCCTTCAGCCCGTCATGGGCTGGGACCTTCTGCTTCCCATGTTCGCCGCAACCATTCTGGGCGGCATCGGAAGCCCCTGGGGAGCTATGGCGGGGGGAATGATAATAGGCCTGGCCCAGGAGCTTTCAACCGCCTTCATCTCGACAGCCTACAAGCCGGCCGTGGCCTTCATCGTCCTCATCTTGATCCTGCTTTTCAGGCCCACGGGGATATCGGGAGTGAGGAGCTGATGGAGCTCTCGGGCATCCTCTCCTACCTCGTCTTTTTCGCCATCCTGGCGGGGGTCTACGCGGTTCTCTCTTTGGGCCTTAACCTGCAGTGGGGGTTCACCGGCCTTTTCAACATCGGGGTTGCGGGTTTCTTTGCCATAGGGGCCTATACCTCCGCAATTCTTACCAAACCTCCGACACCCGAGCACCTCGGTGGCTTCAGCCTCCCCTTCCCCATGGGACTCGCGGGAGCGGCCCTCGCGGCCGGAGCCATAGCCTATCTTGTGGGAAGGCCGACGCTTAAGCTGAGGGAGGACTACCTGGCGATAGCCACAATCGGCATTGCCGAGACCATAAGGCTAATCTTCAAGAGCGAGGCTTGGCTCACTTATGGCACCCGGGGCATAAGGGCAATACCGCAGCCCTTATATTGGCAACTCGCCGCTTACTACGACCTCTTCTATCTGGCGCTCGTGGCGCTCGTGATAAGCCTCACCTACCTCGCGGTCGAGCGCCTGATAAAGAACCCCTGGGGGAGGACTCTCAGGGCCATACGGGAGGATGAGATGGTGGCGGCCGCGGCCGGAAAGGACATTTTTCACTTCAAGATGCAGGCCCTGGTGCTTGGCTCCGCCATCATGGGCCTGGGCGGTGCCCTATACGCCCACTACATCCGGTTCATAAGTCCCGAGTCCTTTGAGCCCATGCGGGCGACCTTCCTCATTTGGGTTATGCTGATAGTCGGCGGAAGCGGCAACAACCGCGGGGCCATTCTCGGTTCCTTCGTGGTATGGGCTATCTGGACAGGGACGGAGTTCCTCACAGACCTCCTGCCCGAGGCCCTTGAGACGAGGGCGGGCTACCTGCGGGTAATCATCATAGGACTCCTGCTGCAGGCGATACTGTTGAAGCGGCCCCAGGGCCTTCTGCCCGAACGGAAGGCGACTGGCCATGGATAAGAAAAGCCCGGAAGCTTCCGCAGAGGAAGACTCCCGGGCAGTATCTGCAAATCCGGCAGAGAGGTAACCCCCAGCCGCATATCTGCTGGGCATGAGGGCCCCTTCGGGCTTCCGCCCCTCTTTACTTCCGTCCTTCCAGCCTCTCCTGCAGATCCTTCGCCCGGGCCGAGAACGCGGCGGCCTCCTCCCGCTTCCCGAGCTTCTCGCAGAGCTCCGCCAAGTTGTTCAGGGTCTTAACCATGTTCGGGTGATCAGGAGCCTTTTTCTCGAGGATGGCCAGTGCCCTGCGGTAAAGGGGCTCGGCCCTGGCATAGAGGCCCTCGGCTAGGTAGACCTCACCAAGGTTGTTGAGGCTCTGGGCCATCTCCGGGTCCTCGGGCCCGAGGAATTTCTCATCAATTGCCAGAACGTGCAGGAAGAGTCGCTCGGCCTCGACGTAGCGGCCCTGAGCTTGGTAGACCGAGGCCAGGTTGTTGAGGCTCGTGGCCACATAGGGACCATCGGGGCCGAGGGCTTTTTGCCAAATGGCGAGCGCTCGCATGTGGAGCGGCTCAGCCTTGGCATATCGACCCTGAGCTTGGTAGAGCGCGGCCAGGTTGTTGAGACTCGTGGCCACGGCGGGATGCTCTGGCCCGAGGAATTTCTCATCAATGGCCAGAGCGCGCCGGTAAAGCGGCTCGGCCTCGGCGTAGCGACCCTGAGCTTGGTAGAGCGCGGCCAGTTTGTTAAGGCCCGTGGCCACATAGGGATGCATGGGGCCGAGATTTTTCTCGTAAATGGTCAGGGAGCGCTGGTAGAGCGGCTCGGCCTCGCCATAGCGACCCTGGGCGTTGTAGAGCGCGGCCAGGTTGTTGAGAATCGCAACCACTTGGGGATGCTCGGGTCCCAGGACTTTCTCC
This sequence comes from uncultured bacterium, assembly GCA_964575845.1. Taxonomy (GTDB): domain Bacteria; phylum UBA8248; class UBA8248; order UBA8248; family CAZNSX01; genus CAZNSX01. The sequence continues at coordinate 705,554 of CAZNSX010000001.1, read as the reverse complement.
CGAATTGCGAGCGCTCGCTTGTAGAGTGGCTCGGCCGCGGCATAGCGACCCTGAGCGTCGTAGAGCAGGGCCAGGTTGTTGAGGCCAGTGGCCACGGCGGGATGCTCGGGGCCGAGAAATTTCTCATCAATGGCCAGAGCGCGCCGGTAGAGCGGCTCGGCCGCGGCGTAGCGACCCTGGGCCTGGTAGACCGAGGCCAGGTTCTTGAGGCCCGCGGCCAGGTGCGGGTGCTCGGGCCCGAGGGTTTTTTCGTATAAGGCCAGGGAGCGCTCCGCTAGGGGGACCGCCTCCGCATACCTGCCGGCCTCGTAGAGGCGCACCACTTTGGCATCGAGGCGTTCCGCTTCCTGAAGGAACCCCGGGGCTGCGCAGGAAAAGAGGACAAGGAGAGCGGCGGCGAGAAGGGAGAATGCGATGCTCTTAGGATTTGGGTCCATGGCGTCTCCCTCCCGAGGAAAGCGACAAAGGTGTGGTCGGGTGAGATGTGATGGTGTTCTCTTATTATAGTCTATTTCGGCTGGCGGGAATAAAAAATCCGCGCTGTGGGAGGCACAGCCTGACATTTCAGGAGTGGGATTTAGGTAAATTCCCCCGTCTTTCTTAGCCCTGTGGGCCGGATTTGGCTGACAGAATCTTAATGCAAATGGGAAGCCTGGAGATTAGACCTCCTCCGCCCTGACCGAAACTATCTTGCCCCCCTCTATTTTCCAGACCTCGATGGGAGTCACGACATCTCCCCTGTCATCGAAGTCTATGTCCCCGGCCGCGCCCTGATAGTTTATCTCCTTTCCCTCATCCAGAAGGGAAAAGGCTTTCTTGAACTCCCCCGGAAATATCTCCACGCCAGGGGGATTGGCCACGGCCCGGAGGCTATCCCGGATGGCGGGGCCAGTCGCTTTCTTGGCTCTATGCATGGCCAAGGCAATCACAGCCATGGCATCGTAGCAGTTGGATATAAAAGGCTTTGGAGGGGGCTCGCCGAAGTTGGCCCTATAGGCTGAGAGGAAAAGCTCTGAGGCGTTGGTTTTTTTTGAGCCCGGCGCGGTTCCATAGGTGCCTTCCAGATACCTTGCACCCACGTTCTCTATGATCTCTGGAGCCTTCATCCCGTCTGCTAGGAGGAATTTGCGTGTGAGGCCAAGCTCGATGGACTGCCTGATAATCGTCGTCCCGTTCTCGGGGTATCCGAAGACGGCCAGGGCATCGGGCTTCTCCCTACTGGCCCTTTCCAACTCCCCACGGTAAGATGCCTTTCCCTTCTCGTAGGGCACCGCCTCAAGCACCCTTCCGCCTTGGGCCTCGAAGGATTTTTTGAAATTGATGGATAGCCCCTCGCCATAGTCGTTATTGACATATATGGTTGAGACCCTGCGGAAGCCCTGCTGCCAGGCGAGTCTCCCCGTCACCTTTCCCTGGAGAGTGTCTGAGGGGCAGGTGCGGAAGAGAAAATCATCATCCTCTAGAGCCGTGAGCTGGGGTGAGGTGGAAGCGGGCGATATCTGAACGACCCGGCTCGCAACGGAAACGCTCGCTACAGCCATCGTTACGCTGCTCGATAGAGCCCCTATAAAAGCGGGAACCTTGTCGATATTAACGAGCTTTCGGGCGGCGTCGACAGCAGCCGTAGGGTCTGTGCGAGAGTCGCGGTTTATCAGCTTTATCTGCCTCCCCATGGGTCCACCGGCCTCATTTATCTGCGCCGCCGCGAGCTTCGCACCATTGTTAATCGGGGGGCCATAGGCGGCGAGGGCACCCGTGTGAGAGAGAAGGGTGCCGATCTTTATGGGCTCCTCTGCGAAGGCCTTGACTCCCCTCCCAAGCGGGAAGGCCGCAGCCCAGAGGGCAGCCCCCCGCAAAAGACTCCTTCGGCTGAGTTTTGAGTGCATCACTTTGAAGATGAGACCTTCCTGCATGGTCAGGACCCTCCTTCATATCCTCCCCTCTGAGAAGTCTATTTTCAGCTTGACCCGCTTTTCACCCGCTCGATATATTCCCCTGTCCTCGTGTCTATCTTTATCGCGTCCCCCTCATTGAGAAAGAGGGGAACCTGAACCACCGCCCCTGTCTCCAGGGTGGCGGGTTTGGCACCGCCGGTGGCGGTATCACCCCTCACGCCGGGCTCCGTCTCTGTGATCCTCAGCTCCACAAAGTTGGGGAGCTGAACTCCTATGGCGGCTCCCCTGTGGAAGAGAACCGTGGCCACGACGCTCTCCTCAAGCCATAGGGCACTATCGCCCATCTGCTCCTCCGAGAGGAGGACCTGCTCATAGCTAGTCGTGTCCATGAAATGGAAGCCGGCCTCATCCCGGTAGAGGTACTGCATCTCTCTCTCTTCGAGGTCGGGCGAGTCAACATGCTCCCCCGACCTGAAGGTTCTCTCAAGCACCCGGCCCGTCTTAAGGCTCTTGAGGCGGGTCCTCACAAAGGCTCCTCCCTTGCCCGGCTTCACGTGCTGAAAGTCGGCGATGAGGAATGGCTCACCCTCGATCTCAATCTTTAGCCCCTTTCTGAACTCACTCGTGGACGGCATCTTGAGCAAACCTCCTTCAGAGAACCTGAAGCTCCTTGCTGACGCCTGCGGTCAGAACCTCCCCGCCCCGAGGGGTTACCACCACCATGTCCTCGATCCTGGCGCCCCCAAGGCGAGGGATATAGACCCCGGGCTCGATGGTTATGACCATCCCCACCTGAAGGGTCTCCTTTACTCCGGGGCTTATTCTGGGCATCTCGTGCACCTCGAGGCCTACCCCGTGTCCCGTGCCATGGCCGAAGAAGCAGCCAAAACCCGCCCTCTCGATAACACCCCTGGCAGCCCCATCCACCTCTTTAGCACTGGCTCCAGGCCTGACGGCCTCTAACGCCGCCCCGTTGGCATCGAGGACAGCCTGATAGACTTCCTTAAGGCGCTTCGAGGGGCGGCCCAGGGCGAATGTTCGGGTGAGGTCCGAGTTATAACCCCGGTGGATGGCGCCGAAATCGATACTGACCATCTCCCCCTTCCTCAGCCTCCTCTCAGAGGCCCTTCCATGAGGAAGCGCTCCCCGGGGGCCTCCGGCTACGATAAAATCAAAAGGGGGTCCTTCGGAGCCGAGCCGCCGGGAGGCAAATTCCAGGCTGAGGGCCACTTCCTTCTCGCTTCGACCCGGCCTTATCTCTCCTACACTCTCCTCAAGCGCCCCGGCTGCAATCCTTACGGCCCGCCTTATGCGGGTGAGCTCCCCTGGCTCTTTGCAGAGCCTCACCCTCTCCAGGAGCTCCCTCGTGGGAGATAGGGCCACCTTCCTGAGGCGCTTTTTAAGGGACCTGAAGCCCGCATAAGAGAGGTGCGCCCCCTCAAAGCCGAGGTGCTTTATGCGCCTTCTTCTTACCTCTGCCGATAGGCCCTCAAGCAGGTCCTTATGTTCCAGGCGCTCAAAACCCCTCACCTCCCGTGCCGCCTGGGTGCGGTAACGGAAATCAGTGAAAAAAAGGGCCTCTTTCGCCGTTATGAGGCACACGGCGGAGGAGCCGCTGAACCCAGCTAGATAGCGGATATTGGGGAGGGAAAAGACGGCCATGGCCCTGAGGCCTTGCCCCGCCATGGCCTCTCTCACGCGCCTGAGGCGCCCCTCCCTCAACCGCTCCCCTCCTGAGCCTGACCTTGGGATATGAGCCCGATGGCAGCCCTGAGGGCCAGGTAGTAACCTTCTACCCCGAAGCCAGCTATCTGGCCCAGGGCAACAGGCGCTATGAGAGAGCGCCGCCGGAAATCCTCCCTGCCGTAGATATTGGTAATGTGAACCTCTATTGTGGGCACTCCTGCAGCGAGTACTGCATCCCTGAGCGCCACACTCGTATGGGTGTAGGCCCCGGGGTTGAAGATGATGGCATCCGCGCTATCTCTTGCGCGATGGATGGCGTCTATGAGCTCACCCTCATGGTTTGACTGGAAGGCCTCAAGCTCAACCCCTTCCCCCTTGGCGGCCTTCCTCAGCCCCTCCTCCAGTTCCTTGAGTGAGGTCCGGCCATAGCGCTCCGGCTCCCTCTCGCCCAGGAGGTTGAGGTTTGGTCCATTGAGGAGAAGAATCTTCGGCATGGTCTCTCTTGGCCCTTGAAGGACGGCGGTTTAAAGGGAATCTATGCTAAGGCATAATCCATTGAGAGTCAATGAGGTTGAGCAATGTCACTTAATTTCTTTTTAAAATCAACGTGTTGCGGATAATAAGGGAGGGGGCTAATCTCAGGGTGCCCCGAGCGAACCGGTCTTGCCCAGTGATCGGCCCCTGCCATCCTCCCGCGAGGGAACCAAACCTTCGGAGATGTCAATAGGCACGGTAAATTGTTCTTTCGTGAAACGAAGAAAATCGAGAGCCATATCTCGAAGTCCTCCTGCGTCATCGCCGTAATCTCAGAGAAAGCCTCCCCTCACCCCCAAAATATTCCAGTCGCATCATCGTCAATCGCCTTAATCAACCGCGCCAAATTCTTTGTTGATCGAGTATGAGAATATTGAAGCCAACGGCGGTTCCGATCGCGGCAAAAAGTATGAAATGCCTGTTAATTTCGTCCATTTTGGAAGAACTGACCCAATGAAATTGTGAAACCAAAAGGCACTACAACGGGTGAGAGAGCTCTAACAAGCGCCTAACTTTCGATAGATCATCTTTGTTCTGTTTTCTCTGTTCTTCTAGTGTGTCCCTAGAGCAGAAGAGGGAGTTTGAGATGCCGATTAGGATTCTTGCCGCTTCCGCCAAATCATTGCGTGGTCGAATCCAGTCTTTTCTTTTTAGCCAGTTGTAAAACCGCCTGCGCACCCAAGCATCTTTTTCCAAACACCTATAAGGCACACTTAGAATATTTCCATAGAGCTCACTCGCTAAACCACGAAGTGAATCTCTGCCTTTCTCTACCTCTACGTTTCCGGGGGAGTTATTCCATTCTCGTGGGTTTGATATCGCCCAGGCCCAAAAAACCAATTCGCTTTGTACTTTCCCACGAATATCGCGTTGCTTTTGGATTGGGTCAATCAGGGATCTCAAAATTAGTTGAGTGACACAAAAAATGACTACTCCCACTAACAGGGATAGGCATGACACGAGCAATTGAGTTGCTATTGACATGCGGTTTCATCCTTCCCTTCGAGAATACTTACTATAACATCTCCGATGAAAAAGGCCATATGGAATTGAGAATACTCAGTCAAGCTTCCCTACCAGTTCTGAGTGATCGCAACGAAATCGGATAAATCCAGCATCCCACCCAATCTTCCATCCAGGTTACAGGCCGTGATTACGGCCTGTTTATGGACATGCGCAAGCCCATCAATGCACGTATCTCCGAGGATTTTGCTTAGCCTGGCCGGGTCAAACTCATTAGTCACAACGTAATACCCAAGGGGCGTGCGGCTGCGCATGGCTGCGGCCTTGTAAATGGGACATTCATTCGTGATGTCGTTGATCCTGTCGTGGCGCACACTCCATTTTGTGGAGATAATAGCAACTGGATTTCCTCCCTTCGATCCCAAGATATCAATCATGGGTCTAACGCTCCGGCCTGGCATCGTAATGCCAGGGAAGACGGTTGTGGCATCCACCTCGAGCCTATAGGCAATGGCGGGATTCCCAAATCTCTCCAGGACAAACTTTACTACTCCTGGGAAGGCGATCCCTAGCGAATTCTGGCGCTGCAGCCCTTGATAGCCTGGAAGCTTGAGCAGCTGGTCAACATATCCCTGGACCTGGGCCGGCTGGATGGTTAATGCCTGGGCAAGATACTGCTCAAAAGCCTCCGCACGCCGCTGCCAGGCATTGGGTTTAGTGAGACCCCGCCGAGAAGCTGGTGGGCGGAGCTTGTCCGCATCAATGATATGCGGAAGGGAAGTAAAACCCGCTACATTGACGGGTTGATACCAAAGCAGGGCCTTATAAATGCCAAGCCAAGCTGTTTGGGCTGAGAAGCCTTGTGGATATTGAGCGTTCTGGATTATATCAACCGCATCGGTGATGGTCTGCTGCTTTGTCGGCATCCGTCTTTCAACCTTTTATAAGGCCGATAACATGCTCCTCGTGCATACGCTCTTCGATTACGGATTGGCCGTTGTTTCGAAATCTCGCCGGCATCATGCGCCGGTTGCGGTCAAGCTTTCTCTTCTTAATCCCAATTAATCTGAAGCCTAGCTGCCCCCCGATCTCACCCAGACATACCGGCGTATTGATCTTGAGCCCTCGCATCGTCGAGGGGCCAACCACGATTATTGCCGCTCGTTCCGGGAGAAGGACACGGTACATCTCAGCCATCGCCGACCGCATGTCGATGAAGTACTTCCGAAGGATCGCAGCCTTACGCTTATCCTTTGCTCCTAATGTCAGAATGGTGTGTTGGGTCTTTCGCGGAAACGGAATATCGTCAAGGCACCCTACTTTCTCTGCTCCTATATACTCGCTGCGCAACTTACTCAAGGAGTTCAAAGGCTGCCCCAACCACACTAGCGAGAACTTGTGGGCTCGCATGTAATCGATGGCATTTGCGTAAGGTGGAGAGGTTACTACCAGCTGGACACTCTCATCGTCCAACGGAAGCTTCCGGCAATCTGCAAGCTTGACCATGATTCCATTATTCCGAAAATGAAGTTCCTGTACTCCTTTGATGCTCTTGAGAAGTCTAGCTTGGTACCGCTCTATGGCATTTCTGGGCGCCTTCTGAGGATCACGATGGGGCCGAGAGTGCGCCAGGTCCCTGGCAAGAGAGACCCCTCCTGATTTTGTAATGATGATGGACGAGAACAGCAGTTGCAGGAAGTCTTTGATCCTTGTGTTTGGCTCTTCCTCGATAGCGAGAAGCAATGCGGCAAGCTCTTTTTGAGTTTGAGGTGCAAACCAGTAATCCATGAACTTACGGTTCTCTTCTGGGAAACGTTCCAGGAACGCCCGGATAGCTCGGGGGGCAGCCAGATACTGTTCCGCCTTTTTTAGAACCTTTTCTCCCGCTTCGATAACTGACGAGAGGCTGAGCGGCATGGTCTTGACTCGACAGATCTGGATAGCCAGCGGATCAATATCGAACCCGATGGCCCTCCGACCCAGGAGGCAGGCTTCAACAATGGCAGTCCCAGAGCCCACCATTGGGTCGAGAACAGTTTCACCCTCCGAGGTGAGATGCTTTATGAATACCTGGGGTAGTTGAGGGGGAAATTTGGCGGCAAAAGCATGCAGGCTGTGGGAGGCATAAGTGCTGCTTTCACTGTGAAATTCAAGGCTCCCTGCCAGAAGCCGAGCGAGTTCATCCTGAACCTGATTTCGACTGTACTGAACTAAAGGTTCCATTATAAGGCTGGTTCACCTAGTTGTTTACGAAAAACTTATAACTATTTGCTACTACATATTGCGAGGTCATGTCAATATATTGTAGGCATTTGAGTGCGGCGGGTCAATATATTGTATATTCCATACTAGAAAATGCCCACCCTCGATGTCAACGATAAATTGAAATAAGCTCCAAAAATAAATATAGGCGAAAATTTTGCGAAAGTCAAGATTTTTTTGTTCCCACGCTAGGGGGATCGCTCTGAGAGCGCTTCAAGGATTAGCTCCTGGGGCACGTCATCCCTTATCTCCACTTGACCGATACCCCTCATCAGGACGAAGCGCACCCTCCCATCCCTTACTTTCTTATCCCGGGAAATCTGCTCAAGGAGCCTTCCCTTTGAGAGATAAGGCGCAGAAGTGGGTAGGCCTAACTTGCTCAAGAGCCCGAGAACCCTCTGCGCGTCCTCCACCTTGCAGAGCTTCATGGCCGAAGATATCCTGGCCGCGGCAGCCATCCCTATGGCCACGGCCTCACCATGGCTCATTTTTCTGTAGTGGGCCATCGTCTCCAGGGCGTGGCCTATTGTGTGGCCGAAATTCAAAATGGCCCGAAAGCCCTCCTCCCGCTCATCCTGCTCGACCACCCGCGCCTTAATACGGCAGCATGCTACTATTGCCGGAATCAAAACCTCGGGGTTGAGGCCCAAAATCTCCCGAGCCTTTCGCTCAAGGGTGGCGAAGAGCTTCGGGTCGGCAATTGCCCCGCACTTCACAACTTCGGCCAATCCCGAGAGAAGCTCCCTCCGGGGCAGGGTGGAGAGGGTGGCGGAATCTATTAGGACGGCCTTCGGCTGGTAGAAGGCGCCTACGAGGTTTTTCCCCTTGGGATGGTTCACCCCTGTCTTGCCGCCCACGCTGCTATCCACCTGGGCGAGAAGAGAGGTCGGAAGCTGCATCAGGGGAACCCCCCTGAGGAAGGTGGCGGCGACAAACCCGGAGAGGTCGCCCACCACCCCACCGCCCAGAGCCACGATGCCGCACTGCCTGTCAAACCCAAGCCCTATAAGGTGATCATAGAGCCGTGCGGCCCACCCGAGGCTTTTGGAGCGCTCCCCCTCCGGCACTATGAAAAGGTAGGGCTCTATCCCCGCTCTCTTGAGGCCACCCTGTACCTCCTCCCCGTAGTGCCCGCCGATGGTAGGGTCAGAAACCACCAGGGCCTTTCGGCCAAAGCCCTTCCTCTTGGCTATTGCGCCCGCCTTCCCCAGGCAACCATGGCCAAAATATATGGGGTAGCTCCGCTCCCCCAGACGAACCATAAGCCTCCTCATGCCTCCCTCATGCAGCTTCAAGCGAGACCTCCTCCCCTCTCTCAGTCCAGCGTCCTTGCCGCCGCTCCCACGCTCACGGCCGAGAGGGGGGCGAGCGCTGCCACAAAATCGGGGTCAAAGTGGTCCTCATCGAAGGAGATATGCCGGAAGGGGTTCGCTATCTCCACGGGGAGGCTCAGGGCAGCCTCCAGGCAGCGGTCCATCCCCCGGAGCTGGGCACCTCCCCCGCTCAAGATCATCTTGGCGACCCGCCTCACTCCGGCCACTCCCTCGACCAGCCGGAAAGAGGTTGCGAGCTCACGAGCCAGCTCCAGGGTGACCTCTCGGAGGAGTTCCTTCAACTTTTCCTCGGGCTCCCCCTCAAGCTCAAGGCCCATCTTGAGGCATTCAGCCTTGCGGCGCTCATAGCCAAGTTCCTTCTGCAACCGCTCGGTGAACCGGTTTCCCCCTATCGCGAGGGGATGGGCCAGTAGGGTCCGGCCCTCCCAGCATATATTCAGGTGGGTGAAGCTTGCCCCCACATCCACGAGAGCCAGGGGCCCTTCCTCGCCACCTTCTCCCCGGCTGAACTCATAGGAGTTCTCCAGAGCAACCAGGTCCAGGTCCAGCACCTGGGGCTTGAGGCCAACCTGAGAGAGCACCTCGGCATATTCCTGGGCTTCCGAGCGCCTGACCGCAACTAGCAGCACATCGACGAAGCGGTCTCCCCCTTCTTCGCCCTCTCCCAGAACCTGAAGCTCCAGCTGGACCTCCTCCCGGGGGAATGGGACGTATTGCTCCACTTCCCAGGGGATAGTTTCTGAGAGGTCCTGATCAGACATCCTTGGGAGCCTGAGCTGGCGCACCAGAGCCCCTGGCCCCCCCACGGAGACCACAACGTCCCTGGCCTTTATCTTCTCGCTTCGAAGAAGGTAAGAGAGGGACTGGATGAGAAGCTCCTGGTTTTGGATTCGACTTCCCTCGATCACCCCTGCATCCAAGGGAAGGACGGCCAGGTGAAGAAGCTCCGCCTCCTCGCCGGTGCCCTTGAGCTGCACTGCCTTGATGGCCCAGCTTCCGATATCCAGAGCCAGAAGGGAAACTTTCCCGCGGACCACTTATTTACTACCCTCCGAAGCCCAGCCCCCGCTCGCCTCCCCGGAGAAAAACTCCGGGTCGAGATGACCCCTCCCCTCCCCTTTACCAGGGCTACATAATGGTAAAAGGCACCGGCGTAAAGGTGAGAATAAAAACCAGGATGCAGAAAACGCCCACCAACTTCCTTGAGGGGTCCAGACTGACATACTCATTCATGACGGGCGGATGGCGGAAGCCAAAAATCAGAATGACGATGGCCCACACGAACCAACCCCTCCACCAGATGCTCAGCAGAAGGACCGCGACCAGAGAGAGCAGAGCTGCGAAACGGTGATAACGCCGAGTAAGGGCATACACTATGTGGCCCCCATCAAGCTGCCCTACCGGCATCAGGTTAAGGGCCGTGACCAAAAGCCCAAACCAGCCAGCCAGGGCGATGGGGTGAAGAATGATGTCAAAGCTGCTGGTATCCACATTGAGTACCAATTTGGTGAGAAGCTCGAAGAGAAGTGATGAGCCGAGGGTAATGGAGAAGCCCATCATTTCAGTGTGAGGCCGGATCTCCGAGAGCTGAAGCCCTACGATTATGGTAGGTATGGCCACGATAAAACCCGCGAGGGGCCCCGCGGCCCCCACATCCAAAAGGGCCTTCCGCTCGGGGATAGGCCCTTTCATCTTGATCACGGCGCCCATGGTCCCGGCGAAAAAAGGCGGTGGTACAGGAAGAAAGTAAGGGAGCGAGGCCTCTATCCTCCAGCGCCTCGATAAATAATAGTGGCCCATCTCGTGGCAGAGCAAAATCAGAAGCAGTGCTATGGAGAAGGGATAGCCCTTATAGAACTCCAGAGGGGAGTGGAAGATGTCCACCCCGGCATGCATGGCTCCCGCCATGAGAGTTGTGAGGACAGTGGCAATGAAAAGAAAAAGATTAATTAGAGGGAATCTCCTGGCGGAGGGAACTCTCACGGGAATCCTATAGCCTTCTTCCCAGCCGGGCTCTTTCATGAATTTACCTTCCCAGCACCTTTATAAATCCTTCTCTCCAGAAGGTCAAAATATAATCTATCTCTCACGCGCAAGGAAGCCCAAAAAGGCCGCGGCTACGGCCTGAGCAAGAAAATTTCAATTTGGTTTGACTCAAAAAAGATTCCAAGATTTTCTTCTTTGCCCAAAAAAAGCTTGACAATTTTCCAGTTTATAAATATATAATCTACACCTTAGCAAGGATTATGAATAATTTTTCAAGAAGCAATAGTTGAGCAAGATCTTTTCAACTCGGTTTTCTGACTCTTCGCGCGGGTTCTGGGGATTTTGAGGCCGCAGCTTCCCGAGGGTGTAGCTGCGGCTTTTTTTCTACACCGCCAAGGCCCGACCCTCGGGGCCCAAGGGGAAGAAAGGAGGGATGAAAGGGCAGAACTATTTGTGCCCGGTCGTCTCTGGCCGGGAGAGGAATCAGGCTTCTTGGTGGGGTTTATCGGAGGAGGTGAGCCCGAAAGCCCGATTCCTTATGAGCCAGCAGTAAAGAGTTTCGTCACGGAGGATCAAAGTTAATGCCTACCGGAAAAGTGAAATGGTTCAATGACGCCAAGGGCTTTGGTTTCATCGAACAGGAAAGCGGACAGGATGTCTTCGTCCACCATACCGCCATCGTGGGCGAGGGTTTTAAATCTTTGGACGAGGGCCAGCAGGTTCAATTCGATATCATAGATGGACCCAAGGGCCCCCAGGCCTCTAACGTCACAAAGGAGGGATGAAAGGGTAGAACCATTTGTGCCCGGTCGCATACGACCGGGAGAGGAATTCGGCTTCTGAGTGCGGTTCATCCAAGGGGGTGAGCCAGGGGAGCCCCATTCCTGGAAGTCAGCAGCAAAGAGTTTCATGTAGGAGGAACAAGGTTAATGGCTATCGGAAGAGTGAAGTGGTTCAATGACGCCAAAGGCTTTGGTTTCATCGAACAGGAAAGCGGACAGGATGTTTTCGTCCACTATACCGCCATCGCGGGTGAGGGCTTCCGTTCTTTGGACGAGGGTCAGCAGGTTCAATTCGATGTCATAGACGGACCCAAGGGTCCCCAGGCCTCTAACGTCACAAAGATCTGAGAAAAAAGCCTAAGAGAGAAAGCCCGGAGAGCTCTCCCTCAGAAGGCGAGGGCTTCCGGGCCTTTTTTTATCCCGAGGGGAGGAGGGGGGAATTGACAAGGGGGAAGGTGCATCCCTATGATGAGGTGAGGCTCTCCTTTACCTCGTAAATGAAAACGAGAGCCGACCCTTATCCGTTAAGGACTTTAGAAGGAGCTCAGAAAGTCTTCTCCGGAGCCTGGCCATGAAATCTTATGCGAAGGGTCTCTTCCTGGTTCTCGCGATTGTGCCGGTCCTTCTTGCGGCCTGCGCAGCGAAGCCTCCGGCCGAGGCCCCCCCAGAGGCGAGGGTTCCGTCAAAGGTTGAGCCCTCTCCTCAAGAACTGATGAAGGGTAAATTACGCGAAGCCGAGGAGGCCTTTGAGGCTGAGCGCTACACGGAGGCCCAGAGGCTTCTCGCGGCCTTTATCGTCAGCTACCCTCAAAGCACCCTTATGGACGATGCCCGGCTCCTCCTGGGACGGCTGCACTACGGGCGCGGCCTTTTCCGCGAGGCCATAGAAGAACTCGAACTTATCCCGAAGCGCCTTCCCCCCTCCCCCGCCTACAAAGAAGCCCGATACTACCTGGGCCTCTCGTATTTCTCCCTTGGGGAAAAGGAGCGAGCGTACCCCCTATTAAGAGAGGAGCTCTCCCGCACGGAGGATTCTGAGCGCAGGGCCCAGATTGGGGGAATGCTTGCCGAGATCTATCTCCTCCGCGGCGAGAACCTGAAGGCCATTTCGGAACTCCTGGAATCTGTTGGGGAGGGGGTAGCAGAGGCCACGCGGGTCCGAATGCGGCAGCAGGTGGCGAGTATCGTGGAAAAAGAACTCTCTGAGGAGCAGCTGCGAAGTGTCATAAACCGCTACGGACGCGATTTCCCTGCTGGTATCGCCTGGTATAGTCTGGCACAAAAAAATATGGCGGCTGGCCTCACGGCCAAGGCCAAGGAGGCCCTGGCAAGCTTCCTCAAGCTCTTCCCCGAGCATCCCTTGCGCGAGAGGGCCCTCTCTCTCCAAGAAGAGCTGCTGAAGGCACTCCAGGAGGACCGGGGCAAGATCGGCGTGATCCTTCCCCTCTCGGGTCCCGCCGCCAAGGCCGGAGAGCATATGCTTCAGGGAATCCGCTTCGCCCTGAAGGACCAGGGGCCCAAGGTTGATGAGCTTGGGATCAAGCTCATGGCCGTTGATTCACGGGGACTCCCTCAAGAGGTGGGAGATGCAGCCAAGGCCGTGAGGGAGCTGGTGCTTAAGCATAAAGTGATAGCAATCATAGGTCCCCTCTTCAGCTCCCCTGCGCGAGCGGCCGCCGCGGTGGCCCATGAGTTTAGGGTACCCCTCATTACCCCCTTTGCGCCCCGAGGGGAGATAGCCACCCTGAGCCCGTGGGTCTTTCGCAACTCCCTGACGAACTCCCAGGAGGCGAGGTCACTCGCCCGCTACGCGGTCGAGAAGCTGGGCCTCAGGCGATTTGCTGTCCTTTACCCTGAGCAACCAGAGGGCATCGAGCTTAAGGAACTTTTCAGCCGGGAAGTGAAGAGACTGGGCGGGGAGCTTATTGCGGGGGTACCCTATCCGCTCGATGCCAGCGACTTCGGCCCCCAGATAAGACGCTTGGGCGGGATGGCCGATGAGGAGATAGAGCGCATAAAGAAGGAGGCTCTGGCCCGGGGAGATGTAGAGCAGAAGCGGCTCCCAAAGATCGAATACCAGGCCATATTCATCCCCGGCTACTATGAGCAGGCAGCTCTCATCGCACCCCAGCTTCGCTTCTACAATATAGTCGGTGTCACCCTTTTGGGGGGAAGAGGATGGAACTCGCCGGAACTCATCCGGATGGGTGAGAGATCTGTGGAAGGCGCCCTCTTTCTGGATGGCTTCTTTGCCGGCTCCAAGAGACCCAGGGTGAGGTCCTTTGTGAAAAGTTTCAGGGAGGGCATCGGCGAGGACCCAGACCTCCTGGCGGCCCAGGCCTACGATGTGACGACCATGGTCTTGAAAGCCATCGTCGAGGGAGCGAAGACCCGCGAAGAACTGAGAGAGGCACTCCAGAGCATCCGTGACTTTGAGGGAGTGACGGGCCGCACCTCAATGGATGAGAGCGGGGAAGCGGTTAAGGAACTCTTCCTTCTCACCGTGCGCAATGGCAAGGTCGTCGAGGTTGATTGATCCTGCCTGGAAATTACCTCGGAGGACTCCTCCCCTCAGATGGACCGTCCGGAGAGCTTCATGGGATCGTCCACCGCCATAGGCTCTTTCTGGGAGAAGGGCTCACCATAGCGAATGCCGATGAGACGGCCACTATGCAGGGCCTCCGCCCTCACCATCTCCTGCAGGCTTTCGCCTCTGAACCTCTCACTCGTGGGAAAAACCCCTCGGCCGAACTGGCTCTCATAGCACATGATGGCCTCTATTTTCCGCTCGAGCTGGGGGGTTATGTCCACGACCAGAGAGGGCCTCTCAGGCGTGAAGATGAGGGGGTAGAGAATTTTTTTCGGTCGCCAGGGCTCTCCCCCGAGCTCTAGCTTCTGGAGCCCCGAGAGGTAGCAGCTATCGTAGGCCAGGCGGCTCGCCGCCACATGGTCGGGATGCCTCCCATCCCAGAAGGGCAGTATGACCAAGTGCGGCCGGTGCTCCCTGAGGAGGGCGGCAAGCTTCAGCTTGAAAGGAAATGAATTCTCCAGGCGGGCGTCGGGAAGGGCCAGATTTTCCCTGAGGGAGAGGCCCATGACCTGGGCAGCCTGTGCTGCTTCCCGGGCCCTATCCTCTGCCGTGCCCCGGGTCCCCATCTCACCTCTTGTCAGGTCCACGACCCCCACCCGGTAACCCCCCTCGGATAGCCGGATGAGGGTCCCCCCACAGGTTATCTCCACATCGTCGGGATGAGCCGCAACGGACAAGACATCGAGCATGGGTGAGAACCCCTAGTGCATGGTCTCCCCGCAGGAGATGTTTATCGCTTGGCCCGTCATGCCCCGAGAATCTTGAGAGGCGAGGTAAACGGCCAGGGGAGCGATTTCCTCGGGTTCCAGAAACCTCCCCATGGGGATTCCCTTCCGGAAGGCCTCCGTGGTCTCCTCCTCCCCCATTCCAGATACCTCGGCAAAATTGGGCTTGTTATCCTCCACCATCCGTGTATTGACGAACCCAGGGCAGATAGCATTGACGGTTATCCCCTTCTGCGCCACCTCCAGGGCCGCCGAGCGGGTGAAACCGATGACGGCATGTTTGGAGGAATGGTAGGCGCTGCGGTGAGCTCCTCCCAGTTTGCCAGACGTTGAGGCAATATTGATGACCCGGCCCCAGCCGGCCTTGAGCATCTCCGGAAGAGCCGCCTTGGTGCAGAGGTAGGTGCCCGTGAGGTTAACGCGAATTATCCTTTCCCAAAGGGTGTCGTCGTGGTCAACCACTGAGGAGTAGTCGAGGATACCAGCGTTATTGACGAGGACCTCGACAGGACCCAGAGCCTCTTCCACCGCTCTCACCATCCCCCTCACTTGCTCGGGCTCTGCCACATCAGCCACAAGCGCGAGGCTCTTTCTGCCCAGGGCCTCCACCTCGCGCGCAACGGCCTTCACCTCACTCTCAGTTCTCGCCCCCACGGCCACATGGGCTCCCTCCAGGGCAAATGCCAGAGCTATGGCCCGGCCGATACCCCTTCCTCCGCCCGTGATAAGACATCGCCTCCCGTCGAGCTTCATCAGGTTCGTTCCCCTCCTTTAAGCGGCCGCAGCCCAGTGAACCTCCTTCCTCAGGGTGAGTCGAGCGGCAAGTCGGCCTCGGCATCCATGTCAAGATAATCCCTGAAGGCTTCCTCCCCCTCGGCCTTCAGCCGATAGTATGCAACGCATGCCACCATGGGTGCGTTATCAGTGCAGAGGGAAGGCCTTGGAATAAGAAGGCGCCAGCCTTCCCGTGAAGCCACACGCGCCAGGCGCTCCCTGAGGAGGCGGTTGCTCGCCACCCCTCCGGTCACCACGACCTCCCGGAGGCCTCCCCTCCTGGCCGCCCTCACTATTTTCTCCACCAGGACCTCTGCGACGGCTTCCTGAAAGCCGGCCGCAACCTGCAGGGCGAGCTCTTCGGGGCAGCCCAGGCTTCGCTCCCAGGGAGGCTTGGATGGGTCTTCGCTATAGTAGCCCCTCTCCATGAGGAAATAAAGGACGGCTGTCTTCACTCCACTGAAGGAAAAGTCCAGAGAGTCCTTCCCGAGAAAAGCCCGGGGCAGCTCCAGGGGTTCCCCCACCTCCCCCCTTGCGCGTGCCTCCCGGAATTGAAAATACATGTTGTCGATCACAGGCCCTCCGGGATAGCCCAGGCCCAGAAGCTTTGCCACCTTGTCGTAGGCTTCTCCCGCGGCGTCGTCCCTGGTGGCGCCGAGGAGTTCATATCTGCCGTGCCCTTCGGCACGATAGAGGTGGGTGTGGCCTCCGGAGAAGACGGCGCCCAGAAAGGGATAATCAGGGTTCCCCTCTATGAAAGGGGAGTGAAGGTGTGCATCTATATGATGGACCCCCACCAGGGGGAGTCCCGCAGCATAGGCCAGGGCCTTGGCCATGGAAACGCCCACCAAAAGGGAAACCACGAGGCCCGGCCCGCGAGTAACGGCAAGGGCATCCAGGTCGCCGAGGCTCACCCCCGCCTCATCCAGAGCCCGCTGCACGGCGGGCCCCACGTTCTCCATGTGTTTTCGCGAGGCGAGCTCAGGCACTACTCCTCCGTACTTGCAGTGTACATCGTGCTGGGTCGCCACAACGCTGGAGCGGACGCCCTGCTCGTCCTCCAGCACAGCGGCGGAGGTCTCGTCGCAAGAGGTTTCTATTCCTAAAATGAGCATCTCTCTCGCTCCCCGCGCTCAATTCACTAGCTGAGAGACGGGAACCACCTCAATACCCTCCTCCTCCAAAAGGGGGATGGCTCGCCTGAGGGCAGCTATGGTCTGAGGATGTGGATGGCCTATCGCAATGACCCTTCCCCCCCTATGCGCAACCAACACCAGCTCCCTCAATTTGGCCTCTATGGCTTCCGCGGTGACTTCATCATCAAGGAAAAGCTCGCGCTTGGCCGCCCTGAGGCCAGCTCTCTTTGCCGCTTCATAGGCCACAGAGCGGGGGCTCGTGAGGCTATCCACGAAGAATAGCCCCCTCTCGCCAACCACCTCCATCACCGAGCTCATGGCATCGGGGCTCTCAGAGAGCCTCGAGCCCATGTGGTTATTGACCCCCCTTGCCTGCGGCATGGATTCAAGCGCCGCCCGTGCCAGTTCCTTAAGTCTTTCCCCTGGCATATAGCTCATGAGAGCCCCTGGGCCCGGGTCCTTCTGGGGATAAGCAAGGGGCTCCATGGGCAGGTGAAGTAGAACCTCCCGGTTATGGGAGGCCGCCTCTTGAGCCACCCGGGAGGAGAAAGCAAGATGGGGAAGCACCGCGAGGGTGAGTTCGGCTTTGATGGAAAGAAGCTCCCGGGCCGTCTTCAGGTCCCAACCCAGGTCATCTATTATGATGGCGGCCTGGGCGGGGCGCCGGTCCGGGGGATACTCAAAGCGGAGGCTGTGGGTCAAGACGGTACCCGCCCCGAGCTTCACCTCCAGCGCCTCCCGGTCGGGGGTCAGGTGCTCCTCCAGGAGCTCCCCTCCCAGGGAGGCGAGGCTCTGGGATAGTTCTCTGGCCAGGCGTCGCGGCAGAAGGGAGGGGGGAGTGGGCACCTCCTCCCTGAAATGCTTCCAACTGCTCAGTCCCTTCCTGCGCCAGCTGACCGAGCGCTTGACACCGGCCGGGTCTATCCCCTTGGTTGCGAGGAAGGCCCTGAGGCCCTCTTCAACTTTCTCAGACTTCTCACCGTAATTACCGAGCCCAAGCCAAAGACGAATGTATGCAACCCTCTCCTGACCCGGGCCCTTAACGAAATAGAGAACCGAGAGAATGAGGGCCAAGAGCACCAGCAGCAGAAGCGCCAGGGGTAGCCCCAGGTTAAGGCTCTTGGTGGGGGGGCTCCGCCTTGAGGGTCTCGGCCGCTTTCCCATGAAGCTCTAGCCTAAGGCCTCAGGAAGCCTTGGGTAGGGCTCCTCGGCTCACTCCCTTCTTGAAGATATCCCAGCTCTTGAGGATCTCTATGGCCCTCTTGAGTTGCGGGTCCTGCTCCTCCGCCGAGGGTGATTCCTCCGGCTTTTTTTCTTGCGTTTCCTCCGAGGGAGGAGGTGCCGGCTTTGCTGCGGCGGGAGGACTGAGTATGGGAACGACGATATCGGGGGTAATACCCTTTCCCTGGATGAGACGACCCTTTGGCGTGTAGTAGTGGGCCGTAGTGAGTCGCAGGCCGGAACCGTCGCTGAGGGGGACGATGCTCTGAACCGACCCCTTGCCGAAAGTCTGGGTCCCCAGGATTACGGCCCGGCCCAGGTCCTGAAGGGCTCCTGAGACTATCTCAGAGGCGCTGGCGCTACCGCCGTTGACCAGAACCACCATGGGCATCTCCAGGAGCCCCCCCTTGCTGGTAGGGAACCTGAGGTTCTGATTTTGAAGCCGGCCCTTGGTATAGACCACGAGGGAACCCTCGTCCAGGAAGGCATCCGCTACATCCACGGCCTGGCGGAGGAGGCCACCGGGGTTATTGCGCAGGTCGAGCACCAGGGCCTTCATGCCCTTCTTCCCTAGACGATCTAAAGCCCGGTCGAGCTCCTTAGATGTCGTCTTGTGGAAAGTACGAATGCGCACATATCCCAACCCATCTTCCAGCATCCGGCTCCTGACGCTCTTGATGCGGATGATGTCCCGGACTATGGTGAAATCCTTTGGCTCTTCCAAACCCTCCCGCATGATCGAAATGGTGACCTTCGTCCCCTTGGGGCCACGCATTTTCTTGACAGCCTCCATGAGGCTCATTTTCTTGGTGGGCTCACCCTCCACCTTGAGGATTTGGTCCCCGGCCTTTATGCCAGCCCGGTAGGCGGGTGTATCCTCGATGGGAGACACCACCGTAAGGACCTCATTACGCATGGTGATCTCGATGCCGAGTCCTCCAAACTTACCTTCGGTCTCCACCTTAATCTCTCGGTAAACATCAGGCGGCAGGAAGGAGCTGTGAGGGTCAAGCGTATCGAGCATGCCCTTTATGGCCCCGTAAATGAGCTTCTGGTCATCCACTGGCTCTACATAGTTATCCTGAATCAGGGATAACACCTCGGTGAAGGTCTTGAGCTGGTCATAGGTGGACTTTTCGGGCTGAACCGCACGAGTCAAGCCCCCCACCAATAAGAGGGCCAACACCAGAGCCGAGGCGGCCACAGCCATGTAGGGCCACCTTCTAGAGATTATCCTCATCAACTCATCCTCCACATTCTCAAGGTTTGGCGGCAAGCCAGAGCATGGCGTTCTCCGTGCTTCCTCCATGCCTTATCTCGAAATAAAGACCAGGCCCCGTAAGGGAGCCAGTATCTCCAACCCGGGCAATGACCTGGCCGGCGCTCACCCGCTCCCCCTTCTCAACCAAAAGGCGGGAGGCATGCGCGTAAACGGTATAATAGCCGGAACCATGATCTATTATAACCAGATTACCATAACCCCTGAGCCAATCAGCATAAATAACCCGCCCTCCTCCCACAGGCCTTATGGCGGCTCCTGGAGACGCTTTGAAGAGCACCCCCCTTCCCTTTGAATCAGCGCTTCCCTCCGCCAAAACCCCGTTTACCGGCCAGGGCAGCCTGCCCTTCCTGAACTCAAAGCGGACGCGTTCTTCCATCTCCATCTGGCGCAGTTTCAACTCTTCGATAAGGCTCCTAAGCTTTCCCCTCTCCCCCACGAGTTCCTTTTGAAGGAGCCCGAAATCCCTGCTCTTGCGGCGGAGGGACCCGAGAAAACGCTCCTTCTGGTCTCTGAGCCGCCGCCCTTCCTCCCGCTCGAGCTCGAGTTTTCTCCGGTAACGCTCGAGGGCCCCGGCCTCCTCCTCCTCAGCCCTGGCGAGGGAAGCGAGGCGCTCTGACTCTTCCCTGAAGCTGGCGAGGAGAATCCCGTCCTCACGGGCAAGCACTCTGAGATAGCGGTACCGGTTCAATAAATCTCCCGAGGAGGAGGCCGAAAGCAAAATGCCCAGATAGCCTCCCCTCCTTTTCTGCTTGTATAGAGCCCTTAACCTGAGGCCCAGGTAGCGTTCTCTTTCTCTCATGCGCGCCTTCAGGAGAGCCCGCTTCTCCTGTAGAGAGGCGATGCTCTCCTCCGCTTTCTTGAGGCGGAGCCCCGTGAGCGAGATTTTTCTCTCCTGGAGCTCGAGCTCGGCTTGGAGGGTATCGAGCTCCTTGAGAAGCGAGCGCTTCTGCTTCTGCCGCTTTCGCTCCTTGAGCCTCTCAAGGGAGAGCTGCCGGCTCAGGCTCTCCAGCTGCCGCTTCCCCCGCTCAAGTTGGACTTGCAGGTCCGCCTCCCCTCCCGCCCCAGGCCCAGAAAAGGCTAAGAGGAACACGAACAGGGCTAGAACTGAGACCAATCTGGACCTTTGTGAAACCGAGCAAAGAACTCGGCGGGAGAAAGACTTTGTCCCGTGCATCATGAAAATATCATATACCAAACAATAGCCCTTCTTCCCCTCAAAAAATTCCGCCCGGCTTCCTCCTAAAACCTGATGAATCTTCTTAGAGAGAGAAGGCTTCCCGTGGCCCCCAGAAAACCGCCTCCAAGGACGAGGGCTAAAACGAAGGAGGGAGGGAAGAATTGTGCCCTGAACCCTCCTGTCCAGAGGGCCTCGATGCCTTCCAGAGCGAAAAGACCCAAGAGGGCTCTGAGAAGCAGGAGGGCCAGGATGGCACCCACAAGTCCATGGGCTGCTCCCTCGATGAGGTACGGGGCCTTAATGAAAAAACCCTCGGCCCCCACTAGCTCCATGATTTCTATCTCCTCCCGCCGCGCATAGAGGGTTAGGCGGATGGTACTGGAGATGATGAAGATGACCCCCAGCGCTATGAGGCCAGAGAGGAGGAAGGTAGTTAACTTGACCACCCTCAGGAGCGCATCAAACCGCTCCACCCAACCCCGGCCATAGTCCACCTCCTCCACGCCCGCCATCCGGGCCACCCGCTCGGCAACGGGGGCCAAGGCATCGAGCCTGCGGTAATCTTTTTTGAAGCTCACCGAAAGGGAGGCCGGAAGGGGGTTCATGCTAAGACCTTCCAGGATTGCCTCTTGTCCGGAGAGCGCCTTTTTCAAGCTTTTCAGAGCATCCTCCTTGGATACGTAAGTAACGGCCTCCACCTTCTCATGGTGGGCCAGGCTGAGGCGGATACGCTGGAGTTCCCCGGGACTTATCCGGTCGGCGAGATACACGGTGAGCTGGACCTTTTCGGTCCAATGCTCAAGCGCGAGGCCAAGGTTTAGAAGGAGCAGCCAGAAGGCCCCGAGTATGAGAAAGGAAAAGGTGATAGTCCCCAGGGCCAGGAGGCTCATGCCCGGATTTTCTCTGAGACCGCCTACGGCCTGCCGGATGAAATAGGAGAGGTTTATAAGAAAGATCATCTACCCCTCGATGATTTTCCCCCTTTCCAGGCTTATTGCCCGCTCTCCCATTTTCTCCACCAGCCCCCGGTCGTGGGTGGCCACAACCACCGTTGCCTCCTCTGCGTTGGCCACCTTGAAGAGGTCCATGACCTCTCGACTGAGCTCGGGATCCAAATTTCCCGTGGGCTCATCGGCCAGCAAGAGAGCGGGACCATTGACTAGGGCCCGAGCGATGGCTGCTCGCTGCTGCTCCCCGCCTGAAAGGCGCTCGACGGGAATATCCCGCTTGTGGGTGAGACCTACCATCTTCAACACGGTCCAGACCCGCCGCTTTATTTCCTTGGGAGGGACGCCTACAGCCCGCTGGCAGAAGGCGACATTCTCGAAGACGGTGCGTCGCGAAAGGAGCTTGAAATCCTGAAAGACAAAACCTATCCCGCGCCTTAGTCTGGGTATATCCCGGCGGTTGAGCCGCTGTATGTTGCGGCCGGCCACCAGGACTTGACCACGGTCAGGCTGCTCGGCGGCGAAAAGGATTCTCAGGAGGGTTGTCTTTCCCGCGCCGCTGGGTCCCGTGATGAAGACAAACTCTCCGGCTCTTACCTGAAAGGATATATCCCAGAGCGCGTAAGTTCCTTTGCCATAGCTTTTATAAAGGTGAAAAACCTCGATCATGGGGGCCGGAGGTTCCCCTCAGAAGGTATAAGAGCGAGGGGCGACTCTCTGCTTCAAGCCCACCACCTCCCTCACAGCCTCGGCTATGTCAACTTCCATGAGCCCGAAGGCGGCAAGGAGATCGGCCGAGCTACCGCTCTTCCCGAAAACGTCCTTAACGCCGACCCGGCGCAAGGGCACGGGACATTCTTCCATGAGGACTTCTGCTACAGCACCGCCCAGGCCGCCCACGATGGAGTGATCTTCGGCCGTGACAACGGCGCCGGACTCCTGCGCGGCCTCAACGAGAGCCGTCCGGTCGATGGGCTTGACCGAGGCCGAATCAATGACGCCTACCGCCAGACCCTCCTTCTCGAGCAGGCCCGCGGCTTCGAGGGCCTTGCTCACCATGAGGCCTATGGCCACAATTGTTGCGTCCTTTCCTCGCCGCAGGACGTTGGCGGTGCCTACGGCAAAGGGACGGGGGGCCTCGTTGATGACGGGGTATTTCTCCCTGGAAAGCCTTATGTAGAAGGGGCCGGGAAGCCTGAAGGCCTCAAGTACTGCGGCCTTGGTTTGGGGAGCATCGGAGGGAACAATGATCTTCATGTTCGGTAGAACCCGCATGAGAGCTATATCCTCGATTGCCTGGTGCGAGGCCCCATCGGCTCCCACGGTCAGACCACCGTGGGTGGCGACGATTTTCACGTTGAGCCGGGGAAGTGATATGGAAAGCCGGATCTGTTCCCAAGCCCTTCCCGCAGCGAAGACGGCGAAGGTGCTGGCAAAGACGATCTTGCCCGAGGCGGCGAGTCCCGCCGCGGTTGCCATCATGTTCTGCTCGGCCACGCCCATGTTGAAAAACCGGTCGGGAAATTTCTCTGCGAAGTAAGCGGTCCGGGTAGAGCCGCTCAGGTCGGCATCCAAAACCACCACGTCCCGACACTGCTCGCCAAGTTCGACCAGGGTCTCTCCATAAGCCTCCCGCGTTCCCATCATTTTGGTCACCAGGAATCCCCCTCACTCAACACTCTTATTCCACCTCTAACTCAGCCAGAGCCATCTCCAACTCTTCCGGCGTCGGGGCAATGCCGTGGTACTTGACCTGGTTTTCCATGAAGGAAACGCCCTTGCCCTTGACGGTGTGGGCCAGAATCATCGAAGGCTTGCCTTTCACCTCCTCCGCGGTATCCAGAGCTTCGAATATGGCCTCAAAGTCGTGCCCGTCCACTTCCTGTACGGACCAGCCGAAGGCCAGCCACTTCTCGGCCAGATTTCCAAGCGACATGATATCTTCCACCCGGCCGTCAATCTGAAGGCCGTTCCAGTCGGTGATGGCACAAAGGCTGTCCACCTTATAATGGGCCGCGGCCATGGCGGCCTCCCAAATTGCGCCCTCCTGAGATTCCCCATCTCCCAAAAGCACATAGACCCGGCCGGGGTTTCCTTCCAGGCGCAGCCCCAAGGCCATCCCCACGGCCTGGGAGAGTCCCTGACCCAGGGAACCTGTGCACACCTCAACTCCAGGGGTTGCCGTGCTCACGGGATGCCCCCTTAAGATCCCGCCGAACTGTCTCAGCTCCCGGAAGTGGGCCATGTCAAAGTAGCCCGCCCTTCCCAGGACGCTATACAGGAGAGGGGCGGCGTGGCCCTTGGAGAGGATGAATCGGTCGCGCTCTTGCCAGCCGGGCTCTCCGGGGCGGTGGCGCATCTTGCCGTAGTAAAGGGCCACCAATATCTCCACCGCGGATAGGGAACCTCCCGGGTGGCCGGAGCCGGCCTTGGTGAGCATCTTCAGGATATCGATGCGGACCTCTCGGGCTCTGGCTCTAAGCTCCTTAATGTCTCGGCTCATCGGAAAGACCTCAGAAGGGAGCGGCTCAAGGGAAATCTGCTCGCAAGAGGAGACTCTATGACCTCTCCTGGTGTTCATGGGGCTTTTCCCTGATCCCCTCTGGTATCTTTCTTAATGTTCTCGAGCCATTGCTCCAGATTACGGATAACTTCCTCATGCGTGCTTATCTTCTGGAAAGGAGATGCCTCCACGGCTCTCTCCTCAAGAGGCTCCGCAGGGCTCAGCTCCCCCTCCTGGGTTTCAGGAAGGGGAAGACTGACCTCGGGAACTTCCCTTCCAAGCTTTTCCGAAAGCTCCCTCACCTTATCCTGGAGTAATTGGTCCGAGGGGTTCTCAGCCAAAGCGGCCCTGTAATCCGCGAGGGCCTCCTCAAGAGAGCTCTCCTCAAGGATGGCCTCTATCTGAGCCTCACCGGGAGCGGGCTCCTCTTCCAGGGTGGCCGGGGGTTTTTTAGAGACCGGTTCTTCAGGCTCTTCCTGAATCTTTTCTATCTCAGCCCCCGAAGGGAGTGCCTCCCCAGAGGGTTCAAGTTCTTCATGAGGCTCTAAGGCCTTTTCCTCCAGAGTCGGTGCTTCGGCCGAGCTTATAATTTCGATCCCTTCTTCCTCAAGAGCGACCCCTCTCTCCTCAAAAGACGCGTCGATCTCCGCTTCTAGGGAAATTTCCTCTATCCCGCTTCCTTCCTCTACGGTCACTTCAGCAGGCTTCTCGGCCCTGGAAGCTTCAGCCTCTTCTCGGCCCTTCGGGGCGGCTTTACCCTCGGTTGACCACTGCTCGAGAAGCTTTACTTTTTTCTGCAGGCGCTGGTTTCCAGGCTCCCTCTCAAGGAGCTTCTCATAGGTTTCAAGGGCCTCGGCAAATAGGCCCTGGGATTCATAGAGCTTCGCGAGACTCTCTGTGGGAAGGGCCTCCTCAGCACCGGCCTCTACAGGGGGCGCCTCCCCCGGGCCCTCCTGCGTCTCCCGAAGCCGGGCCATCCACCCTTCCAGCTCCCGGTCTGAGAGGCTGAGACGCGCGAGTTGCCCCAGCATTTCCAGGGCGGCCGCCCTCTCCCCTCTCCTCTCATATAGGTCTGCCAGGAGCCGCCTGGCAAGCAGGTTTTGAGGGGCTTCCCCGATGGCCCTTTTCAGCTCCCGAGCCCCTTCCTCAAGATCCCCCGCCTCAAGATAGAAGGCTCCCAGGGCCACCCTGGCACTCACGTACCGAGGATAGCGCTCAAGGCCCTTGAGGCAAAGGGCTATGGCTTCCTCCAGCCTTCCCTCCGACTGGTAAGCTCTCGCCTGGGGGAGAAAAAGAGGGGAATCGGGGTCCACATCAAGCCGCTCGGAAAGCCGACAGAGGCCTTCCTCAGCGGCTCTGCTTCCGCTTTCCATCTACCGTTTCAACCCTAATTCATGAAGTTAGGGGGGCGGGTCTTACCCGGCTGAAGATAATGCTAACAGACGCGGCGGGGTAAAACAAGAACTTTCCCTTTGCCCATCCCCAACTAAACCATAAGAGCGCCGAAACCTATAAATGATATAATGAAAGCCCTCACAATGCAATGGAAAAAGAAGGAATAATGGCTAAACCGGAGCAGTTGAAGTCTCGACCGCTCTCCAGGCTTGCCCTCTTTTTCGGGTTTCTCCTCTTCCTCGCGTGTCCCCTTGCCTTCGGTCTGGACTATCGCCTTCTGGCCTCCTATGAGATAAAGGTGCAGGAGCCCTCGGGCCTAGCCTATGACCCGGAGCGAGGGGTCCTTCTTGTGGTCTCTGATGAGGGGGGCTTTTTTGCCCTCACCAAGAAAGCACAGATAGTTGAGAGCCACTCCTCCCCCCGGGGAGACCTCGAAGGGATTGCCTATGACCCGGCGCGAGGGCTTATTTACATTGCCGAGGAGCGAGAGAGGCGCATCTTTGTCCTCAACCGCAGGGGGGAAGTCCTGAGATCCTTTCGGATAGACCTAGCTGGCTACAATCGGCCCGATAACGAAGGGATAGAGAGTCTTACACTTGACACCCGGAGGGGCCACCTTTTTCTGGTCAAGGAGCGCAACCCCTTCTTCGTCATGGAGCTTGACCGCGAAGGGAACCCCCTTAGGACTTTCAAGGTGGAAGGCATCAGCAATCTCTCGGGCATTCACTATGTGGAGCGGACGGGTCATTTCCTTCTTCTCAGCCGGGGCTCTCAGAAAGTTCTTGAGGTCAACCGGGAAGGGAAGCTCGTGGGTGAGCCCTTCTCGATAGGGTTCCCGAATGCTGAGGGCATAACCCTTGATGAAAGGGGCTATCTCTACCTATCGCTTGACGGCAATAACCTCCTCCCCGACCGCCTCCTTATCTTCGCGCCCCGGAAGCCGCATTGAAGCAACTTACGGCCTTAGGAATCGACCTCGCGGGGTCCCCCCGTCGCCCCACCGGTCTCTGTGTCCTCAGGGGGAGGAAGGTAAAAACATGCCTTCTTTTGAGTGACGATGAGATCTTGGCAAAGGTTCCGCGCGAGGCGGCCCTCATCGCCATAGATGCCCCCCTTTTTCTTCCAAGGCAGCGCTGTTGCCTGGAGGACGACTGCTCCTGCGCCGGCAGCTCTCACTTCAGGCAATGCGACCTGGAGCTGAGACGCCTCAGGATAAAATTCTTCCCCATCACGTTAGGCCCCATGCGGGCATTGACCAAGAGGGGCATAGCCTTAAGGGATCGCCTGGAGGCGGAGGGGTTCCCAGTCATCGAGACCTATCCCGGAGGCGCGCAGGACTTCTGGGGGATTCCCCGGCAGAGGGACCGAAGAGGGCTGAGAGAAGCCCTCCTGGCCTTCGGGCTGAGGGGTCATGTTGAGCGCGATGATATCTCGACCCATGAACTCGACGCCATCACCTGTGCTCTCGTGGCGAGGGACCATCTCCAGGGACGGAGCCTCGAGCTTGGAGACAGGGAGGAGGGCTTCCTTGTTCTTCCCGCGGCGGGGAGAGATTAGCCAGTGTTTTTCAGCGCAGCCGCAATGCCGTTGATACTGGCATGGAGGGCGGAGATGAGCTCCCTCACCTTTCCCTCACCCCAAACGCGGCCCTACCTGGAAAGTGGGCCGAAGGGCCGAGCTCTTCGTGAATTCTCAGGAGCTGGTTATATTTGGCCGTGCGGTCTGTGCGCGAGGCGGAGCCGGTCTTGATCTGGCCGGTCCCCGCGGCCACAGCAAGGTCCGCTATGCTGGTATCCTCGGTCTCGCCCGAGCGGTGGGAGATGACGGAGCGGTAGCCCGCCCTGCGTGCCAGGGCAAGAGTCTCCAGAGTTTCTGTGACGGTCCCGATCTGATTCACCTTGACCAGGATGGCGTTTGCCACCCCGGAGGCGATACCCCGGGAGAGGCGGACGGGATTGGTGACGAAGAGGTCATCGCCCACAATCTGAACCTCCCCGCCGAGCTCATCTGTCAGTATCTTCCAGCCCCGCCAGTCGTCCTCGGCCAGGCCGTCTTCTATGGATATTATCGGGTACTGTCTCACCCAATCCTTCCAGAAGGCGACCATCTGCTCGGAGCTCCTTCGGGAGCGGTCAGACTTCTTGAAGACGTATTTACCCTTCTCGCAGAACTCGGTGGCCGCGGGGTCAAGGGCGAGGGCCACTTGCTCTCCCGCCTTGAAGCCCGCCCTGCCGATGGACTCAAGTATGACCTCCGGCGCCTCCTCATTTGAGCGCAGGCTCGGAGCGAAGCCGCCCTCATCGCCCACCGCAGTGCCGTAGCCCTTCTTCTTGAGGACGCCCTTTAGCGTGTGAAAGACCTCCACCCCCATGCGAAGGGCCTCGGGGAAGGAAGGCGCTCCCACGGGCACGACCATGAACTCCTGTATGTCCACGTTGTTATCCGCGTGCGCGCCGCCATTTAGGATGTTCATCATGGGAACTGGGAGAGTGTTTGCTCCGACTCCGCCGAGATAGCGGTAGAGGGGGAGGCCGAGCGCCCCGGCCCCAGCCTTGGCGCAGGCGAGAGAAACCCCGAGGACGGCATTGGCGCCCAGGCGGGCCTTGTTCTTGGTGCGGTCGAGCTTGAGCATGGTGGAATCCACGAGGGTCTGGTCCCGCGCATCCATTCCCATGAGCCTCGGTGCGATGATTCGGTTCACGTTCTCAACCGCCTTCCTCACCCCTTTGCCCAGGTAGCGGCCTCCCTCCCCATCCCTGAGCTCCAGGGCTTCATGGCGGCCGGTCGATGCACCCGATGGCACAGAAGCCCTCCCCAGTGCCCCTGAGGCCAGGCGCACGTCCACCTCCACCGTGGGGTTTCCCCTTGAGTCAAGGATTTCCCTTGCCTTTATCGAGCAGATCTCCGTCATGGCATCCCCCTGAGCAGGCTCAAGACTTATCCACTGAATGCTTTTAAATTTTAAAGCCTTTCTTTCAAAAAATATTCGATGGGGAAAATGGGGATAAGGGAAGAAGCCCTCCAGAAAGATTCCCCCTTGGCGGATTGAAAGCTTTTCTATAGCATGGCCTCAAAGCTGGAGCTCTTCCAAAATAAGGCCTTTTGGCTTCCTTGTCGAGAGATTCTTAGAGGGCGAGATGGGCATGAAGCCCGAGAGGCGCTTTATTGGGGGGGCTTCGCCCGGATAGCTAGCCCATCTGCTTTAGGCGGGAGAGAAGCTCTTCAGCCACCCGCGGGTTGAAGACACCGCAGGTGCAGGGGCGGGCCAGAACCTCTGCACCCTCCCGCGGGGTGAGGCGCTCGAGCTTTACCTGCTCTATGACCTTCCTAATAAGATTGAAAGAGACCATCCCGTGGCCGCAGAGGGAGTTAAGCTCAAGAGCCTCCCTGCCTGGAAGCCGCTCAATATTGCCTCTAACGCCAAGAGAGTGCTCGACCGAGTGCCGGGTTATCCCTACCTCCCGGCAGCAGCGGCGAACCTCCTCAAGCAGGCCACTCACATTGACCGAGATCCCTAGGTCCTCCTTAACTAGCTCCTCAAGGACTCCCTTCACGTCATCAAGGCTCTCAAAGGTGGCCCTTATGTCGGATGAATCGTCAATGCCGCCCAGGATCTGGTCAACTGTTGTTGTGAAGAGGTTCCCGCGGTTTGGGTCCGAGAGGTTCACGGGGTTGTGGCGGAGAGCAATCTCCAGAAACTTTCTGAGCTTAGGGCCCGAGCCCCGTTTGTTATGCTCCACGCTGGCCGTCATGAAGACTACATAATCGCGCTCTAAGAGGCCCTCTCCCGGCCTTCTGTGGAGGGTATTGGTCACCTCTCAGCCCCCTCCCCAGGCTTTCCAAGCCCCAGGTTTGTCTTGCCGCTTGGCTGGAGGGAGTAGCCCAGGCCCCTCAGGAGCTCTTCAGTCGGAGCGCCCCCATCGGGGCGGCACCGAGTGGAGACGCCAAGGCTCAAGACAGTTTCAATCCCCTCCGCCCCCTTTTCCACAGCCTTGAGGATAGCGGGAAGCCTCTCCAGCTTGACCTTGGCTTCGATGATGGCCGAGAGAACCTTCTCTTCCAGGATATCCTCCCTGAGCGCCCCGCTCTCCCCCC
The DNA here is from genome assembly GCA_964575845.1 of uncultured bacterium. GTDB lineage: Bacteria > UBA8248 > UBA8248 > UBA8248 > CAZNSX01 > CAZNSX01. The sequence continues at coordinate 676,267 of CAZNSX010000001.1, read as the reverse complement.
TCTTCATCAACTGGGTAACAGGGTTTTTCTCCTCAAAGCTGACCCCTTCTTGAGCCAGCGCCACGGCCACCCGCTCAATATCCCGGAAGCGGGCCCCGAGACCCGGTCTCCCGAGCTCCACCACAAGTCCCGCGTCCCCATCGCCCAGGCGGGCCGTCACGTCGTTTGTCTTTATCTCTTCGGTACCGCGGCCGCTCACGCCCGTCCCCTCGTGGGTGGCGAGGGGGTCGCTGAAGGTGCGCCTCAAGCTTCTCGGCCATTCAAGCTCGGGATACACGAGGGCGCCCGTGGGGCACACACCCATGGGCGGCTCGTAGCGCAGGCGGAAGAGGCCGAAAACCCTCCGCAAGGCTTTCACAATGGCCGGGTTCCTCCCCTCATCTGGACAGGACCTGTAGCAGGTGGAGCACTCGACGCACTCCTCCTCATTGACCTCCGCTATCCCGCCCGAGAGGTGAATCACCCCCATTGTGCAGTAGGGCACACAATTCCCACACCCGACACAGCGTTTCTTGTCTATCTCCAGAGGGATTATTCCTCTCGAAAAAGGGGGACAGAAATCTCATTTTATCGCGCAACCTTTACACTTTCAATATCCGAAAATTCCTTGAAAACTCTCTCATCAATCAACTACCATAGGGAATCTCCCGCGGACATGGGCTCAGGGAAAGGATAAAGTGCAAGCGAGAGGGGGAAGAGGATATGTTTAAAGGCTCCATGGTGGCAATCGTCACACCCTTTAGAGATGGCGCGCTTGACCTGGATGCCCTCCGGGGGCTCATTGAGTTTCACATCGAGAACGGCACCAAAGCAATCGTCTCCTGCGGCACCACGGGGGAGTCGGCCACCCTCTCCCATGAGGAACATGATGAGGTCGTGGCATTCACCATTGAGGCCGTGGGGGGAAGGGTTCCGGTAGTAGCGGGCGCCGGCTCCAACTCCACCTCTGAAGCCATCCGCCGCACCCGCTTTGCCAAGGAGGCCGGAGCCGATGCGGCCCTTATCGTGGCCCCCTACTATAATAAGCCAACTCAGGAAGGCCTTTACCAGCACTTCCGCGCGGTGGCCGAAGCGGTGGACATCCCCATCATCCTCTATAACGTGCCCGGCCGCACGGTAACCAATATTCTTGCCGAGACAGTTGCGCGCCTGGCGGAGGTGTCGAACATCATAGGCATCAAGGAGGCAACGGGCTCTCTCCAGCAGGTCTCAGATGTCGTCGGGCTCTGCCCCCCCGATTTCACGGTGCTCTCTGGAGACGACTTCACCGTCCTTCCCCTCATGGCTGTAGGAGGGGTGGGGGTTATATCTGTCACGGCCAATGTGGCGCCCGCCGATATGGTGGAGCTTTGCGATAGCGCACTCGAGGGCCGCTGGGAGCGCGCCCGGGAGCTCCACTATAAGCTGAGGCCTCTCAACGGGGCAATGTTCTTCGAGACAAACCCCATCCCCGTTAAGACGGCCCTCTCCCTCATGGGGAAATGCACGGGAGAGCTTAGGCTTCCCCTCTGCCCAATGTCCGCGGCCAATCTGGATAAGCTGAAGAAAGTTCTTAAGGCTTACAGACTAATTACTTGAAATTACTCCCTATAATTTAGCTCTCCATATACGGAGGGCTCCCCATGCGTTGGCTCATTATCAGCGAAGGCTTCCTTTCCCTTGAGGCCGTGGTGGAGTTCCTTAAGGAGGGGGATGAGGTTTTCCTCCTTCCCAAGGGATTCAGGCCATCTCGCCCGTCGTTGCCCGCAGGCCTTAAGCTCCTAAAAGGGGCATGGAACAGAAAGAAGACCTACGAGGCCATCCCCCTCAGGCCTGGGGACGGGTTGCTGCTTGATGTGGGGAGAAGGACCGAGGCGGAGAGGGTCCTTAAGCTTCTCCTTGAGCTTGAGCAGGACCTCCTCGTTCTCTGCCTCTTCAGGGAGGGGCTAGAAGACATCTCCCTTAGCTTCCCTTCTGTCCGGATGCTCCGGTGCGATAGCCTCATCTCCGAGGAGTGCAGGCGTGCCTCTGAAGAGCACAGGGCCAAGCTCAGGGTGAGGGAGTTGAGGCAGGTTCTCGACCCCGGTGAGCACATCCTCATCCTCACCCAGCCCGACCCCGACCCGGATGCAATTGCCAGCGGGCTCGCGCTTCGGGCTGTCCTTGGCCGCCATAAGGCCACGGCTCCAATCGCCACCTTCGCAGCAGTCACTCGCCCCGAGAACCTCTCTATGATGAAACACCTCGAAATTGAGGTGGAGACGGTCGAGGAGAAGGACTTCGCGAACTACGAGCGCATTGCCCTTGTGGATGTTCAGCCCACTTTCCTGAAGCCTGAGCTTTCCCGGGTGGATGCCGTGATAGACCACCACCCGGAGGATAAGGGCTATGAGGCCTCCTTCAGGGATATCCGGCCCTCTTACGGCGCCACGGCCACGATCTTGACCGAGTACCTGAGGGCCACGGGTGAGAGCATCTCCCAGCGCCTGGCCACGGCCCTCTTCTACGGCATAAAGAGCGATACCCTTCTCTTCGACCGCCCGGCCTGCCAAGCCGACATAGAAGCCTTTGCCTTCCTTTATCCCAAGGCCAACCACAGCCTCCTTCACCGCATCGACAGGCCCGAGTTCCCCCTCCAGGCCATCGAGCCCTTCATCCGGGCCCTGCGGAAAAGGCTCTTCCGCGAGGGACTTTTCTACATCCACCTGGGGGGCGTGGAGCGAGAGGATGTCATCCCCCAGCTTGCGGACTTCTGCCTCCAGATGGGAGGCGCGGAATGGTCGGCCGTCTCGGGCCGCCACGGCCGGGACCTCATCATATCGGTCCGGAGCGCCGGCTTCGGCAAGAGCATCGGTGAGGTCGTAAAGGAGGCCTTCACGGGGCTCGGAAGCGCGGGCGGCCACCGGTCCATGGCCAGGGCCAATATCCCCTTAAGGAACTTCATGGCGAGATTCAAGAGCAGTTCGGACGCCAGCATAATGAAGGAGGTGCCCGCCTTGCTCCTCCAGGAGCTCAAGCGGGAGCGGTAGGGGGATGGTTCCTGCGATCGGAAATTTCCTTGCGCCGGGGCTGGAAACCTGATATGCGGGACCTGGAAGCCCAGGCTCGCCTGAAAGCGTAAGCACGAAGAGGTAAAGATGCAATCAAAAATTGAGTATAAAGATATTCCGTTAGAGAGTATTGAGATAAGTCCGGCCAATGTCCGGAAGGACGAGGTAGAAGAAGGACTAGATGAGCTTGCGCAAAGCATAGCGGAGATTGGACTGCAGCAACCAGTCGTTGTTTATCCCAAAGGCGAGCGATACCAACTCGTTATCGGTCAACGTCGTTACATTGCATGTAAGAGACTGGGATGGAAAGAGATCCCCGCCCTGATTAGGTCGGTCAAGAGTGAGACATGTGCGAAGGTCATATCCTTCAGCGAGAATATCCACAGGTTAGACCTAAATTACCGAGATAAAATGCGAGTGGCTGTAGAACTGCTAAACAATTTAAACTCGGTAAGCAAAGTGGCCAAAGCTCTCGGGTTGACTCCCCCTACTATTAGGAATTACTTGGGATACGAAGGGGTCCCAGAGGAGCTTAAGAAGATGGTGGACAAGAAAAGGATGAGCGCAAGGACTGCTATGGCGATATCAAGGAGCATACCTGATGAGCATAAGGCAGTCGAAATCGCAAATAGGGTGAGAGAGATCCCAAGCACCGAGAGGCGACAAACCATTATTGAGATTGCCAAAGAGAACCCGACAAAAAGTGTCTCTGACATCGTGCGCCTTGCGAAGAAGCAAAAATTCCACAAGGTCACTTTGAGTCTAACGCCAAAACTATCAGAGGCTTTGGAAGCAGCGTGCCGAGACTACCTGGGTGAGCCGAGGGATATTGCCACCGAAGCCTTGGAGGAATGGCTGGGGAATCGAGGCTTTCTAAAATGAAGAAGCTGGATGAGCAGACTGCTTTAGCCATATTATTTGCAAATACTAAGCGGAAGAAAAGGACAGAGGACTTGGTCACGATAGCTGAGGCTTGCGAATATCTCGTTGAGCTTTATGGAACGCAGAAGGCGGTCGCCGAGAAGGTTGGTCTTTCATCTGAAATGGTAAGGGAGTTCCGGAAGATACTCACGTTGCCAAGAGAAGTCCAGCAGATGGTGAAGAACAGAGAGATAGACCATCTGGATATTGCTTACAGGATATCTATGGTTGCTGAGCCCGGGAGACAGATAGAGATAGCAAGGCAAGTTGCCAAGCTTCAATCAAAGGACTTGAGAGACGTTAAGCGTCTGATTTCGACTGCCGGATTGTCTACGCAAGAGTCCAAGAAGAAAGTGCTAGAGTCCAAACTAAAGGGACTTCACGTTTTCGTAATGGATTTCAATGACGAGGAGTACCGGGCCATTATTGAGCGTGCCAGAGAGAGGAAGGCCGTACCAGCTGAGCTAGTGAAGCAAATAGTCATTGATTGGTTAAGACGTGCAAGCAGGCGTGGTGAGGGCTAGTTGGAGTAGAGGGGAGCTTATGCCATCGCCTTTGACTGTCTTTTCGCGTCTGAAGGACCTCAACAAATACCTTCGTCAGCATAATCAAAGTCATTGGTCGGCGCGGTTCGAGGAATTGGTCTGCGAGGCCTTTGCCAGCCTCCTCCATTTACCAATCTTCAATGCTGACTGCGATGATAGCACAGTGCAAAGTAGAGTCATCTGGCTCGGAAGTGCACACTCCCTTTCCAAAGCACCCCCTGGGCCTGATGGTATAGCACACGCACACGGGTTCTCCATCGTTATCGAAGCGACACGAAAGACTGGGACGAGGCAATGGTCGCAAGAATTTGGTCAATGCCTGAGGCATGCCCACGCTGTAGCTAATGAGACCAAAATGGATCCGGCTGACATTTATACTGTCCTGTTAGCCACGAAAATACATGAGGATACGTATCAGTCTGTCAAAGCGCGAAATGTGAAGAACAACTTCAAGATTGTACTTATGGAGGTTGAGGATCTTTGTGTCGCGAACGAGACATCTCTGTTGGCCTTTACGATTAGACATTTTGAGACGCGAAATTTGTTTAATGACCTCTTGGAGTGCTTAGCGAACTCGGGAAACCTGGGCGAGTTCCGGGACCGAACGCGGCGATTTGTCGAGGATTGGCAGAAGAGGGTCCTGAAGCTGGAAAAGCCTGTCGTTTTGGCTGTCAGGTCTTATAGGGTTATGATGAAAGAACGCAGCGACCACGTTGCGGTCTCGCAGATACTCAGGAGTCTCACAAAGGCTCCTATTGTTAAGTGGTACTTTGGGAGACTTGAAGGGGAGCTCGGCCCTCAAGATATTGTCGAAAGCTTGGTGCAGGAAAGTCTTGGCGCAATCATTGGTAGGCTTCCCACAGGGGAGCACCTATTCTGTCCGGTGCCTCTGGATGAGTTTAGAAGTAGGTGCAAAAGGCGCCTCCATGCCGTCGAGAGAGCATATGCGAAGGGATAAGATCCGGGATACGTCATGCGCTGATGGTACGGGAATAGACGAGCATGCGCAGAGCGTCGAGCTGCTGATTAATCTGAAATTGCGGAGCTTAATGATTTGCTGTCCACGTTGCGGACGACGAGGATTGGCGATGACGAAGTGGGTTAAAGGTCGCAATTTAAAACCTTTGTATGTGTTTCACGGGAGAGAGGGCAGAGCTGTCAGTGAGTGCCTCCTTGACAAAGGAGATGCTCAGAAAGTCAGGGGACATATTAAATTATCCAAAGCGGACATGGGAAGGCTAATTAGAAGGGCAAGACCATACGTTCTTTTCAGCGGAGGGCTCGATAGCCTTTGCACGCTACTGTATATACTAAAATTGCCGAGAACAAATAGCCGCAAGCCGACGGCACTTCATATCGACACGACCGCTGGATTTCCTGAAGTGACAAAATATGTTCGCAAAATATGCCGAATATTAGAAGTACCGTTGACGATAGTCAAGCCAAAAAGAAACTATTTTGAACTTGCAGAAAGATGGGGGATCCCCGGTTTCAATGCAAGATGGTGCTGCAAAGAACTCAAAGTAAAACCGGCACGCAACTTCTTGTCAAGCGTGGCCAGCCCGAAGATCGTTGTCGATGGAATTAGAGCCGCCGAATCAGCGGCAAGAAATACCTATCTCCCAGTCTGGTATCATCCTGCTTTCGGATGCCTTTCGGTGAGTCCTATTCTTGGCTGGTCTGATCAAGATGTAAAATCTTATGTTGAAGCAAGTGGGTTACCCGAAGGTCCCGCGAAGGACCTGGGTTGTTCAGCTGAATGCTGGTGCGGAGCCTATAAAAAAAGGACAGATTTCGAGAAGCTCCTTCAGGTCCATCCTGAGATCTTCGATAAGCTAGTGCAGGTTGAGAAGGCACAACAAGGACGTTTTACATTTATTTACGAGAATGGACGCCAGGTTCCACTCATAAGTCTGAAGCGAGCTCGCGGCCGATGCATGAGTAGCAGGTGATAAAAGTGATAAAGGACGAAAATACCCAAAGAGACTTCCTGCTACGTGAGTACCAAGAGACCCATAATTACTTCAACAACGTCGAGAGGTCCATGGCGGACCTTCTTAGATTTTACAACTCGATCCTTGCCATCATGATACCGGTCAGTGCTGTCCTCTTTCAGTATCTTAAGAATGACAAGAATCTGCTCTTTTGGGTTATGACTGCACTGTCCGTTGTTGTTTGTCTCTTGGGGCTTTATGTCTTTGGGATGTATATTGAACTCCGTATAAGAAAGATTAAGACTTTAGAGCAGATAGCTATCTTTCGGGAAAAAATGATCGAAGCAAATCAAGCTCTTTCTAACATTCTTAAAATGATTCCTTCTATTAGCGAATGTCCTCCGTATTTGCGGAGGCCAAGCTCCGAGTGGTATACAGTCAGCTATATTAGCTTTGTTAACGGGCTTGTCGCAGCGGTTGCCTCTGGATTCTTCATCCGGACTAAATTTTTTCAGCGGATTATAGACGTCTTTCCCGATTTTGTTCCTAAGTTCCTCGGAATAGTACTGCCAATCCTTATCCTTGTGTTTTTTGCTAAATTCCTTTTCAAGTGGGCTACTAAGTATTGTTTTATCTACGATCTCAAAAGGGAAAGAGAATACTCAGTAAAGAACAGATACTCGTTTCTTGATCCATCTCCGTATTTTCCTAGGCTCTTCTGGCTAGCGAAGTGGATAGCGGAGAGATATGAAAGTAAGCTGCAAAGGGAATATTCTACGCAAGAGCGAATGCTGAAAGTCAAAGAGCAAGTAGAGGGTTGTGAGTTTTGCAATTGCCTCCAGGAGAGACATGAGGTTATTTTAGAGAACGACCACTGGTTTTCTAAGTGGGACAAGTATCCTGTCACTAAGGGACATGCCCTCATAATTCCTAAGGTTCACAGATGTGATTTGTTCGAGCTATCAGGCGAAGAGTTTCTCTCCTGTACCCAGATAATGATTAGCATCTGGAGAATAATTGTAGAGAAGTGCTCGCCCGATGGGTTCAATGTTGGTGTGAATATCGGTAAATGCGCGGGCCAGACTATCCAGCACTTGCATATACATCTCATACCTCGGTACTGTGGAGATGTTCCAGAGCCGGAGGGAGGGGTACGCAATGTTATTCCTGGAAAGGGAAAGCCCGGAGCATAGTGTCAAGACAGGATGCGCATGGTGGCTGGCAGGCCAGAAAGTACCAACTTATGCGTGAGACAGAGAGTCCCACTGGGTTAATTCGTGGACGGCCTTCATTCTATCCAACCGGCGGATCCAAGGTCCTTAAAAGGTACCAGCGATAGCGTATCGTGAACTCGGCTTATCATTAAAAGGAAACCCTCATGGAGCTCAAGGAATCATTTCAGGTGGATAGTCCCCTTCCCACGGTATGGGATGTCATCCTGGATGTGCCCCGGGTGAGCGGGTGCATTCCGGGAGCCGAGCTCGAGGGGCAGGTGGCTGAGGGTATCTGGGAGGGAAACCTGAGGGTGCGGGTAGGGCCCATCGGTGCCAACTTCCGGGGCCGTTTCTTCATCGAGGAGCTTAACCCCGAGAGCTCCCGGATGCGGATGAGGGTTGAGAGCAAGGACACGGGTGGCCGGGGAAGCGCGAACGCGCGCATGGAACTTTCCCTCGCCGAGGGGGCGGGAGGCACCCGGGTGGAGGTTAACTCAGAGGTGATCCTGGGTGGCAAGTTTGCCCAGTTCGGACGCACCATCTGGCAGTATCTCGCCAGGCGCATGGCGTCTGATTTCGCCCGGAACCTTCAGGCCCTTCTTCAGGGTAAAGAGGCTTGAGGAGGCTGTCATGGGTTTTCGGAGTTGAGCAGGAGGGCGTGGGCGAGAGCACCTCCATGCCGCCCGCGGCCGCCATTCTCAATGCAGTGGAGGATGCGCTCCTTCCCCTTGGGGTCGAGATAAACCGGGTGCCCACAGCACCCCACCACCTGCTTAGCCTGATCGAGGGGGCGAGAAAATAAAAAGGCCTATATAGCAGCAGCTACATAATCATTTCTCCAAGAGGTAGCGAGCAACAGTAATTCCCGAGGCTGGGGGCATAGGAGGAGCCAGGGATGGATCTATTGCTTGAGCAGCTTCAGCTGCTGACTGCTACAAAACTTCCTGCCTGTCCACCTGCTCATTGCTCAACAGATCCGGAAATCGTTTTTGCGGCTGGCGGCCTTAGTTATTCGCAACTGAATGAATTGCTACTTAGTTTTTGCTGTGACCGGGTATCAAAAGGGTTCTTCAATTATTTTTTACTTTCCGCCGAGCAACGCGAGCAGCATCGAAAGGAAGATTACGACACCGAGGCGCCCTTTCGAATTGAAACTATGGACTTCTTTGTAGATAGTGTAGAGAGGTTTCGTAAGTTTGCGATGCTTAAGTTCGGTAATATCAAGTTTGCATTTAAGTATTTTCGTGATAAGAGCTTCAGCTGTATTTCGCAAGCATTAAAAGAATATGAACAAGTCCGCGAGCAAGATTATAGTTCGAGGCCTGTTGTAATTGCCGAATTGGACCGTATCGCCCGTGAAGATACTTACCTATTGGGCTATATAGCCGGAGATAGAGTGAGAAGTCTCCAGAGCGTGAAAGATAGTGGGGGAGCACTGTCTTGTGAAGATGAAAGCTTAATTGCGCGTAGAGATGAAGTCGTTAGAAAGGGAATAATAAATTACAAAATATATCTTTGCTACGATTACATGGATGTCTATGTGGCAACTTCAATGAGGCGGCGAGAGGAATTCTACGATGTATATGACTTTGTTCAAGAAGTGTTTAATCACAGAGAGGTCGAAGACCTTAAATTGAGGTATTTTGATCCAACCCAGGCAGATCCCCAAGATAGGATAGACAAGAGTTTAATTGAAGGCTTGATGGTCAAGCGAGCGAAATGCACAATTTATTGTGCGCAAGAATCGGATACATTTGGCAAGGATTCAGAGCTTGCGGCGACTATGGCTCAGGGAAAGCCGGTAATCGCATATGTTCCCAAAATAGACGATGAAAATAAACATGCAGAGAAATTACGTCGGATTGCCACCAATTTCGGGGATGGGGACAACTGGGGATATCTAAAAGAGATTTTTCTGCATCGGCACCCGCGATACGTTCTTGAAAATCAAAACATCTTGACTCGGGAAGTTACGGAAGAGCGGCTGTCTTCGGAGCTCGCAAAGCAGGATAAGGAGCTATACGAGAGGCGTGCACGCACGCTCTCAGATATACATCCGCTTAGCTTGCAGGTGAATCTAGAAACGGGTGTGGCAAATGGTTTATTAGTGGTTCGAGATGCACCCACATGTGCAAAGATTCTGCGCGGCATATTACTTCGGACCCTAGAATGTGATATAGAAGAATATCAAGACCCAAATAGGGATGATATTATTGGGTATGTGCTAAAGGAACGGATTACGCGGTCAATTTTTAGGGTCGTGACGGGGGATCCATTGCTTACCAACGCATTTTGGAACTTTTATCCCGAAGGAACAGAATAAGTTTAGAGCGTATAAAAGGGCTTTTGTTCCTGCTCGGATGTTTAAGCAAAAAGAAAAGCGGGAACCTCTCCTTTTAGGGGCTCTGCTTTTTTTGTTGCCATGCTCAGATTCTGAATCCTCACACGATGAAGCTCAAGGGTAGCTAGCACGATTAGCAGTCTATTGATTACGCGGTTACAAATTCAATTCCGCTTCCGCTGCAAGTACTTTTGCCGGACCTTTACAATAAAGCAAAAAGGCGTTTATATCCTAAGCCCCTTCAGCCCAAAAGTCGGGCCAGAGCCAGGAGGTAAACCTTGGCCGCGGCCACGAGGTCTTCCAGCGCGACATGCTCTTCCGCTGAGTGCGCGTTCTCCAGGCGCCCGGGGCCGAAGAGCACGGTGGGAATCCCCGCCTCATTCACAAAAAAATCCGCCTCGGTCCAGCACTGGAGAAAGCTGAGCTCCCCTTCCCTCCCCAGGACCTCACGGAAGCCCTCCCTCACAGCTCCTACCACTTCTTCCTCGGGCGGGGTGATGAAGGGGAGAAGGCCTCTCTTCACTATGGAGGGATGCTGGCTATCGGGCCTGTCGACTCTAACCTCGGCCTCAAGCTCCTTTTCCTCCGTTTTAAGGCTCTTCACCAGGTCCCGATATTCCCCCAGAATTTTCTCCGTGCTCTCGCCGGGCACTGTCCGCCTGTCAACCCAGATGCTGCATCCAGGCGGCACCGCCATGAACATTATGCCCCCTTCTATGAGGCTCACGTTGGCCGTCCCCCTGACGGGAGGAAGGCCCGGCAGCTCAAAGGAGGGCATGGGCATGGAGTTAAGCCGCTCAATCAACCTCGCCATGTGTACTATGGCGTTCACCCCTTTCTCGGGGTTTGCGCCGTGGGTAGCCCTCCCGCGAGTGGTTATCTTGACCCCGACGCAGCCCTTCTGGCCGATGGCAATCTTGAGGTCCGTCGGCTCTCCATTAATTGCGAAGTCAGCCCTGAGCCCATCTTTGAGGAGTCTTTGGATTCCAAGCTTGTCCTTCTCCTCATCCACGGTGCCTACTAAGAGTATTTCCCCTTTAGGCTTAATGCGGGAAGAACTCACCGCGCTCATGACACCCACCATTGCGGCAATCGCCCCCTTCATATCGGCGGCCCCACGGCCGTAGAGCTTCCCCCCTCTTATCTCTCCCGAGAAGGCATCCTCCATGTCACCCTCGGGGACAGTGTCACAGTGGCCGTGAAAAAGGAGGCACCTCCCCCCTTCCTCGCCGCGGAATCTGGCCATGAGGTTTGCGCGACCGCCTCCGATCTCCTGCCTCTCGGTCTCGCAGCCCACCTCCCTTAGCTTCCCCTCAAGGAAGGAGATGAGAGGAGCCTCCCTTCCCGTTGGGCTCGGGATGCGCATCATCTCCTGGGCGAGACTGATGAGAGCTTTTTCATCCAGGGAGCGCAGCAGTTCTCGGGCTAGATCTTTCATTGGCACCTCTCCCCTAAGTGGCCTTGCCTCAGATGTACTCAGAGATATCCTTCTTAAAGACGAGCTCGAAGATATAGAACATGCTGAAGACGATGGCTATGATGATGGCGCCCACGGCGGGCACGATGGTGGAATAGTCGCCGTCGAGGTCGGCGAAGATCTTGACCGGAAGGGTGCTGAAACGTGGCCCCGTGAGAAAGAGCGAGATATATATCTCGTTGAAGGAGATCACAAAGGAGAATATGCCCCCGGCAATCACCCCATAAATTATGAGCGGAAGGGTCACCCGGAAGAAGACCTGAAAGCTCCCCGCGCCAAGAGTCCGGGCCGCTTCCTCGAGGGATCTGTCCATGCGGCTCAGGCTTGCCGAGACCGTCTGGATCACAAAGGGGATGGTCACGATGACGTGGCCGATGAGCACCCCCGGAAGGGTAGCCATGAGGCCAAGCAGATAGAAGAGCTGCACGAGTGCTATCGCCAAAATTATCTTGGGGAAGATGAGGGGCGAGAGAAATATGCTCTTCAGCTTCTCGCTTCCACGGAATGCAAAGCGGTCGAGCGCGAAGCTCGCCATGGTGCCCACCGTCATGGAGGTGAAGGTGGTGATGACCGCGATGAGGAGGCTATTCTTGAAGGCCCTGAGATAATCCGTATCATGGAGGAACTCCAAAAACCAGCGAAGGGAAAGGCCCCTCGGGGGGAAGGTGGGAAAGGTGGTGGGGCTGAAGGCTGTTGAAATTATTATAAGAGGCGGGGAGAGCAAAAAGGCGACTATGAACGCCACGAGAAGGGCGCCCCCCGCCCTTGCCGGAAAGGCGGGCGATAAGCTGAAGCCCTTCCTCAGTTCTCTCATCGCGACACCCGGTTAAAGATCATGATCAGTGGAATGGTTATGGCGAAGAGGATGAAGCCCATGGCGGCGGCGAAGGGCCACTTGACGGTGTAGATGGCCTGCTCCAGGATGAGGGTGGCGAGCACCTGGTTGGAGGGGGAGCCGAGGAGCCGGGGCACAAGGAAGGCTCCCATGGCCAGGATGAATACCAGAACGGACCCACCCATTATTCCACGCTTGCAGTGCGGGAGGATGATCCTGACGAAAACCTGAACGCTTCCGGCCCCGAGAGTGCGGGCCGCCTCTTCGAGAGAGCGGTCAAGGGTCTTGAGGATGCTCGTGAGGGAGATGGTCATGTAGGGGAGGAGCACGTGGGAGAGGCCTATGACGATGCCCGTGAAGTTGAACATCATCCTGACGGGCTCCCCCAGGAGCCCCGCCGAGACCAAGGACTGGTTGATGAAGCCCTGGTTGGCCAGCAGGATCATCCAGCCGTAGGCGAGGAGCAGGAGGTTTATGAAGAAGGGCGAGATGACGGCGAGGGAGAGGAGCTTCTTGAGATAGTAGTTTTCCGTCCTCACCATGACAAAGGCCAAGGGGAAGCCCATGAGGAGGGTTGTCGCCGCGCACAGGGCGGAAAGGAGAAGGGAGCGCAGGAGCACCCTCAGGTAGAATGAGTCCAGGAGGAAATGCAGGTAGTGGACGGGGGAGAGCCTGAGTGTCGGAAGTTCCTTGAGACCTGCCTCAAAGCTCGTCAGGAGCAGCAGAAAAAGGGGATAGAAGAAGAAAATGCTGAAGAGCAGAAGCGAGGGGAGCATGAGAAGAAGACCGGATGATAGCCGCGGGGCGGCTTCTTCTCTCATGGCGGCCTAAGCTCCCTTCTCCAGCACGAGGGTATCCTCGGCATCCCAGCTCACGAAGACCTCCCTCCCCCTCGCCTCCTCCCTGAGCACACCTCCCTCATCCCTTGAGATGTAGACCATGACCAGGCTCTCACCATCGAGGAGCACATCGAGCTGGGTGTAGGTGCCGAAATATTTGGCCCTCGCCACCCGGCCGGAAAATGAGTTCTTACCTCCCCGGCCAAGCCTTATCTTCTCGGGCCTCACCGAGAGCTCCACCGGTGAGCCCACCTTGAGGCCATGCCGGGCGGGAACCCATATCTCCAGAGGCCCGGCCGTTACGGACATCTCCCCCGCCACGATGCTTCTCACCTTTCCAGAGAAAAAGTTTGAGGAGCCGATGAAGTCCGCCACGAAATGGGTCTCGGGCCGTTCGTAAATTTGCGCTGGGGTTCCCACCTGCTCTATCCGGCCGCCCTCCATGACCGCGATGCGGTCGGACATGGTGAGGGCTTCTTCCTGGTCGTGGGTGACGAAGATGGTCGTGATCTTGAGCTCGCGCTGAAGCTCCTTGAGTTCTGTCTGCATCTGAACCCTGAGCTTCTTGTCGAGTGCCCCGAGCGGCTCATCCAGCAGCAGGACCGCGGGTTGAATGATGAGGGCCCGTGCGAGGGCTATCCTCTGCTGCTGACCGCCTGAGAGCTGGTTTGACCTTCGCCTCTCGAAGCCAGGCAACTTCACGAGATCCAGGATCTCCCGCGCCCTCCGCTCCCACTTCCCTCTCTCCACCTTCCGCATCCTGAGGCCGAAGACGAGGTTCTCGAAAATATCCATGTGGGGGAAGAGGGCGTAGTTCTGGAAGACCATGCCGATGTTGCGCTGGTGGGTGGGGATATCGTTTATTACCTCCCCCTGCAGACGAATCCTCCCCCCGTCGGCCCGCTCAAGCCCCGCAATAAGCCTCAAGGTCGTGGACTTTCCGCAGCCACTCGGGCCCAGGAGGGAAAGAAACTCCCCTTCCGTTACCTCCAGGGACACCCCATCTACAGCGAGGATCTCGCCGAAGCTCTTGCTTACCTCTTCGAGAACAAGATAGGACATCGGCGACGAGGAGAAATCTCTTGCACCTCAATGGAAGGCTCACCGGGTTAGCATCTCCGGGGCTGTATCTTATACAAATCTCCGAGCCCACGAGACG
>CAZNSX010000001.1:545064-661963 GCA_964575845.1 uncultured bacterium | reverse complement strand
CGCCCCGCGGGCGGGTCTGCGGAGGGCCTGCGGCCGTCCGCCGCGCCCCCCCACCCCCACCCCGGGTCTATCAGCTTTAGAGATTAACCCGCCATGACCTTATTCCACCTCTCGACCCACTCGGCTCGGTTCTCGTTCAGGATCTCAAAGTCGGGGACAAAGGTCTTCGCCATCCCTTCCTCCCCGTAGGGGACCATCCTCTGGAGTTTCTCGGGGAGAACCACGCTACGGTTTGCGGGCCCATAGGGGTAAGGGAGGTCGGACATTTTCACCTGGGCCTTCTCGGCGAGGGCCAAGTCTATCAGCTTGAGACCCATCTCGGGGTTGGGGCAGTTCTTGATGAGGCTCAGGGTGTAGAAGAGGCCCAGCACCCCTTCCTTGGGAGTGGAGAAATCGACGGCGATCCCCTCGCTCTGAGCCTTAAAGGTCCATGCGCTGAAGAATGGGGCCGCCCAGACCTCTCCCCTCTCAAAGGCTTGGACAACCTGGGGAGCCGAGGTGTTCTCGAAAAGCACCTGAGGGCGAAGCTCTTCGAGGAACTTGAACCCAGGCTCTATCTTCTCGGTGCCGCCGCCCCGGATGTGGGCCAGCAGCGATAGCAGGTATGATACGCCCACATAGCCGCCGGCGGGTATTGTCACCTTTTTCTTGAGCTCTGGTTTAAAGAGGTCTTCCCAGGAGGTCGGCTTGGCTATCTTCTTCGGGTTATAGGCAATGCCATAGGTCTGGCTTATGAAGCCAGCGCCTATGGTCCTCCCGTCCTTAAGCACCGCGTTCATCTTGGGATAGACGTGCTTGAGGTTGGGGATCTGCTCGGCGGTTATGGGCGCCAGGAGGTCCTTTATGAGGTAGGGGTCGGCCAGGTAGAGGATGACGATGTCTATCTGAGGCTTTGCCGCCTGAGACTGGATCACAGCCGTGTGCCGCGTGCCGATATCCTGAATGACCCGGCAGTTATACTTTCGGCCGAACTCCTCGGTGAAAGCCTCCTCGCATTTCTTCTTGAAGAATCCTCCCCAGTTCCTGAACACCACCTCGCACTTCTGTCCCTCGGCTTCCGGGATGAGACCCGAAAGAAGGGCCGCGCCTCCAACGCTCAGGGCCGCGCTTGACTTGAGGAAATCTCTCCGGGATAATCTCCCCTCTCCCCTCTTCATCCTCATACCCTCCCCTTCTTGGAGCTTCTTTCTTGCCCCCTTCGGCTTTCAAAAGCCGGTTGACCGGCACGGGCCGGATGCTGAGTATTCTAAGTAGTGAATCCTACTTGTCAAATCCTAAATCTTTCCCCGGTAGGGCCACGCCCGCGGCTGATGAGAGAGGATTCCCACGGCGGCGACATCATTTTTGGGGGTCGCACCGGCTTGCCGGGGGGAAGTTCAACAAGCTGCCGATTTGCCTACCGACCCATAGAGCGCGCTATAATAGAAAGAGAGCCCCGTTCGACCATTCTTTCCCTTAGTCTTTTAAGGGAAAAATTGAGGGTTGCTGACACAATGCAAAAAGTCCGCTTTGCCGTGATAGGGGCCGGCTTTGCCGGGGCATCTACCGCCTATCACCTCTGCAAGAGGGGGGCTCGTGGAGTCCTTCTCATCGAGCGTGAGCTAAGCCCCGGCACCCATGCCTCAGGGCTCAACGCCGCCATCATCGCCCAGTGGGATGGAGACAAGGCCGTGGCCTCTCTTTTGAGGGAAGGGGCAAGCTTTCAGAACTCGCCCCCCCTGGACTGGCCCCTTGACGTCGGCTACAAGAAGACGGGCTCCCTCCTTCTGGCAAAGGGGGAGGACCTTTCGCTGCTGGATGAGAACTTGAAGGGCCTGAAGAAGAGGGGCACCCCCGGCGAGATCATAGGGCCAGAGGAGGCCACGAAAAAAGTCCCACTCCTCAAAGGGGCCGACTTCGAGGGCGCGCTCTTCTGCCCATCTGACGGCGTTGCCGATATCCATGCCTTCCTACAGGGCTACCTAAAGGGCTTGAGGAATGCCGGGGGAAGGCTCCTGAATGAATGCGAGCTCAAGGGGGTAGAGCGGGGGAGGCGCGGCGGGTTCCGCCTCGATACAAGCCGGGGAGAGGTGTCCGCCGAGGTGCTCGTCAACGCCGCCGGCGCCTGGGCTGGGGAGGTCGCGCGAATGGCCGACGCCTCACCGCTGCCCTTGAGGCCCTGCCGCCGGCACATCTTCATAAGCCCTCCCCTTTCCTGGGCCTCACCCCTGTGGCCAATTGTCTGGGATTGGACCCATGAGCTCTATTTCCGCCCCGAGAGCAGCGGCATTCTGATGAGCCCCTGCGATGAGGAGGAACACCCGGCCCGGCCTCCCGCCGTGGACCCACGGGGGGAGCTGCTTCTGGCTGAGAAGGCGGAGAGCTTTCTGCCCGGCCTCCTTGAAGTGCCGCTCATGAGGGGATGGGCCTGCCTCAGGACCCTGACCCCTGACGGGAGGTTCGTCATAGGCTGGGACCCGAAACTGAGCGATTTTTTCTGGGTCGCAGGCCTCGGGGGCCACGGCATGGGCACGAGCTACCCCGTGGGAGCCCTCGCCGCAGACCTCCTCCTGGGAGGGGGGAACCCCGGGGGCGAGCCCTTCTCGCCGGAGAGGTTTAATCCCTGAAGGACTACCCCATCGGGGCAATGCCCTTTGTAATCCCACTCAATGCGCCCCTGAGATCACGGCTGACTTAGCAAAGGGGCTGTGTTAACCTGTCGCTGCGTGAGAGCAGCCTTTATGTTAGTCTCTTGACCTGAGGAGGAAAGGGCATGGTGAGTCTGGTTGTTCTGTACAATGTTGCAGATGGAGTCAAGGAGGGGGATTTTGAGCGATGGTATAAGGAGGTGCACCTTGGCGATGTGAAGAAGATCCCCGGCATAAAGCGCTTCTCCTATTGCGTGGCGAGGGGGGCGCCGGAGGGTGAGCCCCCCCACAGCCGCCTGGCTATGCTTACTTTCGACGACATGGAGAGCATGAAGCGCGGCCTTGACTCCCCTGAGGCGAAGCACGTCATGGATGACGGCGCACTCAGGATAAAGGACATGGTGGCGGTATTTTATGAGGAGAAACTGAGCTTCTGAGGTGGTGGCCGGAGGCCCGGAGGCAGGAGCAGGGCTTACAAGGGAGAGGTCAGAGTGCGACCTGAGCCCCGCCCCCTTTCTGTTGAGAAGAAGAGAAGGACTAACCTAAGCTCTCCAAAACGGGGCGGGGCGGAAGTTCCTCCCTTGCCCCCTCTCAGTCAAGCAAATGGGTGCCTTCTCAAGACTCTAAACCTTCCTCTCCCTCCCCTTCCAGTAGGGCTCCCGGAGGGCGGTCTTCATCATCTTGTTTGAGGCGGTCTTGGGGAGCTCCCTCATGAGGTCAACCTTCTTGGGTTTCTTGTAGCTTGCGAGCTGCTGCTTGCAGAACTCGATTATCTCTTCTTCTGTGGCGCTTTGGCCCTCTTTCATCACCACAGCCGCGCAGACCGCCTCCCCCCAGGTCTCATCCGGAATTCCAAACACGGCCGCCTCCAGAATGCCCGGATGGGTGTACAGAACCTCCTCTATCTCACGCGGGTAGATGTTCTCCCCGCCCGAGATTATCATGTCCTTCTTCCGGTCAACGATGGTGAAGAAGCCCTCCTCATCCATGACCGCAAGGTCCCCGGTGTAAAACCAGCCCTCCTTGATGACCTCTTTATCGAGCTCAGGGGCTTTATAGTAGCCGTTCATGTTGAGGTGTTTTCCCCGGCAGATTATCTCCCCCACCTCCTCCCCATCGGGCCTGACGTCCCCGCCCCCTTCATTTACGACCCTTACTTCGGCGTGGCAGAGCTCCCTCCCCGTGACGCCCGCCTTCCTCAGCTGGTCCTTCGGCTTCTGCACCGAGACGATCCCGACTTCCGTCAGCCCGTAGAGCTGCCAGAAATCCGCCTTGAAGTAGTCTATCGCCTGCTTGAGAACCTCAACTGGCATTATGGAGCCGCCGTACCAGCACTTCTTGAAGGAGCTCACGTCATATTTATCCCTGTCTGGGAAATTGAGCAGGAAGGAGAACATCGTGGGAACGCCCGACATGTGGGTCACCCGCTCGCGCTCTATGGTTTCAAAGACGGTCTTCGCGTCAAAGCCGCGAGCTATCACGTTCGTGGCGCCCACTATCATGAAGGATTGCATGGTGGTATGGAGGGCGAGAGCGTGGAAGAGAGGGCATACGTTGAGGGTAATGTCATCTTCATCCACGTCATACTCAAAGATCATCCCGTAGGAATTGCAGAGGCGCTGGCGGTGGGTGAGAACCGAGCCCTTGGGCCTTCCCGTGGTGCCGGAGGTGTAGCCTATGAAAAACTCATCATGCTCATCGAGCTCTACCGGGGGCTCATCCTCGGAGGCGCCTTCCATGATGCGGTCAATGCTCTCGTAGCCCAGGGGCGCGCTCGGCCCGTTAAAAAGGTAGTGGCTCACCCGAGGAATCTCGGCCCTCACGGAGTCGACAAGCTCCACGTAGTCCCCGCCGACTATGAAGGCCTCCGCCTCACAGTCCTGCACGACGTAGCTCACTTCAGCAGGCGCATAGCGGAAGTTGAGGGGGACCATCAAAGCCCCTGTCTTGGCCAGGGCGAGGTAGATGACGACATACAGGTCGCTGTTTGTGTCGATCACGGCGACCTTATCGCCCTTCTTTACTCCCAGGGAGAGAAGCCCGTTGGCGAGGCGGTTCACCCGCTGGTTAAGCTCAAAGAAGGTGGTCCTTCTCCCCTCGAAAATGAGAGCGGTCTTTCCCGGGTGGCGTCTGGCATTTAGCCGCGGGATATCCCCCGTCACAAGGAGCATGGGTCATGCCTCCAAAAATGAACTCTCACCCGAAAAACGCCTATACCATAGCTCGGGTCCATCTTCAAGGGGATGAGTAACTACCTCTATCATCAATTCTACCCAAAGGTTCCTGAAAAGTGTGGGAAACAAGGCGAACGAGGAACTGTTCCGAGATGTTTCCGGAAGTTCCTCTGGGGAAGGCTTTGCCCGCCCCCATCAGAGAAATTCCCCAGATCGGTCGTATTCCTGGGCCGGGGACCTTGCCTCCACAGGCGGCCCTTTCCGCCCGGAACCTTACCAGGAGGTAAAGTTTCCTTACAATTTGACGATAAAGTCATTAAAGCGCTCCTCACGGGCTCGTGAGGCTTCCCTGTCCCCCATGGCCTCCGAGGCAATAACGCCGTTCGTATCCAAAGGGAGCTCCGCATGTCCCGTACTGAAATAAGGCATGAGGTTATGATCGAGAGGCTCTCGGCCGTTCTCTCCTCGACGAGGGCGATCTCCTCCAAACTCCATCTTGAAGAGGCGATAAGAGCCATACTCGCGGAGGGGCGCCGCATCCTCGGGGCCAGGGCCAGCGCCCTCTGGTTGCTTGATGAGAGCGGAGAGGATTGCGAGCTTTACCTCAACGAGGGCAACACCCCCGATGAGATTGAGCGGGTCAAAGAAAAAAGGCGAGCAGCCGTAGGTTTCAAGGCGGCCATTGAATCACGCGAGATAATTGTTCCTGACCTGGAACGGCAGGAGGGACGGGCGGAGAGCTTTTTCCTGCAGCCCAGCCCGGTTTTTAAGGCAGTCTTCGCCGTGCCCCTGAAGGTGCGCGGGGCCACGCTTGGCAGCATGGTTTTCGCATATGCGGAGCCGAAGGTCCCCAGTGAGTCGGAGCTTGAGCTTGCCCGGACCTTTGCGAGCCACGCGGCCGTCGCGATCCAGAACGCGAGGCTCTTCAACAGAACAAAGGATCAGGTAAGCCAGCTGCGGGCCCTGGCCGCGGCCGCACGCTCCCTGGCCACGGCCGCGCGGTCTCTTGCCGAAGCTGAGGAGCTCGATGAGGTACTCAATGTCATACTCGCCGAGGTGCGCCGCGTCCTGGGCGCAGACCGCTGCCGGGTGGCGCGCTGGAAGGACAGGACAGGGAGAGAACGTGCAGAGCTTGCTTCGCAAGGGCTGTCGAACTCCTATCTTACCGAGCTGGACCGCCGCGTCGCAAGTGGCCTCCACACCATCGCGGCCATGCCAGGAAACCCAGTGGTGGTAGAGGACGCCCGCACCGACCCGCGCCTTGCAGGCATCCGCGACCTCGTCCTTCTGGAGGGCTTCGTCACCCTTGTGCATCTCTCATTGTCATCTTGCGGCGAGCCGATAGGCACCCTCGCGATCTACTATGACGAAACGAGGCATTATTCTCCTGAAGACCTGGCCCTTGCGCAGGTCTTTGCGGACCTGGCGGCCGCAGCTATCAAAGAGGCCGAGCACCGCGCCGGACTCCTCCAAGAGCGCGACCGGCTCAAGGGCCTGGCCCTGGCTGCGGGCTCCCTTGCCGAAGCTGAGGAGCTCGATGAGGTCCTCCGTACTATCCTTGCCGAGGTGCGCCGCGTCCTGGGCGCGGACCGATGTCGAATTCTCCGCTGGTCTGACGAGTCCGAAAGCGGCCGCTTAGAGCTTGCCTCACACGGGCTCTCGGAGGCCTATCTTACCGAGTTGAAGCGCCGCATCGCCGCCGGGCTCTATGACCCCGCCATGGCCGAGCCCGGCAAACCCGTGCAAGTCGTTGACGCGCGCACCGACCCGCGCCTCGCTCGCATCCACGACCTCGTCCTCAACGAGGGCTTTGTCACCATTGTGGGCCTCAGCATGCCGGTTCATGGCACACCCATAGGTAGCCTAGTGATCTACCACAACGAGGAGAGGCCCTACACACCCGAAGACCTAGCCCTCGCTCAGGCGTTTGCGGACCTTGCGGCTACGGCGATCAAAGAGGCCGATGACCGCACCGGCCTCCGCCGGGAGCGTGATAGGCTAAAGGCCCTGGCCGTGGCAGCAGAGAGGGTTACCTCCGAGCTGGAGACGGAAGCTGCGCTCAAGGCGGTGATGGAGCAAGGGAGCCGGGTGCTGGGGGCGGACAGGTGCGCCTTCTGGGTGCATGATGAGCGGACCGGCCAGCTTGAACTATTTGTTAACCGGGGTCTCTCGGAAGCTTTCGTAACGGACCTTATGTCCAAGCGCGACTCATGGTTTGCTCCAAGAGTCATGGCATCGGGTAAGCCTGTCGTGTCTGAGGATGCCCGCGCCGCGGTCGAGCTCAGGCACATGTGGGAAGCCTACGGGCGGGAGGGCATCCGCACCGTGGTCCACCTTCCCCTTCAGTACCTGGAGCGGCCCATCGGGACCCTGGTCTTCTACCATGATGCCCCCCGGCGCTATGGCCAGGGTGATCTCGACCTTGCCATGACCTTCGCGCACCAGGCGGCCATCGCCATCCAGAACGCCAGGTCGTTCGAGGCGACGCAAGAGCAAGTGAGCCGGCTCCATGCCTTGGCCGTGGCCGGACACTCCCTGGCCGAAGCGGAGGAACTCGATGAGGTCCTCGATGTCATACTCGATGAGGTTCGCCGCGTCCTGAGCGCGGACCGTTGCTGCATATCCCGTTGGAGGGACCAACCGGGGGGAAGCCAGATACTGCTAGCCTTAAACGGTCTATCGCTGGCCTACTTTACCGAGATGAACCGTCGCGCCGCGGCTGGCATCCACAGCATCGTGACCAACACGGAGAAACCAGTGGTCGTGGAGGACGCGCGCACCGACCTACGCTTTGAGGCCATCCGTGACCTCGTCCTTGCAGAGGGTTTTGTCACCACTGTGGACCTTCCCATGAGGGTTCACGGCAAGCCCTTGGGCATCCTGGCAATCTACTACGGCGAGCAGATGCACTACGCTCCCGCAGACCTGGCCCTTGCGCAGGCGTTTGCGGACCTTGCGGCTACGGCGATCAAAGAGGCCGATGACCGCACCGGCCTCCGCCGGGAGCGTGATAGGCTAAAGGCCCTGGCCGTGGCAGCAGAGAGGGTTACCTCCGAGCTGGAGACGGAAGCTGCGCTCAAGGCGGTGATGGAGCAAGGGAGCCGGGTGCTGGGGGCGGACAGGTGCGCCTTCTGGGTGCATGATGAGCGGACCGGCCAGCTTGAACTATTTGTTAACCGGGGTCTCTCGGAAGCTTTCGTAACGGACCTTATGTCCAAGCGCGACTCATGGTTTGCTCCAAGAGTCATGGCATCGGGTAAGCCTGTCGTGTCTGAGGATGCCCGCGCCGCGGTCGAGCTCAGGCACATGTGGGAAGCCTACGGGCGGGAGGGCATCCGCACCGTGGTCCACCTTCCCCTTCAGTACCTGGAGCGGCCCATCGGGACCCTGGTCTTCTACCATGATGCCCCCCGGCGCTATGGCCAGGGTGATCTCGACCTTGCCATGACCTTCGCGCACCAGGCTGGCATTGCCATTCAGAACGCACGGCTTTTCAGAGACAAGACGCAATCGGTTGAGAGGCTTTCGGCCATTCTTTCGGTAACGAGGGCGATCTCCTCCAAGCTGCACCTTGAGGAAGCGATAAGAGCCATACTGGGCGAGGGGCGCCGCATCCTCCAGGCCCGCAGCAGCACCGTTTGGATGCTTAATGAGACCGGAGACGATTGTCAGCCCTATGTCGGCGAAGGCTACACCCCTGAGGAGATTGAGCGGCTCAAAGAAGAGAGGCGAGCAGCGGTAGGTTTCAAGGCGGCCCTCGAGTCGAGGGAGGTGATAGTTCCCGATCTCACACAGCAAGAGGAGGAGCCGGAGAACGTTCTTATGCAGCTGAGCGGGGCCTTTGTAGGGGCCTTCGCGGTGCCTCTGAAGCTGGGCGATATCACCCTAGGCAGCATGGGTTTCACCTATCCCGCGCCGAAGGTCCCCAGTGAGGGGGAGGTCGAGCTTGCCCGGACCTTTGCAAGCCACGCGGCCGTCGCCATCGAAAACGCCAGGCTCTTCGAGAGGACACAGGAGCAAGTGAGCCGGCTCCAGGCCTTGGCCTCAGCCGCGCACTCCCTGGCCGAAGCTGAGGACCTAAATGAGGTCCTCGATGTCATACTCGATGAGGTGCGCCGCGTCCTGGGTGCGGACCGCTGCCGCATAGCCCGCTGGAAAGACGAAACGCAAGGAGCCCGGATAGAGCTCGCCTCCTACGGGCTGTCAAAAGCCTATCTTACCGAGCTGGCGCGGCGCATCGAGGCCGGCCTCCATAGCATCCCAGCTAATCTTGAAAGGGCGATTATCGCGGAAGACGCCCGGACCGCCCCACGCCTCGAAGGCATCCGCGACCTTATTGTTGAGGAGGGGTTCGTCACACTTGTTAACTTCCCCATGAGGGTCCGCGGCAAACCGCTGGGCATCCTGTCGGTCTACCACGACGAAAAGAGGCAATACGCCCCCGAAGACCTAACCCTTGCGCAGGCGTTTGCGGACCTTGCGGCTGCCGCGATCAATGAGGCCGATGACCGCGCAGGCCTCCGCCGGGAGCGCGACAGGCTCAAGGCCCTGGCCGCGGCCGCAGAGAGGGTGACCTCTGAGCTGGAACCGGAGGGTGCAC
This sequence comes from uncultured bacterium, assembly GCA_964575845.1. Taxonomy (GTDB): domain Bacteria; phylum UBA8248; class UBA8248; order UBA8248; family CAZNSX01; genus CAZNSX01. The sequence continues at coordinate 652,562 of CAZNSX010000001.1, read as the reverse complement.
TGAAGGCGGTGATGGAGGAAGGCTCTAGGGTGCTTGGGGCGGACAGGTGCGCTTTCTGGCTGCAGGACGAGCAGACGGGCCAGCTTGAACTATTGCTTAACCAGGGCCTCTCCGAGCCCTACCTGGCGGATCTTCTTTCCAGGCGCGACGCGTGGGTGACCCCAAAGGTGCTGGAATCAAATAAGCCCGCCGCGTTCGAGGATGCCCGCACCGCGGCCGAGCTGAGCCATATGTGGGATGCCTACGAGCGGGAGGGCATCCGCACGGCGGTCTTCCTGCCCCTGAGCTACCAGGAGCGGCCCCTCGGGGTTCTGGCCTATTACCATGGTGCCCCTCAACGCTACGCCCCGGCCGACCTGGACCTTGCCATGACCTTCGCGCACCAGGCCGCCATTACCATCCAGAATGCCCGGGAGTTCTCCAAGCGCATGAAGGGGGAGGTGCAAATTCGGGAGCAAAATGAATTCCTGAATAACATCTTAGAATCCTTGACCCATCCCTTTTATGTCATTGATACCAACGATTACACGATTAAGATTGCGAACTCAGCCGCTTGCCTGGGTACTCTCACACAGGATTCGACCTGTTATGCTCTTACTCATAGAGAAAGTAAACCGTGCGGAGACGCGGAAAACCCCTGCCCGCTGAAGGAGGTGAAGAGAACCAAAAAACCCGTAATAGTAGAGCATATTCACTACGATAAAGATGGCAATGCCAGAAACGTCGAAGTTCACGGCTACCCTATTTTCGATAATAATGGAAATGTTATCCAGCTAATAGAATATTCTTTGGACATCACAGAGCAGCGTCGTGCCCAACAACTGGCCCTTCAGGCCGAACGCCTTTCGGCCCTGGGTCAGCTCGTTGCGGGAGTCGCTCACGAGCTCAATAACCCTCTGACAGTCATAATGATGTGCGCGCAACTCATCCAGGCCGCCCCGGGGAGCACTGAACATGGCAAGGAGGCCGAAACGATCATCTCCCAGACAGAGCGATGCGCAAGAGTCGTGGAGAAGCTCCTTGCTTTTTCCCGAGAGTCGGATAAGCGCGAAGAGGAGCTAGACCTGGCTGACGTCATGCAGGATACCCTCGATCCGGCCAGCTCTACCCTTTCGCTCCACAACATCGAGGTCTCCTTCGATGCCCCGAAGGGCGAATGCTTTGTCCTGGGTGACCGCCACCTGCTCCAGCAAGTATTCATCAACCTCATCACTAATGCTCAGCATGCTCTTGAGGATCGGGAGTCCCCCAGGTCACTGAAGATTGATATCCGCCCCCGGGGCAGCGAGTGCGTGGTTTCGGTTGCCGATAACGGGTGCGGGATCCCCCAGGAGGCGCTGAGGAAGGTCTTTGACCCCTTCTTCACAACCAAAGGCGAGGGTAAAGGGACGGGCCTGGGGCTCAGCCTTTCCTACGGCATCGTCAAGGACCATGGCGGCGATATAACGCTCGAAAGCCGGCTCAACGTGGGAACGACGGTTAAGGTCACCCTTCCGCGACTGGAGGCACCCGGGCGGCGGAAAGCGGCCGTCAATCATTCCGAGTCGTGGTCCTCCCTTTCTGGCCGCCACATTCTGGTGATAGAAGACGAGATGAGCATCTGCAAATATTTAAGGAACGCTCTCTCGCCTGTCGGTATGGAAGTGAGCGCCGCTCACTCCCTGGCGGAGGCTCGGGAGGCGCTGTTGAAAGCCACTCCAGACCTCATCCTGGCTGATATTCGGTTGCCGGATGGCGATGGATTCCATCTCTATGAGGAACTCACCGCCTCAGGCCTGGTCAGTCCGGATCACTTCGCATTCATGAGCGGCGATATCGCAAGCGAGGGGACGCGGGAGCGACTGCAGGGAAGCGGCCGTCCTTATATTCCGAAACCCTTCGGGGTCAATGACGTCCGGGGATTCCTTTGCACGTGGATAAAGGGCAATGGCAAAGCGGAAGCAGAGGGTTCAGATGGAGGCGGGTAGAATTGAAATTAAGGACGCCATGAGAGGGCCTGCTCTATTCTTCGAACAGTTGCTCCCTTTCTAAGCTATCCAGGTCCTGGAGGTCTGAGAGGCTGAAAGTGGCTTTGTCCTCAACCGTTCCTGAAGGGGAGGAAGGGAACATGAGACTATCTCTTAAGGGGCTCTCCATTACAGCCGCCATCCTCTGGGGCGGAACCATCCTCTTCTGCGCGGCCATGAACGCCTTCTCCCCCTCCTATGCCGCGAGCTTTCTCAAGGTCGTGGACTCCATCTATCCGGGCTATCACGCGGGAGGAGGGGCCTTTAGCATCTTCACGGGCACCGTCTACGGGCTCTTTGACGGGGCTCTCGCGGGCTTTCTCTTCGGCCTCATCTATAACCGCGTCGCGCGGGGTTGAAAGGGAAAGGGGGCCGCCCCTCACTCGTCCCCGCTTTCGGGGGGGAGGTATTTAAGCGCGGGGTTTTTTAGGGGAAGGCATCATTAGAAGACTTTTTCAGCGGCCACTTGAGTGGCCAAAAGCTCATCGACCCTGAGGGCTTTCTATGGCAGACAGCCGGTGGAAGAGAAGCACCGGCCAACCAAGAAGGTCTGAGTCTCTCAGTGGACAGGCTCTCGGAGCCAGTGGCCACAATCAAGGCCCTGTCGCAGAAGTGCAGGAGAATCAAGACCGAATGGGCGAGGATTGGGGGGGGAAAGGGCCCTAAAGCTAAAGGGCTATTCCAGCAAGGGTTTCAAGAGGGAGGAAGCTTAAAGCCTTTTTTCAATTCATCGGTTCCTTTAGCTTTTACCCCACTGCTTGCAGACGGCACCTTTGTCCTTCATGGTGGTGGCCATGCAGAGCCCTGCGTTCTGGCACCTTACTATTTCTTCTTCCCTCCCTTCCATGGCCTTCCTGGGGAAATGAGGGTCGGCAAAAAGAGGACGGGCAAGAGCCACGGCGTCCGCTTTTCCTGAGGTCAAGATATCATCGGCAAGTCCAGGAGTTGTTATCCTGCCGCAGATGAAAACGGGTACGTTCGATACGGCTTCTTTGATTTCCCCCCCGATATGCGCCTGAAAACCTTCCCCCGCGGAGAGCTCTTGTATCTCGGGCAGAGACCAGGACTCGTAGGTGCCCGCAGTCACCGAAAGATAAGCTATCCCCTCCTGCTCCAGCCTTCTTGCCAGCTCTTTTCCCTCCTCGAGCTGGAAGCCGTCGGGGAGCCACTCGTCAGCCATGAGCCTGTAACCAACCGGAAAGTCTTCCCCCGCAGCCCCTTTACACGCTCTCAGCAGCTCCAAAGGGAAACGTATCCTGTTCTCGAAGTTGCCGCCATAGCTATCGGTTCGTTTGTTCGTTCGCGGCGAAACGAACTGGACTATGAGATAGCCAGTGGCCCCGTGGAGCTCTATCATCTGAAACCCGGCATCCTTGGCCCTCTTTGCCGCCTGAGCAAATGAGTTCACCATCGAACTTACTTCCCCTTCGCTCATCTCCCTGGGCGTGATCGTAATGTCTGGTTTGGGAGTGAAGGGGACAGAAGATGCGGCGATGGGTTCCGCGACCCTGGCATAGCGACCGGCGTGGAATATCTGCATCGCCGGTATGGCGCCGTTCTCTCTTATGGTCTCAGCCAGCGTGGAAAGGCCCTCGATGTAGCGGTCGTCATCCACCCTGAGGGCAACCTGCGAGCCTAATCCCGACTCATGCACGGCTGCAGCCTCGGTGACTATGAGCGCGGCACCCCCCAAAGAGAGCCTCTCATAGTGTTGAAGCATCTTTTCAGATACGGTGCCCCCTTCAGCCGCATAGGCCAGGTACATGGGGGCCCTGGTTATCCTGTTCTTCAAGCTGAAGCCCCCTATCTGTAGTGGAGTGAATAGCTTCTCATACATTTAATCTACCTCCCTTTATGATCAGTGCTTGTTTATAAGGAAATCACCCTTTCGCGAAGTGCCCCGGTCTCCGCTGCAGGCCGCGGGTTTTCAGAAGCCATGCTCTTAACTGATTTCAACTCTTGATGGAGGCGTGCGTGGGACCCCATCCCCGTTTGGGCCGATGATGACCCCCTTTCCCTCTGGCTGTCAAGCACCTTTTGGGACCCCGGTAAACCGACGCGGGGCGTCCATCTATAACCGCGTCGCGCGGGGTTGAAAAGAGGAGGGAGCTGCGCCTTAGTTTTCTCCCCTTTCCGGGGAGATATTTGGGCTGGGTAGTTTCTTACCCCCTCTGGCTCATAGGGCAGATCTCGCTTCCGAACGCGGCGCAGCAGCCGTGGGCGAGGTTGAGCTCCCCCTCCGGGGGCGCGTCAGACACGCCCGCCACCATCTTGGCGAGCTCCGCCTTGCGCCTGAAGTCGGTGGCGTACTCTATGGCGATCCTCTGGGTCTGGGGGCCCCCGCCTCCGAAGTAGTCAGCCGGAAGGGTAACCCCCTGGGTCATGAACTCAACCAGCCGCACGACCTTCATCCTGTCCTCCGTGGGAACCCCCTCCACCCCTTTGAGATATTTCCTCACAAGTGGGCCCACTTCTGGGCTCATGAGGTCGCGCTCGGAGGGCATGGTACCCAAGATGCCTCCAGTGAGGTCCTGCGCGAGCTTGGCTATCTCGTGGGGAATCCTGGTCACATGGAGCTTGGTGACGTTCGCTAGCAGAAAATTGGGCGCATAGCCCCCTGAGGGGAGCTTCTGCCCCTGCACCGCCGCGGCCAGGCCGCACCCCCACATGGTCTCATTGAGAAAGCTCATTTCCGTGAGCTTATCCCGCACGTGAGAGGCCCTGGAGACGCCGTTATAGTCGGCCATGAGCTTCGCCGCGCCGATGAGCACGTCGAAGGTGCCGGGCCTGCACCCGCCGTAGGAGGTCCTGTGCATGGCGATGAAATTCTCCAGCAGCGCGGCCGTCAGCTCATACTCCCCGCACATGAAGACCCGCTCCCATGGGACAAAGACGTCATTGAAGATGAGAAGGGCCTCGTGCATGTCGTAGCGAGGGTTGCCCAGGTCAAAGCCCTCAAGGCGCCTCTCATCGAGCGCGTGATGACCCAGCACATGGATGAGGCCAGGGGCGTCGGTGGGAACCGCGCAGGCGAGGGCATAGTCCTTATCCGCCTCGCCCATGGCCGCGCTCGGCGTGCAGTTTATGAAGTGGCTCGCGAGAGCCCCCGTCTGGTGCATCTTGGCCCCGCGGATGATTATCCCGTCATCGCGCTTAGCCACCAGGTGAAGGTACATGTCGGGGTCGGGCTGCTGGCTGGGGCGCTTGCTCCGGTCGCCCTTGACGTCCGTTATCGCGGCCGCGGCGAAGAGGTCTCTCTCCTGCAGGTGTTGTAGATATTCATTGAAGCGGCTGTGGTAGTCAGTCCCGTGCTTCTTGTCGATCCGGTGGGTGGTGTCGGAGAGAGGGTTTATGAGCTCTTTTGTGACACACCAGATGGCGCAGGTGCCCACCGCTTGGTTCGTGAGCCGGAGCATCTCCACATTTTTCACCAGGTCATCAACGCTCCTGTAGACGTGGTTGAAGCGGTGGACCCTCTCGCCCGTGAGGTGTGAGGTGGCCGTCATGAGCTCCTGGTATCTGGGGTCAAGGGCCAGGTCATGCATCCGGGCAACGATGTTTATACCGGGGCGCACGAGCGGGTGGTCAACAAAGTTCTCTACCCGCTCCCCCGATATGTAAAGGATGGGCTTCAGCTCCCTAAGGCTCTCTATGTACTCCATCCCGCTCATTAAGGCCATCTCGTATACTCCTCGGGAAAAGGTTTAGGGGGCAAGCAGAGGGAAGGGCCAGATAAAAATTTACCAATAAGAGCCTCTCTCTGTCAATGGAAGCCTCATGCCGCTTAAGAGAAGCTGGCTTTTGCATATCTTTCAAGGGGCAAAGAAAAACCTCTCTCTCCTTTCCCCTTGACAGAGAATGACAATGAATATATTATAAAGCGAATTCTTACCAGATAATCATATCTTTCCCCCGCCCTCTGTCAGCCTCATGATTTTCCGCCCCGGGAAAGGAGTGTCATGGCTGGAAAAGGGGCTCATCTAAGGGAAGAGGATGTTCTCGCGTTCTTGAGCGAGAATCCCCTCTTCTTGGAAAGCCACCCCGAGCTCTTTGAGGCCCTGGCCTTAGGGCCCGAGGGTGTAAGCGACAAGGTCTTAAACATAAGGGAGCGCCTCCTCAGAAAGGTCATTGGGGAGAAGGACGCCCTCGAGAGAAGGCTCAAGGGCCTTATGGAGGTAGCCCGCGACCGGGAAGGGATCGAGGAAAAGCTCAAAGACCTTGAGCGCATCATCTTCACGAGCAAGAGCCTTCCCTTGATGCTCTCTCGGGTGACAGACGAGCTCAAGAGGTTCTTTGAGCTCGATGAGGTATGTCTCTCCCTTAAAGAGGGCATCGATGAATCGCTGAGAGGGCTTTATGAAGATAAAGGTGGGCCCATCATAGGGATAGAGGAAAAGCTCCTCGAGGACTTCCTTCCGGGGGAGGACCCCCTTCTCAGGGGGGACTTGGAGAGGGGAAGCTTTCCCTTTTTCAGGGACAGTGAGTGGCTTCGCTCCGAGGCTATCTTACCGTTGAGGCTCGAGGGCGAGCTCTTCGGGAGCCTTAACCTCGCAAGCCGCTCTCCCGAGCGCTTTCACCCTGACCTGGGTGTGCATCTCCTAAAGCGCTTCGCCCTGCACCTCTCGATGGGGATAGCGATCCTCAGGGAAAGGGAGTGCATGAGGAGGACGGCAGCATTTGATGAGGAGACTACCGCCATCCACCCCCAAAGACTGGGAGAAGTCCTGGGCTCGGAATTCTACCGCGCAGACCGTTACGGTAATCCCCTCTCGCTCCTCCTTTTCCAATTCAAGGGTGAGGCCGAAGCCTCCCTTCCTGACAGCGCCCGGCTCCTGAAAAAGACGACCCGCGGGAGCGATATCCTCATCCGGGGGACGAATGCGAACCTCGTTCTTCTCCTCCCCATGACCCCTCTGGATGGAGCGGCTAAAGCATCCCACCGCTTCTCCTCTCTCCTTTCGGAAGAGGTTATCAAGCCAGAGGCCCTCGAGGAGGCCAAACTTCTTCTTTCCCTTTCAGCCCTTCCCGAAAGTGGGGCCAAGAGCTGGGAGGAACTTCTGGCCGAAGCAAAGCGCTTCCTGCCGGGAGGTCCCGGATAGGGCGCCCGGATGGCCTGCTCTTAGGGCATTTGTGCCCCGTTCATTTTCCAAAGGCGGCCGTTTCAGCTCCTATGCCGCCCTCGCACTATCCTTTACTGCGAGGCTGCCTTGAGACGCGCTCCAGGTTTTGCCGGGCTTCCGCAGCCTTTTCCTCAAAGGTCTGCAGGGGGGTGACCTCCACTTTCATCAGGCCCCAGAAAGGCAAGCTCACTAAGGTTCGGCTTAACTCCTCGTTGGATGCCACCTCCATGATACCCACCCCAGCCCTGACCCCGACGATACCTCCTCCAGCCAGGATTTTCTTCTCCTCCTCCATTTTGGCCAAAGCCTCCATACTGGGAATGATCGCCCGTTCCAAAAGCTGGGCCATCTGCTGAGGGGGGAGAGGGCCGGTCTCAAAGGATCCCATTTTTACGAGATATCTGATTTCAGACGCTTCCTTTTCAACTTTTTGGGCAAACCATTTCGCTTAAAATCTTGTCGATAAAGGAAGTTGCCGAAGGGAATTTAGGTGGTGCATAGCGAAGCCCTCTATCTGCCTTTATCAGAAACTCTCAGCGTTGAGCTTGCAAGAAGTCGGCCTTCCAGAAAGTTCGGGGTGGCGCATAGGTGCATTTACTCAGGCTTGGACACTGACCTCATATTCTTCGCGAAGGGGTGGTGCTGTGAAGAACTCTTTGAACTTGTTTACTTGCTCTTGATAGTAGCCGCTCTGTTCATTGGCAATGGCATCCTCTTCGCTGTCCCAAAGGGTGATGGAAATGCCTTTGCCCGTTTTGCGATCGGTGAGGAGATAGGCTCCACGATAGCCCTTCTGTGATTTAGCCGCGGGAACAACACCCTCATCATAGAGCTTCCTGGCTTCATCCTGCCTACCGATCTGCATTTGAACTATGGTTAGACGTGCAAACATGGTATATCCCTCCTCCTTATCTCTCGCCGCCTTATGCGCCTCCCCTCGGGCATCTATTATTTGCTCATTCTACATCAGTTTACGCCAATCACAAATTACTTATGATGAATCTGAAGTCGGAACTGAGAGTTTGAAGCAAATTCTATTGAATTTCAAGGAGTTACGTCGTAGTCCTAATGCATGCCTTCCAAGGCCTTACCCTCCCCCTAGGGCAGGCCTCCGGGCAGGGCATTTATTATGAAAGTGGCGAGAGCCTTGGCCATGAGGCGCTCGCCCGAGTGGAGGTCGGCCTCGGCAACAATTGTCCTCGAGCCCAAGTGGATGACCCTTCCCTCGGCCACGAGTGTCCCCTCAGTGAATGGCGCTATGAAATTCAGCTTGAGCTCTACTGTAGCCACCGCCTGGTCGCCCTCAAGGAGAGTGAGGCATGCAAGAGCCATGGCGCCATCGGCAAGCGTGCAAAGCACCCCTCCCTGGGCGCTACCCAGGGGATGGGTGAGCTCCTCCCTGAAGGGAACCCTCAGCCTTGCCCTCCCCTCCTCCATATTCTCTAGCTCAATGCCAAGAAGCCTGTAATACTTAATCTTGGTGGCATAACTTCGGATAAGCTCAACCCGCTCGCTACTCAAAGTGCCCTCTCCCCTCTCCGCCTTCATCGAAGCGGGGTCAGAATTCCTTTGCCCCCCATCTCCCCAATATCCTATCATAGGGCCTAGAGAGCATAACCCATATCAGATGCCGGAGGAAGAGCTTATGGCTGATAGAGGAATCGGGGAAGACTGTATTTTCTGCAAGGTAGCGAAGGGAGAGATTCCTGCCAATAAGGTCAGGGAGGAAGGAGCCCTCCTCGCATTCGAGGACGTGAACCCTCAGGCGCCCGTCCACATCCTCATCATCCCAAAAGCCCACATCCCGACCCTCCTTGACCTCAAGGAAGAGGATGAGGGATTACTCGGCTCCATTTTCAGGCTTGCGGGCGAACTCGCGCGCGAGCGTGGGATAGCCGAGCGGGGCTTCCGCCTTCTTGCCAACTGTAACCCCGAGGCCGGCCAGTCGGTCTTCCACCTCCACTTCCACCTCCTGGGTGGCAGGCCCATGGGCTGGCCGCCGGGGTAGGGGTCAAAAGGCGGATTTCCCAGGGCTCCTTCGCATGAGAGCCCCTTAGAAGGAAAACGCCACAGCAGAAGAGACATCCAGGAGACCTCTATGAAATATATTCTCGTCGCTACCGAAAACCAGATTGCTTGGGATTCTCTCCGCTCCTACTTTGGCCCGGAATACAGGGTTGAACTGGCGTCCAGCAAGGAATCCTGTTACGACAAGTTCCGCAAAAAACGCCATGAGTTTACTTTTATCGATGTAGAGCTTCTGCGCGACCCGGCGCGCCTCAAAGGCCGTTTTGACTATGGAGCAGCGCTGCAGCCGTTCTGGCAAGTGTTTCCGACTGCTCAAATCATCATCATGTCATCCCAAGAAATGATCAGGGAAGCCGTCAATGCCGTGAGGGCCGGTTCGACCGACTATATCACCTATCCCATCGTCCCCGATGAAATCAACCACGTCATCGAAAGCGTTTACGAATCGGTGAGGATGCAATCGGAGCTGGAATATCTTCGCGATACCTTCTGGGAGAGCGATTCGCTTGAAGTGGTCCAGACGAACAGCCCTCTAATGAAAAAAGCCTTCGCCAAGCTCAGGTCCGTCGCGCCGACCAAGAGCACCGTTTTACTCACCGGTGAGACGGGAACGGGCAAAGGCTTGTTGGCGAAACTCATTCACCATCACAGTAACAGAAAAGATGCCCAGTTCATCAGCGTGCATTGCGGCGCGATGCCCGACACCCTTCTGGAAAGCGAACTGTTCGGACATGAGAAAGGCGCCTTCACGGGGGCCGACCGGAGGAAGCTGGGCAAGTTTGAGATCGCCCACGGGGGGACGATCTTCCTGGACGAGATCGGCACCTTAACGCCATCCGCACAAATCAAGCTTCTGCAAGTGCTGCAAGAGAGAACCTTTCAGAGGGTCGGCGGAGAGGCTAACATCGAGGTCGATGTACGAATAATCTCGGCCACAAATATAGACCTTGAGAAAATGTGCAACGCCGGTTCCTTCAGGAGCGACCTTTATTATCGGTTGAGCGTCTTCCCGATCGAAATTCCTCCGCTGAGGGAGAGAAGGGAGGACATCCCGTTGCTTGTGGAAGTTTCCTTGAGAAAACTGAATAGATTCTTTCCCAAGAACATCCACAGCGTTCATCCACAGGTATTGGAAGCTTTTCGACGGTACCCCTGGCCGGGCAACATACGAGAACTGGAAAACCTCCTTGAGCGTGCATACATATTGGAAACCTCCTCCGTGCTCATGCCGGAGAGCTTTCCGAGCGAACTTTTCACGCCTGGAGATGACCGTGAAGGGGCCTCCCCCCATGCCTGGCCTTCCCTCGCAGAAGTGAGACGGCGGGGCGTCGAGCAGGCCGAAAGGCGATTTTTGAAAGACCTCCTTGCCCTAAATAAGGGCCGGATCGGAAAGACCGCAGAGGTTGCCGGGATCAGTACCCGCCAATTACATAAGTTGCTGAAAAAATACGGCGTCCGAAAAGAAGAATTCAAATAGCAGTCCTTCGGCAATAGACCGGAATTATAAGTTCCGATATCATTTTTATCGGAAGCAAGAGTTCTCATCTTAAATTTCTCCTTTTATTTCCACCGGTTGGCTTCCCCAAAACGCCCACTAAGGAACCAATCCTTACAACACCCTTATGGAATCGGAACCGTCAGTTCCGTTCAATTCTCGAACTAAAACTGTAAACGTACACAAATCAATATGTTATCACGCTGGCATAGCTGTTGCTCTTTTTATATTCGGGCGCCCAAAAAACCCAATATGACCCATCGCAGGGTCGAAAAAGGAGGAAAAGAGATGAAAAGGTTTTTGGTGCTCCTAAGCCTCGCCGCTTTTGTTGTAGTGGCTCTTGGCGCCAGCTATGTCTTTGCCCAGACGGCCGATGAATGCCTGGCGGCTATCGAGAGAACAGAGTCGAGACTGGCCGCCGTGGTGGGTAATTTCGCGCTGATCGAGAGGGTCATGCAAAGGTTAGATAAGGCCAAAGGGTTCCAGGGCCAGGGCGATTATAAGGCCTGCCTGGATGAGGCAACAGAAGCCGCAGAGATGACCATAGAATAACCGTCGCAAGAGCCTTCAGCTGACACCGGAGGCTAAAGACGAGGCAAGAAAGAGGTGTTGTGGCGAAAGCCCGGCCACGGGAGGTGGCTGGGCTTTCGCCTTTTAATGCCGCGGCATCGGTCTTCGCCCATCCTTCCCCCAACCTAGCAGAGGCGAGACGCCGGGATATGGAGCAAGTTGAAGCGCGATTCTTAAAATGCCTTAGTCCTTGATTAAGGGCCGGATGCATAATAAGAATTCGAATACCGGATTTATGAGTTCCGATATCGCTTTTATCGGAAGCAAAAGTTCTCATCTTAAATTTTCCCTTTTATTTCCACCAGTTAACTCATCCCAAAACGCTCCCCAGGGGACAAGCCTTACAGCCTCCCTGAGAAATCGGAACTGACAGCTCCGGTAAATTCTCGCAGTAAAAGTTTAGCTTCATAAAAATCAATAGGTTAGCATTGTGGCATGGCGGTTGCTCTTTTCATATTCGGGCGCCCAAAAAACCCAATATGATCCACAGTAGGGTCAAAAAGAAGGAGGAACAGTAATGAAAAGGTTGTTAATTTCCCTAAGCCTCGTCGCCTTTATGGCGATGACCTTTGGCGTTGGCCCTGTCTTCGCCGCGACGGCTGAGGAATGCACAGCCGCTATCCAGAAAGCGCAGGCCAAGCTGGATACGGTCCAGGACCAAGAGCAGCGCGCCAAGGTCACGGAAGCATTGGATAAGGCCAAAGAGAACCAGACCGACGGCGATTTCGATGGCTGCGTGGAGGAGGCAACAGAAGCCGCAGAGATGATGGAATAACGGATGTAGTTGCCTTGCCCTGATAGCACTCAGAGGGTGGAGGCCCGAGGCGGGGCAGAAAGAGCCGCAACAGCAGAAGCCCGGCCACAGAAAAGGGCCGGGCTTCTGCTACTCAGAGGGAGGGGAGCGGAGCTTCCCGCAAATCCCCCTCCAGGAGGTAATAATGCTCAGAAAATTCTGGGAGAGGAGGCCGGGGAAGGAGGAGCCCTCAGCGGCAAAGCCGGAGAAGCTACACGGGCCACGTGAAATACCCGAGGAAGTGGGTAGGTACTTGGTGGTGAAATTAAACAAGAATCCCGACTGGGTGTGGAGGCAAAAGGCCGTCGTGCGCCAGCGGGAGGGCAGAAAAGGCTGCTATAACTTCCGCGTCTTTGACCATGTCGGGGCGGAGGCAAAAAAGATAAGCATCAGGGACTACACCTCTCTCGACGAGCATCCCGAATTGGTCCTCTACGAGGGATGGTTTGATAAGAACACTCATATTGCACAGGTTGAAGAAAGAAAGGAACCGCACCACACGCCTCAGGCCCTTTAGGGCCCCGCAACGAGTCGTCTGAACTCTCTGGTCCCTCAACTCTTTTGGGGGCCCGTTATGCCGCAAAAACGGCGGGGGAAAAAGGAGCGTCCCTCGAAGAAGCTCTCCATTCAGCTGTCCTGAGCTCTTTAGAGTCTAGGGCAGCCGCGGCAAGGGTCAGGATGGTGAGTGTGCTCTTCGCCTGGAGCGGGCCCTACAGTGATTGAGGGCCTTCTCATCCAGGGGTAAGTACCCTGAAAGCAGGCTGTGGCCGGGAGTGGCATCAGGAGGGTAAAACGAATGAGGGGCGATGAGCCGGTCACTCTAAGGGGGATTCTCATCCCAGTGGATTGGGATAAGGGCGGCAAAGTTACCCGCATCGGGCTCTCGGCCAGAGATGAGAGGGAGTACTTGATAAACATAAATGAGAAACACCAAAAACTTTTTGGGCTCATCCAGAAAGAAGTGGAAGTGACCGGAGTGATGAGAGAGCAGAGAGGGAAAAAGATAGTCACCGTAAGAAGGTACAAGCTGATTTGAGAGACACGGCCATCCTTACCACAAACTAACGAGGCCCAGCCTCGTCCCACCCCGCTTGACAGAGCCCCCGAGAAGAAAGCCCCCTTCAGTTCCCGCTGCGTGATGTGATAAGATCAATTAGACTTCTTCTGAAGCCCTTTCAGCCGCCCATTGGTGCAGAGATGGAAAAAATGTTCAGGAAGGTCCTAATCGCTAATCGGGGGGAGATTGCCGTAAGAGTGATAAGAGCCTGTAAGGAAATGGGAATGCGGACAGTCGCTGTTTACTCGGATGTTGATGCGGATTCCCTCCATGTAAGGCTCGCGGACGAGGCTTTTCCCCTGGGAGCGCCGGAACCCACGCAGAGTTACTTGAACACCGAGAAGATTTTGGAGATCGCCGAAAGGAGCGGTGCAGAAGCCATTCATCCCGGGTATGGCTTTCTCGCTGAGAATCCCGAATTCATCGAAGCTTGTGAAGGCCGGGGGATCGTGTTTATCGGGCCACCGAGTGGGAGCATACGCAAAGCAAAGCCCAAACATAAGGCCCGGCAACTGGCTCGCAGGATTGGCGTTCCGGTCACGCCCGGCTCCGAAAATGCCATCGAGATTCAAAAAGATGAGATTACAAATATTTCAAGAATCGCAGAAGAAATAGGCTATCCCCTCATCGTTAAGCCCATAGGTGCCGGGGGTGGGATAGGAATGAAGGTGGTCAGGGACCAAGATGAACTGCTGACTGCGGCGAAGTATGCACAAAACCGGGGACTGGAAGCTTTTGGTATCTCTGCGTTTTATCTCGAGAAATACCTTCCAAGAGTGAGACATATAGAATTTCAAGTATTGGCTGATAAGAAAGGGAATATCGTGCACCTGGGCGAACGGGAATGCTCTATCCAAAGGAGGTTCCAGAAGGTCCTTGAGGAAGCGCCTTCCCCGGCATTGAGTCAAGATCTAAGGGCGAAGATGGGTGACGCGGCCATTAAAGTGGCAAAGGCGTTAGACTATGTTAATTCGTTAACGGTGGAGTTTCTCTATATTCCATACACCGGAGACTTTTATTTCAACGAAGTCAACTGTCGTCTTCAAGTAGAGCATTGTGTTACCGAGCTGATCACCGGCATAGACATAGTCAAGGAGCAGATGAGGATCGCCGCGGGTGAGGAATTAGGTTTCACTCAGAGCGATATACGCTTCAACGGTTGGGCCTTGGAATGCAGGATCAATGCTGAGGACCCCTTGCGTGACTTTTTTCCATCTCCCGGAAGAATAACCACCTTTCGGCCACCCAGAGAATCTTGGGTGCGTGTTGATGAGGGCATATATGAGGGGTGTGATGTTCCTATTTACTATGACCCATTGATTTTGAAATTATCAACATGGGGTGAGAGTCGAGCCGAGGCTCTCTCCCGTATGTACCGAGCAGTCCGTGAACTTAGTATCGAAGGAATAAGAACGAACATCCCGTTTCATAAAGTTATATTACAAAACGGACATTTCGGGAAGGGAGATATCACAACAAATTTTGTGGCGGAAAAAAAGATCGTAGAAAATATAATATTAGAGAGATTATTCGAGGGGCCGGGAGAAGTCTATTTTGAAGATGATTAGGCTCATTTGCCAGAAAGGAAGAAATACCGCCTCTTATTTCTGCTTCTCATGGTACTCGACATAAAAGATTTGGAAAATAGAAGGAGAAAGACGAGTATACTTTTTCGATAGCTACTCAACTTTCAAACCGATTATCCAAAAGTCTTTTCATATTTTCAGAAAAGGATGCTCAATCTCGCCTTTTTTAACGCCGCAGACCCTGATACGACAACATATTTCGCAGCGCACGAGTGTTCTATCGAATCCCCCCAGTCCGAAATCAGTACAAAGCATACGATACTAGAAAGGAAGGTAGATAGTTCTAAACCTATCGACGCAGATCAGTCAACTTTTAAGGCTGAAGAACATAAAGTTTATCAAATCCACAAATTAGGAGTAATACTCGTTAATTTCATTTGGAGGGAAAGAAATGATTGACATGCGAAAGCAATTTATTGTTCCTACAGGAGTTACTCCCTCCTCAGAAGTCATAAATAAACTAAAGGAATTTCTTGACAAGTTTAGATCTCTGGAAGCGCAGAATGACATCCCAATCTTAATTTTGTTTGACAACCGAAGTGAAGCTTTCTATTTGCTTTGCCATCTCGAATCTAAAGCACTCGCGTCTAAGAGTGATTTGGATGCTGTGCTCGACCCTGAAGAAAGCGAGGATTATAAGCTTAATCGGAACATATATAGAGATAACTATGCATATAAATTGATGGAAAGCGATTCACTTGCAGGAAGGAGCTTTGAAGATTTAGTGGTTGAGTATGATACTTCTTACAGGTCGGAAAAGCCCTTAAAGGTATTCGGAGGCCAGCACCGTATCACTGCTATTATGGAATCAGTTAAGAAAGGTGTGTCAGTAATGCATGGCGTTAGAGTTTACCTCAACTTGTCTATTCTTCAAAAGGTTAATATAGCGATGGCAAACAATACTTCGATCGCGGTATCAAATGACCTGTTGGATAGAATACAAGAAGACATTCTAGGAGCGGATTTAAGAAACTGGTGTCAATCCGTGGAGCTTCTTAGCGAAGGGCAAAACTTTGCAGATAGGCGGAGCCCAGAGGGGATCCCTACTGTAAGGCTGGCAAGAACTTTAATTGTAAATTATTATAAAGGAAAAGAGGCGAAAAACGATGATTTTCATTCCCCAATTGTATGTTTATCTGGGCCTGGTGTTGATGAAAATTACCAAAAACTACGAGATACAATAAAATGGTCGGACAAGGCACTAAAAACAATGGGGGAACAGTTCTCAAATTTGCATAAATTGCAAAGGGAACGTGTACTTAACAGAGATGAAGACAAATATTATGAATTTGCAAATAAAATAATGCACCCATGTGTCGCTGCAAGTTGGGCATATTCTGCTGGCTTTTTTCAGCGTAATAATGAACCTTTAAAATGTCATTATGAACTCGTAAACTCGGTTCCATTACCTAATGATCCTTTAAATGCGAAAGCCTTGCTAAAAGCAAGACTAAAAGGCATAGACCCGGATACTTATAGAGGCCTAGGTGCACGAATTAATAGTGAAGAACTGGGAAGGATGTTCGAAGTCTTTTTATTACAAGCAACAATAGCTAAAAAACGTGGAATAACTCTTGACTTAGCCAATGCAGCCATCAAGTCGTATCAGGCAAAAAAGGCCAAATACGACGCAGACAAAGCTTTAAAGCGGATATAAAATGTTTGAAGAATATCTTGAAGATTCTCATTATTTTGTCCTTAAGGCTCGGCAATCGACGGAAGAGAAGGAACAAAGGAGATATTACAGGGTTGCGCTGTTCTGTGCTGTAAGTTCTATGGAGGCTTTTATTAATTATATTGGGGATACATTTGAAAAGGGAAAAGTTTTTGAACCCTATGAAATCGCGTTATTGAACGACAAGAAATTTGCTAATGATAAAGGCGAATTTAAAATTCTTGAACAGGCAGAGTTCCACAGGATTGAAGATAAGTTACGATTTCTGATTCGTAAGTTCGTGCCAGGATTTGACTTTAACAATGATGTTACATGGTCTCAGTTTATGAATTTCAAAAAATTCAGAGACAGCCTAATACACCCTCGCCAAGAGGAAGATGTAATAAAGGTCTCCGAATACGATCGGAAGATAAAAGAAGGTCTTTGCTCAACCATAAAAATAATGGAATGCCTTTGTACAGGAATATTCAAAAAACCTCTGAGAAAGAAACTTGCCGATTTAACTTTGTGAATGCAAACAGGTTAAACTTTTAGGCTTTTATGTGTCCTGACAAGTACTTGAGTTCACAACTGCGGGCCTCCCCCCAAAATCACTCCCCAATAACCTTCACCATAACGCTCTTTCTCCTCCTTCCGTCGAATTCCGCATAATAGATCTGCTCCCAGGGGCCGAAGTCGAGCTTTCCGTCGGTTATCGCAACCACCACCTCCCTGCCCATTATCGTTCTCATGAGATGGGCGTATCCGTTGTCTTCCCCGGTGAGGTTGTGCCTGTAGTTCTTGTTCATATCGACCAGTTCCTCGAGCCAATCCTGAAAATCCCCTATTAAGCCGGATTCCGCGTCATTGATGTAAACGGAGGCGGTTATGTGCATCGCGTTCACCAGAACCAGGCCTTCCCTGACCCCGCTTTTCCCGACCGCCTCTTCAACCTTGTCCGTTATATTTTGAAACTCGACCCTGTTTTTCGTGTTAAACCAAAGATGTTCCGTATGGCTTTTCATTCAGGAACCCTCCCCTACTGATGAATATTGTTTCATCGAGGAGGCGCATAGCCGGGCGGCATACGCCCGCACGGTGGCCGCCCGAGCCAGATGAAGGCGCGGCGCAGCATCGCCCTACCCTGCTTGCCGCCTTATGATTTAAGGGAACCGGATATCCCCCACCCTGGCTCTGGCCAGATCTATTTTCATCTGGAGGAGGAGCTCCATGGCCGCTTCAAGGTCGGCTTTTGCTCCAGCGGAAGCCGGGGACTCGGGGAGACTCTCCAGTCTGCGCTGGGCTTCCCGAATGCGTTCGGCCAGTTGACGGACCTCCGCAGCACTGGAATGCGTGGTAACCATCAGGGTGAGGTCTCTCTCCCGCTGCCACAACACCTCAATGGCCACGTCCCTCGACAGCCTCACCGAAGGCGTCTGGCCCGGGCCCACGCCAAAGGTGGCGGCGCCGAAATGAGGCACCTTGGGATTTGCATCCACCACGCGAACGATGCCGTCCCCATCTTCCTTCGACTCATCCACGTGAAGGACCAATAGACCATTTGCGGGCGGCACGGGGTCTCCGGGTATTTCTTGTCGGTTCTCCAAGAGATAATAGGTTCCCCATCTACCCGCAATCTTGATGGCAAGCGTCCCCTTGCCGGCGGCAAGCGGCCCGAGCGTAACGGCCCGGCTTTCGCCAGGGGCGACTTCCACCACCTGGCCATCCTCTATCCACCCCATGCGCAGACGCGTGAAAGAAGACATCCCCGGCGGGGGCTTTTCACGGCTGATGAAATGGCGTGACATCACATCCCACGGTCCCATGAAAACGGCGAATTTCGGGTAGGATTCTGCGGTGAGGGGGCCGACCTTCCCCTGCAAGACCGTGTCATAGAGGTCGGGGACGGGGCGCTTGCCTCCTACCACCCCACCCAGGGCGTGGGCCAGGTCGTGTACGATATGACCGATGTGGGCGTTTTGTGCTACTACGATTATGCCCCCGTTAAAGCGTTCTCCGCCGCGTGTCCTGACCTCCTCCATTCGGACGCCTCCGTAGCGCACCCTCTCCGACAACATGCCGGGATTGGCCGAATAGGCTATCATCCCGTAGCCGACGCCAGGCCCGGTGCGTACCCCGACCACGATGATTATGTGGTTGTATTGGTTGAAGGCGACGTCCTTTTCCGCGGCACTGAGCGCGTCTTCCACGAGTCGCCGCACGCGGCCGTGGTCCACCTCAATGTTGTGAGGGGAAACCCGGTAGTCCTCCAATCGGCGAGGGAGAAGGTACCAGCCCTTGACCTCGCCCGTGAGCCTAGTCTTGCCGTAGGACTGCTTAGCATAGTATTTGGCGGTCTTTTCCAGCACATGTTCCTTTATCTGGGATAGGGACCTCTGGGGCTTAACCCCGGGGAATGAGACCGCCAGTATCAAGATGCGCTGAACTCCCAGGGCGTATTGAGAGCGTAGCGGCCCTTCAGCCCCCCGTCCCCCGCCGGTGGTGGCACAGGCTGAAACCAAAAAAAGCATGACCCCTATGAAACCCATCTCCAATTTTCGCGGCTTCATGCGTTTTCCTTCCTCCCCCGCCCTAAGTGACGAATTAGAGCCATTTTATAAACTTCTTGTTCGCTCAACTCATCCTTTCAATAGTTAAAGCTGCTGCTGAAAGATGCCGTCTCGGGACTAAGAAGGCGCTCCGGCATGCGGGAGCTTTCCCGAAATATACACCCTCTCATCGGATATTGCATTACCTCAAACCTTTTCAGCAGCCGATCGAGGACAAGACATGCCGCAAAGGGAAAGATAAAAATGAATTGTGCTTAATTGTCAGTGTGTTATTAAGGAAAACTTAAGATATTTTGTGAGCTTGATTCGATCCATCTTCATGGGCAAATTTAAGGTCCCGCCAAAAATTGGTCATGGCCAGAAATTCATCGGTAGGACCACCGATGACATAGCCCTTTGCGCGGCAAGCCCTTGAATTAATGGCAGAACCTTCCCGCGCGGGAGGAGGTCTCTCGCCCCCCCACAATGATTCGGATAGAGCGGGCCCCTGAAGCCCACCCAATTTTGGATGACCTCTAAGCACAAGCCTTAAATTGAAAAACTTAGGAAGTGGAGGGTGGGCTCCCGGTCACAAGGACAAGGGCTTGTCAAGGAATCTCTCTCTTTCCGAAAAACGCCCGACAGACCTTTCTTACCTTTTCCTCTGTCTCAGACCAATCTCTGAGTGAGGTGCTGGAAAGCTGAGCGATAGAGCGGAGTTCGGCGGCCAGGTGCGGGTCTATCCCCAGCTTCGAGCCTATCTCCTCGTCGCTCAAGCTTCGCTCGATGGTTCCCTCCAGGTGGTCAATCCTTTGCTCCGAGCTCAGCCGCAGCAGCTCATCTCTTAACTGTGCGTAACGCTCTTCGGAGATATTCTCGGGACCCTCTGAAAAACCCGTATTCCACCCCTCGCGCTGAACCCCTCCCTCGAGCTTCCCTTCCCTCCTCATCCGCTCCCCCCCGGCGTACCATCTCTTGGAATAGGGACAGACGCGGATACATTCGAAGCAGCTGGCCACGACACTATAAGCCGCAAGGGCCTCCAGGCAGTGGAAGAGCTCGCTCCCGAAAAGGAGCTTCTTCCTCTCCCACGGAGACCCCGCACCCAGGATTGCCTCAAGGAGCTTTACCGTGCGATGAGACCCATAGACTTTGGACGCCGGCAAACACTTAAGCTTATCGAAACTGCTGCGGGCGAGTGCCCGCCCCCCACCATCCAGTTCCGCCTCGATGGCGCCGGTCGGGCAGGCGGTGATGCAGGGAAGTGCCCTCTCTCCAGCCCATTTCTTCCGACACTCCGGATGAGGGCACGGATTCTTTCTTGCCGGAGTGCCGGCCTTAAGGTCGAGGTCTGTGATGACGCCGAGAAGTTCTATGGCGTTGCCGTATTTAGGGTTGAGCGTCAGGTTCGAAGCTGACCTTGCGCCGAGCCCCGCAAGTTCCGCGCAGAGCTTGAGGCTCAGGTATGGGGTCATCGGGTGCTCTTCTTCAAAAGGAATCGTCAGGGCCAGCGCGCCCATCTCCCCCTCGATGAAATCCTCCATATGGCCTGCGATCTGGCCCCTCCGCCGCGTCCGAGCTCCCTTGGATATCCTGAGCACTCTTTCGTCATGGGAGTGATAAGCCCCCCTGGTGGGCGATACCGTGCCCATGACGATAACGCATCTGGCCCCGGGCAGGAGGTCTTCAGGGCGATAGCCCCGGGGAGCCAGTTCTGAGAAGCGCTCAATGCCGCAGACGCCGGTGACCCAGGCGCCAAGCTCAGCCGCTTTCTCCTTTACCTTTTTCGTCGCGACCGCCATGTCTTGGCTCACGGTCTTTCCTCCATGGCGAGCCCTTTCCGTCAGGACGGCACTGCGGTGAATTCGTCCCTTGGCTCCATCGTATGGAAAATTTATCCCAGGGATAGCTCTTCAGGGGGCCTGGTTGCTGATTACCACCTTTAAATCTGTGACCTTGAAACCGCAGACCGGGTTGAGGTCCATGGGACAGGCCGACAGAGCACCCACGATATCCATAAGAGCCTTGAAGACCACCTTTTGCCCCGCTTTGGAAATGGATTCCTTGAACTCCAGCCTGCCATCGGGATGATATGCCATATTCTGGAAGAGATTGATGGGCTGGGGCAACTGGTGCCGCTTGAGACCGTATGAGCCCAAGGCATCGAGGAAGTTGTCAGAGCAGTTTCTGTGATCCTTGACACCGTAGTCGTAGAGATAGCGCCAGGGGTCGCAGGCGGCTATCAGCATGTCATGACGGCCCACCTCGTCGGAAACGACCTCCAGAATGGGATTTCTGTAATTGGTCAGCAGGATATCACCGACCGAGTGGATCATCTTGCTCCTTGAGGCCATCGTGTGATTGGTGCTCAAGTGCTCTTCCATGTCGCGTGCATTGAAGGCGAGGAAATCCCCCACCTGCTGGCCCTCAAGGTCGATTACGGAAATGTATTGACCTTCAGCTGCAACAAATGACTTTCCATGGCCTCCCGGGACAACTATCTCTGTTTCCTTTGCCTTTTCCACCGTGTTTCTCCCTTCTGCTTCAGGTTCAATTTGAAATGGCCTTCTCCGCAGCGAAAAGCACGGGCTCATCTTATCAAATAATTTCATGAACTTCAGCCTCCCCTCCCGCCCGTCGGTCTTAAAGGTCGAATCCCTTATAAGAGAGGCTCGAAAATTTTTTCAAACTGCATGAGAAAGGGCTTGACAGAATATATCTAAAGATATATTTTAAAATATATTCCACATCGCCGGTACTTTCTTCGCTCCGGTCGCTCCGTCAACCGGGGCCGTGGGTCAATCGGAGGAGGGACTCGCCTTGAGGAAAGAAGTGGGCGCCTTGGTCCTTGCGGGAGGCAAGAGCACGAGAATGGGGACCAACAAATCCTTTGTATCGCTGGGAGGGATGCCGCTGATACAGATAATCGTCGAAAAGCTGGGCAGGGTTTTCGAAGACCGCGTCTGCATCATCACCAATACCCCCGCCCTCTATGAGAAATTCCGTCTCCCAATGATCTCCGACCTGATAAGGGACCGGGGGCCCTTGAGCGGGATTCAGGCCGGCCTGAGCCACAGTCCCTTCAGCCACAACTTCTTCGTCGCATGCGATATGCCTTACATAAACCCGACCTTCATCCAATACATGACGGAGACTCTCAATAAGAGATTCGATGTGACCGTCCCCATGGCCTTTGGCCGACCGGAGCCTTTGCACGGGTTCTACTCAAAGAACTGCCTCCCCGACGTCGGAAGGCTCCTGGAAAGGGACCAGTGCCGGCTGACCCGCCTATTCGATGGCCTGAAGGTCAGGTATGTGAGCGAGAGGATTGTGAGGAAGTTTGACCCGTACCTGGTCAGCTTCAACAACCTGAACACCCCTGAGGACCTGAGCAAAGCACAAGCCATGAAGGGAACCCGCTTCATGCCCATGGCCATGGCGACGGCGCCCATTTGAGGAGGAACTCCGCCATTCGGGCTGCCCCCTGGCACGCATCCTCCGCCCAGTGGAGGGATGAATTTTGAAGAAACTTATTCTCAATCCGGGGAACATCATGGCACCTGCGGGCATGTACTCCCATGGATTCAAGGTTACGGGAGGCAATCTCATCTTCCTGGCCGGCCAGGTGGGAATCGACAGGGAGGGGAAACTGGTCGGCAAGGGGGACCTTAAAGCACAGGCGAGGAAGGCGTTCGAGAACCTGAGGGCGGTCCTGCGAGAAGGCGGGGCGGACCTGGGGAGCGTCGTCAAGTTCACCACTTTCTTGGTTGACCGAGCTGATGTCGAGAAGTTCTGGGAGGTCCGGCGCGAGCTCTTCGAGAAATATTACCCCGATAAGGATTATCCGCCTAATTCGCTCGTCATCGTCAAAAGCCTTTATGACAAAGACCTGCTTATCGAAATAGAGGCGATAGCAGCCTGTGATTAGAGGTTGGGCCCCCGAGGGCCATGCCGGCTCCCTTCGAGAGGGGGAGTTCGAGCCTGTCTTCACCGCCTTTGAATCAAGGAACAGGGGAGCCCCCAAAAGAGGTGAAAATGCGGACTCCGGTTGAACCGAAAGCTCCTTCTCGAAAAAAGCAACTGAAGAAACCAAAAGATCTGGGTGGCAAGCACTCGGTCTCGCTTCAGCAGCGTGCATACGACTACATAAAGGAGGGGGTCATCACCTATAGGTATAAGCCGGGACAATCCATTTTTGAGAACGAGATCGCCGAAGAGCTCGGCATGAGCAAGACTCCCGTGCGGGAAGCATTGCAGCAGCTTGAGAAAAGGGATTTCGTGATGAGAAGGCCTTACAGGGACACCTGCGTGAAGGCCGTCAACCTCAAAGACATAAAGGAGATCTTCGAGATCAGGGAGAACCTGGAGGTTCCTGCGGTCAAGGCCGCCTGCGGGAGGATGAAGAAGGAGGGGCTCGGGAGGCTCAGGGAGCTGACCAAGCTCATGCTGAGGGCCGGCAAACGAAACGAGTTCCAAACTTATATGGAGGCCGACCAAGAACTTCACGGCCTCATCCTTGAAACCGCGGGGAATGAAAAGGCTTACGAAATAATCTGCGGGTTCAACGAGCACATCCAGAGGGTGCGGTATCTCGCCACCGTCCGCTCGCCTCGCCTGCCGGAGCTCATCCGGGAACATGTAAAGCTCTTCCGAGCTATCGAAAGAGGAGACGTGGAGGCGGCCGCTCGCCTCATGCGGAAACACTTGAGAGATGTCTTAGGGGATATCGAGAAGTTCGCGGAGTACGGGCTGCTATGAAGTCAATCCAGAGGGTGGAAATGAGATGGCAAGGGAGGTAAAGGTCGGGCTCTGCCGGGGCTGCGGGGGGCACGACCAGTGCCACTACAAGGCCGAGGTGGAGGACGGGAGGCTCATCCGGACCATGAATTTTCCCGAGTCTCCTTTCTCACCCTATTTCACGGCGGAGGGCTGCCCAAAGAACCGGGCCTGGGTCGAGCTCTCAGAGCATCCGGGAAGGTTAGATTACCCCCTCAAGAGGGCCGGGGCCAGGGGCGAGAACAAGTGGGAGAGGGTCGGCTGGGACCAGGCACTCGATGAGATCGCAACCAAACTGGACCAGATCCGCAAAGAGAGCGGACCGGAGTACGTGGGGGCCATCATCGGCTTCTGGAACGAAGAGTGGGACATCGGCCGCTTCTTCAACGCCTTCGGCTCCGGCAACGTCGAGAACATAAACGCGCGGGTGTGCAGCGGGCAGGAAGCCTTCATGAACCTCGTGATGTTCGGCGGCATAACCCACTATGGCCCCCCCACGCCCGCGTGCAAGCTCACGGTCTGCTGGTCTGGGAGCCACCACATCACCGGGGGTCTCAAGTGGAAGGCCATGATGAGGGTCCCCAAGCTCATCGTCGTGGACCCCATAGCCACCTATGAGGCCAAGAGAGCGGATGTCTTCTGCCAGCTGAGGCCCGGCACCGACACCGCTCTCGCTCTCGGCTGGCTCAACGTCATAATCAACGAGAACCTCTACGACAAGGAGTTCGTGGAGGAGTGGGTCCTGGGTTTCGAGGAGCTCAAGGGGCGAGTTCGTGAGTTTCCGCCAGAGAGGGTCGAGGAGATCACCTGGGTTCCACGGCAGACCATCGTCGATGCCGCGACCCTCTACGCCACAACCAAGCCCGCCAACATCCAGTGGGGCACGGCGTGCGCCCAGTTGGGGAGGAACGCGGCTGAGAGCGAGCGAGCGCGGAACTGTCTCAGGGCCATCACGGGGAACGTGGACAAGGACGGAGGGAACCATTTCATAAGGGCGCATCCGAAGCTCTACTCCTTCAAGAAGCTGCTGGCCGATGAGCTACTTCCGCAGTCCCAGGTTGAAAAGATAATCGGAGCCGAGAACGCACCCGTGATGTCGCGGAAGGGATACGAGCTCCTGCACGATAAGGAATCCCAGCGGGCCTTCGCCATCAGGGGGCCGAACTACCCCTCGCTTGTGAACGCCCTTCTCACGGGGAAACCCTATCGGCCCAGAGCCGTCTTCGTGGCCGGATGCAATCCCCTGGTCACTGTCTCTCAGACCGGGAATATCTACAAGGCGTTCAAGGAGCATATAGAGTTTTCGGTGTCGCTTGAGCTCTGGCAGACGCCAACCTCCATGCTCTGTGACTACGTTCTTCCCGTCACATCGTGGCTCGAGCGGCCCACGGTCAACTTCCTGGAGCAGGCCAATTGCATCATGGCGGGCGAGCGCATCCTGCCCAAGAGCATCCCCGGGAAGTACGACCGCCGGGACGACTACGACGTCTGGCGCGAGCTGGGCCTGCGCCTGGGGCAGAAGGACCTCTGGCCCTGGGAGACCCTGGACGAGGTTATGGACATGCGCGTCAAGGAGCTGGGGATGCCCTTCCAGAAGTTCGCCAGGAAGAAATCCTGGGACATCGATCCCCTGGAGTTCGAGACCTACAAGAAGGTTGGGTTCAAGACGCCCTCGGGGAAGATTGAGCTCACCTCCACGATCTTCGAGAAATGTGGTCTCGACCCCGTGGTCCACTACGAGGAGCCATCTGAGAGCCCGGTCTCGACGCCGGAGCTTTCGAAGCAATACCCTTACATTCTTATGAATCCACACAAGCCCAAGATGTTTCTACACTCCTCCTTTCGAGGGCTCAAGTCCTTGCGTCGCAAGCACAACGAGCCCTTCGTTCGCATTCACCCTGATACCGCCCTCAAGCACGGAATCTCAGAGGGGGACATGGTGTGGATAGAGACCCCGCGCGGCAGGATACAGCAGAAGGCCGTCCTCACGCCCGACATCCTGCCCCAGTGCATCGCGCCTGACCCGAACTGGTGGTTCCCGGAAAAGGAGGCAAAAGAGCCGAGCCTCTTCGGAGCCTTCGAGAAGAGCTTCAACTTTCTCACCTCAGATTCCATCGAGCATGCGGGCGAGAGCTGCGGGAACTGGTACCTGGGGGGAATGCTCTGCAAGGTCTACAGGGTCAAAGACGGGGAGGAGATAATAACCCCGACATACGAAGTGCCGAATTACGATCCCATAACGAAGACGCCGATTATCTGAAGGCAAAAGGAGGCGTCCGAGGACCCTTTTCTGGTAAGGGAGAGTTTAAGGTGAGCCCCGTTAAGCCGCGTGGGAATTTAAGGTGTGTCTAGAGGGAGGATTTCTTTTGACATGACTCGGCCTTTCCAGTATTCTCAATGGGAGCTGAAGTCCTCTGCGCTGAGCAGAAGAGAGAATTAGCCTTAGCTTCGCCTTGAGAGTAGGCCTAGTTGAGCATGGCGAGCTGATTCCGAGGCCGGTGAGGAGGCCGAAAGGACTGTTCAGCTGACCCTCATGCAAAGATTTCCGGAATAGCCCTGAGCGCTGGGAAGCTCGCTATGAATCGGCGAATTTCAAAATTCCATCTGCTTTAGGAGGAGGCGAGTCATGAAGAAGATCGGGTTGTTCTTCACGGTTCTCTTCTGCGCGGTGGCACTCGTGCTCATGCTTCCGGCGGATGTCCCGGCCGCAGAAGTCATCAAGATGAAGATCGGCCACGCCAATAAGCCCGACTCACCCAGAGACATCGGTGCGAAGCTCTTCGCGAAGCTCATCAAGGAGCGGACCGGCGGCAGGGTTGTGGTGGAGGTTTACCCCTCCGCCCAGCTCGGCTCAAACCGGCAGATGGTCGAACAGACCCAGATGGGCTCCCTGGAGTGTTTGATCATGCCCACGGCCTTCTTCGGCGGATTCAACAGGATGGTAACCATAGTTGACCTTCCGTTCATTTATCCGACCATCGATGTTTTCTACAAGGTCATGAACGGGCCTTTCGGGGAAGAACTCTTAAAGGAAGTCGAGAAGATCAAGCTTGTGGGACTCGGCTACTGGACCTCTGGTTGGAAGCAGTTCACGACAAACTTCCCCGTCCACACGCCCAGCGATTACAAAGGACACAAGATTCGCACGATGCCGGCGCCCGTCCTCATGGAGCAGTACCGCTCATACGGCGCGAGCGCCATCCCGACCGCCTATGCGGAGCTCTACAACGCACTCCAGCTCGGCACCGTCGAGGGTCAGGAGAACCCCCTCTACGCCATAGAGGAAATGAAGTTTTACGAGGTTCAGAAATACATCACCGTAAGCCACCATGCCATCCTGCCGGAGATCATACTGGTCAGCAAGACCTGGTGGGACACGGTCCCTGAGGACATCCAGAAGAAGATAATCGACACGTTCAGAGAAATCTCCCCGACCAAGGAGAAATGGATAGAAGAAAAAGACGCGGCGGCACTAAAAGTCTTCGAGAAACACGGAAACGTGGTCTACACGCTCACTCCGGCTGAGCGCGCGGAGTTTGCAAAGCTCGCACCGGTCGTATGGAAGAAGTTCGTAACGGAGTACGGGGGAAAGTCCCAGTACTATCTGGATAAGCTGCAGGCCGCTGTCAAGGCCGCTCAATAAGAGTAGCCGTTACCTGCTTTGACCGAGGATCCCCGCAGGGGTAATTGTGCCCCTGCGGGGTAGTCATATTTTTCATTTTTAAGGGTATTTTTGGCCGGGTCTTAAGAAACCTTAAGGGAGCGCTTCCAGATGAAGGACGTCCACAAAGTGGAGAGCCGGATTGTCGAACTGATGAAGGGTGGCCCGTTCTATTTCTTCGACATCCTGGATAAACTCCGGGACGCGGATTACCGGACCATACTTCTCGCCTGGGCCGCCCTCAGGGAGAAAGGGAGGCTGGACCGAATCGTTGAGACGGGAGAGTATGTGATTAAGAACTGATTGCTCCCGAGGCTCGGGGGCAACCGGCCCTACACCTCATCAAACCTCATCCATCCAGGGATATTCGGAGAGCTCGTACTCGCTCAAGTCCACACCCTCGGGAATGGTTGCGTCGATTCCCATCTTGGCGGTAGTGGGAAGGGTTCCCCTGGGCAGCTTAGACATCATGACGCTCGGGTCCAGGTGTTTCCCCCGACCGCCGGATATTATCACCACGTCCTTGTCCGCCTGAACTCTGAAAGTCAAGGCTCTGTCAAGGGCGACGGGGTCGAAGATGTCCACATCGGAGTCCGTCACTATGACCATCTTCACGGCGGAGAGGCTTAAGAGCGCAAGGAGGGCGTTCTTTCCCTCGCCGGGGCGCTTGTCTATTGAAGCGACGAGGTGCCAGTAACAGCAGCTCCCAGGAGTGGCGTATACGGACCTCACCTGGATGGCCGCCTCCTTAAGTATCCGGTAGCCCATGGCTTCCATCTGAGGGCCGGTCATCCACATGTTCTCCCAGGGCATCTGCAGGTGATAGAAGATGGGGTCCTTCCTCCGGGTGAGGGCTTTTATCCTGAAGAGGGGGTTCCACCTTATGGAGCACTCATGCCCCGTGAAGTCCCCGAAGCGGCCCTCATCGGCCGTCCAGCCGATGGGGTCGAGCTCGCCCTCCATGACGAACTCGCAATTGGCCGGAACCTCAAGGTCAACCGTCTTGCATTTCACCAGCTCGAGCGCTTCCCCGTGGAGGCTGCCCGCTATCCCGAACTCGTCATCGCCGGGCGCGGCCTTGTAGCCCGCGGCGAGCATGTCCAGGGGATGGCACCCGACGGCGATAGCGATCGGCAGGGGCTCTCCCCGGTCGAGGGCGCGCTGGTAGATGAAACGAAGGTCCGAGGGCGAGACGAGGTCTATGCTGGTTTCATTGGGCTTCCGGTACATGAGCCGGTACATGCCGACATTCCTCACCCCATCTTCATTCTTAGAGACCACCACGCCCGCGCTGATATAGGGGCCGCCGTCTTTTTTATGGTGGAAGGGAATGGGAAATTCGGTTATGTCCACCTCGCCCGCTGTCTTGACGACCTCCTGGCAGGGTGCCTCCTCGACAATGACGGGCGCTATGCGACTGTCCAGCCTTTCCATGAAGAAGCGTCCCAACTCGGCCTCCGGAGTGCCCATCGAGATGGCAAGACGCCCCCTCGTCCCCATGAAACCAGCCAGAACCGGCACACCGTAGCCCTTAACATTCTCGATGAGGACGGCACACTCATCTCTATTCTTCTCAACGAGCGGCGAAATATGCCTGGGGTCAACCTCCTCCTTGATTCTCTTGAGATTGCCGCTCTCCTCCATCCTTGCCAAAAGGCCCCTGATATCCTCGGTCATCTCTCGTGTCCTCCGACGCTAGGGAAAGTTCTTGAAATGCTTCCTCTTTCGTCATAACTCACCGGAGTCGGAACGGAGGCGAAGGCACCCTCCCGGCTCAAACTCCGAAGCGCGCATGAGGTCAGGCACCCTCCCCTCTTCCTAAGGAGGATGGCCGTGAGCCCGCCTCAGGCGCCTTCAGACCAGGAGGTCCTTGGCCACCATGGCGTGGACCCCTTTGTAGCCGTTGACGAGCTGGGTGATCCGCAGGTCCACGGCCGCGGAGCAGAAAACGTAGGCATCCTCTCGGCCGAGACCGAATCTCCCGCAGAGGAAATCGATCATCTCCCGCAGCGCAGCCTTGGCGGCGTCGTCCAGGTCAGGGTCGAATCCCATGGTGATGTGATGGGTCGGCGTTTCGGCCCGTGGCCAGCGGAGCTTCAGGTCCTTGCGGACGATCAGCCGAAAGGTCCCGATCAAGGAGGTCTCGACAGCCGTCTGGCTCACCTCCCCGTCGCCCTGGGCGGCGTGACCATCCGCCACAGAAAAACCCGCGCCCCGTTTCCAGACCGGGAGGTATACCGTCGAGCCCGCGACGAGCTCCTTGTTGTCCATATTTCCCCCGTGCACGAACGGCGCGTTGCTGGGAATCTCGCCCAGGTATTCCGGAGGGCACACGGCCATGACACCGAAGAAGGGCCTGAGGGGGATTTTCAATCCTGGAGTCAACTCGGCGGTTCCGGCTTCCAGGTCCAGGTCGAAGATCCGGCCGCTCCCCCGTGGATAATCCTCCGGCAGGGTTCCCTTAAGAGGATACGTTTGGTTGAACGCCCAATCCACCCGGGGTCTGATGTCTTCGATGGCGACTTCGAGAGCGTCACCCGGTTCCGCCCCTTCGACAGCCACGGGACCCACCAGGATGTGCGGCCCCGCACCACGTCGAACTTCGGCGTAGATGGCCGCCAAGTCCTCTCCTGGGTACCGGCTTGGGTCGTCCGGCAATAATTCGGGAGTACAAGAAAGCGTGTGGACGATGAGCCGGTCTCCCGAAGCGACGGTCAGGATAGGGTCCAGGCAGTAATCAAAGTATCCCCAGTGGACTGTATCAGCTCTGGCAGTGACCTCATGAGTGCTCATGGTCCGACGCCTCCACACGCTTCCGACGAAAAAAGCTTCGGAACGGGGCCGAAGATACTCTTGGCCGCGCAGTTAATGATACGAGTTCAACTGAAGCAGCTTTTGATTTGAGCCGTAGCGAGCGACCCGCAAAGAGTCCTAGCATTCGTAAGTTGAAGCTTACCCGGGTGATTTCGACTTTACAACCCTTTTTGAAGCAGGGGCAATATCGAAAACCGTTAAGCGCATTGGTTAGCCACGGGGCACGGGGGTTTTCTTTATTGACATGATTTATCCCTCTTCAGTATCCTTGTGCGAGCCGGACGAGAAAAAGTTTCGGCCGTGGGTTCCCTCAGGAGTGATTGCAGCCTCCGTGGCGGGCCGGAAAGCGCTGTGTAGCCGAGCCTGACGAATAATGCGGTATTTCCGAAGGGGCGCAAAATGGAAACGCTGTCCGGGTTCAACCAGAAGCTGATGCTCGGAGGAAAGATCCTCGTTGGCTCGATAATGACGTGCGTCGTGTTCTTGCTTTTCATAAACGTGACACTCAGGTATGTCTTCAATTACGCTATCCCTTGGGCCGAAGAAGTCACCCGCTACACCCTGCTCTGGACGGTTTTTATCGGGGCCGGTGTTATTTCCCGCGAGGGGTCCCACATTAGCATGGAAGCTTTCTTCAGCATGTGGCCCAAGAACCTTCAAAAGGTCGGATTCCTGGTAATAACCGCCATATCGATAGCGACGATAGTAATCCTATTTTCTCTCGGCTTAGCAATGGTCCAAATGGTGGTGGAAACCGGCCAGACGAGCGCGGCTGCCTACATACCGATGTGGCTCATATACGGAGCCATCCCTGTTGGAAGCGCCTTGATGATCCTCGGTTTTGTTGAAACGGCGTGGCGGCATTGGGTCGGAAAAGTGATAAGCGAGGCGGATATTTATTTTGGCTGAGGTCCGGGAGGATAGCTGAATGATCACCACCCTTTGCGTCCTGGCCTTCTTGCTCCTGGTTCTCAACTTCCCGATGTTCATCCTTTTGGCAATGACATCGATCATCATAATTTGGGCTTACATGACCACGCCCCTGACGATCATGGCCACTCAGATGTTCGGCAGCATCGACAAATTTGCACTGATGGCCGTGCCTTTCTTTATCTTCGGCGCTAACGTCATGGCCGAGGGCGGCCTCTCGACGAGGCTCGTCGCCTGGGTTGAAGCTATCGTTGGATGGGTGCGCGGCGGCGTCGCGTTCACGACCATCGCATCCTGCGAGTTCTTCGGCGCGATCTCGGGGTCGAGTCCGGCCACGGTCGCGGCGATAGGCTCCATCCTCTATCCTCCTCTTGTCAAGAACAAATACGGAGAAAGATTCTCCCTGGGGCTCGTCACTTCCATCGGAGGTGTTGCGAGCATAATCCCGCCCAGCATCGGAATGATCATGTACTCCGCCATAACGGGCGCTTCGGTCGGCGCCCTTTTCATCGCCGGAGTTCTTCCAGGCATCCTCTTCGGCGCTTGCCTTGCGTGTTGGGTCGTGATCCACACCTATAGAGCCGATGTGCCGAAGGTGGGTAGATTGGATTTCGGCATAATACTCAAGGCCACGAGGTCTGCCGTCTGGGCTGTCGGAACGCCCGTTCTCATATTGGGCGGCATTTATTCGGGGATTTTCACGCCCACCGAGGCCGCCGCCGTTTCGACGGTGTACGCCATCTTCGTTTCCTTTTTCATCTACCGCGAAATGACACCAAAGAAACTCATGCGCATTGCGATAGACTCCGGGCTAATCACGGCCAAGATAATGATCATAATCGCATCCTCCGGTGTCCTCGCCTGGATACTGACCGTCGGTGGCACTCCCTTGGCCATAAGCAACTGGGTTCAGAGCGTCGGGGCGTCGAAGTTCATGGTCCTTCTGATGATCAATTTCGTGCTGCTCGTCGCCGGGATGTTCATCGACCCCAACTCCTCGCTGATCGTGCTGACGCCGCTTTTTTACCCGATCGTAACCTCTCTCGGCGTCGACCCGATTCACTTCGGAATAATAATAATCATGAACCTGGCGATAGGCATGTACACGCCGCCTTTCGGGCTCAACCTGTTTGTGAGCAGCAGCATTTTCGGTGAGCCCATCAGGAAGATCGCGCCCGGTCTTATACCGTTCATCCTGGCGAGCCTGGTCGCCCTCTTCCTGACGACTTACGTGCCGGAGGTATCCCTCTGGCTGCCCAAGCTCGTCTATCCCAAGAGCTTTCCCTGAGGAGCGGCTGAAGAAGTGGAAACGGGCTTATCCGACAAAATTGCGCTCATAACGGGCGGGAGCAAAGGGATAGGAAGGGCCATAACGATAGGGCTGGCGCGGGAGGGCGCGAGGGTGGCCCTCGTCGCAAGGGGCAGGGAGGCGCTGGAGGAGGCCGCTGAGGCTGCGCGCGCGGCCGGGAGTTCATCCGGCGGCGGAGCCATCGCGATTGCAGGCGATGTCTCACGCACAGATGATATAGAAAAAGCCGTGGCCGAGACGGTTGAAGCGTTCGGCGGCCTCGACATATTGGTTAACAACGCGGGGACCTCGCGGCTCGGCACCTTCATGGATGCCAGTGATGAGGATTGGTACAAGATCTGGGAAATAAACGTGATGAGCGCCGTCCGATTCACCCGGCTGGCTATCCCCCATATGAGGAGACGGGGGGGCGGGAGGATAATCATGATCTCCTCAATTACCGGCAGGAGGCCTTATCCGCTCATCTCACCGGAATACGGGGTTTCCAAGGCGAGCATGATAAACCTCGCGAAAGCACTCTCTCATGAACTAGTATCGGATGGGATACTCGTAAATACCGTTTGTCCCGGCATGGTCGTCACCCCCCTATGGCGGGGTCAGGCGCAGGTGCTGGCCGCCAGGCAGGGAAAAACTGCCGAGGAAGTGCTTGCCGCCCACGGCGCGGATAAACCGCTGGGGCGCGCCGCGACCCCGGAGGAAGTGGCGGCCGTCGTCATCTTCCTGGCGTCAGAGAAGGCGAGCTACATAACCGGCTCGACCTACAATGTGGACGGCGGTTTGGTGAGGTCTATGATCTGAAGTTGTCGCTGCCCAAGCGAAGGATGCGGCATTTTGCATGAATCTTCTTTAGGCCTGGAGAGAGAGGTATGATGCGAAAGACCGTATGGTTTCTGACCGATGAGTACGAAGCTCGCGTTAAAAAGGCGCGTCAGCTAATGGCGCGCGAGGGGATAGACCTGCTTTTTCTCACCGGAGACCGGAACTACATCTATTTCACGGGTCACCGGTGCATCGCACCTGAGGGCACGGTCGCGCGCCCCAATTACTTCGTACTGCCGCTTGAGGGTGAGCCCCATATTATGGTGCACATCTTCATAGAGGGCGACGCCTCCTCAACCAGCTGGGTCGAGGGCATAAGCTCTTACAGCTCCCTCCTGGATGCCCCGATAAAAGAGCTCGCCGGGATTATCCGCGGCTACAGAGCTGCGGGCAAGAGGATAGGAGCAGAGCTCGGCCAGGAGCAGAGGATCGGGATGCCCGTGCGGGATTTTCTGCTCCTGACGGACGAGCTCAAGGAGTTCGAATTCGTCGACGCAGCCCCCATCCTCTGGGAGATGAGGGTGGTGAAATCCCAGCGCGAGGTCGCTTGCATTCGCCGGGCCCAGGAGATAACGGTCAAGGGGTACGTTGAAGGCTTTCCCCTCGTTAAGGAGGGGATGAGCGAGCGGGAAATAGCCTCCGTGCTCACAGGCAAAATGGTCGAGCTTGGCGCGGAGCACTTCTGGATAATAGTGGCTTCCGGGGGCGAGAACTACCAGCGCATAAGCGGGAAGCCCACGGACAGAAGGGCGCGGCGCGGCGACATGGTCTGGGTCGACATGGGAGCCTCGGTCAACGATTACTGGGCGGATTTCTCCCGTGGCGGGGTGATCGGCGGGCCCTCAGATGAGCAGAAGAGATACCAGCAGATCGTCATGGGGGTTACGGCCGAGGGCGTGGGGGCGGTCAAGGCCGGCGTGCCGGGGTCGAGCATAGTTGACGTTTGCGAGGAGGGGATGAGGAAACGGGGACTCGATATCTCCTTCCATGCGGGCAGGGTCGGGCACGGGGTCGGCCTTTTTATCACCGAGCCGCCCAGCATGGCAAAGTGGGACCCCGTCGTCCTGGCCGAGAACATGGTCATAACCGTGGAACCGGGACTCGTCAGGGACGATGGCGTCTACCATGTCGAGGAGAACGTGCTCGTGACCAAGGACGGCTCAGAGATTCTCTCCCAGGCCCCGCGAGAGCTCTGGACTCTGGGTTAAAGGAGGGGTGAAATGGCCCGAACGTTCGAGGGAATAGACAGGGTCATCGAGACGGAGGTGCTAATAATCGGCAGCGAAGGGGCCGGCGCAACGGCGGCGATAGAGGCCAGAAGGCTCGGGGCGAAGGTCGCCGTCGTCACAAAGGGGAGCGACATCGGCAAGAGCGGAGCCACGGTGACGGGCGACGCGGACCTCGACGTCGACAGCCGCTCCCTTTACGAGGAGTTCAAGCTGGAGGGCGCGGACCCGGACGACTCGAAGGAGGTCTTCTTCGCGGACATGATCAAGGGCGGGAAGTTCCTCAATAACCAGAAGCTGGCTGAGATCCACGTGGATTCAGCTCCCGACCGGTTGCGCGACCTCATCTCCTGGGGCACTAAAGTGACAAAAGTCGTCAGTGCCTCGGGGCACACCTACCGGAGGGGCGTGTTCATCCCCGGCCCTTATCTCGCCCCTGTTTACCGGAGGCAGGTCTACAAGGTGGGGGCGGATGTTTACCCCTTCACCATGATAACGGACCTGCTCACGAAGGGGAGGAGAGTCACCGGCGCGATAGGCATGATGGGCGCGAGCGGCGAGGTCGTCGCGTTCCTCGCAAAGGCCACCATACTGGCCACAGGCGGATGCATGAGGATCTACCCTTTCACCACCGCGCCCGAGGAACTCACCGGTGACGGTTTCGGGATGGCGTATCGAGCAGGGGCTGAGCTCATCGAGATGGAGTTCCCCATGTTCCTCCCTGGAGGGTTCATCTGGCCGCTGGCGGTGCAGGGGGTGGATGTGCCGTTTATCCTCTCGACGGCGGGCTTGGTGAAGGGGCACCTGCTCAACAACCTCGGCGATCGCTTCATGACGAGATGGGACCCCAAGCGGATGGAGCAGTCAACCCGCGACATCGTCTCCATCGCGATGAGGATGGAGGTGGAGCGGGGCCAGGGGAGCCCGCACGGCGGCGTCTTCGTCTCCCTCAAGCACCTGCCCGACAACCTCGTGCGCGACCTCGAACGCATCCTGCCGAAGGAATTCTACATGAAGTACGGCGGCTTCGACATGAAGAAATTCCTCCCGGATCTGACGAAGGACGCCATAGAGGCCACGCCTTGCTCCCACTTCTATAACGGGGGGGTCAGGATAAACGGAAGGTGCGAGACGAGCCTGCCAGGGCTCTTCGCCGGAGGTGAGGTCACGGGCGGCGTGCACGGCGCGAACCGCCTCTCGGGCAACGCCTTCACCGAGATGATCGTCTGGGGTCACAGGAGCGGTCACTTCGCGGCCCGGTATGCCAAGAAGGCCGATCCCCCCGAGATGGACAGGACTCAGGCCGGAGAACTGGCGGAGAAGATCCTGCGCCCCCTGAAGAGGAAGGCGGGCGCCGCGCCATCGACCATGAGCAAGCGGATTCAGGCCTTTGCCTGGGAGAAAGTGGGCGTCATAAGGGAGGGCAAGGTCATGGAGGAAGCCCTTCCCGATATAGCGGGCATGGCCGATGAGATAGAAAAGAAGGTTGCCACCAAAGGCAAGAGCAAGGTTATGAACAGGGAGTGGGCGGACGCCCTCCAGCTCGAGAACATGATCCTAACAGTGGAAATGGTTGCCAGAGCGAGCCTCAGGCGCAAGGAAAGCCGCGGGGCCCTTTACCGCAGGGACTTCCCGAAGATGGACAACAACAAGTGGCTCGTCAACTTGATCCTGAAGAAAAAGGCGGGAAAGATGGCAATTTCGCCAAGCCCGGTCGTCGTTACGAAGATAAAACCTCCCAAGGGAATCTTCGATTACGGTTACGTGGAGGTGGACTGACATGGCCAGGGCTGCGACTAAGAAGATAACCGTGAGGGTCAGAAGGTACAATGACAGCGGGAGCACTAGGCCTCGCTATGACGCGTTCAAGGTGCCCCTTGAAGAGGGGATGAGCGTCCTGAACGTTCTCAACTACATTTACGAGAACCTGGACCCCACGCTCGCTTACTACTATTCGTGCCGGATCGGCAAGTGTACCGGTTGCCACGTGCGCGTCAACGGTAAGGTTCGCCTAATATGCACGGAGCTGGCCACGGGAAACCTGACCCTAGACCCCCTTCCCAACTATAAGGTAATCCGCGACCTTGTCGTCGACAGGAGCCGGAGAGAAGACCCGAAGATAAGATAAAGCCTGAGGGGTTTTTGCCAATGTCCACTGAGGAGCGCGGCCGGGCCGGGAAGGTCGCGAGTCGAGAGTACATCCGAAATATACTCAAGGAGATGGTCCGTATCGACAGCGTCAATCCCACCCTATGCCCCGGGCTCGGTCATGGGGGTGAGGGGGCCCTTGCGGAGCGCATCGGAGAGCGGCTCGCCGGGCTCGGCTGTGAGGTCTCCTTCCGGGAGCTAGGCCCGGGACGGAAGAACGTCCTCGGGAAGCTTCGGGGCGGGGGGGGCGGCAAGACTCTCCTTCTCACCTCCCACCTCGACACGGTCGGCGTCACCGGTATGCAAGCTCCCTTTGACCCCGCCGAGAGGGACGACAAGCTCTACGGCCGCGGCTCCTGCGACGCGAAGGGGCAGCTCGCCGCGATGATGGGCGCCATAAGAATATTGAGGGATTCTGGGGCATCCCTCCGGGGCGACCTCACCTTCGCTGGCGTTTGCGATGAGGAAGACAGGAGCGTGGGAACTGAGTCCCTCTTGCAGGAGACCCCTGCGGATTGGGCAATCGTGGGCGAGCCGACGGAGCTTCAGATGGTTCTCGCCCATCGGGGATTCGCCTGGGTGGATGTCGAGACAAGGGGCGTCGCCGTCCACGGCAGCCTGCCCGAGAGGGGAGTGGACGCCATCCAGCAGATGGGAAGAGTTCTCGCCTGGGTGAGCGAGACGGTGGAAAGGCTAAAAGAGCTTCAGCACCCCCTCCTCGGCCACCCCCGCCTGCACGCTGGCACGATATCGGGCGGGAGGGAGTACAGCACCGTGCCCGACGTCTGCCGCCTGACGCTGGAGCTTCGCACAATCGGCCCGGAATCGGTTGCACTATTCAGGGGGTGGCTTGAGGAGTTCATCCGAAAATGTCAGGAGGAGGACCCCTCCTTCATAGCCACCCACTCTCTCGTGATCGAGAGGCAACCGCTCCTGACGGACGAAAGTAACCCCCTCGTCAAGGCTCTTGACGCCGCGGCCGAGGCGGTCATCGGGTCCAAGCCCAGGAGGGAGGTCAAGGGCGGCTGGACGGACGCCGCGCTTCTCGCCGAGAGAATGCCCGTCGTCATCTTCGGCCCCGGAAGCCCGAATTGCGCCCATGCGAGCGTCGAGTGGGTGCCCACAGATGAGGTCTGTAGCTGCGCCGAGGTCCTCGCCGCCACCGCGGCGAAACTCCTTGCCTGAGCCCGCTGCGGCTCCCCCAACGTCCTCTTCTCGACCGGGGCTTGGGCCTTACCTTCAAGGCTTAGATTTCATTGATTCCTTGAGCGTTTCCCCTCGAAGCCACCCTTGACCTAAGAAAGTGCTTGAGATTATTTTCACTGTTTAGTGGGGAATCAAAAAATGAAATTGAGTGGAGTTCTCTGAGAAGGGGGTATCCAAAATGGCGATGAAAATAGGAGTGGTGGGTCTAGGGCTCATGGGCCAGGCCATGTGCATGAGTCTATCGAAAGCCGGGTTCGAACTCTTCGGTTACGATATCCTGCCGGAGCAGATGAAGCTGGCCGAGGGGAAGGGGGTGAAGGGCGTCGGTTCGCCCAAGGAAGTCGCCCGGCAGGCCGACATCGTCATCTCTTCCCTGCCCACCTCCGAGATAGTCGAGGAAGTTCACTGCGGCGGCGACGGGACCTGCGAGGGCGCAAGCCCGGGGCGGGTTCTGGTGGATACCAGCACGATCTCCCCTGAGGCGACCCGGCGAATCGCCGGACGGCTGGCGGCACGGGGCCTCCCCTTCATCGATGCGCCCATAAGCGGCACGAGCGGCATGGTGGCCCGGGGGGACTGCCTCGTCATGGCCGGGGGCGACAAGGACGCGCTCGAAAGGTGCCTCCCTCCCTTAGAGGCCATTGCCAGAAAGGTCTTTCACGTCGGACCTAGCGGCGCGGGCGCCCAGATAAAGCTCGTCCACAACCACCTCGTCGCCACCATGGTGGCCTCCATCGCCGAGGCCTTCGCCATGGGGATGAAGGCGGGCCTGGAGCCAGGGAAGATGCTGGAGGTGTTCCTGCCGAGCGCGTTGAGCTCCAAGATAATGGAGGTGCGGGGGCCCATGATGGTGGCGGACCGATACGAGCCCCACATGAAAGCGTCCCTCTTCCTGAAGGACCTGCGCCTCATCCTGGAGAGCGGCCAGAACCTGGGGGCACCCCTGCCATTGGCGAGCGTGGCCCAGCAGATGATGACCGCCTCTGTCTCCATGGGCTGCGGTCTGGAGGATGTGGCGTCTGTGCTGAGGGTCTATGAAAAGCTGGCCGGGGTTATGCGCTGAGTTCGACCGGGGAAGAGGCGAGGATTGCGGGCGGTTGTTTACTTCCTCATGATCACCCTGGCCCCGGCCGGACGCTCTCATCAAAGGGGAAAAAAGCTCAGCGGAGGTGAGCGGCGGATGCTGGCAATCGCCCGGGCTTTGATGACGAATCCCCAGCGCCACCTCATGGATGAGCCCACAGATGGGCTAGCCGTCACACCTGGTGCGCGCGACGGGCGATATCATTTCCGCTTGAAAAGAGAAAGATTTCACGAGATGGACCGGTCAGCGAAACATTCGCCAATTTCCAATCTTCAGGTCCCTATCCCAACAATGACTTGACAAGAGGCCCCCTCCGCGCTAACTTTTCAGGTGTCCGCATGAGGGTGGGCCGTTAGCTCAGCGGGAGAGCGCCGTCCTCACACGGCGGAAGTCGCTGGTTCGAAACCAGCACGGCCCACCATATCTTATTACCCGGTTAACGGGACCTCGCTACGGTCCCCCGGGACATCTGGCCAGAGAGCCCCCCTCGCTTTCGCTCCCGCACTTCGCTCAAAACAAATCATGCAAAAAGACAGGCCCAGAGAGGCCGCCGAATGAAATTCCCGCCGGAGAAAAAAGACGGCATTAAGGCATTCATAGTGCATCTGTGGTACCTAAAGCACGAAATTCATGAGCAATACTGTAAGTAGATTTAGCAGCGGGCTTTTTCAGCAGTAGACAAAAGCCCGAACCGGAGGAGGCGGCCCGCAGCGCCTCAAGGCCACGAAGGATTTCCCTGAAAAGAAAGGAAAGGGAAAATCCTCTTTCGCAGCGGTCACGAAGCAGGGACAGGTTCGGGCGAACTTCTCGCGGTAGAAGCGACCCCCTCTTTGATCAGCTCGAGCACTTCACTCGTTGTTTTCACCTTGCAGAAGATGTCATCTATCTCCTCAACCGCCATCTTGTGCTGCGCTTCCACCACGGTGGCGCACGCGTCCTCAACCATTATCACACGATAGCCGCGGTCGAAGGCGTCGCGGATAGTGGTCTCGACACAATAGTTGGTGTTGACGCCCGCAACGATGAGCTTCCCTATCCCCATGTAGCGCAGCACCTGGTCGATAGGGCTCGCGGTGAAGGCGCTTGTCGAGAGCTTGGGAAGCACGATCTCATCCCCCACGGGCTTCAGCTCCTCCAGGATTTCCGCTTCCTTGGACCCAGGAGGGTAAACCATCCCCTTCTCCTTGTAGCTGGGGCTCAGGTCCCGGCCGTCCTGGGTGTAGGACTGCACCTTCACGAAAACCACCTCTATCCCTTCCCTCCGACATGCCTCCTGCAGACGCCGGATGTTGGGCACGAGGAACTCCAGCCGCTCGAAGAGATGGCGGTAAATGTGAAAATTGCCACACTCCTTGGCCCTCCTTGCAAGGCCGTGATCGGGGTGAGCATAGGCGTACTGCATATCGATTATGACCAGGGCGGTGTCCCCGGGGCTGGGGACCACCTCGGCCATGGGATCGAAACGCTCTTGAGAATCCCGTCTTCCCATGGATGCTTTCTCCTTTTAGAGGTAGGGAACTGCCCGCAGGAGGTTCAGGCGGTTTGTGGCATCTCCGTGCTGGAAGGTGATGATATCCCGCACGAGCTTTTCCATGGGGTTTTCCCGCACGATACCCGCACCGCCCAATATCTCCAGGCCGTGAATGGCGATCTTTATGGCTGAATCCGAGGAAAAGACCTTGGCAAATCTGGTCATCTTGACGTCGTAGTCAGGGTCATTTTTCACGTGCCAGACCACTTTCCAGATGTAGGAATCAATATGGTCTATGAGCATCTTCATCTCCGTGAGCATGAGCCCAACGGCCTGGTGCTCGATTATGGGCTTTCCACAGGATACCCGCTCCTTGGCGTGCTCGAGGGCAAGGTTGTAGACGGCCCG
Organism: uncultured bacterium; assembly: GCA_964575845.1. Lineage (GTDB taxonomy): Bacteria > UBA8248 > UBA8248 > UBA8248 > CAZNSX01 > CAZNSX01. The sequence continues at coordinate 611,852 of CAZNSX010000001.1, read as the reverse complement.
GGAAAGGCCCACCATAAGGCAGGGTATCTCCACACTCCCCCTGAAGATGCGCCTGAAACCGACGAATCCTTCGTTGAGCTTCCCGATCATGTTGGCGCCCGGCACCCGCACGTTATCGAAGAAGACCTCCACTTGGGGATAGAGCCTGAAGCCCATCTTGTCCCAGACCCGACCATAAGAGATACCGGGGAGGTCTTTGGGAACGAGGAAGGTGGTACTACCCTCGCGCACGGGGAGGCTCTTATCGGTCCGGGCGAAGACGAGAAGCAGCTTGGCCCAGCCCGCCAGGGAGGTCCAGGTCTTCTGGCCGTTTAAGATGTAGTCATCCCCATCCCGCTTGACAGAGAGCATGAGCCCTCCGTCGGGCTCGGTATAGGGGAGTATGATCTCACTCCCGGCAGTTGGTTCCGTGAGCGAGATTCCGGTCACATAGTCGTGATCTTCCGCAAACTCCGGCAGGAACTTCTTCTTCTGCTCTTCGTTCCCGGCCTCGGCTATGAGTTGGGAGACCTTCCAGCACTGGCTGAAGACCTTGGCGGTGCCCACCTCCACCTCACACGTCTCCGAGAGGATGAGGGCTCTGGTGATCAGGTCCACCGCACCCCCCCCATACTCCCCTGGTATGGCGAGCGTCCTGAGCCCCAGCTCTGAGCCCTTCCTCACCAGCTCGGCCGGATAGCAATCCTTTGGGTCTGGCCGGGCATCGATCTCAGCCCCGACGGGCCTCACCTCACGCTCGAAAAAATCCCTCGCCATTCTCTTAAGGGCCAGCTGCTCCTCAGTAAAGGTGAAATCCATACGTCCTTCTCCCCTGTGTTAAGATAGCAAAAGTGTTTCTGCCCTTGAGAAAAGCCTCCACAGCCCCTCACCAGAGGTCACGGGCCACATCATCGAGACCTAAGGTGGTGAGTTTCTCACGGGTGGGGACGCCCCTCTCAGGTTCCCAGCCTCTAAGACGGTAGTACTCATCCAGCATCTCTCCGAGCCTGTTGACTACACCTGCAACCTTGCCCGCAGGCAGTGGTTCCGCAAGAAACCTTGCAGGCAGGATATCCTGGTGACGGCCCACCCCCCTCCTTACATTGAAGGCCCGCTTTAGGTTAAATATCCTCTCTCCCGCAGCCATGATCTCATCGAGCTCTATCTTCCACCCGGTGGCGGCGGAGAGCATGGGGGCTATGAGGTCTACGCACCCTCCCTGGACGTAGGCAAAATAGCAGAGGCCGAGAGAGCTCAGGGCCGAGGTGATGAGGTCTTGGACCTTGATGAGGGCTTCGGGCTTGCCCTGGGGCGTCTTGGGGTCGAGGGGCTCATCCAGACCTATCGGCGGGATGCAGACGCCGGACTCCGACCAGATGCCACCTTCTGTGTGGTGGCCTCCGGCTCCGGACGTGGCATAGCCGAGCCCCCAGCCCTGGCAGGAGCGGGGGTCATGCATCGCAATCTCCACCCCCTTGACATGGAGGGCAAAGCGGGAGGCCTCGCCCCCGATCCTCTCGGCCGCGCCCTTCACCCCTTCGGCCAGGAGGTCGCCGAGGCCCTCTCGCCTCCCGATGCGCTCAACTAGCTGGACCACGGCCGCGCCATTGCCCCAGTTGAGCTCAAGGCCGTCGGCCTGGGCTCTGGTTATGAGGCCCCTCTCGTAGCATTCCATGGCAAAGGCTACGACGCTTCCGGTGGAGATGGTATCGAGGCCCAGGCGATTGCAAAGGTCATTGGCCTTGGCCACGCTCTCAAGGTTCCAGTTATCGCACTGAGAGCCAAGCGCGGCCACCGTCTCATACTCCGGCCCATGGGAGCGGCCCAGTGCATATGGGCCCTCGCGAACCTCCACCACCCTGCCGCAGGCTATGGGGCAGCGGTAGCACGCGAACCTGCCCACCAGGATGCTTTCCGCCATGAGCTCGCCGCTCAGGCCGCGCTTATCGGGGCACTGAGATAAGTCGCGGGTCCAGTAGCGGGCAATGCCGTACCCCCGTGCCTCCCGCATGAGGAACCAGCCATCGGTGCCGTATTTGCCGAGAAACTGAATCCCCGGGCTCGCCCTGAGCCTGGAGTTCATCTTCTGGGCCAGGGCCTTGAGGCGCTCCCCATCCGCCACGGGCACCCTCTTTGTGCCCCTGACCGCGACGGCCTTCAAGTTCTTGGACCCCATCACCGCACCGAGACCCGTCCGGGCCGCCGCCCGGCCCTTATCGTTCATCACGGCGGCAAACCTGACAAGCTTCTCCCCTGCCGGACCTATGCAGGCGACCCGCACTTTTCGGTCCGCAAGTTCAGCCCTAAGGGCATCCTCCGTCTCGAAGGTGTCTCTCCCCCAGAGGTGCGCGGCATCCCTAAGCTCGGCCCGGCCTTCCCCGACCCAGAGGTACACGGGCTTCTCCGCCCTCCCTTCAATGATCACTCCGTCAAATCCAGCAAACTTGAGCTCAGGCCCGAAGAAGCCGCCCGAGTTCGCCTCACCGTAGGCGCCCGTCTGCGGAGAGACTGCAACGACCTCATAGCGGGCTGAGGTAGGAGCGACCGTGCCCGTGAGGGGGCCAGTCATGAGGATGAGGCGATTTGCAGGGCTCAAGGGCTCGACCTCAGGGCCTACCTCGTCGTAGAGATACCTGGCGGCCAGGCCCACCTGGCCGAGATAGTTGCGGAGATGGGCCTCATCAAGCCCCTCAGCGGTAACGGCCCTTTCGGAAAGGTCGACCCGGAGGATTTTCCCGCAATAGCCCTTCATCTTGCTTTTCTCCCTAGCCTACGATGCGATCAGAGAGTCACCTCACTCCCTTCGTATACGCATTCCATGAGAGCTCGTACTTCCCCCGACGAGGACACACGAGGGTTTGTGAGGGTCGGGAATGCAGAAAAGGAAAGCTCAGAGAGAGTCCCCAACTTCTCCCTGAACTCTCCTTCCCTTATACCATATTCGGCCAGCGAAAGGGGAAGACCCAAGGAGCTGAGCAGCTCTCTCACTGCACGGATAAGAGGGCGCACGGGACCCGCGCGACGACCCTGGCGAAGGCCGAGTGCGAGGGCCATCTCCCCGTAGGCGGCTCCCGCAGCCGGCGCGTTGAAGGCTATGACGTAAGGCAAGAGCATTCCGCATATCTTCCCGTGAGGGATGCCGAAGGTCGCGCCCAGGGGTGAGGCCATGCTGTGGCAGAGGCCAAGGCCTGTGCTGGCAAATGCAAGCCCCGCCAGGGCCGCGGCCCAGTGCATTTTTTCACGGCCCTCCCTGTCAGTTCCATTGAGGTATACCCGAGGGAGGTTCTCGAAGATGAGGCTTGCAGCCTCCCTCGAAAGAGGCTTAGAGAAGGGGTTTGCTCCTCTTGATACAAAGGACTCGATGGCATGGCTGAGAGCATCGAGCCCCGTGTGGGCCGTCAGCTCGGGAGGCATGGACGCTGCCAGGGCGGGGTCAAGGATGGCCAAGTGGGGGATCAGCTCGGGTGAAGAAATACCGCACTTTCTCTTGGTGATTTCCTCCGAGATTATGGCTCCGGGCGTGGCCTCCGAGCCCGTCCCGCTGGTCGTCGGTATGGCAACGAGCCTCGTGCGGCTAAGGGGAGGGATTGTAAGGCGGGGGGGGAAACGGACGTCTTCGAAGCTCAGGTCCGGGTGTTCAAAAAAAACCCTCATGGCTTTCGCGGCATCAATGGGAGAGCCCCCTCCCAAAGCAATGACCACCTCGGGGCTGAAGCGCCGCATACGTTCAGCCCCACGCAGCACCGTGCCTATGGAGGGCTCTGGCTCGACCTCATCAAAGAGCTCCCACTCGACCCTCGCTTCCTCAAGACACTCCACCCCTTCCCGGAAGCCCTCCATCTTGACCACAGTGCTGTCGGTCACAAGGAAGGCCCTGGAGGCTCCCAGAGCCTTCAGGTGGATGATGCTCCCCCACCCGAAGACTATATCGCGGGGAAACCTTGCGGCCTTATAGTCCATCTCGCAAGACACAAAAACAAGCGCCCGCCGGCGCGTAAAAGAGCTTAGGGGTACTGCCCCCCTTCATCCCCTATTCCATCCGCCCATCTGATTAACCGAGAGCTTTTCTCAGGTAAAGGAGAATCGTTACACTACCACCATCTCGTCTACCCGGTAATCCTCGTGTATGCTCCTGCAGCCGGTCTTCGTGACCAGGCAGGAATCTCCCAGCCACAGGCCGTACTTCAAGTTTTTCTCCACGGGCCAGCCCACAACGGAATAAGTATGGCCCGGGAGGAATTCATACTCCATATCCTTGGGGTCGCAGAGGGGTTTCCCCAGAAGCGCGATGCTGGGGGCCGTGTTGTACATGCTCCAGCCGTGGATAATGGAGAGCGAATCGTAACCCGCATCGAGGATCCGACCCGCAAGGGCCGACTGCATATCCTTCCCCCTGAGCCCAGGCTTTATGCCTTTCACCAGACCCCTGTAACAGTCTTGCGCCAGCTCGAAGAGCTCCCCGTAGAGCTTGTTGGGCTTGCCCACAAAGATGGTTCCCCAGATCTTTCCCATGTATCCCCCCCATCCCGCCGCGATCTCCGTTAAAACCACATCCCCCCTCTCTATGGTGCGGTTCAGAGGATAGGGATTCGGATAATAGGTCGAAGGAGCTGACATCGGAGTGGATTCCACATGGCCGAAAGGTATTCTCCCCCCCATGCTGTGGACCGTAGCCAGGGCCACGTCCAGGAGCTGGGAGTCGGTGGTCTTGCCGGGCCTTATGGCCTTCACAAGAGCCTTGTAAGCCGCATCGTTTATCTCCGCCCCTCTCTTCACAAACTTGATTTCCTCTTTGCTCAAAACCTCCTTGAACTTGTTATACCAGCCGGTTACCGTCTTGAAATTTGCCCGGGAAAGCTTCTTCGTGAGGACTTTCCAATCCTCTACCGGCACGGTGCAATCCACACCTCCCCAGCCATATCCCACCATACCGATGTTGCCCTGGTCACACCCGAGTTCGATGATCCGATCGGCAACCGCCCCTGTCGGGCCCACGCGGATATCCTTGATGACGGACATGCTTTGAGCGTTTTTTAAGTGTACCCCGATCCAGAGGAAAAGCGTCGGGTCGCCGGACCGCGGAAAGACAATATAGGTATGGTGAAAGGCGGCATACGCGGAGAGGTAGATTACGTTTGACTGTCCCGGGTCGGTTCCGAAGAAGGTATGCGCACCGTAGATAATAAGGCAGTCCAGGTTCTCCTCCTTCATCCCCCGCCGGATCCGCTCATAGCGGTCATGATATTCTTTCGCGGAGAATCTCGGATAAAAGTTATTGGTGTACCTGAGCGCCATCATTCATCCTCCTCACCTTTTCCTCTCTTCCATATCTTCCTTTAACAATCCCAGGAGGGCACTGTCCCTCCTCCTCTTGACATCGGCTATGGCTTCGGGCGACCAATTGTAAAATCCCCTGCCGCTCTTAATGCCCAACTCCCCTCTCTTCACCTTCTCGCGAAGAAGTGGCGAGGGGTCGGGCCCCCCGTCGATCTCCTTCTGCAGATAGGACTGGACATCCAACATAACATCGAGACCGGATAGGTCGGAGACCTCGAGTATCCCCACCTGGGTCAAGAGCCTGGAAACGTCTTTGAGGACCGTGTCCACATCCTCGGGGCTCGCTATCCCTTTCTCCACCATGGAATAAGCTTCACGCCTGAGGGCCGTGGTCAGCCTCACCCCGATGTGACCCGGAACCTCTTTCACCAAGACGGGCTTTTTCCCGATGCCCTTCAAAAGCTCCACGGTGCGGCTCACGGTTTTCCCGTCGGTAAGCTCTCCGGGCGCCACCTCGACCACGGGTATGAGCGGCGGCGGCGTGTAGTGATGCGCCGTGATGGTCCGCTCTGGCTTTTTTGTCCTTGCGGCGATCTCTGTGATTCTGAGGGAAGAGGTGTCGCTGGCCAAGACTACATCTTCTGGGCATATTTCGCCGAGAGACCTAAATATCTCCTGCTTCAGCGGCAAGTTTTCAGCGACAGATTCAATAACGAAGTCTGCTCTTTCCGCTGCAAGAGAGAGATCTTGGTAAGGGGTGATTCGGGAGAGCGTCTTCTCGACTTCGCTCTCATCAATCATGTTGTTTTCTGAGAGAAGCCGCAGCGAGGCTTCTATATTCAGCATGGCCCTCCCAGAGCTTTCTCTCGACCGGTTATACATGGAAACAGTGTATCCGGCCTGCGCGAACTCCTGAGCGAGACCGTGGCCCACATACCCGCCACCTATCACCGCTATATTTTTGATAGCTTCAACGCTCACACCTGAATCCCCTTTGAAGGCGGAAGGGAGCTGCATTCGCTCCGGGGGGCGTTTATTGCCCTATATACCCCGTTCGCACTACCCCTTGGAGTATTTGGCCGATCTTGATGCGGTGAACATCGGAGACACCATCGATGTGATAGCACATTAAAGCATCCCTCAGCAATTTCTCGATGGGGTAATCTTTCATGTATCCGTAGCCCCCCAGAACCTGCAGGGCCATATCGCAGACCTTGGGCCCCACGTCCGAGGAGAAAATGGAGGAGAGAATGCCGACCATGGGCTTGTAATCCGGTTGATCAGCCTCCCACGCAGCCTTCATGGATACGGCCCTGGCGGCCTCGACCAGCGAAGCCATCTCTGCAAGCCTGAGGGCAACTGTGGGATGCTCTATGATCGGCCTCCCGCCCTGGACCCTGTCCTTTGCATACTCAACGGCATATTCAAATGCCGCCCTAGCCAGCGCGAGCCCAAATGCCCCTGTCGTGGGCACGTGCTTTGCGCCGAAGGCGGCCAAGAACTGGAGCCCCTTCCCCACCTCGCTCACGCGGTTGAAATCGGGCACGCGGCAGTTCTCGAAGACAAGCTCCGCGTTCATCATCAGCCGGTTTCCGAGTTTATCGTGGATGCGCCCGACCCGGAACCCAGGCGTCCCCTTCTCGATCAGAAATACTGTCATGCCCTGGGTGACGCCCACTGTTTTGTCGGTGCGGGTGGCAACGAAGAAGAGCTTTCCAACGGCACCGCAGGCGATGAAGTGCTTTGTACCGTTGATGACCCATTCATCCCCCTTCCTCTCGGCCGAGGTGCGCACACCACCATCAGGCTCATCATAGGGGAGCATGTTATCGCATCCACAGTCGGGTTCACATATTCCCACGCCCAGCAGTGCCGTGTCATCCCCGGTGAATTTCGGCAAGAAGTGGTCTCGCTGCTCGGGGGTGCATCGGTGGGTGAGAAGGCGCGCCATCTTCCAGGCCTGGTGGAAATGTGTAGCAAAGCCGGAATCCCCCTGGCAGAGCTCCTCCAACATGATGAGGTGCGTGAGTATCCCGATGTTTGCCCCCCCATACTCCTCGGGCAGGGCCGCGGTCCTCAGCCCCACCTCGGAGCCTTTCTTTATTACATGCCAGGGAAACTTCTCCAACGCTTCATTCGGGTCAGCCATCCGGTCATACTCGGACGCTATCGGCTTTATCTCCTTCTCCGCAAAATCCCTGGCTAATTTTTGAAGAGCAATCTGCTCCTCTGATAACCTGAAATCTACCATGAATCAACCCTCCCTCTCTAAGGATTGCTCACGAGAGTGAAGAAAAAAAACAACTTTCCCACTATCATCTGACAAATAGTGCTATGAAAAGAACCCGTCCCTCATAGAAGAGTTATAGCTGACGGGTTCCCCGCTTATACCCCCAGGAAACGTGCCTTTATCTCATCGTCATCGGAAAGCTCCTGGGGAGAGGAGGAGTGAACAACACGCCCCCGACTTAATATGTGGACGTAGTCGGAAGTTGCGAGAGCGAACTTCATGTTCTGCTCCACTAACAGAATGGATAGGCTCTTTTCTCTGAGTTGAAGAATGACGTCACCCAGAGCCCTTACCAATAGGGGAGCGAGGCCTTCGGTTGGTTCATCGAGGAGAAGCAACTGGGGATTAGTCATCAGTGCTCGAGCGATGGCCAACATCTGCTGCTCACCGCCGCTGAGCCTGTTGCCCATGTTATTGAGACGTGCTTTGAGACGCGGAAAGAGCTCGAGTATTCTGTCCAAGGTCCACTGATCTTGAGCGGCAACTTCATGATTTCTTCTTAGGCCAAGTCTTAGATTTTCTATCACAGTAAGGGAGGGGAAAATTCGCCTCCCTTGAGGCACGAGGGCCATCCCCATTTTCACGATCGCATGCGAGGGCAGATTGGTAACATCCACACCTTTGAATACTACCTTCCCTTCCCGCGGTTTGGTAAAGCCTATGATCGAACGTATCAAGGTTGTCTTGCCCATCCCGTTCCTTCCGAGGACGGCGACTATCGACCCCGGCGCCACCTCCAGGGAAATGCCTTGGATGACATAGCTGTCACCATAGTATGTGTGGATACGGTCCACCTGCAGCATAAACTCTCCGTTAATCGAATCCCAAATATATATCCTGGACAGTCTTATTGGACCGGACCTCCTCCCTGGGTCCATCGGCCAGGACCGATCCGTCGTGAAGGACCATGACCCTATCGGCCAGATGAAAGGCCACATCCATGTCGTGCTCTATGATCAGCATTGTTATCCCGGCATCGAGCTCTTTAAGCAAGGAGACCATTGTTGCCGACTCGGCGGGCGAGAGTCCGGCTGTGGGTTCATCCAGCAGCAAAAGCTTGGGATTTCCGACAAGGGCAAGGGCTATCTCTATTTGCCTCTGGTCACCGTACGAAAGATTCTTGACGAACTCATCCCGCTTGTCTAGTAAGTTCATCTTGTCCAAAGTCTCTTCCGCCCTCTTATGAATCTCGGGATGACTGTCTATGGTGTGAAACATTGAAAACTTCGACCTTTCCAAAGCCTGAGCGGCCAGGAGAACGTTGTCCATCAGGCTGAGTTTCGGGAAGAGGTTTGTGAGTTGGAATGTCCTGGCTATACCCAGATATGCCCGCTGGTGGCTGGGCAGGTTGGTTATGTCTGTTCCATGTAGATAAACTTTCCCCCTCGTTGGTTTCAGGTCGCCGGTAATAAGATTGAAAAGCGTCGTTTTCCCAGCCCCGTTAGGCCCTATGATACCGCGACGCTCACCATCCTCCACCAAAAGGTCAACTTCCTCGACCGCAGCAAGCCCACCGAAATGTTTTGTGAGCTTCTCCAGGGAGAGGCATGCGTCAGACTGCATCGCATTATCCTTCAAGAGTGGTATCCCTCGCCGGTGCCATACCCAATCACCCGCCCCCCATGAGGAACAGGAATTGTGGGCGCCGCGTGGAAGCCTTGAAACATCTCAGCCACGCTCCCACGCGGCGCTCGCTCCCTCTAGGTGCTACGGGGTCTCGTTCTCATTTCTCGCAATACTTGCACGGCGGGAAGTCCCTGCTGTAAACCGGCTGCTTCAGGAACTCCTCAGGCTTATAGGTCCAGAACTGGTTGACATTTTCATATACCTTGAGAACCTTGTTTATCTTTTTCCCAGTTTCATCCTTTGTCGTCTGGCGGATGTACACATTAGAGTTCAGGTTCCCGTAACCGTCAGACTGCTTGGGGCCACCGGGCATGCCCTCGGTAACCTTTATGGTCTTCAAGGTGTTGAGGAACTTCTCCTTGTTCTCCACATCCCCGTTGATGGCCTTTATCGCCTCGTAAATGTAGAGCAGAGCCCCATAATACCCTTCGGCGTAGTAGCCGGGGTCCTTTTCGGCTTTTTTGTTGAAGGCCTCAACGAATTCTTGATTGTCCTTGGTTTCGATGTCGGCGCTGTAGATGAGGCCCGTGATCCACCCGATCGCCTCATCGCCCATGGCATGGAGGGTGAATTCATCGGTGGTCGAGCCGTAACCCAGAAGCACATACTTATTTAGAAGCCCTGCCTCCATAAGCTGTTTCGGGAAGCGCAGAGCCATTGCTCCCGCCATCACCGCGAAGAGGCCGTCGGCATCTTTTCTCAGCTGCCCGATGTATGGGCCATAATCAACGGTGTTTATGGGCATGTAAAGCTTCTGGACCACCTCGCCCCCCATATCCTCGAAGACCTTCTGGAAGCCGCCCACCGTCTCATGGCCGAAGGCATAATCGGGAGCAAAGGTGATAACCTTCTTCACCTCCGGCATGCTTGTTCTCACCCAATGGCCGAGAGCGTGCATGGCCTGGCTGCAGGCGAAGTACTTGACCACGTACTCTTTTCTCATGCGCTGAGAGAGGTCATCGGGGCAGGACCACACGAGGATGGGAACTTTATATTGATCTCCGAGGGGTGCAATTGCGTAGCCCGTGGAGGCGAAGAGTCCTCCCATTACGATATGCACCTTGTCACGGGTGATGAGCTTGCGCACTTTGGTTACTCCGAGAGCGACGTTACTCTGGTTGTCCTCTATGAAGAACTCCACCGGGCGGCCGGCAATCTCTTTCCCATACTTGTCAACGAACACCGCCATGGCGTTCATCTGATCCTTACCGTGCATGGCGAGAACGCCAGTTTTTGAAGTGAGCAAACCGATCCTTATGGGTCCTTTCTCAGCGCCGGTAAGACCCGGGCTCAGAATTACCACCAGTGACACGGCAATACTTACTGCGAGTAATTTAAGAAGTATTCCCTTCATTGCAATCCCTCCTCATTTCATAGGATTATTGAGCCCTTCGGTCACCGTGCTCCTCTCTTTCACCTCCTCTTTGGCCGGCAACCTCCGGAGAAGACCCATTATCCCTTCCGGTGCAAAGAGAACCACCGCGATATAAACGATCCCGACGACGGTGAGCCAACGTTCTGTGTAGATGTTCACGAAGTTCTGGAGGGAGACAAAAATGCTCGATCCCAGGATCGCTCCGACAAGCGTCCCCGCGCCACCCACCGAGACCATCAAAAGGGCGTTGAAAGAGGTCAGCAACTCAACATCCGATGGCGCGACATAGCTGTTGTAGAGCACCCAGAGAGAGCCCGCCAGTCCGCTGAAGACGCCCGAAATCATGTAAATAATGTACTTATGAAGCCACACATTGTATCCCAGGCTGCGCATGCGTGATTCACTCTCCCTGATCCCCAATAGGGTCTTGCCGAAAGAAGAGCGCACGAGCACCGCAAAGAAGATGAATACACCGATACCGATTAACAATGTGAAGTAGTGAAAGACCAGCGTGCCGTGTATAAAACTTGGCCTCTCAACGCCCGCTATCCCGTTCTCTCCGCCGGTCATGGAATCCCAGCGGTAGGCAAGACCCCAGATGAGCATGGAAAGCGCAAAGGTGATCATCAGGAAATAAATTCCCGAAGCCCTCAGGGCGACCGGTGCGAATATAGCCGTCACGATGGCGGCCACGAGAAGACTTATCAGCACTGTCTCGATGAAGGGCGCTTGGTAATAGACCGACATTATTGCGGTTCCGTAGGCACCCGCCCCGAAGTAAGCCCCATGTCCGAGCGAGGCCAGCCCCGTATAACCCAACATGAGGTCGAGGCTCATAGCCAGGATTCCCCATATGATGCATTGCGTGAGAACGATGATGACAAACTGATCCGCGAAAAGGGGTAATATGGCGAATAATATCGATGCGCCCAGCAACATGATGATGTTCCTTCGGGTACTGAGCAGTGTGGCTATCATAATTTTCTCCCGACCGTCCCGAAGAGTCCCTCCGGCCTCACAGCCAGTACAACGGCCATGGGAAGGAAGAGAGTAAAGTATGCAAATTCTGGAAAGAACGCTTTGCCCAAATTATCGATTATACCCACCATCAAACTCGCGACTATCGTGCCCTCAAGGCTCCCCATCCCACCCACGATGACGACGACGAATGCAAAAGGGAGGATCTCGAAGTCCATTCCATAAGAGATGCCAAGCCAGGGACCCCCCAAGACCCCGCCCAGGCCAGCCAGGAAGGCGCCAAGCCCGAAGACCACGCTGAAGACGATGGGCACATTCACGCCCATACCACCGGCCATCTCAACATCATCAACTGCCGCCCTCACTGCAGCACCGAACATCGTCTTCCTTTCAAAGAACCAGAGAATCACGCCCACACCCGCAGCGATGAGGATCACAAACATCCGATATAAAGGGAATGCGAATTCCCCTAAACGTCCCGTCCCAGCCAGGGACTCCGGGGTCGGTAGCATCCTCGGGTCAGGGCCCCAGATCATGAGCACGGCATCCTGAAGGAGGAGGACGAAACCCATCGTGATGAGGACCTGGCCCAGGTCATTCCCCTGTAGACGGCGCAGAAACAGGCGCTCGATGAGAATGCCTAAGATTGCTATGGTGACGGCACCGGCTAGCAAGGCCAACACGAAATTTCCCGTCTTCGATACAATGCTCAGCCCGACGTAGGCTCCGAAAAGGAAATATGTTCCATGGGTAATATTGATCACCTTCATTACCCCGAATACGAGCGATAAGCCCATAGCCAGCAAGAATATGAGGGCACCGTATGAAACCCCGTTGAAAAACTGGGTGAGCCAAAAATTCATGGCAAGTCCGTCTTAACCTTTGGGGAGGGCCTCAGAGCCATTACTCCCAAACCCCACCCCCGCCCTAATGGGGAGATAAGGCTACCCGTTAAAAGATGGCCTGTATCGAGAGAGCCGCTGTGCGATATAGGCGCTACCATGGCGGGAAAAATAAGGCATTGGTTGAACCAGTGCTGTCTGCTCTTCTGCGGCGCCAACAGGGAGGGAAATAAATTCAACACCGAAGCGGCCCTTTGAGCTCGCAGCTGGGGGTGTAACTAAGGCCTACCTTCCGCTGGGCAAAAAGCTAGAGACTGCCTTCGGTTGCTGTGCGCTTCGTTTGGATAATTTTAAATGGAAGCGAGTTCATGGCTTCGGAATCGAGGTATCACGACTTCGGTATATTGTCAAGAAAAGATTTTCGAGGATAACAAAAATAACTATTATAATAAGTTGCTCCTCTGGCTAAAGGACATAAAGTCTTTCAGCTCTCGATGGCCCGCTCGCTCTCGGGGTCGAAAAGGGCCAGCTTTTCAACGTCGAACACGAGTTCCACCTTCTCCCCGGGCTTCACCCGCGTTCTGACATCCATGCGGGCCACGAAGTTCTCCCCACCTACCGCGAGGTTGAGGAGAACTTCGCTCCCCAGGAGCTCGACCACATCCACGAGCGCCTCAACCGTGCTCTCGGCACTCGTGGCGCTGAAGTGCTGCCTATCGTAGATATCCTCGGGGCGGATGCCGAGGATAACCTCTTTTTTGCCGTAGTCTCTTAGCTTGGATGCCCTCTCCCCCATCAGCCTTATCTTGAAGCCCTTTGTCAATAAGAAGAGCCCGTCTCCCTCCTGCAGGAGCGAAGCGGTGAAGAAATTCATGGGGGGGCTTCCTATGAAGCCCGCCACGAAGATGTTGGCGGGCCGACTGAAGACCACCTGAGGCTCATCCAGCTGCTGAAGAATCCCATCCCGCAGGATGGCTATTCGGCTCCCCATTGTCATGGCCTCCACCTGGTCATGGGTAACGTAGATGATGGTGGCCTCCAAGCGTTGGTGGAGCCTTATGATCTCCGTTCGCGTATGGGCCCTGAGCTTGGCGTCGAGGTTGGAGAGGGGCTCGTCCATGAGGAAGACTTTGGGCTCACGCACTATGGCGCGGCCCAGGGCCACCCGCTGCCGTTGGCCGCCCGAGAGCTGCCTCGGCTTGCGCTTTAGAAGTTCGCTGATACCCAGGATCTCGGCGGCCCTCTTCACCCGGCGCCCGACTTCCTGCCGGGGGAGCCGACGCACCTCAAGGCCGAAGGCAATGTTCTCGTACACGCTCATGTGAGGGTAGAGGGCGTAACTCTGAAAGACCATGGCGATGTCCCGGTCCTTGGGTACAACATCATTGACGAGGCGGCCGTCTATATAAATATCGCCCACCGTGAGCTCCTCAAGGCCGGCGATGAGGCGGAGGGCTGTCGTCTTTCCGCAGCCAGAGGGGCCCACAAGCACCAGAAACTCCTTATCATGGACCGGAAGGGAGAGGTCGTCGAGGGCCACCACCTCGCCGAATCTCTTCGTCACATGGCTCAGGACAACTTCCGCCAAAGGAGACTCCTCCCCTCTATTTCATCCCCGTCAGCACTATTCCCTGGACAAAAGCCCTCTGGAAGAAGAAGAAGAGAAGTGCCATGGGGATCATGCCTATCACGGCAACGGCCATGACCTCGTTGTAAGCCGTGCCGAAGGAGCTCTCGAACATGGCTATGCCCAGGGGAAGGGTTTTGAGCTCATCCCTCGAGATGATTATGAGCGGCCAGATGAACTGGTCCCAGCTCTCCCTGAAGGTGAATATGGCCAGGGCGGCGAGAGCGGGTTTGCAGAGGGGCATGATGACCCTCCAATAGATCCTGAACTCGCTGCAGCCGTCTATCCTGGCGGCCTCGATGAGGTCCGTCGGTATCCCCAGAATGTACTGGCGCATGAGAAAGATGCCGAAGGCATCTATCACGAAGGGCGCTATGAGACCCGCATAGGAATTGAGCCAGCCGAACTGCTTGACGATGAGGAAGGTGGGGACCATCACCACCTCCATCGGGAGCATGAGGGTGCTGAGAATGGCGACGAATATGAACTCCCGGCTGGGATAACGGAACTTGGCAAGGCTGTAGCCCGCGAGGCTGCAGAAGAAGATGTTCGTCAGTGTGACCGCGATGGCGATGACGAAGCTGTTGAGGAAATACCGCGGGAAGTTGAACTGGGAGAAGGCGTTGGGATAGTTCTCCCAATGAAGCGGCCAGGGTATCCACACGATGGGCAAGGAGAAGACTTTGTCAAGCGTCTTAAAAGAAGTGGAGATCATCCAGAAGAGGGGTACCAGCACGAAGAAGGCGCCCAATACGAGAAACCCCGTTGTCAGAAGGGTCAGCATGATTTTGGAGCGCCTGGAACCCATTCGTTTCGCCTCATTCCACCTGTCGAAAAACTCTCAGCTGAATTATCGTGAATATCATGACGATCAGGAAGAGAACCGTTGACATAGCGCTGGCGAGTCCCATCTTGAAGAAGTTGAACCCCGTCTCGTAGATGAGAAGCGGGAGGACTCTGGTGGCACCCGCCGGCCCCCCTTGGGTCATGACCAAGGGGTTTATGAAAACCTTGGCGGCCATGAGCACGGAGATGACCATGACGAGCACGATGGTCGGCCTAAGAAGCGGCAGCGTTATGCGATGGAACATCTTCCAGCGAGAGGCCCCGTCGATGAGGGCGGCCTCGTAATATTCATTGGGTATGCTCTGAAGGCCCGCGAGGAAGATGACCATGAAGTAGGGGACGGTCCTCCAGATGGCGACTATGATGAGAGCAGGCATTGCCGTCCGCATCCTGGTTAGCCATTCGATGCGCTCCATCCCAAGGTAGCTCAACATCACGTTCATGATTCCCTGGGGGTGGTAGATAAATTTCCATACTACCGCCACCACGATGGCCGCGGTTATGACCGGAATGAAGTAGGCGAGGCGCAGGACATCCTTTCCCGGGATGGCCATGTTAAAGAGCATGGCCAAGCCAAGGGAGAGAAACCATATGGGTATCACAGTCCCCGCCACATAGTAGAAGGTGGCGAACATTGATTGAAGGAAGAGGGGGTCGCTCATTAAATATATGTAGTTCCCGAGGCCCGCGAACCTGGGCGCGCTGAGCATGTCATAATCGAAAAACCCTAGCACTATGGCCTGGGCCATGGGATAGAACTTGAACACGATGAAGTAGATGGGAACTGGGAGCAGAAAGAGAACTCCCCAGAGGTTTGTCTTCCGGTGCGAGGTGAGAAACGGCCTGCGCCCCCCCGAGAGCACGCCTTTACTTAAGGAGAGCTTATTTCCAGGTGCGTTCCTCATGGGGGCCTTTCGCTCGTGAGAGCGGAAATCAAGCCGGCCCTCACCGCGCCCGTCGAGTCGGGTGCACCCGAGCCCGAGGGGCGAGAGACTGCAAGCTCCCCCTCATTCCCTCCGGAGGCCGGGCTGGCCGGGCTTTTGAAGATGGGAGTGGGGTCTCCGGCCCCACCCCCTCAGGCCGGGCGCTTCGGCTGAGCCCTTTATCCTCAAATCTGACCTTCTAAGGGCCAGCGCCTTTTGGGCGGACGATTATTTCCCTAAGGCTCTGTTTATCTCCACAGCCGCTTGGTCAAGGGATTCCTTCACGTCGACCTTGTTGAGGACGGAGCGCTGCATCGCTCTGTGCATTGCGGCCCCGATCTCGGCGAAGTGCGGCGAGCGAGCCATCCACTTCCCCGTGGCCATATCCGAACGGAAGATACTCATGAGGGGGAAATCCCTAATCTTGGGCTTCTCGTAGAAGGACTTCAGGATCTGGAGAACCGCGATCCTCTCCCACCAGGGCTCCTGCCACCTTTCCGAGGTGGCGAACCCGATCCAGTCGGTGGCCGCGGCCTGTTTCTCCGGCGACGCGCTGGCGTTCACGACCCAGGCGAATCCATAGAGGGTGTTGACCGGCTTCGCGGGGTTTGCCTGCGGAAGGGGGCAGGCCGAATAGTCACCGTAGAGGCGCTCATTGGCCTTAACGGCCCCTATGGCCCAGGGCGCACTTGCCCACATGGAAACCTTCTCCTGCACGAAATCCTCCGTTGGAAGAAGACCGCTTGCCACACTCAGGCTCGGGTCGTTGACCTTGTGCTTGTGTACGAAGTCAACCCAAAGCTGCAGGGCTTTCACGCCGGCAGGGCTGTTTACGACGGCTTTGCCCTCTTCATCGAGGATGTCGCCGCCGAACTGGCGCACGAGGTATGACATCTCGATCATTGTCCAGAAGCTGGCGAAGTAAGGCATACCCAGGCCCTGCTGGATGATGTTCCCTTTGGCGTCGCGTTTGGTCAATTTTTTCGCCACCTCGACAAGGTCGTCCCAGGTCTTGGGGCAATCCTTCACGGGGTCCAGGCCCGCTTCCCTGAAATGCTTCTTATTCACGAACACGCTGTAAGTGTATGCGTACATGGGCCAGCCGTAGAGTTTGCCATCGTAAATGAACCGGTCGATGGTTCCCGGAATCACCAGCCCCTTCAAATTTTCTAATGATTTGAAGCCGAGGAGCTTCGGAGAGAGAGGGGCTAGCAAGCCCTTTGACTGGTAGGTCTCCATGTACCAATCGCCGATGCTGAACACATCGGGCCCCGTGCCCGTAGTCATGGCCACGAGCAACTTGGGGTACAGCTCCGTGGTCGGCCACGTTTCCAGCTTGACCCTTATATTTGGTCTCATCTTGTGGTATTCGGCGATCATTTCTTTGAAGTATATATCCATGTGCGGGAGCCTATGGACCCAGAAGGTTATGGATACAGGTCCCTTGGGGAGCTCTTCGGCGGCCGCAGCAGCCGGGAGGCCGGCTCCCAGTGAAAGGGATGCGACCAAGGCGAATGCGATGAAGGTTAAAATAGCTTTTCTCATCTCCTCATCCTCCCTTCTCAGTTTATCCCACGGCGCAGGACCCTACCCGGAAGCGCGCCCGTGTGCCGGCCCTGCTCTATAACAGGCTTACCGTTCACGACCACATGCTCTATGCCTTCGGGGAATCGGTTTGGCTCATCAATGGTTGCCCGGTCGATAATTCGCTCGGGGTCGAATACAACAAGGTCAGCCGCCATGCCCACCTTAAGGAGTCCCCTGCCCTTGAGGCCAAGCCTCTGGGCGGGC
This sequence comes from uncultured bacterium, assembly GCA_964575845.1. Taxonomy (GTDB): domain Bacteria; phylum UBA8248; class UBA8248; order UBA8248; family CAZNSX01; genus CAZNSX01. The sequence continues at coordinate 594,298 of CAZNSX010000001.1, read as the reverse complement.
CATGAGGTAATCTTCCTTATGGCGCTCTCAAGGCTGAGGGCTTTCCGTTCGCGGACGAAATATCCCAGATACCTCGGGAAAGCCCCGTATGCCCGCGGGTGAGGCTTAGTGCCGGCAAGGATGGAGTCGCTTCCCACCATATGAAGCTCGTGCCTCAGGATCTCGAAGACATCCCCCTCCTCCCCGAAGGTAAAGACCATTCCCACGCCGAGCTCTTCTTCAACCAGGATATCCAGGATAAGGTCGATGGGCCCCTTGCCCTGAAGCTCCGAGAGGCTTGAGACTGTCATGCCATCGAGAGAAATGTTGTTGGAAATGGGAAAGCCGCTTAGCCTCACCCCTTCCCAGGGGAGAGTGAGGTTTTTCTCCATTTCATCCTTTATCTTGGCTCTCTCGGGGGGGCTCTTCAGCCTTTCCAGGGCTTTCTCGGGGCCTCCAGCCATGGCCCAGGTGGGAACGAGGCTGTTGAGCATGGTGGAGCCCGAGGGATAAGGAAAGGAATCGAAGCTCACATCCAACCCACCCTCGCGCGCGCCCTCGATGAAGTCAAAGAGTTCCTGTGACCTTCCCTGCCTCTCCTTCCCCTGGACCATCAGATGGGATACGTGGACGGGTATGGCCGCCTCCCGCCCTATCCGGAAAGCTTCTTCCAAGGGCTGGGTGAGGGAGAGCGAGGGCGGGTAGGACCCTATGGGAAACCTCGTGTGGGTGACGTAGATGCCCCCATGCTGGGACGCTGTCCGGCAGAGCTCGATGAGTTCCCCGGTGTCGGAGTAGCAGCCGGGCGGGTAGCTCAGGCCTGTGGAGAAGCCAAAGGCGCCAGCCTCCATGGAGCGGGAAAGGAGCTCCTTCATGGAGGCTAGCTCATCACGGCTCGGGAGCCTCGCCCCCTCCCCCATAACCGCGACCCTCAGGTTGGAGTGGGGAGCCAGGTAGGCAAGATTACAGCTCATCCGCCCATCGAGCCTCTTGAGATAGTCTTCCACCTCGGGGAAGGCTTCTTCGATAGGGTAGTTTCCGTAGAGGCCCGAAAAGTAAGAGCGGTACCGCAGGAGATTTTCTCTGGAAAGCGGCGCTATGGATAGGCCATCCACACCGACGAGCTCTGTCGTCACACCCTGCCTCAGCTTGCACTCATGGCGGGGCTCGGAGAGAAGCATCAGGTCCGAGTGGGTATGTACGTCGATGAAGCCGGGGGAGATGGTGAGACCACTGGCATCTAGGACCTTGGAGCTCCGGGAACCCTCCAATCTGCCGATGGCCTCTATTCTTTCATCTCTTATGCCGATATCGGCCGAGAACCAGGGGTTCCCGGTCCCATCCAGCACCCGGCCGCCCTTTACCAGAAGGTCAAAACTCATGATCCCTTAACCTCAATAGAAGCGCCATGGGGCCGCCTTTGAAAATCCCACCCACCGGCTTATCTTCTTCCCTCATCGAGCTCACCCAGAACTTCATCCAATATCCCAAGAGCTCTATCCACGTGCTCCTTCTTGATGATAAGGGGCGGAAGGAAACCAAGGACATTTCCGTCATAGCCGCCCGTGTAAATCATGAGCCCCTTCTTCAGGGCCGACTCTGTAGCCCTTCTTCCCAGCACGAGAGGCTCCTTCGTCTCCCTATCCTTGACGAGCTCGACGCCCACCATGAGCCCCTTTCCTCTCACCTCGCCTATGATCTCATGCTCTTTTGCGAGACCCTTCAGGCCCTCCATGAAATACGCCCCCATCTCCTCGGCCCTCTCAGCCAGTCTCTCCTCCCTGTAGACGCCTATGGTGGCGAGGGCTGCGGCGCAGCTGACGGGGTTTCCCGAGAAGGTGGAGCCGTCCTTGGCAAGGGGCCACCCCTCAAAAAGCTCCGCCCGTGCGACAGCGGCACTCAGGGGTAGCCCGCTCGCTATGCCCTTGGCCACGACCAGGATGTCGGGCTCCACCCCCCAGTGATCCACCGCGAAGGTCTTCCCCGTGCGGCACCACCCGCTCATCACCTCGTCATCTATGAGGAGGACACCGTTCTCACTGCAGGTCCTCCTGAGCTCGGGCATGAACTCATCGGGCGGCACCACCATGCCGCCATTTCCCTGGATGGGCTCCAGGATGACGGCCGCGGGCTCCGTGACGAAAGTGGCCGCGCCCTTGATTAGGTATTCTACATATTTGGCGCACTGTATCCCACAGTCAGGATATTTAAGGTTAAACGAGCACCGATAGCAGTAGGCATAAGGGGCACTCACTATGCCCGGGAGCATGGGGTAGAGGCCCTCCCGGTTGGACTTCTTGGAAATGAGCGAGAGGGCACCGTAGGAGCGGCCGTGGAAAGCGCCGTGGAAGCAGATTATCTCGGACCTCCTCTTCCAGTTCTTAGAAACTTTGAGGGCTATTTCCACGGCCTCGGCGCCAGAGTTTCCCAGCTGGACGCGTTTTCTGAAGGTTCCGGGGGTCACCTCCGTCAGGAGCTCGACCAGCTCAGAGTGCACGGGATTTACCGCCCCCATGATGTGAAGGAGCTTTCCCGCCTGCTCCCTTATGGCGGCCACCACCTTGGGGTGGCAGTGGCCCGTGTTGCAGGCGCCGAATCCGGCCATGAAATCGAGGAACTCGTTTCCGTCAGGGTCCCTGATGATGGGGCCCTCGCCCCTCTCCTCCACAACCGTCTCGTCACTGAGGGAAAAACTGCAGTCGCCAGGGGATTCAAACGCTCTCGTCTTATCCAGGTACTTCTTGGTGAAAGGTCCGGGGTGTGCAGCCTTGACTTCGAGCTCTTTCATCTCTCTCCTCCTAGCTTCTGATTGCTGGCTAATCAGCCCCAGAAAGGGGTCATGCCGGGCCTTGCCATGAAAAGAAGCTCCCCACAGGGAAGCCCCGAAGATGGAAAACGGATAGACTCCAGCCCCAAAGTGTTGCGATTATACCCTTTTTTCAGACATGAGGGGAAGAGCGAAAAGGATGGATAAAGAGGTGCCCTTATTTCTCGATGATCCCGGCTTGCACCGTGGCCTGCGAAGACAAATGAAAAGACGCTCAGTGGGCCTCCTCCTCGGACAAAGATTTCGGGAGCCGGGAGGCCCCAGTTATAGATGGTGGGGCAAGAGCCTCAAGGGCTCTTCCTCGCGGGTCGGTTAACGAGGTAAATTCCACCGCACACAAGGGCCACTCCCAGGATCATGGAGCCTCCCAGGGGGTCTCCGAGCGTGAGATGACTTATGAGCACACCGAAGACTGGCGTGAGGAAGAGGAAGCACGAGATGCTACTGGCCGGGTAGTCCTGGAGCAATCTTACCCAGAGCACCACGGCAAAGCCCACGGAGACGGGGCCGCAGTATAGGATGGCAAGAATAACGGGAAGGCTGAGCTCCAGGCGGTAGGGTTCTCCCACCATGAGGCCCAGAGCGAGAATGAGTGGGAAGCCCGCCAGACCCTGCCAGGCCGCAACAAGAAAGGGGTTCTCCTTGCTCAGGTAACGCTTGAGATAGATGGTTTGAAAGGCCCAGATGATGGCCGAGGCCAGAACGAAGAGGTCTCCCCGCAGGGCCCCTCTCCCAAGCTTCTCCGAGAAGATGAGCACCACGCCCAGCAAGGCAAGAGCCATCCCAAAGAGTTTCAAGACCCGGAGCCTATCTCCCTTGAGCAGAAAATGGGCCAGGAAAGCGACGATAAGGGGATGGATGTAAACGATGACGGCCGTGCGGCTTGCTGTCGTCAGGTTGACCCCCAGGAATACAGCCAGGCTCGCCAGCGAGTAAAGGAGTCCATTTATCAGGAGAAGCCATGAAGGTGAGCTCAGGGAGACATCCTTAAAGGTAAGCTTGAGGTAGAGGGCCACCGCCAGCCCGGCCAGAAGTAAGCGGAGCCAGGCAATGAAGTATGGCCCTGCTCCCCAGAGGGCCACCTTCATGGCCGCGAAGGCCAGCCCCCAGAGGAAACATAAGAAAATGGCCAGCAGGTAATAGCGAACACGACCGGACGACCCGTCTCCTCCCGTCGGGCTCCCCTCTCGGGCAGAGATTTTGGTCGCTCGGTGACTCGGCAAACTATCGGGTAATTGCTTCAAGAGGGCTCCCTTGCTGGTCGGTTAACAAGGTAAATTCCACCGCAAACCATGACCGCCCCCAGGATCATGGCCCCTCCCAGGGGGTCCCCAAGGGTCAGGTGACCTATGAGAACACCGAACACAGGCGTTAGGAAGAGGATACAGGAGAAGTGGCTCGCCGGGTATTCCTGGAGCATTTTCACCCAGAGAACTATCGCGAAACCCAAGACGAACGGGCCGCTGTATAGGATGGCAAGAATGACGGGAAGGCTGAGCTCCAGGGGAGAGGAAGTTCCCTGGACGAGACCCAGGGCGAATAATAGCGGGACGCCCGCGAGGCCCTGCCAGGCCGTCACGACGTAGGGATTCTCCCTGCTGAGGTACAGCTTGAGATATATGGTCTGAAGGGCCCAGATGATGGCACAGGCCAGAACGAAGAGGTCCCCCCTCAGGGCCCCTCCCCCGAGCTTTTCGGAGAATACGAGCACCACGCCTGAGAAGGCGAGTGCCACGCCCAGGAGCTTCAAGGCCCCGAGCCTCTCGCCCTTAAGGATGAAATGCGCCAGGAGCGCGACGAAAAGGGGCTGAGCGTAAACGATGACGACCGCGCGGCTGGCTGTTGTCAGGCTAACCCCAAGGGAGACGGCTACGTTCGAGAGCGAGTACACGAGTCCATTTATCAGAAGAAGAGGCCATAAAGCAGGCCTGAGGGATACATCCCCGAATACGAGCCTGAGGTAGAGGAGTACGCAGAGCCCGGCTAGGAGTTGGCGCAGCCAAGCAAGATGATAAGGCCCCACTCCCCAGATGGCCACCTTCATGACCACGAAGTTCATGCCCCAGATGAGACATAAGAGAAGGGCCAGAAGATAATAGCGGAGCCCTGGACGCCCCTGACCGGGCGACCCGGTTTCCGCAATCTGTCTCCCCTCTTGCGAAGAGACCTTGGTGGCTCGGTAGGTACGTGAATTATTGGGCAATTGGCTCAAGAACTCTCCCTCGAGGGTCGGTTAACGAGGTATATTCCTCCACAAACCATGGCGACTCCTAAAATCATGGCCCCTCCCAGGGGGTCTCCGAGGGTCAGGTGACCTATGAGAACACCGAACACGGGCGTTAGGAAGAGAAAGCAGGAGAAGCGGCTCGCCGGGTAGTTCTGGAGCATTCTAACCCAGAGCACCACGGCAAAGCCCACGGCCACAGGGCCGGCGTATAGGATGGCAATAACAACGGGAAGGCTGAGCTCAAGGTAAATGGGGGCTCCCATGATGAGGCTCAGAGCGAGAATGGGTGGGAAGGCCGCGAGACTCTGCCAGGCCACCACGAGAAAGGGGTTCTCCCCGCTCAAGTAGCGCTTGACATAGATGGTCTGAAAGGCCCAGAAAAAGGCGGAGGCCAGAACAATGAGGTCCCCCCTCAGCGCCCCTCCCCCGAGCTTCTCTGAGAAGATGAGCACAAGGCCTGAGAAGGCGAAGGCCACCCCCAGGAGCTTCAACAACCCGAGCCTATCCCCCTTGAGAAGGTAATGTGCCATGAAGGCGACGAGAATCGGCTGGGTATAAAGTATTACGGCCGTGCGGCTCGCGGTCGTCAGGTTAACTCCCAGGGAGGTGGCCATATTCCACAGCGAGCTGAGGAGTGCATTTATCAGAAGGGGCCGCCATGAGGAAGAAAGAAGTGATACATCCTCAAAGGAGAGCTTGAGGTAGAGGGCCACGGCCAGCCCGGCCAGAAGTGTGCGAAGCCAGGCAAAGAAGTAAGGCCCCGCTCCCGAGACGGCCACCTTCATGGCCGTGAAGCCCACCCCCCAGAGTAAACATAAGAGAAGGGCCAGAAGATAGTAGCGGAGGCCGGGATTCTCTCTGCCGGGTGCCTTCTCTCCTCCTGCCAAGCTCCGCCCTCTCTTCGCCAGGGGCCGCAACTGGAGATGCCTCTGGGCTGGAAGCTTAGGGGAAAAAGAAAAACTGTTGTGTGAGTAGCAATCTTAAGCTAGCTTAAGGGGGGTTTTCAAGGGAAGGACTCAAGGAGTTTGACGAAGGGGTATTGCGTCATTCGGGGCGAGCTAGCTTGAAGGTGATAGCCGCAGAGACGCTCCGAGATGCCGTTAAAGAGCTCTGCATTCAGGGGACGAGGAGCCTCGCGCCCGGGATGAGGGAGGCCCTCGAGAGGGCCTTTGAGCTCGAGGAATCGCCCCTCGGGAAGGAAGTATTGAGACAGCTCTCGGAGAATGCGCGCATAGCTGAGCAGGAGGGGATGCACTGCTGTCAGGATACAGGCCTTCCCGTCATCTTTGTCGATTTGGGGGAGGAGGTGCGGATAGAAGGAGGCTCCCTCCAGGAGACCATAAACGAGGGGGTCAGGAGGGCTTTTTTAGAGGGATATTTCCTGACAGCTTTCCACCGCTCTCCCCTGGAGTGGGAAAGCACAGGCCCTGAAGTGCCCCCCATAATTCATACTCGGGTAATCCCCGGCGACCGCCTTGCCCTCACCTTCCTTCCCAAGGGGGGCGGGGCTGAGCACACGAGCCGCGTCAGCACCCTCCCCCCCTATGCAGGGAAAGAGGGGGTGAAGTCTTTTGTCTTGCGGGTAGTTAATGAGGCGGGGGCCGGCGCCTGCCCTCCCGTCATAGTCGGCCTTGGCATGGGGGGCACGCTTGAGGCTGCGTCGCTTCTGGCCAAGAGGACGCTCTTGCGCCGGGTGGGGGAGAAGAGCCGAAACCCTCTTCTCTCGGACCTTGAGCAAGAGCTCCTCTCGGACATAAACAAGCTCGGCATCGGGCCCCAGGGATATGGAGGGCGGGTCACGGCTCTGGCCGTCCATGCCGAGATGATGACGAGCCGGGCCTCGGGTTTTCCCCTGGCGGTGAACCTCCAGTGCAACTCCCACAGGCTGAGGCGGATAACGCTATGACTTTCCTGAGTATGGTAAGCCACAGTTCGCAGGGGAAGGGGTAGTCAGGGAGGCTATGCGATGAGAGCACTCTTCGTCCTTACACCAACTGAGTCAAAAAGGCTGATCGCCAAAGCAGTGGCCCAGATGGAAGAGGTCCGAAGGGCCAAGCAGGAGGACTTCATATTCTTAAGCACCGGATCCACGACCGCGTGTGTGGCCGAGGAGATTCTGGGCAAGCCCATAAATGCAGATGCCTACCTTTCGGGCCTCATCACGCGGGGAGTGCTCTGCGTCTCCTATGACCGTGAGAGGCCTCCCCTTCTTCTTCTTGAGAAGGGGAAGCTCAAGCCGCCCCCTCCAACGATGGTGGAGCTGATGAAGGGTTTTGGCCCTGGGTCCGTCTTCATAAAGGGGGCCAACGCCCTGGACCCCGAGGGGAATGTGGGAATATTCCTGGGCGGCGTTGAAGGGGGCACCATCGGCTATTCCATGGGGATCCTTCAGGCCCGAGGGGTCAAGCTCATCGTGCCGGTAGGCCTCGAGAAGCTTGTACCCTCTATCAAGCGCGCCACCTCCCTCTGCGGGCAGGGCACTTTCTACTACTGCCAGGGAAAGCGGGTGGGGATGATGCCGCTTGTGAGCGCCACAGTTGTGACCGAGGTGGAGGCCTTGAGGATACTCGCCGGACTGGAGGCCGAGCACGTGGCCTCAGGAGGTGTGAGCGGCTCTGAGGGGGCGGTTGTGCTCGTGGCCGAAGGCTCCAAGGAGAACCTCGATAAAGCCATCGAGATAGTCGAATCGCTCAAGAGTATCCCCCCCCTCGCGCCGCGTAAGGGCCTTTGCGAGGAGTGTGGTCCCGCGCCCCCCGCCCCACCCCTCTGCATGTATCAGGGCAAGAAGGAAGAGGAACTCCCCTCCTTCCTTAAGGGACGCTGAGAGTGAAGATCAGGTTTAAGAAGGAGGTCCACGAGGGCCGCTACCGGGTGTCCTTCGAGATAGGAGATTATAGCGAGGAGGATAAAACCTTTTTCGAAGACGAGGTCAGCCTGCCCTTTGAGCTTACCCTAAATTTTGCTTACGACACCGAGGGAAATTCCGTCTATATCCTGAAAACTGAACTCAACTCACAATTCCCCTCTTCAGGAACCCTATGCTTCAAGCGAAAGGATGATGCCGAGAGGTTCATAAAGGACCTGTCCGACAGAGTGAAGGAAGTGTTTGACCGGCATAAGGAGGAGCTCAAGCGGAAGCAAGAGGAGTTCTCGGGAGAGCTGGAGGTGGAGTTCTGAGGTCCGGGAGGCGGAAAGGAGAACGAAATGGCGAGAGCTAAGATGAAAGCGATGGTGTTGAGGGAGGCCGGTGGTCCCTTTCAGTTGGAGGAGGTCCCCGTGCCCAAGCCCGGGCCGGGAGAGGCGCTCATCAAAGTGAAGGCCTGCGGCGCCGGGCTCACCATCCACCACGTAAAGGCGGGCCGCGCTGCGGCTAACTTTCCGATAATAATAGGCCATGAGATCGCTGGGGAGATCGTAGAACTAGGCTCAGGAGTCGAGGGGTTCAAGGTGGGCGATAAGGTCACCCCCCACTTCTACCTCACCTGCGGGAGATGCAAGTGGTGCCGCCTCAATCGCGAGACCCTCTGCAGCAATTTCATGGGATACATAGGCCGCCAGATAAACGGCGGCTATGCCGAGTACACGAAGCTCCCCATTCGCAACCTAGTCCCCATTCCAGAGGGACTTCCCTATGAGGAGAGCCCTGCGGAGGTATCCGTCATCTGCGATGCCATCGCAACCCCCTATAAGGTCATGAGCAAGGCAAGGATCGCCCCTTTGGAAAACGTGGTCGTCATAGGGGCGGGGGGTGGCGTGGGGATTCATATGGTTCAGATGGCAAGGGTGTTCGGGGCCAGGGTGATCGCTGTAGACCTGGGGGAGGAGAAGCTGACGAAAGCTCGGGAGTGTGGGGCTCACGAGGTCATTGATGCCGCCGGGGGAGAGGTGAGCAAAGAGGTCAAAAGGCTGACCGATGGCGCCGGTGCCGATGTGGTCGTCTCCTTCGTTTCCCTGAGAGAGCCCATGGAAGAGGGCCTGAACAGCCTGGGGCCAGGAGGAAGGCTGGTGACCCTGGGCGGCTATGCCGATGCGCCTTTCCCTGTGGATGCTATCAGAGTATTGAGAGGGGAGCTCGAGGTCATAGGCTCAAAGTATGTCACCTGGCAGGAGCTGGCGGAGAGCCTTGAGCTCGTGGCCCAAGGGATCATAAAGCCCATAGTCACCAGGACATTTCCCCTGGAAGAGGCGGAGGAGGCTCATGAACTGCTGGAGCGGGGTGAGGTTGTGGGAAGAGCGGCTCTGCTCATAAGCTAGCGAGGATTCAGCTATGGCCGTATCTCTTGAGACCAAGGAGCGAAGCGGTGAGGAGGCCCTGGCCCTGGGAGCTCTTGACGCCAGGGTGGATGTCGTCACGGGCTACCCCGGCGCGCCGAGCCAGAAAGTCGTCGCCGAGCTTGAGGCCCGGCGGGAGGGGGACGGCTTTGTGGTGGAGTGGTCGGCCAACGAGCGGGTTGCCTTTGAGATAGGCCTCGGGGCCGCCATCCTGGGAAAGAGGGCCCTCCTCTGTTGCAAGAGCGTAGGGATTAATGTCCTCATGGACCCCTTCATGGTGGCCAACCTCACCGGTGTCAAGGGAGGCCTCGTGCTCCTCTCGGGAGATGACCCCGGAGGCCGCTCCACGCAAAACGAGCAGGATAACCGCTTCCTGGCCGCCTTTGTCGAGATCCCCTGCCTCGAGCCCTCCACCCCTCAGGAAGGCTACGACATGATGCGTTACGCCTTCGGGCTCTCTCAAGAATATAAGCTTCCCGTGATGCTCAGGGAGACCAGCGCCTATGCTGTCTCCAGGGGAGAAGTCTTGCTGCGGGAGGAGGAGGCTCCCTCGCCCCCGGCCTCTTTCGAACGCGAAGGGGGTAGATGGGTCTGCGTGAATCCCCTCATCGTGCCCCTTCACCGGGAATTACACGAGAAGATGGAAAGGATATCGCGGGAGTGCGGAAAGAATCCCTTCTGCTCGGCCTCGATAAAAGGTCCCAAAGGGGTCATCGCGTCGGGCGCGGCATGGGCGAAGCTCTCGCGCGTCTTAAAGGAAAGCCCTTCGCGGGAGGACTTGAGCCTTCTCAAGCTCGGGATGCTGAACGCTCTTCCCGAGGCTCTAATCTGCGATTTCCTGAAAAGGGTTGAGGAGGCCCTTGTCGTTGAGGATGGGGGAGCCTTCCTCGAGCGGGAGCTCATGATAATCTGTAAGAGAAAGTCTATAGCTACCCCCATCAGTGGAAAGCTCTCGGGGGAAATTCCCCTGGAGGGAGAGCTCACGGGGGAACTCATAGCATCCTCGCTGCGCGAATTTCTTGGGTCCGGGCCAGAGGCCATTTCGACACCTCCTGAGCAGGAGCGGGAAGCCCCCTCGCTCAGGGGTTTCTGCGAGGGCTGCCCCTACGTGCCCTTCTTCGAGAGCCTGGCCGAGGTAATGGAGGAGCTTGGGCCGGGGAGACCCATAATCTCCTCTGACACTGGCTGCGCCCTCTTTGCCAGGAGGCCTCCCTTTGAGCTCCTGGATTCCAAGGTCTGCCTCGGCTCTGCCATCGGGGTTGCGGCTGGAATGGCCAAGGCCGCGCCCGAGCGCCCCATCCTGGCCCTCATAGGGGATTCCGCATTTCTGCATTCAGGGCTCCCGGCCCTCATCGATGCGGCCTTCCACCGCGCTCCCATGCTGGTGGTCATCTTGGACAACTCCACGACAGCCATGACGGGCTGTCAGCCTCACCCGGGAACGGATATCGGGGTTGAAAGGTGGGGCTACCGAACGGTGAGCCTCGAAGGCATCGTGAGGGCCCTCCCCCTGGACTTCGTCCGCCAGGTTGACCCCTTTAAGCGAGAAGAGGTGGAAGCGAGCCTCAGGGAGGGACTTGCCCGCCGCTCCTTAGGAGTGATCATCGTCAAAAGCCCCTGCATTCTCCTTAAGCCTTGAAGAGGAAGGCTCCCTAGAGCGCCCCGATAGGAGGTGGAACTCTAAGGTCGAGCTTCTCCCCGAGCTCCCTCAGGCCGGCATATAGTTCCTCTGAGAGGGGAAGGCCGCGCCTTCGGCTTTCCTGCTCTCTCCTCCATTCCGGCTCTCCGGGCATGAGCACCTCCTCAAAGCCCTCCCGCCTCTCAGAGGCCTTGAGCTTTCCCACGACCATCCTGACGCGGCCCTGAAATTCCTCAAGCGGCATGAACTCCTCAACCTTCAGGGCCCCCAGGAGGTGGCCCACCTCGCCCCTGCCCTCCGGGGATACGGGAAGAGGGAGCTCATCCAGCATGCCCGCCCCTGTGAGGGCGCCCGTCAGGAGCTCCACCATCAGGGCCAGGCCGTAACCCTTGTAGCCTCCTGCGGGCATTAGCAGGCCCTGGAAGCCTTCCTTTGGGTCTTCTGTGGGCTCGCCGCGGGAATCCATAGCCCAGCCCGGAGGCAGCCTCCTCCCCTCCTTCATGGCCAGAAGCAGCTTTCCCTTGGCGACCACACTCTGCGCCATATCAAGAATGATGGGAAAGGGTCCGCCGGCGGGGATTGCGACGGAGATGGGGTTATTCCCCAGAAGGCGGGTTCTCCCTCCCCAGGGTGCCATGCTGGGACAGCAGTTCGTGGCGGCAAAACCGATCATCCCCCCGGGGCAGGCCATGCGGCTGAAGTAGGCGGCCGTGCCGAAATGATTGCTTCTCCTCACTCCAACAAGGCCGAGTCCCCTCCCCCGCGCCTTCTCCATGGCCAGATCCATCGCCCTCGCGGCCGCCACCTGGCCGATGCCGTTATGGGCATCGAGAAGGGCTGTTGTTTCCCCCTCATGGAGGACCGTGACCTCGGTCTTTGGCTCGGTCGAGCCATGACTGAAGCGGGCGCAGTAGATGGGAAGACGCATGAGGCCGTGGGAGGAAATACCCTGGAACTCTGCCGTCAGCAGGCTATCGGCGAGGAGCCCACAATCGGGGTGCGGCACCCCGTGCGCCTCAAGAGCGGCCACAGAAAAGGCCATAATTTCTTCCGGCTTAAACCTCAAGGTCTCTCTCTCGCTCATCTTCCTACCCTCGGCTCTGACATGCGGGGAAGGAAACCCCTGCGGCCATAGTCAGCTAGATTGCTGCGCATGCTCGAAATTTTGCCCCGAGAAAATCTAATGTGCTTGAGAGCCTCCCTTTTGTGCGAACTCACCCCCTTCTATCTTTCTTGGAGAAACTATATGTTCTCCCGCCTTTTCTTAATAAGCTAAACAAGCCTCCATTTGTCATCTTGGACTGTATTTCATCTTCTTTCATGTGGTGATCCCTGAAAGATAAAATAGAATTCGACTTCAATATTCGGTTTAGCTCCTCCAATACTCCATCTGGGTCACCCAACCCATGAAATGTGTCATACAACAATGCGACATCTATAACAGCATCTTTCAAACCAGTTGCACAATCGGAACAAATAGTTTCTATATTTTCCATCCCCTTTCTTGAAGCATTATTCTTGACGCTTTGAATCGCGAGGGGATGCACATCCAAAGCATAAACTTTTCCGGACTTCCCCACTGATTCAGCAGCAGCGATTGAATAGCTTCCGGGGCCACAGCCAAAATCAATTATATGAAATCCCGGCTCTATTCCCGCTTCCTTCAATACTTTCTTGGGCGGGAGAAAAAAATCACGGAACTTAAAGCAAAAGGACATCAATCTGAAATTTAAATTGCTCATCGGTTTATTCGACAAGATTCCCTCCTGAACGGAATCTTTAGAACCCTTTCGAGAGAGAAGAGCCCCCTACCCTTCGGCGACGACCCGGTTTCTCAGGGTTCCGATGAGCTCTATCGTTATCTCCATGAGGTCCCCCGGCGAGACTGAGACGAAAGTCCCGGCCGTCCCGGTGGCGATTATGTCCCCCGCCTCAAGGGGCATGAGGTTTGAGATAGCCTCGATTATTTCCGGGATCTTGTGGACCATCTCAGATGTGTTCGTCCGCATGCGCTCCTCGCCATTCACCTTGAGAGTCATCTCCAAGGCATGAGGGTCTGGCACTTCATCAGCCGTAAGTATGCAGGGGCCCAGGGGCCCGAAGGTCTCAAGGCTCTTTGAGCGGAAAACGGGGTAGTTCCTTTTCCTATCCTCAGACTGAATGTTGCGGGCCGTCACGTCATTCACGATGGTATAGCCCAACACCACATCCGTCGCCTCCTCCCGCCGAACCTTGCGGCAGCGCCTGCCTATGACCACGCCGAGTTCCGCCTCGGGGTCCAGACGGTCGATAAACCGGGGAAAGATCACACTGTCCTCAGGCCCCACGACACAGGTGGATGCCTTGACAAAGAAAATCGGCTCCTCAGGAGTACTGGGGTCGTGAGAGGCATAGTTTTTGGACATGGCAAAGAAGGTGGGTGGCCTCGGGATGGGAGCCGTGAGGTTCAGATCGCCGGAGATGGTGCAAGAAGAAGTGAGGCCCTTCTCCTCAAGGGCCTTGAGAGCCAGGGAGAGCTTCAAGGGAAAATCCCCCTCCTTGAGCAGGCTCAGGAGCTCAGAGGGAAAGGGGCCCTCGCGCGAGCCCCTCAGCAGGGCCTCAAGCTCCAGGGCCCGGCTTATGTCAATCACCTCCCCTTCCACCAGAACCCCTCCCCTGACCTCAGTCACTACCTTATAGGAGACAAGCCTCATCCTCTTTTCCTCCTCTTGAAGCCCTTTCCCACATGCTCTCAGGCCACTCCACACAGCGCTCAAGAAGTGAACAAAAGCGTCCCTCCGGCCCGCCCCTATGGTAGGTAGGGCCATTTTCCTTTGTCAACCTGAATTCCGGAGAGGCCGTGCCCTCAAATCCCTTCCGAGATTGACATGGCTACGGTGTGGTGATAGAAAAGTGCGAGTCCATGGACGAGCCTTGCGGATGCAACGATTGAGGAAAAGAGCGATGAAGAAACCAGACGGTTCTCACATTGAGATTATCCCTACCCTCTGCGACAGGTGCCACTGCTCCTGCGGGGTGCTGGCCCACGTGAGGGACGGCAAGGTGGTGAAGGTGGAGGGAGACCCCTCCTTCCCTCAGAACGAGGGCTTCATGTGTCCCAAGGGTCTAGCCGTGGTGCAGTTCCTGAATCACCCCGACAGGCTCAGATACCCCATGAAGCGCGTAGGAGCCAGGGGCGAGTGGGAGCGCCTCTCCTGGGATGAGGCTCTGGACATGGCGGCGGCGGGATTCAAGGCCGTTATCGAAAAATACGGCCCCGAGACCGTCACCTGGAGCTGGGGCGACGTCGGATTCCATAGCCACGCCATCACCAAGCAGGCATGGCTATATGCCATGGGGAGCCCCACCCACTTCCACTCAGATGCCCACTACTGCCACTCCCCGGTCCTCATAGCCAACGCCATGGTCTTCGGCGACAGGGTCACGAGCGAGGAGGGCCCTGACTACCGCAACAGCCGTTGCATAATGCTCTGGGGCGGAAACCCGGTGGCATCCCATCCCACAAGAGCGCGCGACATAATGATCGGAAAGAAGCGAGGGGCAAAGCTCATAGTGATAGACCCCCGCATGACCGAGATAGCCGCGAAGGCGGACCTCTTCCTGCAGCTGAGGCCAAGCACGGATGATGCGCTCTGCCTCGCGATCCTGAATGTCATAATCTCCGAGGGAATCTATGATAAGGAATTTGTGGCGAGGTGGTGCCTGGGCTTTGAGGAGCTGAGGGAGAGGGTCTCCCACTTCCCGCCGGAAATGGTTTCAGAGATAACCTGGGTCCCGGCGGATGACATCGTGCGGGCCGCCCGCACCTACGCCCTCAACCGTCCCGCAACCGTGCACACGCGGGTGGGCGTGCAGATGAGCATCAAGGTGAATGAGACTATCCGCGCCGTCTCCATTCTCGCCGCAATCTGCGGTAACCTGGATGTCAAGGGCGGCCACATCTTCCCCGAGAGGGCAAGAGCTTTCAAGAGCCGCGCGACCGTCACAAAGGAGCACCTGACCCTTCCGCCGGAGAAGACAGACATCGTGATAGGGGCGAAGGAGTTCCCCCTCTTCTCCGGAACCCACTCCATGGTGGGAAATTACACCCATCCCCCCTCGACCATCCACGCGATGATCACGGGGGAGCCCTACCCTATTAAAGCCCTCTGGGCACAGAATGACCTCCTGCTCGCTCTCGAAGACACGATGGAGACGAGAAAAGCCTTAGATCACGTGGAGTTCCTCGTGGGCTCTGATTTTTTCATGACGCCCCAGCTCGCCCTCTGTGACCTCATCCTCCCCCCCTGCAGCTACCTCTCAAGGGATGAGGTGGAGTATCTTTTTTACAACAACTTCATAGGTGCGCGGCGGAAGGTGGTGGAGCCGGAGTTCAGCCTCCCCAGCGACAGAACCATTGACCTCGAGGTCATCCGGCGGATGGGCTATGAGGTGCCGGAGGTGGTGAAGACCATCGAGGCATATAACGATTACCAGCTCAAGGATATGGGGATCACTTTCAAGCAGCTGAACAAAAGGCGCTTCGTCAGGGAGGATGTCCGCTACAAGAAGTATGAGGAGATAGGCTTCAACACCCCTTCGGGCAAGGTCGAGCTTTACTCCACCCTCGCCGAGAGATATGGCTACGACCCCCTTCCCTCCTACCGGGAGAACCCCGAAACACCACTGACCCAGCCCGAAACGGCCAAGGAGTA
This sequence comes from uncultured bacterium, assembly GCA_964575845.1. Classification (GTDB taxonomy): domain Bacteria; phylum UBA8248; class UBA8248; order UBA8248; family CAZNSX01; genus CAZNSX01. Next base: position 578,660 of record CAZNSX010000001.1, on the reverse strand, counting down.
TCCTCTCGTCCTCATCACAGGCGCCCGCAACGTGGCCTACTTCCACGGGTCCAACCGCCAGATCCCCTGGCTGAGGGAACTCTTCCCGCGGCCCACAGTCGAGATACATCCCGGGACCGCGGAGAAGCTCGGCATAAGGGAGGGGGATGAGGTCTGGATAGAGGCTCCTCACGGCCGCGGCAGGGTGAAGATGTGGGCGGAGCTGACCGAGGCCGTGGACCCCAGAGTGGTGAGCGCCCCTTCCCACTGGTGGTTCCCCGAGAGAAAGGAGGATAAACTCCGCGGGGTCTATGAGTCCAACATAAACGTGATCATGTCTAACGATCCACCTTACGACCCCGTGAGCGGGGCCACGCCCATCCGGGGAAATCTCTGCAAGGTATACAAGGTGTAGTCAAGTCGCCCATTTCGGAGGGGGGTCAAGTTCTGAAGGCGTCCGCGCCCGCCAGAGAGCGGACATAGACCTCGCGAGCCGGATAATCTCAAGCTCTTTCAGGCGACGCCAACCAACAGGGAGGGCAGTAAGATGAGACCCAACAAGGTGAAAGAGCTCCTCAAGCAGGGTAAGGTTGCAGTCGGTCTAGAAAGCTTCACCACAGACCCGTCCCTCATTGAAATAATGGGCTGGACCGGCTTCGATTTCGTGTTCATCGACACCGAGCACTCGCCCGCTGACGTGGGGGCAACGCTGAAGGCTGTCAGGGCCTGCGACCTTACAGACATGACACCGCTGGTGAGGGTGTATGAGAACAGCCCTCCTCTTATATGCAAGGCTCTTGATAATGGCGCCCAGGGAGTGATAGTCCCCCACATCAACACCGTTGAGCAGGCCAAGGCCGTGGTCCACTCCGCCAAGTATCCTCCGCTCGGCGACAGGAGCGCCTGCCCTTCTATTCGCGCGGCGCGCTTCGGTCTTTCCTCCTGGAAGGACTATTACCAGAAGGCCAATGAGGACACCCTCGTAATCCTGCTCATAGAGGGCGAGGATGGCATAAAGAACACCCCGGAGATCCTGAAGATAAAGGGGGTGGACATCATCCTCTTCGGCCCCGTGGACCTCTCCCAGTCAATCGGCCTTCCCGGTGAGACCTATGAGCACCCGAAGCTCTACGCCGCGCTAAAGGACATGGTCAAGATGTGCGATGAGGCGGGGGTGGCGGTGATGACCGTCACGACTCCCATTTCAAATGTGCCTTACGCCAGAAGGGTTGCTGAGGCGGGCGTCAGAGTGATAGCACTTTCCACGGATGAGGTGATCTTCCGCCAGGCCTGTCAGGAGCTGATAAAAATCAAAGAGCATATATGACAGGCGTGTTCCCAATTTCTCATTGACAGGGGCGAACCCAGAGACTAGAATCATACCGAAATTCACTCCTATAAAAAGGCGGCCGGAAAGCTGCGGTACTGAGTTTAAGTTCGCTTATTTTCTTTTTCCCCCAAAAGAATCGCACTGAGCAAGAGGAGGAGCAAACGATGCGACGCAAGAGAGGATTCTTCCATTTGCTTCCGATGCTGCTGACTCTCACCGTCACCTTCACACTGATCGTCGGAGCGGCCTCCGATGCGGCTGCGGCCGAACCCATAAAATTCACCCTCATCTCCGGCTCGCCGGGCGGTGGCTGGTACACCCAGTCAGGAGTCGTCTCCCAGGTCATCAAGAAGGCCCTTCCGCCTGGTTCGACCATAACGATCGTCCCGGGGACAGGCGTCGGCAATGTGATCTCCATCAGTCGTGGTCTTGGTCATATGGCCTACACCTTCACCGCCTGGGCGGGCTGGGCCGCCACTGGCACCGGCCCCTTCAAGGAGCCCCAGAAGAATATCCGCGCCATCGCCACGCTGGACCAGAACTTCGTTAACATCATGGCTCAGGGCGACTTTCCCCTAAACTCCCTGCGCGAGGTGACGGAGAAGAAGTTTCCCGTGAAGATTGTAATGAACCGTCCCACCACGGACACGGGCGGCGTCATCGCCCGCTACATCTTGGCCGAGTACGGCTGGGGGCCAGCCGAGAAGCAGCCCTTTTTCAGTGAGCTCAGGAAATGGGGCGGCTCATTGCGCGTCACCTCCGTCCATGGTGAGGCATTGAACCTCATGCGGGACGGACACGTAGATATGTGGGCGATCGCGTCATCCTTCAACCACCCGCCGGTGGTCGAGCTGGAGACGGCCCGCAAGATAAAGTTCATGGGCTTGGATGAAGATGTCCAGAAGGCCTTGAAGGAGAAGTACAACCTTCCCACCTTTGTGGTGCCGGCCCATAGCTTCAAATACATGGATAAGCCGACCCCCTTCGTCGGTGTCAAGACTATCCTGACCACCAACAAGATGCAGCCCGAGGACCTCATCTACGGGATCACCAAAGCCCTGGCCGAGGGAAAAGATGAAATGTGCAAGGCCGTCAAGCGCCTCTGCCAGTATGACCCGAAGAAGGCCTGGGAGGATACGGGCTATGAGCTCCATCCAGGCGCAGCCCGGTACTACAAGGAGATGGGCTACATGAAGTAGGTTGGCATCAGCCTCCAACGGTTCCGTCATCGAAACGCCTCACCCCGGCGGCAGAGACGTCGGGGTGAGGTATCTTTTGACCATTCTTTGCTTAGGTCCCTGAGGCCATCATGGCTGAGGAAGGCCCCGGTGCTTTAAAGCGTACCCGGGAGTTCGAGGGCGCGGTCAAGTGGTTCGTTTACGCGGTTGCGCTCGGGATGGGTCTTTTTCACCTCTACACCGCGGCCTTCGGGATCCTCGATACCGTGCTCCAGCGGTCCCTTCACCTGGGCTTCGCTCTTGTCCTCATCTTTGTCCTCTACCCCGCGTCAAAGAAAAAGCCTGAAAAGTACTGGGCCGTTGACCTGATCCTGGTCATTTTATCCTTCGTAGTGACACTCTACATTTGGGTCTTCTACAGCTACATAACCACCCGATTCGATTTCGTTGACCCCCTGACCCTGACTGAGCAGGTTCTGGGGGTTATCATTGTGCTTCTCGTCCTTGAAAGCTCGCGCAGGACAGTGGGGATGCCAATCGTCATGATCGCCCTGTTCTTCCTGCTCTACGGCCTCTGCGGCGAGTATTTTCCCGGCACTCTCAAGACTCCGGGCTTCCCCTTTCACATCGTCATCGAGTCCCTCTACCTGTCCACAAGGGGCATCTACGGTTTCCCGATCGGCATAAGCTCCACCTATATCTTTCTCTTTATACTGTTAGGGGCCTTCCTTCAGGTCTCTGGCGTCGGCCGCTTATTCACCGACGTGGCCTTTGCACTTACCGGAAAAACAAAGGGCGGCCCCGCCAAGGCCGCTGTGGTATCGAGCGCCTTCTTCGGAACAATCGCGGGGAGCGCCACGGCTAACGTCTTTGCCACGGGCTCCTTCACCATTCCCATGATGAAGCAGACGGGCTACAAACCCGGGTTCGCCGGTGCCGTGGAGGCCGCAGCCTCCTGTGGGGGGCAGTTCACACCTCCGGTCATGGGGGCTGCCGCCTTTCTCGTCATGGAGATAACGGGCATCCCATACGTCCGCATATGCTTTGCAGCCGCACTTCCGGCGCTCCTCTACTACTGGACCATGTACTGGACCATCCACTTCGAGGCCGACAAGATGGCGCTGGGAGCAATGGACATGGCAGGAAGGCCCACCTTCATCCAGACGATGAAGCGCAACGGCCATCTCAGCCTTCCGCTCGTGGCCCTGCTGGCTATGCTGGTGCAGGGCTACTCGCCTTTCTTTGCTGCTTTCTGGGCCGTAGTATTCGTGCCCATCGTCTCTTTTGCGAGGCGTGAGACATGGATGGGGCCCCGCTCCCTCGGCCAAGCCATTCAAATCGGGGTCCGTAACGCTCTTCCCATCGTGTCCGCCTGCGCCACGGCCGGCATCATCATGGGCATCATCATGATGACCGGAGTTGGCTTCAAGTTCGTGGACATGGTTATTTCAATCTCGAAGGAGGTGCTCATATTCGGCCTGATTCTCACGGCCATCGCCTCTCTGATCCTGGGCATGGGACTGCCGACCACGGGAGCCTACATCCTGGTGGCGGCTCTGGCCGCGCCGGCCCTCGTCAAGATGGGAATCTCTGACCTCTCCTCCCATATGTTCGTCCTCTATTTCGCCATCATCTCCGCCATCACGCCGCCGGTGGCTCTGGCCGCTTATGCGGGCGCCAGCATAGCCGGCTCAAACATGATGAAAACCGGTGTTACGGCGTCGCGTCTCGGACTTGCGGCCTTCGTCCTGCCTTACTACTTCGTTTACAAACCGGCAATCCTGCTCGACGGGACCTGGAGCGAGACGGTCATGGCTTTGTTCCTGACAATGCTTGCGCTATATCTTCTGTCGGCGGGCCTTGAGGGCTGGATATGGCGCAGGCTGAGTCCGGCAATACGTTGCCTTTATCTGCTTGCGGGGATCCTTCTCGTATATCCGAATCCCATTCTGGACATTGCGGGCATTATTCTCGGCCCCGCGCTCCTGGTGTATACCTGGCTGCAAAGCCGGAGGGAGAAGGAGGCCCTGACGTTCAAGCCCGAAGCCGTGGAGCCGGTCCGCGGCGACCCAAAATAGAGAAAGCGCTGGGTGCGAGGCGGGTCCTTGGGAGGGGGAATTTATTTATGAGGGGTTCTTGGAGGGCTCTGGCCCTGCTCAGCGGCCAGAGCTTTTTTATGATGAGCCTTCCCCTATGTGTACCCCCTCTCCTTGGCGCCATCAAAGGGGAGATGAGTCTTAGCTATGCGCAGGCGGGCTTCCTCGTTTCGGCTCCCATCCTGATGCTCGGGGTCTTCGCCCTCCCGGGAGGCCTCCTTGCCGACCGGCTCGGCCCTCGGAGGGCCGTGGGCCTGGCGGTGAGCGTTATGGTGGCCGGGAGCTTCCTCAGGGGAATCGCCGGGGGGTACCTCTCCTTACTGATTTACACCTTGATCTTCGGCGCCGGCATAGGCCTCGCCTTCCCAAGCATGCCCAAGGCGGTGAGGGGTTGGTTCCCCCGGGAGATGCTGGGGCGGGCAACGAGCCTCTACACCATCTCCATGGGCCTGGGGGCCGCCCTGGGCTTAGCTCTCACGCGAGCCTTCTTTCTTCCCCTGACGGGCGGCTGGAGGGGAAGCTTTTTCCTGTGGAGTGGGTTGGGAGCTCTGCCGGCTATCCTCTGGTGGTTTCTCGCGAAGGAGACCCCATCAGGAGCAGAAAAGGAAGGGCCCGCTCCTGTCAGAGATGGCGGGCCTCCTTCCTCAGGGATGGAGGTCTGGCGCTCGGGCGGGGTGTGGCTTGCGGCCTGGCTCTTCTATGTCACCTCCATCGTCTTCTATACGATAACGGGCTGGTTTCCCCTCTACTGGGCGGGCCGAGGCATGAGTCCCGCCTGGGCCGACCTCATCACTTCCCTTGTTCCCCTGACGGGCCTCATCTCAATCTTCTGTGTCCCCTTACTCTCGGATAGAGTGGGTCTGAGGAAGCCCTTCCTGCTCTCGGCCTTTGCCCTCATGGGAGGGGCCACTCTGGCGGTCCCCTTCTCTTCGCTCGGCATGGGCCTCCCGCTCGCCATAGCCCTGGGCCTGAGCCAGCATGCGGGCTGGGTTCTCTGCCTCACGCTCTCGGCCGAGATAGTGGCGCCGGAGCTGGTGGGAAGGGCAAGCGGCCTCATCTTCTTCATCGGCTACCTGGGCGGCCTGGCCGGGCCCTGGTTTGCCGGTATACTCAAGGATGCCACGGGAAGCTTCCAGGGGGGATTCCTCTTTGTGGTCGCGAACTGCATCATTGCCTGCATCCTCGTCATTCTGCTTCCAGAGACGGGGCCCGCGAGAGCCCGGAGCTGAGGAAGCCTTGACCCTCTTTTTGCCTGATAGAGGGATGAGTGCTATGATGGCGCGTGTTCAAGGCGGGGAGGGGGACCTTTCTCCGAGCCCCCTGGAGGAAGGTCTTCAGAGAGAGAGTCCATCCAGCTTCCCTCCCAGAGCCAGGACATCCAGCATGTCAGCGTGAATTATGCCGTTTGAGGCCAGGACCTGGCCCTCGTAGATGGAGAAGGGACCCCCTTTGAAATCGGTCACCTCGCCGCCGGCTTCCCTGACGAGGAGGCTCCCCGCCGCCACGTCCCAGGGCGAGAGCTTTGGCTCCCAGAAGCCATCCAGCCTGCCCATGGCCACGTGGCAGAGGTCCAGGGCGGCGGAGCCGTCGCGGCGGATGCCGCGGGCTCGCTTGGTGAAGCGGCAGAAGGGGACCAGGTTATCCTCCGCGCTCGCCCGCTTATCGTAGGGAAAGCCCGTGGCCAAAAGGCTCTCTTTGAGGCTATTGGTTCCCGAGACCCTGGTGGGTTTTCCATTTATGAAGGCTCCTCCGCCCGCAAGTGCGGTCAAAAGCTCATCCAGGATGGGGTTGTAAACGGCGCCGAGGACGACCTCCCCCTCCTTCTCGAGGGCGATGGAGACGGCGAAGCATGGGTAGCCGTGTGCGTAGTTATTGGAACCGTCGAGGGGGTCTACTATCCACCGCCAGGGGGAGGCCTCTCCCAGCTCTCCCCCTTCCTCGGAAAGGAGCGCGTGGTCGGGAAACTCCCGGGCGATGGCCTCGAGGATGAGCGCTTCGCTCTTCCGGTCCATTTTGGTGACGAGCTCATCGCCACTCTTGTGGCCCACGAGCTGCTCCCGGCCGAAGTGCTCCCTGAGGAGGAGTCCCGCCCGGCGGGCAAGCCCGGCGGCAAGATCGAGGAGATATTCCACTCTGGCTTTCTCCCGGAGAGGGCGGCTTGAACCTCGCCCCCTGAGTTGCGGTTAGACAACATCCCTATTTTATTTTGAGCCCGGCACCGGCCTTTGTCAGCATAAAAATCCCATGAATTCTTCTGCTCCCAAAGCTCCTCGATTCTTCTTCGGCTGGTGGATGGTGCTCACCTTCTTCCTCGTCTTCGCTATCGAGCGGGGCGTGAGGTTCTCCTTCAGTGTTTTCTTTGTGGCTCTTTTGAATGAGTTTCACTGGAGCCGGGCCACCACTGCTGGCGCTCTCTCCCTTTTCCTGATAGTGATGCACTTCCTGAGCCCTGCGGTGGGGCTCATGATAGAGAGGAGCGGCATAAGGAAGACCATGGTCCTGGGTCTCGCCATCGCTTCGGCTTCGCTCGTCCTCTTGACCTTCACCGCATCGGCCCTTCAGTTTTACCTTTTCCTGGGTGTGGGCATGGCGGCGGGCTGCTCGGCCCTGAGCGGCACGGGCCCCTTTGTGCTGCTCAGCCGCTGGTTCCGCCGCCGCCTGGGACTCGCCAGCGGCCTCGCGTTCTCGGGGTCGGCCATAGGTTATTTTATCTTCATGCCCCTCTCCCAATACTTTATCTCCACCCTGGGATGGAGGGGAGCATATTCCGCCCTAGCCGTAATCTACCTCGTCTTCCTGCTTCCGCCCATATTGTTTTTGATGCAGGAATCGCCAGAGGAGATGGACCTTGAGCCCGATGGTCAGAGCCCAAGGCGGACCCCGAGTGAAGAGGTTCTCCGAGCCCCTATGAAGGAATCTGAGACTTCCGAGGGCTGGACGATGAGGGAGGTCCTGGCAACCCGGGTTTTCTGGGGGATTTTCCTCTCTCGTGTCTTCACTCCCATGGCAGTTCTTATGCTCCTTACGCACCATGTGGCGTATGTTGTAGAGCTCGGCTTCAGCCCCGCCCACGTGACCTTCCTCCTCGGCATGAGCGGGCTTCTGGCCGCCCCGAGCATGATCGGCTTCGGCCACCTCTCAGACCGGATCGGCAGGGTGCTGGCCGTCACCATCACCTTCCTTCTTTTCATTGCCGCGGCAGTCATGCTGCTCTTTTTGAAGGATCCCTCGCAGGTATGGCTCCTCTATCTATATGTCGTCTTCTTCGGCCTGGGGTTCGGTGGAAGGGGGGTCATCGTCTCGGCCATGGCGGCGGACGTATTCGGTGGAAAGCGGTTCCCGGTCATCTACGGCGCCATGAACTTAGCCTTCGGCATAGGGGGGCCTATCGGACCCTGGCTTGGGGGCTACATCTACGACCGCACGGGAAGCTACCAGCTCGCTTTTATCCTTTCCATCGTCTTCATGATGCTGGCCACCCTCTCCATCTTTTTGGCGGCATCCGGCGGAAGTGCCGGGAAGCGAAGAACATAATGCCAAGAGAGCCTTGGTAAAAACCATTTTTTATGTTAAGGAAGATGAGGAAGCTAAATACTTCTGTACTCTGATACCCCCACCCCCGACGGCCTTCGACGTCATTTCCTGGCTGAGGGGAAAGCGATGCTAGAGAAGTTTTTCAACCCCGCCTCTGTGGCCATCCTGGGAGCCTCCAATGAGGAGGGAAAGGTGGGCCACGCGGTGATGAGGAACATGGTGGAGAGCGGCTACGGGGGCAGGCTCTACCCCGTGAACCCCAGAGCCGACTCCGTCCTGGGACTCAAGGCCTGCGGAAGCCTCGCTGAGATAGAAGGCGAGGTGGACCTGGCCGTTTTCGTGATACCGCCCGCCGCCATCCTCAAGACCATAGAGGAACTCAGGGGGAAGGGGACCGATGCCGCTATTGTCATCTCGGCCGGCTTCAAAGAGACGGGAACGGAAGGGGCGGCGCTTGAGCGGGAGCTGGCCAGGAAAGCAAATGATATCGGCGTACGAATCCTGGGTCCCAATTGCCTTGGGCTGATAGATACCCACTCGCACGTCAACGCCTCCTTTGCTGCAGCGGTCCCGCCAAGGGGAAACGTCTCCATCTTTTCGCAGTCAGGAGCCATCCTCACCGCCATGCTGGACTGGGCGGCATCGAACGATTTCGGAGTCTCGAAAATAATAAGCCTGGGGAACGAGGCAGACCTCACCGAGGTGGAATTCTTGGAGTACCTTGGCTCAGACCCGACTACCGGGGTCATTCTGGGCTATATAGAAGGGCTCCGGGACGGCCGAGCCTTCATGGAGGTCTCAAAGAGGGTCTCTCACTCCAAGCCCATAGTCATGATTAAAGGTGGGGGGACCGCTGCAGGGAGCCGGGCCGCCTCATCCCATACAGGCTCCTTGGCCGGCTTCGATGCGGCCTTTGATGCAGCCTTCGGGCAGTGCCACGTTATCCGGGCCAGGACCGTCATGGAGCTTTTCAACATGGGGCTGGGCTTCGCCTACCAACCCCTGCCTGAGGGGCCGAACCTGGCCATCATCACCAATGCCGGAGGGCCTGGCATAATGGCGAGCGACGCCTGTGAACGGCTCAAGGTTTCGATGGCCTCCTTTGAAAAAGCCACTATCAACGAGCTGGCCCAGCACCTCCCCCCGGTGGCCAACCTCTATAACCCCGTGGATGTGATCGGGGATGCCAGGGCAGACCGCTACGAGCGGGCGCTTCAGGCGGTCCTTGCCGACCCCGGAGTCCATGGCGTTCTCGTGCTCTTGACCCCTCAGGAGATGACCGAGGTGGAGCGCACTGCCGAGGTCATCGGCCGCTTCGCCGCTAATGGGAAGAAAACCCTCCTCACGGGCTTCCTGGGGGCTGAGGCGGTGAGGCCGGGGCTGGAGATTTTAAGAAAGCAACATATCCCCTGCTACTCTTACCCTGAGCACGGGGTCACCGCCTTTGGGGCGATGGCCCGTTGCAGCCGCTGGAGGAAGGAGACGGAGAGCCCTCGGCCCAGCCTGAGGGTCGACCGGAAGAAGGTGGAGACGGTGTTAAGAACCGCCCGCGGAGAGGGCCGCACAAGGCTGGTCGAGCTTGAGGCCCGCGACGTGATAGGCGCTTATGGCTTCCGCCTCCCCAAGACAATACTCGCTGAGAGCACAATGCAGGCAATGGACGCCGCGGACCGGATAGGCTTTCCCGTGGTGATGAAGATCGTTTCCCCCGACATACTTCACAAATCCGACGCGGGAGGCGTGAAGGTGGGCGTCGAGACTTTCGAAGAGGTGCGAGATAACTTCAACGAGCTCATATTCAACGCCAAACGCTTCAACCCCAGGGCTCAGGTCTGGGGGGTCGCCGTCCAGGAGATGTTCTCAGGCGGAGTGGAGGTGATCCTGGGCCTCTCACGAGACCCCAGCTTCGGACCACTTCTCATGTTCGGCCTTGGGGGGATCTATGTGGAGGTCATCAAGGATGTGGCCTTCCGGGTCTGCCCCGTGGACCTTGAAGAAGCCAGGGCCATGATCAGAGAGATAAAGTCCTTCCCGCTCCTGGCCGGAGTCCGGGGCAGGGGAAGCGTGGACCTTAAGGAGCTCGAGATGAGCATCCTGCGCCTCTCAGAGCTGAGCCAGGACTTCCCCGAGATTCACGAGGCTGATATAAACCCCCTTCTCCTAATGCCCGAGGGCCAGGGCGCTGTGGCCATCGATGCCCGTTTCATCCTCAGGGAGGGAGCGTGATGGTTTCCCTTTTCATCAACTCCACGAGCAAATACTCAGGCAAGACGCTCGTCGGCTTGGGTCTGGGACTCCGCTTCAAGAAGGACGGCCTGAAGATAGCCTACATGAAACCCCTGGGCACCAGCCCGACCTTCCTCGACCGCGTGGTCACAGACATGGACGCCCAGTTCATGCTGAGGGCCCTCGGGCTCAAGCAGCCCCTGGAGCTCACAACGCCCGTAGTCGTGACCCAGGACCTCATAGAGCAGGCTTATGGGCTCAAAGCAAAGGGCCTCATGAAGAAGGTCCTGGAGGCCCATGAAGAAATAAGCCGGGGGAGAGATGTCGTGCTCATCGGAGGGGCTGGCTCACTCTTTGAGGGAGGGTTCCTTAACTTAAGGGGGATCGACCTGGCCCGCAAGCTCGGCTGTAATGTTTGCCTGGTTGATAGATACCGCAGCGACCTCCTCACCATTGACTTCGCCCTGGACGCCAAGTTCTACTCGAAAGAGCTCCTCTCTGGCTTCATCGTAAACAGGGTCCCACCCGAGAAGGTCGGCTTCATTAAAAGCAAGGTGGTCCCCTATCTTGAGGCTCGGGGGATTCCGGTGTGGGGAGTTATCCCCGAGGAGCCATTCCTGAGCGCCATATCCATCCGCGCGATCGCCGAGGTCACTGGAGCGAAGGTCATAACTGGGGAGAATAAGCTCGATGATTTCATCACCAACATCATGGTTGGAGCCATGACCGCTGAAACGGCCCTCAGGTATTTCAAGCGCGTCCAGAATAAGGCCGTCATAACCGGAGCCGACCGGATGGACATGCAGTTTGCGGCGCTTGAAACCCCCCTCCAGTGCCTCATCCTGACAGGCGGCCTTCCTCCTAATAATAACGTCATCATCAAAGCCCAGGAGAATCGGGTGCCGGTCCTTTCGGTGGAGATGGACACCTTCTGGGTTGTGGACCGGGTCGAGGATGCGCTCGCCCGCTCGGAGATTCGGGAAACGGGCAAGGTGGACCGGGCCGCGCGGCTGATCGAGAATGAGCTTGACTTCAAGAGGCTCTATAAGGCCTTGGGCCTGAAGCCCGCCAAGTCCCGCTAGCCTGGGTGGTCGAAATAGATATTTTTGCCGTACGCCGAGAGGGGAAGACCGAGAGCGAGCTCCCCCTTTACGTAACCGAGTTCCTTCGCCGCCGAGCCCAGGGTAAACATCATCCGGTTGTCTATATTGAGGTCAGAGGCCTCTTTGGCCGCTGAGGCCAGAGCTATCCCCAGGTCAACCGCCTGCCATACGCAGGTTGGCCCCCGGAAATCTAAACCCTCTCTCCTGGGGGCCGCCATCAGCTCGCGGCAGCTCTCAAAGCCGCAGGCGCCACAGTCGAGGGGCTTTTCGATCTTCTTGGGCTTCCAGTCAACGCCCACAAGAAGCACCACGGGCGTGCGCCTCACCTCCTCGGCGTTCCTCCGAAAGGCCGCGGGTATACCCGATTTTCCCTCCTGTGCCTTTCCCTCCATCGCTTCAGCCAGACGGTCCTTCTCCTCGCCTGTGGCTATAGCAATCGAGAGGGAATCCTCCCCCCTGGTCTTGGGTGCGGTGCGGAGGCTGGCCGCAAGAAGCTTTGCCGCGAGGGATAGGGCCTCTTCTTCAGCCTGAGGAGACGTGATAATGGGCATGAGTTTTCTCCCTTTCTTAGAGATAGTTTCCGAGCCCTTCCCCGGAAGGGCCCTCCGGCCACTTCCCGCCGGAGCTGACAGGGGAGATTTTATAGAAAGATGAGGGAAGGCAAAAGGAAATTCTCTCAAAAAAACTTCAGAAGGTGGCGGCACAAGACGCTGCGGGCGATAGAGGCTCTTGAGGCCCTCTATGGGAGGCGGCGCCGCCGGAGGGGGAGAGACCCACTCAGCAGTCTCATCATGGGAATCCTCTCCCAAAACACAAACGACAAGAACCGGGACCTCGCCTACAGCAGGCTCAGAGAACGCTTCCCCAAGTGGGAGGACCTCTTAAGTGCGGACGCAAAGGAGATAGCCCGAGCCATCCGGCCCGGGGGGCTCGGCGGCCAGAAGAGCTCGTGCATAAAGGAGTTTCTCCTCTGGCTTGAGAGGGAGCGGGGCGAGCTCAGTCTCGATTTTATCCGCCGGATGGCTCCTGAGGAGGCCCTTAGGGTTCTGGGAAGCCTCAAAGGCATCGGAATAAAGACGGTATATGTCACCCTTCTCTTTTCATGCGGAAAAGATGTATTCCCCGTGGACACGCACATCCACAGGGTCTCTGAGAGGCTCGGCCTCATCCCCGAGGGCTCTAGCCTGCTCCTGGCCCATAGGATGATGGCGGAGCTCGTGCCCCCCGGTGAAGCCTATAGCTTTCACCTCAATCTCATAACCTTTGGCAGGAATATTTGCCGGGCAAGGGGCCCCCTCCATGAGCTCTGCCCCCTGAGACGCATCTGCGATTATTACCGCGCTCTTGGATAGAGTGACCAGGCCGGGGGCCACCCTCTGGCCGTTGAAGGCGAAAATAGCTCCTGGCATGGGCCGGGCCTGGGGTAGTGTCCTAATTTGAATAGGAAGGCTGAGATTCTGGGGCCACACCAATCAAAATGAGTGGAACAGCTGGCACTCCGCGTCCCTGTCGGATAAGATTGTAAAGCTCTCCTTCATAATATCCGACACCCGAGGACATATTCTGCTGTAGTTCTTTCATTGGCAGGATTTCAACCCCGACATCTATAACATCCCCGATGAAAAAGGCCATATGTTTTACAAATAAGTCAAAAGCGACGAAGGCGTACTTCCCAAATTGGACTTCCACCGCAACCCGCTCTTTTGCAAAATCTGTCAGATTATAAGAAAAAATAGGCTCGATTCCCGCGGCTTCAATTTCGGCTCTTTGATCATCTAAGGTCATATGCATGGTTTTTCGAATGAGTTTCGCATCCTGAGTCACCCAATAATCCGTGCGGCGCGGCGTCCACTCTCGCTTTGCAAATTCAGATTGCATGACCTTATTCATGGCGACCGGCGAGTAAAGGGCTTTTCCCTTTATCCGCTTTTCTTTGGACATTTTGGTTCGACAGGCCTCGGCATCAACGGATGCAATGACGTCTTGAATCTCATCCCACAAATACGACTTATGAACTTGAAGGAACTCTAAGCCATTCAGGTGGGAATAATAGGCTGCGATCCTCACCTTTGCCCGCCATTAGGTTTTGTGGGGTCGTAGATAGGCCGATCTATCGGGCGGGTTTTTAATGTGCCAGAATGCAACTGGTAAAGCCGATCCCAGGCGATATCAACATATTCTCTTACAATGTCGCAGCCATAACCGACGCGGCCGTGCTTAACGGCTCCAATGACAGTAGTCCCAACACCCATAAAAGGGTCAAAGATCCAATCTCCCGGATTAGTAAGGGCTAACACGAGCCGCTCAATAAGCTCCACGGGGAACTGGCACGGGTGAATCGTTTTCTCAACATGGTTATTCTTGACGTTCGGAAATATCCACACGTCCCCCGGATTCTTGCCGTTTGGGTTACAAGAGAGCTGTCCCCGCTTCGGACCCTTGAAATACTTTTTATTGGGATACTTTGAAGGAACCCGTATCGGGTCCAAATTGAATGTATAATCGTCTCCTTTGGTGAACCACATAATGGTTTCGTAGCGACCGGAGAGCCGCTTGGAACAATGGAGCCCGTGTTCAAAGTGCCAGATGATGCGATTTCGCAATTTTAACGCGTGGTTCTTAAAAACAGGGTACAAGACCGCATCAAGCGGAAAAACCTCGCCGTTTTGAACATGATTCCCCACCTGCCAGCAAATTGATCCTTGCGGGTGCGAGAGGCGGATGCACTCCGAAATAACCCGAACCTGTTGTTTGACATAGGTCTCAAGGTTCGCTCTTTTCTCGTAAACCTTGCCAATGTTATAGGGGGGTGAAGTGACGATCAGCTTCATGCTCTCATCTGGAAGGTCGCGCATGAAGTCGAGATTGTCTTGACAAGCGATAAAAGCTTGTTTCTCACCACCTAACGCCCTCAAAGGGAGAACACCCTGTTCAGTAGCCATTTTTCTTTCAACCCCTATATATGGTGGTATAGAGATTTAATGGCGTCGTGAATCTCTGAGCCGGTTAGAATGATTCCTCCGCTCTCGAGAATATGAACACTATATGTTGCGGGCATGTCAGGGCAGAAAGGCAATATGTTGTATAAGCCATCATAGTTCACGCCCAGATTGGCTGTCAACAATAAATTCAGAAGGTTCTATATTAAATATAGGCGAAAATTTTGCGAAAGTCAATAATTTTTTCAAATTGGGACGCTACTCGGACCTCCCCGGCCTGAAGGATGGCTAGCCAGGAGGCGCCCCAAATTTCTCCATCATGGCAATTTTCTGGGCCGGATAGTGTTTAAAAGCTGGAAGTATTCATGAGGTTTTCAACATATTGTGGAAAAGGTGTTGAAGAACACAATATCTTGTGGCTATAATTCAGGTGGAGGATTCAGTCTGAATGTCGCTCGATGGAGGCGATAAAGCCCATGCTGATGGCGGGCCCTTGAGAAAAGGGGGCCTTCGTCTTCTCCTTCTCGTCATCATTCTCGCCCTTGCCCTCTTCGCCATTTATCGGGCGGGTGTCTGGGAAATACTAAGAAGCGAGGAGGAGGCTAGAAGGATACTCGATGAGCTCGGCCTCCTCGCTCCCTTGATTTACATTCTCATCTATGCCGTGGCCCCGGCGCTCTTGATTCCGGGCTCGGTCCTCTCGATCGCCTCGGGAAAGCTCTTCGGCGCACTCTTCGGCACCATCTACACCGTAATAGGCGCGACCATAGGGGCGAGCGTGGCCTTCTATGTCGCGCGCTCCATGGGAAGGGGTTTTGTGGAGGGACGCCTGAGGGGGAGGCTGCTTGAATTCGACGAGGCGGCCGGCCGCCACGGCTTTAAGGTCATCCTCTACATGCGCCTCGTGCCCCTTTTCCCCTACATAGGCATAAACTACGGCGCGGGCCTGTCAACGATAAAGTTCCGAGATTTCCTGCCCGCAACTTTGGTCGGCATAATCCCCGCCACCTTCCTTCTCAACTTCTTCGGGAGCAACATTGCCGACCCCTCCTCCCCCGCGTTCTGGATATCGCTTGCCCTTGTGGCAGCCCTTATCCTCGTGCCCACCCTTGTGAAGAGGGCGAGAAGGGAAAAGTCCCCCGGCCTGAACTGAAAAGAAAGGCTTCGGTACGGCCAGATGGTGAGGCTTGCAGCCGCGCCTCACGCAGAGATAAAATCCTCAGGGAGCGGGTCCTGAGCGAAGGCGCCTCAGCGCCAAGGGGTTATGATGAGGCCCTCGCGCTCTTGTTTTTCCCCTTCGGAAGAGATGTCCTCACCCGGGCGGAACTTAAGCGCTATGGATTTTAGGACAAGCGCCCGGAAGAAAAGGGAAGGCGCATCCCCGCCCGCCTCAAGCTCCCGGAAAGCCTCGAGCGCAAGCCTCCCTTCCGCCTCCTTTCCTCGCTTGGCTAGAAAGTAGGCCGTCTCGAGGAGCCTTCCGGCATAGGCGGCCCTGAGCTCGGGCTCGGAGAAGAGCTCCTGCGCAGCCCTTTTATAAATAGAATGGAGCCTCTCCCGCTTCTGGAAGGGGGTCAAGACAAGGTGACTCTCGCTCGCTTCTTCGAGCTCATCCACATAGGCCCCTATCCCACCCGCCTCAAGGTACCAGCTTTTGAAGGGGGTCTCCTTAAGGAGGGCCTCCCAGGTAAGGTCAGGGCTATACTCCCCTTCCGTAAGGTCTCCTATAAGCTCAAAGGCCGGGTGCCCCCCACCCTCCCCTTCAGGCACGAGCTCTGATATGAGCCCCCTCACGCGGCCATACTGGCCCAGGGCCTCGGAAGGTCCCTGGCTTCTCTCCCTGGCCCTCTCAAGAAGCCTGAAGCAATGAGAGAGGGGGGACTCCACCATGGGAAAGGGGCCCTCCCTCTGAATTCTCGTGAGATAGCCCCTCAAGTCCTTGGCGCTCAGCTCCGCCGTGCCGAAGTCAAGAAAACCTTTGCTGTCGTTTGTGTGGGCCTGGAAGAGATAGCGCCCCAAAGGCTTCCTGGCCCGGGCAACGATCACTATCTGACCCCCCAGGCCATCCACAGCGCTTATAAAGCCTTGGGCATAAGGGGCTGGGGGCTTGGGGGGTGGCCGCTCTTCCCTCTCCTCATGAACTACCAGGCCCTTCTCCTTCAGCCTGAAAAGCGCTTTTCGCACTTCCCTCGCGGCCTCCCTGGAGAGGGAAGGGAGGAGCTCCCTAAGAAGAACGGGTGCTCTCGGGCTTTCGGAGCGGCCCAGTGCCTGGGCGAGGTCTGAAGCCACCTCAGGCACCTCTTGGAGAACACGCGCCCTGAGGAGACCCTCCAGGAATCCTCTGAGAGTTTCCTCGCTCCTCCCCAAAAGCTCTCGGAAAAGAGCCCTGCGGAGGGGGGAAGGGAGGGCTAAGAACTCAAGAGCCGAGGCCACCTCCGCGGGAGAAGATGACAACTCCTGAAGCAAGGAGCGGGCCTCAGAGAAGCCTCGGGCCAGTTCCCCACGGCCTTCCTCTTCCCCCAGCTCTTCCATGAGAGAGATGAAACTCTCGATCTCCCCCAGGGAGAAGAAGCCATCTCTCAGGCTCTCATTAAGGTAAGAGATAGCGCGAGGGTCACCGAGCCGCCTCAGGAGCTCCGTGCACCTCTCTCTCACTACTCCCTCTTCTCTCGTCAGACGCTTCGAGATCAGGGAGAGGCTCGTCGGCAAGCCTGCTCTCAGGCGCTCCATGGACCCCTCCCGCTCCCACGGCTCAGCCACGAGATAAGAGTCAAGGGCCGAGGCCAGCTCTCCGGCCGGGCTTCCCCTGGTCTTTTCCTTCAGCTTTCGGGCTTTTTTCCTCGCCATTTATAGATTGACCTCATCGTTTTCTTGATAGGATTTCGGGGCTTCCCCGGTATGGAGCCTTAGGCTCGCGAGGGTCCAAGCATAGGATATACCATAAGCACCGCCATTAATTAAGAGCTATTAATCTTGGGGCTCTATTTCCCATCGGGCTATGATATTATTTGATTTCTCTCCCGCGGGGATAAGATTGGGGGTAGAGCCCTGGCAACACTTTATCCTCTTTTGGTCGAGTTCTCTCGGGGTGTGCGCCCCTTCAAGAGGTGGAGAGAGGAGGCTATCCGTGTCATGTTTGCGCGCGAGTGTAGCTCGGGCGAGCGCAATCGTGATTGAGAGGGTTTGTTCTCCATAATGTTGAAGAGAGGAGGAATTCCGTATGGCAAAGGCTAAGAAGGCGTCCATGGGAAAGATCAGGGGAAGCGTTGCCGAAACCCCCTCGGAGGTGAGGCTCAAGGCTGAAGAGGGCTGGATAAACATGGACGTGCGCTTTCTCATCACAGAGAAGAACTTCGGCTCCCGGCACGCTGTCCTGGGCCGTACCTTCTTCGTGCCGGGCGCGAGCCACGACCCCCACAAGCACCGCCATGCCGAGGAGTTGATGTACATGGTCAGGGGCCGCGGGGAAGTGGTCGTCGGGAACAAGAAAGCAATGCTCGGCCCCGAGGAATTCTGCTATGTCCCGCCCGATACCGTGCACCGCTTCACGAACACGAGCAAGACCGAGACCTGCGAGATGATCTGGCTCTACGGCGGAGCTCCAAGCCTGGAGAAATCAGGCTACGAGGAGGTAAAGTGAGAAGGAACACCGGTGGGAGGAGGAAGTCATGACGAAGCTCGTGGACCTGAGCCACCCCTGGAACATCCACACCCCGCCCTGGGTGGGATACCCATCCACAAAGATCTACTACGTCCAGCGCATGCAGACCAACGGCATCGTAAGCATGTATATCGAAACTAGCCTCCACATGGGCACCCACTTCGATGCCGCCATGCACATCGTGGAAGGAGGGGGCGACATCGCAAGCATCCCCCTCGATATCCTTTACGGCGATGGAGTGATCGTTGATATCAGCGACCGGGTGGGTGAGTTCGACATCATCCGGCCGGAGCACTTCGAGGGCAAGGTGGAGATCCGCCCCGGCGACATCCTCATCTACCACACGGGTTGGCACCACTACTACACTGGAGAGCGGGAGCAGAACGAGACGAAATACATGTGCAAGCATCCGGGAGGCTATCGGGAGCTGGCCCAGTGGAAGGTAGACATGAAGTTCAAGTGGACGGGCTTTGACCTGGGAAGCGATGACCACCCGATGAATACCTCCATCTCCTGGCGCAGGCCCGATATAAGAAAGGAATTTGAACAGAAGCGGGGAAAGAAGCTGGAGGAAGTCTTTCCCATTGAGCATGAGTTCGTGATGCACAGGAAGTGCTTTCCAGAGGGCGTGCTTCACGTGGAAAATGTTGGGGGCGACATCGACCAGGTCCTCAACCGCCGCTGCAAGATAGGAGCCTTCCCCTGGAGGTTTGAGGGAGGCGAGGGGGCAATGTGCCGCGTGGTGGCCTTCCTCGAGGATGAGGATTAGCGCGTCTCAGGAGGGTATATCTGAATCCATTCCAGAGCGGCGGCGAAAACAGGGTCCGGCTTCCACGAAGCTCATGAGCGCATGGGGGCGAGGAGCTGCTTCACTCCTCCCTCAGGCGACGAATCGCCCCTCATTCCTCATAGGTCATGCGGGGCATGGCCCTTAGGTAGTCCATGACCTCTTTCAGCGGAAGGACGTCGGCATTCTTGGCGCCGATATCGAAGAGGTTTGCTTCATGAGGTTCCTCGGCCCTGTCGGCGATGCACTCCAGAGGCAGGATGGTATGGAAGCCGTGCTGCATGGAATCTATGCTCGATGCTCTTATGCAGCCGCTCGTTACGCAGCCGGTGATGATGAGGGTATCCACCTGCTCGGCCACGAGAATGGAGGCGAGGTTTGTGCCGAAGAAGGCGCTCTGAAATTTCTTGACGATCACCCTCTCTCCGGGGTGGGGCTTCAGGCGGTCATCCACTTCCACGAGGGGAGTGCCCAGGCGGAGGGTCTTGAGCGAGGGGACCTTCCTGGTGAACATTCCGCCTTCCCTCGCCCCTTCCTCGTAACCAACGACGGTAAAGAAGACCAGGAGGTTCTTCTCCCGGGCGAGCTTCAAGAGCTCTCCCGTGGCCTTCACCTCGCGGTCCATGTTGCCGCCCAGAGGCTGCTTGGGGTCGGTGAAGGCATTCTGAAAATCGATGATTAGAAGGGCCGGTCTCTTGCCGAAGCCGACCGTTCCACACATGCCGGCTCTAGTGTAATACTCTTTAATGGCTTCTATGTCCATTTCCGCCTCCAGATGTGCCTTAGG
This sequence comes from uncultured bacterium, assembly GCA_964575845.1. Classification (GTDB taxonomy): domain Bacteria; phylum UBA8248; class UBA8248; order UBA8248; family CAZNSX01; genus CAZNSX01. Next base: position 559,043 of record CAZNSX010000001.1, on the reverse strand, counting down.
GGTCGCATTTCGCGATGAAAAAAATCCCTTTAATTATCCCCTAACGCAGCTTCTTGTCAACCTTCTTATCCCAAAGAGAGGTAACCCCCATGGAGAAGCTCATCATCACGGCCGCCATCACCGGAAGCCGAATTTCCCGCGAGAAGTCCCCCTTCATACCGCTGACGCCCGAGGAGATAGTTGAGGAGGCCGTTCGCTCGCATGGGGCCGGGGCCGCGATGGTCCACATCCACGTGAGGGACCCCGAGACTCGGCTCGGGACCCAGAACCTCGAGCTCTTCCGCCGGGTCACGCGGGCCATCGAGGAGAGGTGCGATGTTATCCAGTGCCTCACCACAAGCGGCATTCCCGGAAGGAACCTCCCCGAGGAGGAAAGAATGGCGCCGCTTGAGCTCAACCCCGAGATCGCCTCCTTCGATGCGGGCTCGATGAATTTCGGCCCGCTCCTCTACATCTGCTCCCCCCAGTGGCTGGAGCGCCTGGCCGGGGAGATGCTGGAGCGTGGGGTCGTGCCCGAGCTGGAGATATTCGACACCGGCATGATGGGGAGCTGTCTCGGCCTCATCGAGAAGGGCCTGATAAGAAAGCCTTACGTCTTTCAGTTCGTGCTGGGGATTCCCACAGGGGCGCCCGCGGCCGCCCCCATACTCTCCCTTCTCGTTGAGAGCCTTCCCGAGGGCAGCCTTTGGTTTGCGGCGGGGATCGGAAGAGCCCAACTTCCCATGGCCCTCTCGGCCATGACAAAGGGCGGCCACGTGAGAGTGGGCCTTGAGGATAACCTCTACTACAGCCGGGGGGTTCTGGCCAAAAGCAATGCCGAGCATGTGGCCAGAGTGGTGAGGCTTGCCGGGGAGCTGGGAAGGGAGGTCGCGAGCCCCGATGAGGCGAGAGCCCTTCTCGGGATAAGGAAAAGGGAGGGGCCCGTCTTTTCGGAACCATGAAGTTTCCGAGTCGAGTAGGTCACGGCCGCGCCGTGACTCTACGTGCCAGATAATGGCGAGGCGCAGCCTCACCCTACTCGATTCAATTAGATTAAGCCACACCCATACCACAGTCCGGCAGGGAAAATTCCATTAAATTCCTCCCAGATATGCCAAGCAGAAACAACTTATAAAAATTCAAATCCATCGGAAGAATTTCCTCTATGACACGGCGCTTTAGCTTGCATATGTCTTCCGGGTCCTTAAGCTTATCATAATCATCAAAAACTATTACCAGCGATGTATCTTTCCCATACGGCTTCGCAGCCTTTCCCTGGGCGGCGCTAACTACTAGCTGCAAAGCTTCTTCAACTTTCTCACTGCGAGCAACAAAATCATCGCAAACCTCAATTTTGAGTCCCGTTCTTTCGGTACCTTGATGTTTTACCTTGCCCAGTAAGGGTACATGACCGTGTTCCAAAAAATAATGCATACGCAGATGTTCTTGATGACCCTTCTCTTCATTAATTGCTTGAGTGAACTCGATTTTTTCCACCGATGGCGGATTTACTGAAAGGTCAATTATTTCTGCATCATAATTTTCATTTCCGAGATTTGGCTTAACCCGAACGTCAGAGCGTCCGCTGTACCGATGCCCCACGAAGAAGCTGAGAGGATAGACTTCTTCCATGAATTTCTTCGCAAGCCCTGCTCGAAGCAGTGCATAGTCTCTTGTTTCCTTCGAACTGTCGAATAAGCACATTTTCTCCTCGACCCACGAAATAAAGTCTTGTGCGGTCCGTTCAACTTCCCACTCTTCTTTGGAAAGAATCTTCTTCGGATCAACAGCACCCATGGCAATCTAGCAATTATGTATCCCTTTCGAGGCCACGAAGACTGCTAAAGTCCGCCACCTTTGCGACTTCTCTTACTCCGGCACCTCCAGCAACCCCACCTCTTCGAACACCCGCCGTGTGAGGGTCTCGGCCAGCTTGTGGTCGTGGCTATGGGTAAAGAAGGTTTCAAAGAGCTTTCTTCCAAGTTCCTTTAGGTATCTTTCGTAATTGTCCACAGCATTTATAACGGCCGCTTTGTTCTTAGGGACTTTTATGACGTAGGAATCTGGAGCCTGAGAATAGATTATAAATTTGGCTTCTTCTATGCTTTTGGCCTCGTATTTGTAGCCTCCTTCGGAAATCACATCCTGTAAACCCATGAAATAGTTGCCAAGCTTCAAGGGCTCCCCAGGAACAGATATTTCAATACGCTCTTTAAGAAATATTGACTTAATAAACTCTGCTGGAAAATTCCTTGGGCCATCGGGAAGGAGCTCATCAAGAACCTGCTCTTTGAGCTTATCCACATCCCGCAGGGTCTTAGCCCCCTTCAGCTTTTTGCGCATCCTGGCGAGATTTATCCTCTCCTCCACAAGCTCGCAGAGGCCATCATAGATGGGCTTGAGATATTTCTTGGGGTCAAGTCCCATCGCCTCCAGCACTAGGCGGTCAAGCTCTTGCCTGTCCTTCAGCTTGACTTCGTCAAAGATGGACTTGATAGGACGGGCGAATAGTGCCTCAAACGCCCGAAGCAATTTCTTTGACAAATCCCCCCTAAATCTTCTAATATCTGGGCACGGAATATATTCTTTAGCCTCTTCTACCGCTGTATCTAATGCTCCTTCGCCGAGATTAACGCGACCCGTAATTTCTATTACCAAGGAAAATAGAGTCGAATTTAACACTGCTGCCAATAATTTAGCAGAGATACCCTTTTTATCCACTATCTGATAGACTCTTTGGTCTGCGAAAAGGCGATTTTTGCTGAACCGTTGTAAAAATGTATCATCATAAGATTTTGTCCAATAAATCTGTCCTAAGTCATAAAGCGGCAATGAATACCAAAATTCGCGCCCCTTGACTGTCGGGGCATCTGGATATCTCACTCCGCCCCCTTTGCCTTTACGTTCTTTGGTATATTGCTTTTCCCCCCACTCAATATACGCCAGCGCCCCCTTTTTGCTTCCTTTTCTAAGACGCTGCTTAGAAATATTACATAAGAAGACAAAGTTCTCTAGGTCCTTTTCGCCAATGAGTATTGATTCAGATTCCTTTGGTGACTTTATTACAGGGGCTAAGAACTCCTCTTCAATCCCCCAATGACTAATTTTTTCTTTGGGGAGGTAAAAAAATTCATTTATTCCTGTAGTATATCCTCGCCTGATTTCTGCTAACTCTCTTAATGCGACTAATTTTCCCTGGCATTTCTTTAAAATCTCAAAATACACCTCCGGTGCGCGAAGGTATTTTCCCCACTTTACCGTCTTCCCAGAGGTCTCTACCTCATCTCGCAGTTCTCCCTGTCTGACTACCCTGATCCTGAAATTTTCGTCTTCATAAGTGGCATGGCCCTTAAGGGTGTTTATAGTCTTTCCCCTCCGAATTTTGAAGTGCTCAGAACCGGCTGACTCGATCCCCCTCACAAGGCGGTCGATTCCCCGAAACCGCTCTGTTGCCTCAAGCTTCATATCCCACGGTATCAGCTCCTTGAGCCTTTTTTTGACCTTGACGAACTTGACAAGGTGGCTTTCCCTGATCTCCTGGTCCTGACATCGTTCAATAACTGTAAAAACGGTATTTACAGCCGGGTCTTCAAACCAGGGTTCACAGCGGGATTCGAGAACCGCGATTATCTTGAAATTCTTCAGAAAGAAATTTTGAAGTTCATAACCGTATGCGACATCAAGCCATGAGTTTGAAGTCAAAAATCCCATCCTGCCGCTATCTTCCCTGATAAATTTGGCGGCATGGAAAAACAGATAGGCATAGATATCGGCCTGGCCGGATAGCTTTATGCCGCCCTTGCCGTCGAAGAGTTCCCGGTAGTGGCCCTTCCAATCGCGGGTCAAAACATCCTGCAATTTAGTCTTATAGCCAGGCACCCTCCTCTCTATGAGCTCCTGCCTTATATAAGGAAAGTTACCGACGGCGGCGTCAAAGACAGGAAGATTTTCTTTTATCATGAAATCCACATCGAGCGTGGGTTTCGGGGGAGGGAAGTCAAAGGTATCCCCTGGCTTTACGTCAAAGAAATCATTTGCCACGATCCTGGGGAAGTTCTCATACTCGGCGATGTTCTGACGATATAGGTTTATGGTGGCAAGCTCCGCCGGGAAATGGGCCACATCAACGCCCCAGAGGCGGGATAAAAGCTTCTTATGATCCCTTTCTCCCAAGGTCTTGAACCTGTCGTATGCCCTGATGAGGAACGTGCCGGTGCCGCAGGTGGGGTCAAGGACTGTCTCACCGACTGAACGGATGCAGAAGGCATTGATAAAGTCCACAAGCTCTTCGTTGGTGAAGTATTGGCCAAGGCCATGCCTCTCCTCTGGCGGAATCAGCTTCTCATAAACAGCGCCTACCACCTCCTGAGGCATGTTCGAGAAATTGTAACGGTCAAGGTCTTGTATTAGCTTCTGGAGAATTTCAACTGCATTAGCAGGAATGGGAACGCGGTCCGGCAGGTCTTCTTCGAAGACGGCCTGGTAGTCTATCCTTCTCGCGGCTTCAAAGTGCTCTCTCAGCCTCCTGGAAGCGTCTCTAGGCTCGCCCAGCTCTATCCTGCTCAGATCGCCCCTCCACCGCCTCAAGGTCTCGTAAAATAGAACCTTGCCCAAAATCCTGTAAACGATCTGACGGGATAGCATCTTAAAAGAGGCTGCGTCGCCGAAGGTGGCTATCCCCTGCTTGGCGGCCCATTTATAAAGCTCTTCGCTAAACCTGCCGTCTCTCGCTATGGCTCCCATGAGGGATTTATAAATCTGAGGCGATAAGGAATCGGCTGTGCTGCTCAGACAGGCAACGAAAAAGGTGGCATCTGTATCTATAAGGTAAAGGTGGCCTTCACGGTGGAGAGTAGAGAGGTCATGGAGGATTTCCGCTGCGCGGGCCTTGAGAAGTTCTTGTTTATAGGATTCCCATAGATCCTCAACCATGTTGATTTGGTGGATACTCTCATAGGTCTTGAGCCTTTGTTCTCTGCTTACCGGTTCTCCCGGCTGCGGTGTCCGCCAGATGACGGAATCGCGCATGTTCCAAGTGACGAAGTAATCTGCGGACATGGCTCTGGCTTTCTCGGCAGCCTTTTCGAGGGTCTCAGGGTCATTTACCGGCGTCTCCGGAGTCTTAAGCTCAAACCCGCAAAAGCCCTGTCGTGCCTTTCTGTTCAGCCATACCTGGACATCGGGGAATCTGGCTTTATCGCGGGAGACTTTTACAGAAGATTCGGCAGAAACTCTTTCGAAGGGATAATTTCCCCTCTCTAAAATCGCATTGAACCAGCCAATGAGCTGGCTCTGAAATTCTCGTTCTGTGGTTTTGACTTCAGCCATGGCCTTAATTTTTTAACTAAATTCATGAAAGTCAAGAAATATTCAAGAATTGACGATCTCAAGCAGCTAGAGGCTGGGCTGGTCCCTGGCTCTCCTTGATGGCCCCGCGGGACGGCATCAGCATGCCTACTCGCCCAAAATCAAATTAAGGTAAGATGAGGCGGGCATGAGAAGGAACCAAAATTGTTATCTTTAATTATCAGTGAGTTACCATAACAAGGTTAATATACCTCATGAGCTTCAGTCAAAGCAATTTCTACGGGCAAGACTTACGGCTCTGGCAAAACTTGGACGCGGGAGAAAGGCCCACCAGTAGTACTACCGTAGCATGGGCGTTCGGGCGATAAGTTTCTTAATTGAGTGAGTCTAAGGATAGAAGCGGACTCGGCAAGAGGGAATTTTACCATTCCATTCTCTCGAGGTCGGCGGCCATGGATGAAGGTCAGCTACTTCTGGCCCTCCTTCGGAAATGTCTCCACTTTCGCTTTTCCTTTCAGTTTCTCGACGTATAGGTCCACTTCTTCGTTAGCTTTCTTCTGCTTCAGGTATTTCCCGAGCCTCTCTTTGACGTCCGCGTAAGGGATTGTGGTCTCAGGCTTCCTGTCGAAGACTTTGATCAGGTGGTATCCGAAGCTGGTCTCGATGATGACGCTCACCTCGCCGGGCTTGAGAGCAAAGGCCGCGTCCTCAAAAGGCTTCAAAGTCTGTCCGCGCCCGAGGTAGCCCAGGTCCCCGCCCTGGGGACCGCTGGGACCTTCGGAAAACTCTTTGGCAAGAGCCGCGAAGTCTTCACCTTCTTCAAGTTTCTGCCGGACCGTTTCGAGTTTCTTGCGTGCTTCGCCTTTCTGCTGTTCGTCCGCCTGGGGGTCAACCTTGATCAGAATGTGGCTGGCCCGCACCTGCTCGGGCTTCTTGAAAAACTCCGAGTGGCCGTCATAGTAGGCTCTGACTTCCCCGTCGGGAACCGTGATTTTCTGGACAATCCGCTCCTCGATGAATTTTTGAATGGCCATCCCCCTCGCGATCTCGGATTTTATGGAAGCCTCAGAGAAGTTCATCTCGCTGAGCGCATTCTTGAATTCCTCCTCGCTCGGAAATTGTCTTCTGATCTCGCTCAGTTGTTCATCGATTGCCGCCTCGTCGGCTTTGAACCCCTCCTTTTGGCTTTCTTGATAGATCAGTTCACGCTTGATGAGGGTTTCAAGGGCTTCCTCTCTAATCCCCGGAAGCTCGACATCTCCGTGCGGCTTTCCCATGCTTGAGAGCCTGCGTTGGACGCGCCTCATTTCCCTGTCAAGGTCTGCCTGAGTGATCGATGACCCATTAACCGCCGCAACTTTATCCTCTGAAGGCTGCTTTTCTTCCGCCGATGCCGGCGCGGCGGCCAAGGCCAGCGCCAAAGCCGCCAGCAGCATCCATGACCATCTTCCAGGTTTTGCCTGCATTCAAATTTCTCCTTCCGATGTTTTTAGCTCTGTAGACTCATCCTTACGTAAGGACAGTATAGGGTAAAGATGCATTTTCATCAATGCAAAGAGACATCGCAAGATATGACAACCGGGCCTGATGCAGGGACGCTTGCGGGGAGAATTGGATATCGTGTAAGAGGAGAAATATTAATTTATTTCCGTTAATTATCAGATAGTTAGCTGAGTTGATTTAATGTTTCCTGTGAGCTTTATTTGCCCTGGATTTCCAGCCAAGATGTGAATGACCCCGCGGGAGCCGGCAAGCGGGAAGAACGGAGCGAGCCAGGGCTCACCTGCTTATCCAGCCACCTCCAAGGAGGAGGTCCCTCTCGAAGAAGGCTGCCGCCTGGCCGGGGGCCACGGCCTCCTCAGGCGTGAGGAACTCCACCTCTACCCTGTTTCCATCGAGGGGCTTGAGATATGCGGGCTTGGCCGCCCGCCTGTAACGCACCTGCACGAGGGCCTCCCTTCCATAAGGATGGGGAGGCAGAGTCCAGCTCACCCCCTCGGCAATGAAGCCCTCGCACCTGAGGCTTTCCCTCGGGCCAACGGTGAGGGTGTTCATTTCCGGGTCTAGCTTGAGCACATAGAGGGGCCTTCTTGAGCTGAGCCCGAGACCCCGCCTCTGGCCCACTGTGAAGTGGGGAAGCCCCGGGTGGGTGCCAAGGAGCTCTCCCGCCTCATCCAGGATGGCCCCAGGGCGAAAGGCCTCGGGGAAGCGCTCCTTGAGGAAAGAGGCATGGCCCCCCCGGGGGATGAAGCAGATCTCCTGACTTTCGCCTTTTTCCGCTACCTTGAGGCCAAAGGCTCTTGCCCTGGCTCTCACCTCCCCTTTTCTGAGCTCTCCCAGCGGAAAGAGGGCTCTCGAGAGCTGCTCCTGCTTGAGGTTAAAGAGGAAATAGGTCTGGTCCTTTTTGGGGTCAAGGCCACGCCTCAGGCTCCAGCTCCCGTTCACTCTGAGAAGACGCGTGTAGTGCCCTGTTGCCACGCGCTCCGCCCCGAGCTCAAGGGCCTTCTTGAGGAGCCACCTGAATTTGAGCCTCTCATTGCAGGGGATGCAGGGATTGGGGGTCCTCCCCCTTAGGTATTCCCCCGCGAAATATTCCACCACCTCGCGTTGAAACTCTTTTTCAAAATTCACGACATAGAAAGGGAACCCGAGCCGGTGGGCGACCCAGCGCGCGTCCTCTATGTCCCGGGGAGAGCAGCATGAGTCAAAGGCCAGCTCATCCTCCCTCAGGTTCCAGAGCTGCATGGAGATGCCGATGACCTCATAGCCCCGCTCAAGGAGGAGCGCTGCGGCGATGGAGCTATCCACGCCGCCGCTCATGGCCACAACAACCCTTTCCTTCATACCCCTTCCCGCCGGCCTCCCCGACTTCTTTCTAGTGGGCGAGGCTATCCACAAAATTTGTTAGAAACCTGTTGAAAAGCTTGTTCAGCTAAAGGCTAAGGTGCGGTTTTAGCGGGAGTTAGAACAGCCTGCACAATCTTTAGGCAGAGGCATAATCTCTTAAATATCAATGAGTTATTTGAATTTTATGCGGCTCTCGGGGCCCCCCCTTGCCTTTCCCCTCTCCTTTCAAGAACTTTTCAACAGATGGGACGGCTCTTTCACAAGGTTGCGTTCTCAAGGGCCGGGGGAAATCCAGAACCATTTCTGAGAAACCCGATGATATGGGGCTCCGTTGAGATGACCTTGTAAAAGAGAATGAGTCCTGCGCTCCCGCACCCTCCCCCCCTTCACAAGGCTCCCCCCCGAGGGGGGCCGGGTGGGAGAAATCTCCATAAATTCCCCCCTCAGCTCTTGGCCGAGGGCTTTTTCTTTCTCTCCTTCTTCCAGGCCATGTATTTATTCAGGGCATTGAGATAGGCCTTGGCACTCGCCTCAAGGATATCGGTGGAGAAGCTCTTGCCGAGGACGGTGCGGTCGCCTAAGTCGAGCGTAACGTGCACCTCACCCATAGCGTCCTTGCCCCTTGTGACGGCATTCACGGAGTAGTCCATCAGCTTGGCCGGAATACCCGTTATCCTCCCAAGTGTGTTGAAGGTTGCCGCCACGGGTCCGTCGGCGCTTGCGGAATCCAATATCTCCTTCTTTCCCTCCTTGAGCTTAACGGTAGCCGTGGCCACCCCGCCGCTGCTGCTCACCACCTGGAGAAAGGAGAGCTGGTAGCGCTCCTCTAACTGCTGGCGCTCTTCTTCGAGAAGGGCCAAGAGGTCCTCATCGAAGACTTCCTTTTTCTTGTCGGCGAGCGCCATTACCTTGGGGTAGAGGCGGCTGAGCTCTGCATCTGTTGGAGTGTATCCCAGATCCTCATATCTTTTTCTCAGACCATGGCGACCCGAGTGCTTTCCCAGGATGAAGATGTTGGAGGGCCAACCCACCGCCTGGGGGGTCATTATCTCGTAGGTGAGAGCCTTCTGGATGACCCCGTGCTGGTGGATTCCGGCCTCGTGGGCAAAGGCATTCCTACCGACTATGGCCTTGTTGGGCTGAACCATCATGCCGGTGATGCTGCTGAGGAGCCGGCTCGTGCGGTAGATTTCCCTGGGATTGACCCCTGTGGCGTAGGGGAGGAAATCCTTCCTCGTCCTGAGAGCCATCACGACCTCTTCAAGACTCGCGTTTCCCGCCCGCTCCCCTATGCCGTTGACGGTGCACTCCACCTGCCGCACCCCCGCCTCTACGGCGGCGAGGGAATTCGCCACAGCCAGGCCCAGGTCATTATGGCAGTGGGTGCTGAAGATGACGCCCTCCCGGGGGGGCACCCTCTCGAAGATATGCTCCCAGAGGTGGCGGAACTCATCCGGAATGATGTAGCCCACGGTGTCGGGCACATTTATCGTTGTGGCACCTGCCTCTATGGCGACCCGGATGACCTGGCAGAGGAAGTCCCTGTCGGAGCGTGTCGCATCCTCGGGGGAGAACTCCACATCGGGCGTGTACTTGAGGGCATGCCTGACGGCCCTCTCTGTCTCATTGAGGACCTCCTTGCGGTCCATCCTGAGCTTATACTTCATGTGGATGTCGGAGCTTGCGATGAAGGTGTGGATCCTGGGCTTCTTCGCCTCTTCCACCGCCCGCCAGGCCCTATCGATATCCTGAAGCCGGGTTCTGGAAAGAGCGCAGACAGTAGCGCGCTTTACTTTTTTGGCGACAGCCCTGACGGCCTCAAACTCGCCCTCTGAGGCTATGGGGAAGCCCGCCTCTATGATATCCACCCCCAGGCGCTCGAGCTGCAACGCGAGCTTTATCTTCTCGCCAAGGTTCATGCTGGCGCCTGGCGACTGCTCGCCGTCCCGAAGGGTTGTGTCGAAGATATAGACCCGCTCGCTCATCTCCTTCTCCGTTCTTAAGCTCCCATAAAGTATTTTACCTTAGAGCGCTCTCGCCCTCCCGTCAAGCGCTGAAGCCCTCAGGAGGCGCTCTGGCCGCCGTCTATGTAAATGGCGGCCCCCGTCATGAAGGCCGAGGTCTCTGAGGCCAGAAAGACAATGGCCCCAGAGAGCTCTTCGGGCTTGCCTATCCTTCGCATGGGAATGTGGCGCTTTATGAACTCCTGTCCCTGCTCGCTCGTGAAAAAGTCCTTGTTCAGGTCTGTGAGGAAATAGCCCGGACAGAGGGCGTTGACGGTTATCCCGTACCGCACGAGCTCGAGTGCGAGGGCCCTTGTGAACTGGATGATTCCCCCCTTGCTCGAGCAGTAGGCCGTGAGAGTTGGCATGCCAACGGCGGCCAGGACCGACGCCACGTTTATGATGCGGCCCCACCCGCGGCCTATCATGTCCCCCGCCAGGGCACGGCTCACGAGAAAGGCGCCCCGCAGGTTCGTGTGGAGGACTCTATCCCAATCCTCTTCATCCATCTCGACGAAGCGCTTCTCCCCGCTTATACCTGAATTGTTCACCAGTATATCCACCCTGCCCATCCGCCCCAGCGCTTCCTCCACCATGGTGCGCACCGAGGCCCCGTCCGTTATATCGACCTGAAGGGGAAGGACCCGGCGGCCCGAGGCCTTTAGCTCCTCCGCCGCCCCCTCAAGGCGCTCCATGTTGCGGCTTGCGATGATGATGTCGGCCCCAGCTTCCGTCAGGGCGGAGGCCATTGCCTTACCAAGGCCGGTTCCGCCGCCGGTGATGAGGGCCACCCTGCCATCCAGATTGAAGCCAGCCAGCGCCATGGGCTTTCCTCCCTCATGCTCTATCTAAAGCCGCGCCTTCTCCTTGAAGGCTCCTGTCTACCCTCCTCATTCAGGAAGCATCAAGGAGGGTCAAAATGGCCCTCCTTCAGCTATGACCTTGAGCTTAGAGAAATAATACCACGGAAGAAAAATAAAGTGAATTGCCCCGGCCTGTAAAGAAGAGCCTTTGATCTGCGGTTGAGAGAAGGGAACCTTTCATTACCCCCTTTGTGACCCCTGGCCTTTTGGGCCCAAGAAGCAGGGAAGCGTCTTGCTTTTGAAATACACGGTTTAGTCTGCTAATTTATTTGAAAATTTCCCTGCGCGTCAGGCTTTGATAACAATGCGAAAAGGGAGGCTGCGTCCATGATGGTGAGAGACGTGAGAGAGGTTCAGGGAATTCAGGTTCGGGAGATCTATTCTCGGGGTGAGAGGTTAAAAATTGAGGGCGTTACCGTGAGGTGGCTCGTCCATAAGGACCTGGGAGGCGAGGATTTCCGCCATAATTTTGCGCTGCGGCACTTCACCTTTGAGCCCGGAGCCCGGATCCCCCTTCACGAGCATGAGTATGTTGAGGGGGTTTTCGTCATCTCGGGAAAGCTGGTCTTCTTTGACGCCGAGGGCAAGGAGAAGGAGGTGGGCCCGGGGCAGCTCGTATACACCTACACCTTCGAGCCCCACGGCCTCTATAACCCGAGCACCGAGGAGCCCGCCACTTTCACCTGCACCATAGATTGCCCGGGGGATAAGGCCTGCTGCGCTGAGCCGAAGGCTGGCTGAGAGCCAACCGGAGGTCTCATGCGTCAAAGCCGGGCGAGGGGTCTGGCCTATTTACCCTCCCTCTTGATGATCTCCACGGGGTCGGGGTCACCCCAAAAGGGCTCCTCCTCCAGGCGCTGGACCCAGAAGGAGGCCTCGAGGGAGATGCCGTTCGGGTCGTCAAAGTAGATGCTCTTTATGAACTTATGGTCCACAACCTCCGTTACCTCAACGCCTTCCCGTCTCAAGTGGGCCTGAAGTTCAAGTAACTCCTCAAGATTTGGCACATTGAAGGAGACGTGGTCGAAGTGAACTTTTCCCCTGGCGGGAATGCCGGCGGGCTTCGAGGAAAACTCGATGTCCGGCCACTCGAAAAAGGCCACCGTGCTTCCGGGCCCTATGGAGAAGAAGTAATGCCTGTAGGGGTAGCCCCCCTCCATGTGGCCCGTCGTGCCGATGAGCTTGCAGCCCAGGGTGTCCCGCCAGAACCTGATGGTCTTCTCCATATCGCCCGTGACCATAGCCAGGTGGTTCACGCCGGATAAACGCATTTTTTCTTCCTCCTCTCAGGTGGGGGCTCGGCGATAGAGACCTCTCACGCAAAAGCCTTGAGGAAGTTGTAGCAGCCGGGACCCACCTCGGAATAGCCCCCTTCAAGCACTATGAAGGTGGAAAGCCCAAGGCCCGCCGCCCGCTCCCCCATCTTCTGATAACTCTCTTCCTTGAGCTTTATGCCGCCCAGGGGGTCCCTGAAGTAAGTATCAAGCCCCAGGGATATGGCCAGAACCTCAGGGGCGAAGCCCCTGACCTCATCCAGGGCCTCATCAAGAGTTTCAAGGTATTTCCCCTCATCGGTTCCGGGGGGGAGGGGGAAGTTAAGGCAGTTCCCCTCAGAGGTCAAGCCCGTCCCCGGATAAAGGGGGCTCTGGTGGAGTGAGATAAATAGGGTGTCCGGAGAGCCCATGAAGATGTCCTGCGTTCCGTTCCCGTGGTGGAGGTCGAGGTCCAGGATGGCGGTCCTGGCCGAGAGCTTCTTCACCGCGATTGCGATGTTATTGAAGTAGCAGAATCCTCCAAGAAAATCCCGCCCTGCATGGTGCCCGGGCGGCCTCGTCAGAGCGAAGCCCAGGGTTTCAGCCGCCCTCAGCGCAGCGCCCGCCGAGAGGAGCGGAAAGCGGGGCTCAAGAGGCGGGGTATCGAAGTCAAAGTAGGCCCCTCTCATCACCCTCTCATAGTGGGCTTCAGTGTGCACGAGCAGAATATCCTCCTTAGTCGCCGGAGCCGGCTCTTCAAAGGAAAGACCCCTCTCTCGCAGAATATTCCGGATCCCCTCCACCCGCTCCGGCCTTTCAGGATGGCCGGGATGAACGTACTTAAGGCAGTCAGGATGGAAGACCACGCGCACGGGAAATCTCCCCTTCTCCCTTTACTCCTCAATTCCCACCAGCCTCTTACCCTCGCTCCCGAGGAGAAAGGGGCCGAGACATAAACCTCCAGCGCATCATGACCCAGGACGGATAACTTGATGCGACCCTATGGGAGCAGGCCGAGGCGCTTGAGATCCTCCTCCGTCCAGCGGGCTTGGATTTCAACCATGCTTCTGAGGGTGCCGGGCCGGAAGGCGTCGGATGTGTGGCGGAAGGAAAACTTGACCCGGCGTCCATCAGGATGGCGGTAGTGTCGGTGACTTCCTTTCTGGCGGGAAAGCATAAAGCCGTCGGCCTGAAGAGCCCTTATCAGTTGTCTGGCCGTTAGCTAGCGTAATTGAGAGTAGTCAGTCATCCGACATTCACGGCGACTGTCGGCTGATCCAGAACAGAAATAGTGTTCGGCAGGGGCTCGCCGTCTTCCAGAAGCTCCTCAACGACCATTTGGGCAACTTCCTGGATATTCTTCAGCGCTTCCTCTTTGGTAGGACCCCAGGTAGCAGCGCCACGGGATTCAAGGTCAGGAACATAAGCCCGCCAGACATCTTCGTCGGGCTCAAGCACGACCGGAAAGACATAGGATTTCACTTTGATTCCTCCTCTCAGCTCCTTTGCTCGTTAAATTTATTTTAGGCCTCCTCATCCGGTAGGTCAAGGTCCCAGGCTTGGGGAGATGTATCAGATCTTGTGTCAGGCGAAGGAGGCACCGGGAGGAGGCGAGCTCCTCCCCTACAACGGCCCAACATGTAGGGGCGGACCTCGCGTCCGCCCGTCAGATTAGGGGGGCCCCGCCGCGCGGCCCCACCCGCGGCGGCGCCCCAAAAAAAGTGTCA
>CAZNSX010000001.1:145587-545054 GCA_964575845.1 uncultured bacterium | reverse complement strand
TTTTGGGGGGGTCCGGGGGGCCGCCCGTTCACTGTTGGGGCGACGGGCGGGTCGCCCCTACGCGGTCTGCCGACACAAAATTCGTGACATTACCGCCGGCTTTGTCAGCCCATAGGACCGCTGAGCCGCCAAAAGAGGCGCATCCTGCCTGTGCGTCGCACGCAGACAGGCAAGAGGCACGGCTCAGCAAAGGGAAAAGGCCGGGGCCGCGGAGGGTGAAGAGGGGAGCGAGAAAAGAAAAGGCCGGGGCGCAAAGGCCCCGGCCTTTGTGCGGTTTCAGTTCCCGTTTCTAGCTGGGATTGTCAGGCACCGGAGGATGCTTCGTCTCGTAGCCACCGTCAATCAAATCGGGAGCACAGTTCGCGAAGTCGTTGTTGACAACCTTGGCATTGAAGGTATTGCCAAAGAGCCCTATCCCGTAGCCACTGTTGCAGTTAAAGTCGTTCCGCACTAACGCTGGATTGATTATCTGGCCGCCCAGGTACCCATACACCCAGCTCGCTCCGCTCGTAATCTGGTTACCGACAAGCGTGACATCCAGCAGGTCTGCCTGTGCTCCCACAATAGGAGGGAACGGGTCCAGGGGTCCGCTCGCAAGGCCAAGGATATACACCCCGATGTCAGAGTCTACTACGTTATTCTTTACACTCACGCCTTGGGTCTCAACAAGACCGCTGTCGGGAATGGTGTTGCGGCCTTGGACGAGGATGCCGATGATTCCACCTGTGACATTGTTGCGGTGGATAGAGCAACCGCTGCAGTTTGTGAGCTCTATCTGGGCAGAGAAGAAACCCGTGGCGTTATTGGTCGCGATGTTACCATGAACGGCCCAGCCCGTGTGCATCTGCGCTCCTTCGCTCCCCACGAGGATAGCACTATAGTTGTTGTCGTGCATGTTGTTCCTGCGGACTACGATGTTGCTGGTGTTAACGCCCCACGCCTGGATGGCGTTGCCTTGACCGCAGCAGGTGTCAGACGTGTAATTTTGAATCTCCAAACCCTCTATGGTCACATCGCTGACACCGTCCAGCAAGCGTATGGCCTCTACCGCGGCTAGCCCAGTGCCATCTAGCACGGGTGCCGCGCCGGGCGCAGCGGTCAGGGTGATGCCGGAGTCCTCGGGCCCGAAAACTACGGATTGATTAAAGGTTCCGCTCAGACAGACCACATCGCCAAAGCCAGCAGCGTCAACGGCGGCCTGAATTGAAGCGGGCGCGGTCACCGTGACAGTACAGTCGCCAGCACGCGCAAGCCCGGCCGTCAGAGCCAATCCGACAGCCACCACAAGCCCCACCAGCATCGCGAATATCAATCCCTTCCTCATCACCTTCCTCCTCCCTTTGCTCCATCAACGAACTTACCTACTTGACGCACCTCTTGCTTCCTGCCGGGTGGCGCCGGACCCCCGTGGTTCTTCCGCCAGCTTCTTTCTCACCCCCTTTCTGGTAGTATCCCAATTCATATCTCATCGCTGGGTAGGGCACGGCTGCGCCGTGCCTCTCGTTCGATAAGAGCGCGTATTCCAGCCGAAACCCTTGTGGTCATGGCGCAGCCATGACCTACCCCCTGCCCCTCTTCTGACCCTCAAAAATAAATCGCCCGAGGCATAGACCTCGGGCGCTTAATGGCTCCGGCATGGGCTGGGCGGATTGACCCACGCACGTTAAACTCCCCCCGCTCCTGAGAATAGTTTATTGCAAAATTTATAAGATTATATACACCCATCAAGAACCTTTCGCAAGCCTTAATATATAATAGTACTAAGGCCAGGGGCGCGGGGCCTCCGGCCTTTTTCAGGAATTTTTAAGGCGCCGTGCTGGGATGGAATTCCCGGAGCCCGAGGAGGTCTCCTGATACTCCCTAGAAGGGGGTCAGTGCAATCGCACCCTCCAGCAAACTTAAATCGCCTCGCGACGCGATGCGTCACTTGGCCCTTATGAACTGAACGCACCGAAGGACGGCAACGTCTTTGCCTCTGTTATAAACATCAATGACAGTTCCCGCCTCCCCATACCAGATTGCTCCTTTGCTTCTCTCAACCAGTTCCCCGCCCAGCTTGTAGGTGAAGACGCCCTCTATCGCCCAACACAGCTCAGAGCCGAGTGTGAAGTTTTTAACCTCGGCCCCGGGGTCCATTTCGAACTGAATCAGCTGGGCTTTCTCGATGCCCGGCAGGTCGGGCTTGAACGCTTTAATGACCGTAATGCGCACCGGCTCCTTTTTTGTCTCCTCCGCCCCGAAGGAGTAGTCCCCGAAACTGGCGCCCACCGAAAGGGCGAACATGGTCACTGCAACGATGTATATAATCCTTTTCATGGCGTTCTCCTTTTAACTGGAATTATTAGCCAACCGCGACGCTTTCAGCCGACGCGGCTTCTATGCTTGACTTCCGACCGAGCCGGGTAGGGCACGGCTGCGCCGTGCCTCTTGTTCGATAAAAGAGCGTATCTCAGCCGAAACCCTTGTGGTCATGGCGCAGCCATGACCTACCCCCTTTCTCCGCGCGTGGGGCCGGGAAGGCCAAACCAGCACGAGCGACCTCTTTCATCCGCCTATAAGCTCCGCCCACCATATCCCCGGCGCTCCATTAGCAATCAGATCGGCCCCCTTGGTTTTTGGATTCGTCCGCATTTGAGGTAGTCGCTCCGCTCGATCAAGACCATACGGTACTCGCCGTTATTGTAGCCGTAGAGCTCCGCCCGCCAGCATCCCACAAGGTAGGGCGGGGATGTAAACCACAAATAGACCGATTTGGATTTTCGGCTCTCGGGAAAAATCCGCTTTTCCACCTTGAGAGTGCAACCCAAAAGAAATAAGAATAGAATAAGAGAACAGAAGAGCCAAAGAATCAGAGCGGCGGGGCCGAACCTTTTATTAATCAAAGGGAGAGCTTTTTCTTCCTTCATGTCCCCGGCCCCTGAATCAATGGATAATCAACGACTTCTCCAGAATAACCACCCTTCGATGCGGCGGCTTGACTTCCCGCCGAAGCCACCCTATATTTACAAATTAAGGGCGCGCCGCGGATGGCTTTCCGCGGAAACGATTGTGGACTCGTGGCGGAGCACCCAATCAGCGCCCTTCAATATCTTTGCTTCTCTATTTCCCCTCTACCGCCCCTACTCCCTCTGAAAATAAAATGCCCGGGGCACAGGCCTCAGGCACTTAAGGATTCCGGCGCGGGCTGGGCGGATTGACCCGTGCGCGTTTCCCTTGCTTACTGGCAAGGATACTTTATTTTAGCTTTTATAGAATATAATATAATACTTTTAAGTAGTTTTTGCAACCCTTATTATATAATACTACTATTGTAGGGCAATTAGCTGACAAAAGAGGTCCATCAAGGGCTTGACACGGCGGGGACAGGGGGCCGGGAGTGCGGAGGGTCTAGAGGGGAGCGAGAAGGGCAAAGGCCGGGGCGCTGAGCAACAAAGCCCATACTGAGCCGCGCTTGCAAGAATCTTTAAGAGGCCATCCCCTGAGGATGAGGTCTCTTCCAGGCGCACGGCCCTTCGGGTTTACCCTTCAATAATTTCCTCCAATTTGCTAATATTTTGAAAAAAGAGCTCTTTTCTTTTAAGAGAGCCTCAGGGTTTTCCGCATAAGGCGGGGTTTTACCCATGAGACCAAGATCTGAAGAAAAACCTCTCACCATAGCGTCCCTCCTCTCGCCTCTTGCCCTGAGCCTCGCCTTGCTCCTGCTTCTTCCCTCCTGCGGGGGGATGGGTGCCGGGCGGAGGGATGAGAGCCGGGCGAGGCTCGCGCTCGCCCATAAGTATTACAGGAGCTTTTCACTGCGAAAGGCGCTCGCGGAATACAAGACGCTTGAAGGTCTCGGCATTGAGGACGGCGTCATGTACTACAGGATGGGGCACATAACCTATGTGCTTCAAAAGGACCTCGATGCCCGGAACTTCTATTTCAAGAAGGCCCTCCCGCTTCTTGAGGAGGCCGTGGCAAAGGGCGGCGGGCCCCTCTCCTACTACTACCTTGGCCTCATCCTCGAGGACCTTGGCCAGGGGAGGGAAAAGAGGGATGATGTATTCGAGCATGCGCTCCTTCGACATAAGGGCGAGGATTTAGGAAAGCTCTCCGCTGAAGAGCTCGATAAGCTCGGCAAGATGGCGGCCTTGAGGGAAAGGCCGGGGGAGGCCAGAGAGCTTTATGAGAGGGCCATAGGAAAGGATAGGGCTTACGCCCTCCCGCATTATAACCTGGGTCAGCTCTTCCTGCGCGAGGGGAAGCCCGGGGAGGCGCTCGCCCGCTTCCGGGAGTTTCTGCGGCTTGAACCCGGGGACCCGGACGGGCTCTTCGGCGCGGGCCAGGCACTGGAAGGCCTCGGTCAGTATGAGGAGGCCCTGAAGTCCTATGAGGAGGTAATAAAGAGGGACCCGAGCCACTCGCCGGCCAAGGCAAAGCTCGCCGAGCTCAGGGAGGCGACCGAGAGAAAGGAGAAGATCCTCTCCAAAAGGGAGGAGCTCGAGCTCGGCCTCGGCTTCAGGGGGAGCCTCACGCCCCTTATCTTTCCCGATGATGGGTTCCGTTTCAGCGCGGATGGAAAGGGCGCGCCCTCCTTCTCCCCGGGGGGCGATGAAGTTCTTTTCGGAGCCGAGGCCGAAGGGGCCTTCAACCTTCACACCGTAAGGGCCGACGGCACGAGGCTAAAGTGGCGGGCGAGAAGCCTGGAGGGTTACTCTTTCCTCTCGCCGGACCGGAGACGCCTTCTGCTGAGCATGCCGGGCGAAAAAGGCCCCATTCCGGGCTTCCTTGACCTCGTGAGCGGAGAAATTTCGCCCGTTCTTGAAGGGGAGTGCCGGGGGGCGAGCCTATCGCCCGAGGGCCTGAGCCTCCTCTGCCTGGGAAGGGAGGGCTTGGAGAGGGTGGAGCTTCCCTCCGGCGGGGCCAAGGTCTTATCCGGGCGAAGGCGCATAGAAAGCGCCCGGTTCTCCCCCGATGGGAGAAGGATAATTCTAAGGGAGGGGCAGGCAATAGTCATCCTCGACGGGGGGACGGGAAAGGAGCTAGAGGTCCTTGAATCCCTTTCAGGCGAGGCCCTGGCCCACCCTCACCTCTCGCCTGGCGGGAGGTGGGTCATATCGGGAAGCAATGGGCTTTTCCTTACCTCTGTTGAAGAGAAGACCTCGATTCCCCTAGGGCACCCCACGCTCTCCGGTGCCCGCTTTCCTTCCTTCTCTCCGGATGGGGAAAAAGTCCTCTTCGTCAAGGGCGATGGAATCTACACCCTTAAGCTCCCCGAGGCCCTCGGGGCCTACTTCCGCCTCATGCGCGCACAAGCGATGCTCGCGGGCGAAGGCGCGGGAGCCGCGCTCGGCTACTTGAATAAATGGCTGGGCTCACTCGATGGATACCCCGCCTACTACCTCCTCCTGGGCCGCTCCTACACGGAGCTAAGGTTTTACGAGAAGGCGGAGGAGAGCCTCCTCCGGGCAAACCGAATGGCGCCCTCCTGGGCTGAGCCGCCTCTCGTGCTGGGAAAGTTAGCCTTTGCCAGGGGCCAGTTCGACCGAGCACTTTCCTTTTTCGAGAGGGCCTGGGAACTCAACGAGAAGGACCCGAGAGCCTACCTGCAGCTGGGAAGGACTCTTGAGGTCACGGGCCAGGGCAAGAGAGCGCTCTCGATTCTCGAAGAGGGACTCCTCCGCTTTAAGGAATGGATATGGCGCGAGGGGGAGGTGGCCGATGAGCTCAGGCTTGGCATCCTGGAAATCTATGTCGGGCGGGGAAAGGTTGAAGATGCCCTCCTTAAGCTCATCGACTGGAGGGGGAGCCTCGGAGCACGTGCTCTGCAGGCCCTGCGCGAGAGCCCGGCTTTTGAGGCCCTTCGTCAGGACCGCCGCTTTGAGGAGATCATCGGGCACTCGCCCGCACCGGAGGGTCTGAAGGCCGGACCGGCCTTCCGGCCTTATGAGGCGATGGTCTACATCGACTCAAACCCCAACCCCATAAGGGCGAGGGTGGTGGCCGAGGGTGAGGGCTTTGTCACGATCGAGGCCTTCGGCGTGCGCGAGCGCTACCCTTTAAGCCGGGTGAGAATAAACCCTCTTTCCCCCGGGCGCTGAGCTTAAAAAATCGACCCGCCCAAGACGTAGATGAAGGAGCCCGCGGCCAGAAAGGACCCGTATGGAAGGGGGGTCTTGAGACTCGCCCTCCCCGAGAGGATGAGGGCGACCCCCACCGTAAGGCCCAGGAGGGAACCATAGAGGGAGACGTAGAGCACGCCCCGCGCGCCCAGAAACGCGCCCAACATGGCCGCCATTTTGACATCCCCCATGCCGAGGCCCTCATGCCCGCGGAGTGCCCGGTAGCCCTCCTTCAGCGCGAGGTAAGCCCCTCCCCCGAGCCCTGCTCCAAGCAGTGAGCCCGCAGGGCCGGACTCCCCCCAGAGGGAAGAGAAGAGGAGTCCTGCTGCGATGCCCGGCAGGATGAGGCTATTTGGGATGAAATGCCATCTAAGGTCCAGGATGAAGAGGATGAGCATGAGGGAGAGGAAGAAGAAGTTAGAGAGGAAATCTACCGACGGGCCATAGAGGCCCAGGCAGAGGAGCGCCAGCCCGCCGAAGAGGGCCTCAACGAGCGGGAGGGTCGCCGGGATGGGCGAATTGCACGCCGAGCACCTGCCCTTGAGCAAGAGGTGGCTCACAAGTGGGAGGAGGTGCCTGTAAGGGATGGGCGCCCCGCAGGAGGCGCAAAAGGAGCGCGGGCGCCAGAGGGAGAGTCTGCGGGGTAGCCGGTAAAAGCAGGTATTGGCAAAGCTCCCTACAGACAACCCCGCCGCCAGGACCAGTAAAAAAAGAAGAAGACTTTCCACGGATTCAATCCATAAAAGAGGCCGCCAGAGCTAATCACGCCTAGAGGGACCGCCAGTAGATGACCGAGACCCGCCCCTCCTCCTTTTTAAGGATGGCGAACAGGTGTGTTCTCACTCCGTTCATCTCGGCAGAGGCCGAGAGGGAGAAGTAATTGCTCTCTACCGTCACGAGCCCTTTTATCTCCGAGAAGAGCTCCTCCGTCACCCCCGGCACCTCTTTGAGTTCCTCCACCTTCTCAAGGGGCCTTTCCTCCCGGGACTGCACGATACTCTCAGCTACCTCCTCGGTGAGATTCTCTGAGAGAGCCCTGAGAAGGAGCGGCGGTGCGGTGTTGATATTCACCCTTCCATCTGAATGAAGCGTAAGAAAGGGGATGGTCTGCAGGTCCAGGCTCCCGAACATTTTCTGTGAGCCGAGCTTGGCAAGAACCTTATCGTCAAAGCCTTTAATGTCCCTCAGCTCTGAGAGTGTGTCAAGAGGGGCATTCTTGACCGGGTAGGGGGAGCGGAGCTCCCGGTAATATGCCCCCTCTGTCCCCGGCCCTCTCTCGAGGTCATCGGCGTCCATCCAGTCGAGGAGGCCCCCTACGAGGCGCGGGTCGAGCTCAAGGAGGAAGAAGAGGCGCTCGAGCACCCTCTGCGCTTCCTCATCTTCAAGAATGCGGTTGAGGTTGAGCTTTCCTCCTTCGTCGCGGAGCTTCACCCTGAGGATGCCCTCCCCCACCCTTATCTCTTCCGGAAGCCGAGCCCACTCCTCCGAATAGGACGTGAAAGGTGTCCGGTCGCGCAGCAGGCTGGAGACCGCAAGCTCGACCCCGCCCCTCGCGAGGTAGTGTGCCCTCACCTCATCCCGGTAGAAGGCGGCCGCCTCGACATCAATATTGGCGACCGTGCTGAGTTCCACGGAGAGCAGCACCAAAAAGGCGGTCACGACGAGCGCTATGATAAGGGCGACGCCCCTGTCTGAACCCATTCTTCTCATGAGAAGTGCCTAAGGGCCCTGCGCGGGTCGAGAACTCCATACCATCCCCGACGGGATGGGGATGGTCATGGAGAATTTCTGCTCCCCTCTGGAGCCTTCAAAGATGAGGCTCACCTTGACGGCCTTTGGAAGACGCGGGGTTTCGCCTCCCATGGCCCTCCGGGTGTCCCACTCGCTCACCTTTCTCTCCCCTTCGTCCCAGAACTCAAGTTCCAGCCCCCTCACCATCTCGCTCATGAGCTGCGCGTCATCCTCCCCTTCAGGGGTTTCGGGAAGGCCGTCCAAGATGCGCACATCCCGCCGCAGAAGGCGGGGCTCGGGCGCCTCGGGAGGACCCTCAATAAAATAGGAGACCTCGGCCAGCTCGTCTGCTTTCTCTCCAGGGGCGGGCCACCTGTAGGCCAAGGCCGTGAACTCGAGGCGGTCGCGGGGAGTCCCATCCTGAGCCTCATCCAGGCCCACAAAATATAAGCGGCCCTCCCCAGGAAGGAAGTAAGCATTTGAAAGGTCAGAGGCCATCTTCTCCAGAAGAACCCGGGCCTCCTGGTAGAGGTCCGACCGGGCGCGGGCCGAGTCCAGGACACGGGCACTCTGGCTGAAAAGGAAGTATATACTCGTGATGATGATGGAGAGGATGGCGACGGCCACGAGGAGCTCCACCAGCGTGAAGCCTCCCTCCCCCGTGCGCTCTCTTCTCAAGGTTCTCTCCCTTCCGCCGCGAACGTGAGAAGCTCGACTGACCTCTCTCCCCCACGTCCCTTCCAGAAGACCCTCAGGGTTATTTTCCTGACTCCCTGGTACTCGGTTTCCTCCACCACCCGCTCCCACCGGAAATCTCCTCCTCTATCCTTAAATTCTCCCCGGGAGCTCTCCGCTGTGGGGTACCCCTGAAGCAGGCTCTCGGCCATCATCTCCTGGGCGAGGAGGGTCGCCTCGGTCGTGGCGATGGCGGCATCCAGGGAACTCACGCTCCGGTTCTGGAGGGAGAGGGAAGTGAGGGCAACCAGGGCCAGAATGACCAGAGAGATGAGAACCTCAAGAAGGGTGAAGCCCTTCTCGCGATTATTCCCCTCTCTCCACCTCAACGTAGCCCCGCTCGAGTCTGGCCCTTCCGGTGAAGGGGTTGATGATGAAAGAGTGGAAGGCTCCCTCTTCGTCCTTGAGGTATAGGATGCTGCGGTCCACGTAGCCGCTCGGGTGGAATCGAATGAAGGCCTCCCCTTGAGACCGCTTTCCCAGGCGCTCTGTCCAGATGGAGTGAAGGGCGAAACCCTCAGGGAGAGTCCCTCCCGGAAGCTTGAGCGACCCATCCTCCTCAAAATCCCCCCCCTCGCTGAGCCGTGTGACCCAGAGCCTGCCTGTCTTGAAATCAGCATGAAGCTGTTGGAGGGCTCTGCGCCTGATGGCCCTGTCGCGCAGGAGCGCCACCTCCTTGCTGAGACCCCTCATGCCGCTGCTGAAGCGCTCCCTCTGGTAGAGGCTGCTGAATTTAGGGAAAGCCAGAAGCACTATGATGCTCAGGAAAAGGACCACCATCGAGAGCTCGATCAGGGTAAAGCCTCGCTCACTGGAGGTTCCAGCTCTCGATATCCGCGTCATTTCCTTCTCCGCCTTCCAGCCCGTCGGCTCCGTAAGACTTGACCTCATACTCGCGGTTGTCACTCCCCGGGGAGACGTACACGTAGGGGTTACCCCACGGGTCCAGGGGCACCCTGTTGCCTTCCAGATAGCCGCCCTCATTCCACTTCCGGGGGATCCTACCCGTAGTCGGTTTACTGACAAGGGCCTCCAGCCCTTGCTCGGTGGAGGGGAAGAAACCGTTGTCCAAGTGAAAGAGCTTGAGTGCAGCCTCCATATTTCTTATCTGAAGCATGCCCTTGGTGCGCCGGGCCTCTTCCGTCCTACCCAGCATCTTGTAGGCGATGATGGTAACGAGAAGACCCAGGATGACGATGACCACCATGAGCTCGATGAGGGTTATACCGCTATCTTCTTTGCCAGCTTTGCGGCACCGCCTGAGAGCAAAAAAAAGCTTTCTAAAGAGCATGGGATTTTTCCTTCTTTCCCCGGGACCTACCCCGCTGACCTCTCTCCCCTAAGCGGCAAGCTTAGCTCCCTTGGGGGCAAGGGAATAAGCAGCGACCCAAGCCGTCACATCCACAGTGCCAGGCCTATGAGGGCTGGCGGTTATCTGTAGCCGCTTTACCTTAAGCAACTTTTCGGCCGTCTCGATGGAGTAAAGGTATCTCACAAGCCGCTCCATGCTCACGGCCTGAAACTTCACCTCCACGGATGACTCGATGTAGACCTCCCCCACCTTAGACTGCGAGGGCTTCATGGAGAGAAGGTTATCCTTGATTCCCGCGCGCACGGCAGCCCTCTCGAGAAAGGTGAAAAGAGAGAAATTGTCCTTCTCCCTGACAAGCTTCCGCTCTATGTGGGCCATCTTCCCCTGGTAGGTAAGATAAAGGGAAGTGAGCTTCCGCATTTCCCTGAGCTCCAGAGTCCTTCGGGCACTCAGGCGCTCATACCTCCGGTTCTGATTCCACACGGGCAGAAGCACCCACTGTAAGAGGGCCAGAGCTCCCAGAATGATAGCCGCCCCCAGAACCAGCCTTCTCTCGCGCGAGCTGAGCTTCATGACTAACCCTTTTCCAGAGGGGTGGACGCCAGGAACATACGGAAGGAGATCCCCCTGCCACCGACCGCAGCCCTCGCGCTGGAGATCTTCACCTCCCTGAAGAATGGACTCTCTTGCAGATGACGCTGGAGGCGATTGACGGAGTCGAATGAGTTGGTAGTGCCAGAGAGGCTAATGCCCTCATCATCGATGCTCACCTCCAGGAGCTGGACCGAGAGGCTCGAGGGGAGGCGAAAGCTCAACTCCCGCAGGATGTTGAGGGGCGAGAGGCCTGCAACGGAGGTCCCCTCGAAGACTCTCACCCGGGCCTCCATCTCTCCCATCCTGGTCCTTGCCTGGCTGAGGGGATTCACTACCCGCTTGACGTCGGGGATGGTGGTAATGAGATTCCTCTTTATCTCGGCCTCCAGTGCCGCCAGCTCCCTCTGGTTGAGCTGCGCCTTTATGAACAGGTTTACGAGGAGGAGGGCCAGAAGGAGGACTAGCCCCACTCCCGCCGCCGCCCATCTCCTTCGGGATTTACGGGGGTCATCGATAAGGGCGTACTCTTCCTGACGGAAATCGACCTCATCCTTTCGCGGCCCCGTTGCCCGGAGGCCAAGCCCCGCGGCCGTCGCCATCAGGCATGAATCTCCCCGCCCTTCTTCCCCGATTTCAAGGAGGGCTTCACCGTGGCGCGGCTCGAATCTTTGGCAGGGAAGCGAGAGCGTCTCGCTCACCGCTTCGGTGATTCCCTCGGCCGCGGCTCCACCCCCTATCAAGAAAACCTGCTCCGGCCTCGGCCTGTTCTTCTGGCCGTAAACGTATGAATGGAGCGTCAGCTCCACCTCCTGGAGGACCTCCCCGAGGGCCGCCTTGGCTATCCTCCCCACCGGGTCACCCTCCCTCAGGGGCGCGACCTTCTTTCTCGCCTCAGCCTCCGCGAAGGTCACCTTCTGGGCATCGGCGATCTTGAGGGTGGTCAAGTCGCCCCCCATGGGAATGGACCTGGCAAAAAGGAATTTTCCCCCCTCAACGACGACCACCGAGGTGGTGCCAGCACCGAGGTCGATGAGGACGGTCGGTCGCTCCCCGAAGGCGGGATCAGTTGCGAGGCAAAAATTGAGGGCAGCCAAGGGACCGAAGCCGACTATGGTGGGGCTCAGGCCAGCCGAGGCAAATATTTGCAGGTGCCTCTCCAGGGCCGCCTTGGGAGCAACCAGAGCCACGACCTCCACTCCGCCCTCCTCCGCCTCACCGGCCATGGTGAAGCTGGCCGTGAAGTCCTCCGCCCTCAGGGGAACCAGGGACTCCACCTCATACTTAATAACCTGCCGAACTTTTCGGCTCCCTTTGAAGGGCAGCGTGAGGGCAGGGGCTATCACCGAGGTGGGCGGAAGCGATGAGACCATGGGGTGGCGGAAAGAACCCCATTCCTGAGACCATTCCTTCAGCGCGTTCGTGAGCTGCTCGCTCTGGGCGGAGGTGAGCAGGGAGCGCTCCAGCTCCCGGCAATAGATTCGCCTCAGGGTGCAGCCGCGCCAGGAACCCTCAACCTCTGCGACCTTCAGACCATTAGTTCCCAGGTCAATACCGATGGCTATCCTTGACATCGTCTTCCTGTGGCCTTAATGGCAAGGCGCTTCATCTTCAGGCCCCCAGAGCCTACCTCACCAATTGGCTTATCTCGAAAAGGGGCAGAAGCACCGAGAGCACCACGAAACCCACGACTCCTCCCATCAGCAGTATCAACACGGGCTCCAGGATGGCTGTCAGGCCCTGCACCGTCGTCTCAACCTCACTCTCATAGCTCTCGGCCACTTTGGTCAACATCTCGCTCAACCTTCCGCTGCTCTCGCCCATGGCTATCATCTGCGTCATGAGCGGTGGGAAGAGACTGCCCCTCTGGAGCGAAAGGGATAGCTCCCCTCCCCTCTCCACATTGACAGTGGCCTCGTCGACCTCCTGGCGAAATACGGAGTTGTTCACCACGTGGCGACAAATGTTTAGGCAATGGATAAGGGGAACACCGCTTTCCACCAGCATCCCGAGGGTACGGCTGAACCGCGCAATGCCCTCCTTCAGCATGAGACTCCCCAGAAGGGGCACCTTGAGTCTCAGCCGGTCGAGGCTCTGGCGGCCCTTTTGGGTGCGGGCCAGGCTTTTTGCCAGCAAGATAATGGCCACCACTCCAAGGAGCAGGAGCCAGTAGTACTGACTGATGAGGTCGCTGCCTGCGATGAGCATCCGGGTGGGAAGGGGGAGTGCCTGCTGGCTCTCTTTGAAGATCTGCACGACCGTCGGGATCACCGTTGTGAGGAGGAAGCCCAGCACTCCCAATCCCACCGCAGTCATCAGCACCGGGTAGGCCAGTGCGGCCAGTATCTTATTTCGGAGCTGATGTTGCTTGGAAGTGAAATCCGCCAGGCGCAGGAGCACGACCTCAAGGGCACCGCCCGCCTCCCCTGCCCTTACCATGCTCACATAGAGAGGTGAGAAGAGGCGCGGGAAAAGGGCCAGGGCATCGGCAAGGGAGGAACCCTGATTCACCTCCTCCCGGATCCTTGTTATGACCCGCTTGAGGGGGGCGCTCTTGGACTGAAGGATTATGGCTGTGAGGCTCGGCACCAAGGGGACCCCCGCCCCCTGGAGAGTGGCCAGGTGACGGGTCATGGATACCAGGTCGCCGGACTTCACCCTTTCGGAAAAGAAAGAAAGGGAAATCTTGCGCTCCGAGGGCTTCCTGGCCACATCCTCCATCACTTCCATGGGGAAGAGGCCTATGGCCCTAAGCTTCTGCCTGGCAACCCTCAGGCTCTCGGCATCCGTGATACCCCGCTGGGTCCTCCCCGCAGCATCCAGGGCCTTGTAAGAAAAAACGGGCATCGCTCCCCCTGACGGAACCTCTAGACCTGAGTAACCCTCAGAACTTCCTGTATGGTAGTGACCCCAGCCAGCACCTTTCTCGCCCCGTCATCGAGAAGAGTGAGGAGCCCCCCTTCCACGGCCGCGGCCTTGATAGAGGCTGAATCCTTTTGGGAGAGGATGCAGCGGCGGAGGGAGTCCGTAATGAGAAGAAGCTCATAGATTCCCGTCCGACCCCGATAGCCCGTGTTGTAGCACCGGGAGCAGCCCTTCCCGACATAGAGGTGGCCCCCGAGGGTGGTGAGGGCATCCTGGCTCAACCCTATCTCCCGGAGGCTTGCCTCATCGGGCTCCACGGGCTCTTTGCAATACTCGCATATGAGCCTCACGAGCCTCTGGGCCATGACCCCCACGAGAGAGGAGGCCACGAGGAAGGGCTCGATTCCCATGTCCACAAGCCGCGTGACCGCCCCTGCCGAATCATTGGTGTGGAGGGTGCTGAAGACCAGGTGACCCGTCAGGGAAGCATGGATGGCGATCTCCGCCGTCTCAACATCCCGCACCTCTCCCACCAGGACGATGTCCGGGTCCTGGCGGAGGATGGAGCGGAGGCCATTGGCAAAGGTGAGGCCCACCTTTGGGCTCACCTGAATCTGGTTGATGCCCCGGAGCTGATACTCCACCGGATCCTCGATTGTGATTATGTTCTGCTCGTCGGAATTGAGCTTGGTGATGGTGGCATAGAGGGTGGTGGTCTTTCCGCTCCCGGTCGGGCCGGTAACAAGGATGATGCCATTCGAGCGGCGGATAAGCTTGAGGTACTGCTCGTAGCAGTCGGGCCCGAAGCCTATGTCCTCCATCTGCAGGAGCACGCTCGTTCGCTCGAGCAATCTCAGGACGACCTTCTCGCCGTGCACGACAGGGATGATGGATACCCGGATGTCCACACCTCTATCGCCGATCGTGGTCTGGATGCGGCCATCTTGGGGAAGGCGCTTCTCGGCAATGTTGAGGTGGGCCATCACTTTTACACGCGAGACGATGGCCGCCTGGTAAACCTTCGGCGGCTTCAGGACATCATAGAGCACACCATCTATGCGGAACCTCACCCTCAAATCCCGCTCGTAGGGCTCTATGTGAATGTCGCTGGCTCTTTCCCTGATCGCCTGGAAGATAATGAGGTTGATGAACTTTATGATGGGCGCCTCATGCGCGAGGTCGAGCTCACCCGAGGGAGCTTCCATATCTTGGGCCAGACTCTCCCATTGGTCGTGGTTCAGGACCTCCATCATCTTCTCGGCCGTGGTCTCGTCGCGCTCATAGAGTCGATTGATAGCCCTCATGATCTCGTGCTCAGGGCAGAGGATGGGTCTCGTGGGCTTTCCCAGAAGGGCCCTCAGGGAGTCAAGGACCTGGGTGTCAAGAGGGTCGGTAGTGGCCACCAGCAGCTCGCCGTGCTTCTCTTCTGCTGGAAAGACCTTATGATGCCGGAGAAAGTCTATGGGAAGCTTTGAGAGCAGCTCCCCGTCCAGTCGCTGGGGAAGCAGATGAGAGGTGTATGGGATATTGAGCTGCTGGCCCAGGGCTTTGAGGAGGCTTTCCTCGGTCAGGGCCTGAGCCTGCAAGAGGACATTCCCCAAACGGCCTCCATTATCCTGCTGACGGGCGAGAGCTTTATTCAAACTATCCTCAGAGGTATGGCCGCCCTCGATGAGGATCTGGCCCAGAGGCTTTCTTCTCATAATGTTTTCCTCTTGCGCTCCCAGGGCGAGGCCCCTACATTCTTTCCTTTCTCAGGGCACCGAGGAATTCCAGGCCTCTCGCGCCCTCCTCCCTCTTCAGGAGGGTGAGGCGCCGGAGCTCCTCGGCGCTTTTCACCACATGGGGGGTGATGAAGATGAGGAGGTTGGTCTTCACCGAGGTCTTCCTCTGGCTCTTGAAGAGGTAGCCCAGAAGGGGCAGGGAGGCCAGCCCCGGCACTCCCGTCGTGGCCCTGGTCTTATCGTCCCGGATGAGGCCACCGATGACCACCGTCTGGCTATCCTGTACGATGACCGATGTGTCCGCACTGCGCTTGGTAGTCACCACAGCCCCGATCTCGGGCTCGGTCACAAAGCTCAGGACCTCCTGGAAAAGTTTGAGTCTGACGAACCGATTCTTACTGATGTGGGGAGTGAGCTTGAGTCTGATGCCTATGTCTTTGAACTCAAACGTGCGAACGATGGTGCCCTCGGCTGTGGTTTGTTCCCCGCGGGTGAAGGGCCGGTTCTCGCCTATGAATATCTCGGCCTCCTCGTTATCGGTAGTGAGGATGTGAGGGGTGGAGAGGATATTTATGTCCGAGTCCGCCTGGAAGGCTCGGATGAGAGCCCGCAGGTCGAAGAAGGTCTGACCGCCAAAGGTTATGGTTCCCCGCGTAGCCCCCAGAACAAGTCCCGAGGGTCCGGCAAAAGGCGCTGCGGCGAAAGTATTTATTACACCCTGCGTAACCGCCCCTATCGGAAGGTTGGTGCCTCCGACGGCGCGGAAGGTGTCCTCCTTGGGCAGGTTGAGCACCCGCCACTCGAAGCCGATCTCCCTGGCCTTGTCAAGGCTGACCTCGGCAATAAGGGCTTCGACCAGCACCTGAGACCTCATGATGTCGAGCTTCTTGATAACCTCTCGCAGGCCAGCATAATCGTCGGGAGAGGCGGTGATGATGAGGGAGTTGGTCGCCTTGTCGGGCGTGATGCTTACTTCCTTGAGGGGGGGTGGGGCCTGGGGAGCGGCAGCCGCCGCGGCTTCAGGTTTCTTGGTCTCGGCCGCCTTGGCAAGCTGCGCGGTGAGTACCTTTGCGAGCTCCTCGGCTACCGCATTCTCAAGATAGTACACGTGGACCTTTTCTATTCCCGGTGGCGAGGGCACATCGAGCTTCTCGATGAGGGCCTTGGCCCTCAGGGTGTCCTCCTTTGTGGCCAGGAGAACGATGGAGTTCGTCCTCTCATCGGGAAGCGCTCGCAGGAGAGGCTTCGGTTTCTCCACAAGGGCGGGGGCTCCGGGCGGCCTTCGCCGTGTAGGTGGCCTCGCCGGTGTCGGCGGTTCTTGCTCCTCTCTCAGAACCTCCTCCACCTGCTCGGCCAATTCCTTGCTCGATGCGTACCGCAGGGGAATGACAGAGATAACGGTATCGACCGGACGGACGTCCGCCTCCTTTATGATTTTCACCAGCCTCTGGATGTTGGATGCCATGTCGGTGAGGATGAGGATGTTTGCGGGAGGATACGCCACGATCCTGCTGGCTGTGGGCATTAGGGGTCGAAGCAAGGCCGCAAGCTCACCGGCCTGGGCATAGGAGAGAGGAATGATCTGGGAGATCATGCGGTCGCGGGCCGCGATGGCCCCGGGCTCCTTGCCCACAAGTGTCCTAACACCCTCCTGCACGGCCTCGGCACTCGGAACCACCTTGATGAGGCCTCCCACCGCGACCGTGCTGAAACCATATACCTGAAGGATGGATTCCAGAACCTTGTAGGCATCCCTCACGGGAATCTTGCCCGGGGTGATAATTGTGACGCGGCCCTTGACCTTGTCGTCCACCAGGATGTTCTTCCCCGTGAGCTCGCTCATGTACTTTATGATTACCCGAATGTCGGCGTCATCGAAGTCCAGATGGACGAACTCTTCCTCCTTGGGGCTGGGCGCGGCGGCGCGGGGAGGAGCTTCCTCGACCCGCGGTGCTCTTTCCAGGCGGGCGGCCAGGGCCCCGTCCTCGGAAGCCAAGCTTATGAGGAAGACCAAGGAGAATCCTAAGAGAATCACTCCGACAATTTTTTTTCTTCTCATTTTCCGGCCGCTCCCCGTGCCCGATGTCTTTGGATATCGTGGCCCCTCAGCGAACCTCGAACCTCAGGCTCTGCCGGCTCTTGCCCCGCTCGACCTCTATGACCACCTGGCCCTCCTCCAGAAGCCCCCAGAAGATGGCCGCCACATCCTCTCCGCCCTCCAGGGGCTGGCCGTTGATGCTGAGAATGGCTTCCCCGTTTCTGAGCCCCAGCCTGCTCAGAATCACGGGGGGATTTCGCTCGAACACTCTCACCCCTTGCTGGGTTCCTTCAACCATGTAGGGCACAGCCCGGAGCCGAGAGCCGAGGTTCTCTAAGTCCTTGAAGACCTCCCTGAGCTGCGCCCTGTCGAGGACGCGGCCCGAGGCTCTCCTCTCCTCCTGCAGGCGCGGAGGAGGTTCGGCCTTCTCCATGAAGGCTCTCAGCACCTCCTCCCTGCCCCTCTTAACCAGCGTGACCTCCGCCCGCCTTATCTCCGCTATCCTGGCTCCCTCCACCACGTCGCCGACCCGGTGAATTATCTGCTTCCGGGTTTTCAGGTCTTCGATAATGGCGAGAGAGCTTCCCCCGCTCAAGGTAGTTCCCACAAGCCTGAGCGGCAGGTCGGAGGGCTTTTCCTCAAGGGGCATTCTGAGCCTCGCCCCTTGGCCTCTCCCCTCAGTCTTCTCCCCTTCCGGCGGCACGCCGAAAAGATTGCGGCTCGGGATAATCCCGTAGAACTCAAAAGGCTCAGGGGCCACCGCCTTCTCCTCGGCGGCGATAGGTCCCACGGCTGCGGGTCTCTCCACGCGACGACCATACCCGCTTATGGCCATAACCGTGTCGAAGGCAAGCCAAACGCCCAGTCCCCCCAAGGTCAGGTGGACTATCCAGAGATATCCTCTAACCCTTGCCAGCATGACGAACGAAAGCTCCCGATCTTCGGCTAGGAGCCTTTCACAAACTTTCTGAAGGCAAGATTGTCCTTCAGGCTCCTATAATCCGGGTCGGCCAGGGCCAAGGTCCTAGCCTCCCCGCTCAGGGCCAGGGCCCTTTTCAGGTAGTCGAGGGCCATTTCGTGGCGTCCCAGACGGGCGTAAAGGCCCCCTAAGTTAAAGTAAGGAATGAAGTTATTTGGCTCATACCTTATGGAAAGCTTATACTCGTTGACGGCCAGGTGAAGGGAGCCCGCCTCTGCATAGGCCACTCCCAGATTGGTGTGAGCCTTCGCGTAAGTTGGGTCTGCCCGGAGAGCCGCCAGGTATTGAGCTATAGCCTCCTGGTAGTTCCCCCGCCCGAAGTAGATGTTGCCAAGATTCAGGCGGGCCTCGAGGAGTCCTGGCGAGAGAGCTAGGGCGGCCCTGTATGCTTCGGCCGCCGCCCCGAGATTTCCCCCGCCCTCATAGGCCCTCGCCGCCCTGAAGAGGCTCTCTGCTCTCTCTCTCGCCGGCGCCCCGGCCGCGAGAGCTCGGGAAGAAGGCCTTGACGGCTCGGGGGCGCTTCCCTGAATTTCTTGGGAGCCCTGTGAAGGGGTCTGCTTCCGAAGCGAATCCAGGGCGCGCGTCTCAACCATTTCCCGCCCCCTGTTCTGGGGGGGCGTGGGCCGAGAAAGAGAATCCCCCGACCGACCTTCCCGGGTGGATGCTCCTGATGCTTTGAGGGAGCCCTTTTCCCTCAAAGAGGCTTCTCTTCCAGCCTCCCCTTCTCCCCCGGTGGGGAGGGCGGCGGAAGGGGCTGGCTTCTCAGGCGCTTGTACCCTAGAAACCGGGGCCGCAACCGGGTGAGATGAGGCACGGTCTGGGCCCATTCCGGCAAAGATGGAATAAATGAGAACCCAAGAGCCGAAGAGCAATGAGGCCATGAGCCCAATGCCAGCCAGAAATCTTGATTTTCGACTGCCTCCCCTGGGAAGGAAATTAATGTGGAATTTGAGAAGCTCGTATCCGGGAAGGGGGAGTCTCTCCGTCTCGGCCCGCTTAAGAGCATCGATTATTGAGCTCATGGCCACTCCAAAAAAAACACCCTTCCCTCAGAAAAATCTCAGCAGGAAAAGGGTCGAATCTCTCCCCAAAAGGCCGGAGAAGATGCCGATGAGGAAAGCTGCAAGAAGACAAGAAGTAATGAGCAGCGGGAGAACGGCCCTCTCCCTGAGAGAGCGCCTCTTATGGACTGCCCGCTTGAGCCACCCTCCTCTTCGAGGAAAACCCACGGTGGTCTCCTCGGCGGCCTCATCGATAATCCTGTGCGTAACGGTCCGGCTGTCTCGACTGTAAGCCGCCAAAAGAGCCCTGTCGCAGATGATGTTGAGAGTCCTGGGAATCCCCTGAGAGAGAGCATAGAGTCGGGCCAACGCGCTCGTGGTGAAAGTGATCCCCCCGGGACGCGCCCCTGCGATGCGGAGCCGGTGATAGATGTAGGAGGCCACCTCGTCTTCCCCGAATGGGCCCAGGTGGTAGCGTACGCTGATGCGCTGGTTGAGCTGGGCCAAGGATGGAAGCCTGAGGAGGCTCTTGAGCTCGGGCTGTCCCACCATGATGATCTGGATGAGCTTCTGGCGATCGGTCTCCAAGTTAGATATGAGGCGGATCTGCTCCAGAAGGGAGGAGCTGAGGTTCTGGCATTCATCGATGAAAAGAGCGGCGTTCCTCCCCTGGGAGAATTCGTGCAGGAGGAAGCCGTTCAGCCGGTCGAGAAGTCCACCATCAACATCATCCCCCCCAGAGATACCGAAGTCTTCGATGATGGCCCTCATCAGCCCCTCTTCGCTGAGCGCGGGGTTGAAGAGTACGGCCGTCTTCACGCTCTTGCCGCACTTACTCACGAGATAGCGACAGAGCAAGGTCTTCCCCGTGCCGATCTCCCCCGTTAACTCGATGAAACCTTTTCGCTCGTTGATGCCGTAAAGGAGGTGAGCGAGGGCCTCTCTGTGAGCGCGGCTCCAGAAGATGAACCGGGGGTCGGGGGTGAGATTAAAGGGGTTCTCCCTCAGGCCAAAAAACCTTTGATATAAGGCCATCGGAGTCTCGGGGCGACCCAAACCTAACTCTCCTTTGGCTTGAGGAATTGCCTTCGAGATTTAATATCAATAAATTATAGTCGAAATCATAATTTCGCACAACAAAATTCTCCTGAATCAGCGAGAAACAATGAAAAAATGTGCGAAGGAAGTCGATATAAACGCTGCCGTCTCGCCCGGGGCCGGGTCGTAGCACCACTGCATCCTACCCTGTTAACCATTGGGCACTTTTGCCTATTATGCTCTTATTTCCCAATCAGTGACCAACATCTATGCCCTTTCCGCCGCGGACACACCAAACGAACAAAGTGTTCGACCTTGTGAAGGAGAAGATAGTTCCATTCCCGAAACCCAAGGCGACAGAGAAGCTTGGAATCTTTATGTCCGTGTTAGCCGTCCAATAGATCGCCCCCACATTAGTGAAAGGATGGCCGACCGGTAGGGCTGGATCGCTTTGCGTCGGATCCACCAGGCTTGATAACTCTTCGAGTGTGGGAAGGCGCCATCCCATCCGGTCGCCTAAAATCTTGGCGTAGCAGAAACCGAAAGCGCCCCACCATTGTTGTTGGTCTGGATATGTTGGGGACCGCTCCCACACGAGGCCCGTCTCTCTGTCCAGGACAGCTTCGTCGTTGAACTGGTTCAGCACCCTAAACCGCCAAGCCGCATTATCAATCTTCTTGTCCCAGCTCTGCAAGGTGATGGCATAAGAGCTTCCAGCAACCAACGTCAGCGCGGTCAACCCTATGAGGAATCCCCAAAAACTTTTGGCCAGCTTCCTGTACACTGCTTTCCCCCCTTTCGAGTTTTGGGTTTGTCAGGCTGATTGTGTTTTCCTGGCCAGCTCACTCATTGCGTTCCTCCAGTCAGCCCCCTCTGGAAGCTATCTTACCCTAGGAACCTGCCTATGCGTGAGGTCTGATATGATGGTTTGAAAGCGGCGCGGCTCACGCCATAGTCGCGGATCCGAAACTTGATAATACCATGTTCTCACGATCTTCCATGTCCCGAGGCGCCCTAGCTTGCAGAGTGTTCAAGCCCCTAGTGGGGCACGGGGGTTCAGATTATCGAGGGGGTATTCAGGCCTGGGCCTTCTCGCCCTAAGGAAGACCGGTGGAAACTTGTCTGGAAGGAGCCTTCCCAAAAAGGGCCTCTTGGTCCCACCGGCTCCACGCACTTGAAAGCCGGTGAACTCCTCCTCTCTCCCTGAGTGCCTCCCTTGAAAACCGCAATTAAACTGGCCTAATATGGCTGTTCGCACACGATGTTCTTTCCCTTAAGCTTCTACCCCAAGCGGAGCGTTGCGGTTCTTGGAAGATAGCGAACAGAGCCTGGCAGCAGGAGGGAGGCGCCCGGGTCAAGTGCGCCCAGACCTCCGCTACTATCTCCTGGCCATTTTCTTATGTCTCCTCTGGGGGATGGGCTGGACGGCCATGAAGGTGGCGGTCTCGGGAACGGAGCCTTACTTCGTTGCCTGGGTCCGCTCACTTCTGGCCGGTCTGGCGGTGGCCCTGTACCTCAAGCTAACCTTCAAGGATGTCTCCCTGGGCTCTTCCGCATGGCTTCCTCTTCTGGTGAATGCACTCCTTTTTTCGCTGGCGAATATTGTCGTCTGTCTTGGGGTGGACTGGACGACAGCAAGCCGTGCGGCCGTCATCGTCTACACCCAGCCCCTTTTCGTTGCCTTCATGGCCCATTTCCTGCTCAAGGGGGATAGGCTTGGGGTTTTGAAGCTCTTAGGAATGGCACTCGCCTTCTTGGGGGTGGTGCTGATCTTCTCCGAAAGGCTGGGAGGAGGGGGTCTTAGGGGAGACCTCTTTGTTCTGGCCTCGGCCATCATATGGGCACTTCAGACTATCTATCTCAAGCGCTACGTCAGCAGAGAAAATCCTTTTGTTGTTTCAGCCTGGCAGGGCCTGGCGAGCTTCGCACCCGTTCTCGCTCTGAGCTTCATTCTGGGAACCCCATTCAGCCTGGAACTCAGTCTTCCCGTTGTTCTAGGCCTTCTGTACACCGGCCCCGTGTCCCTGGGGTTTGGCGTGGTGCTCTGGGTAAAAATGCTCCAGGAGTACCCAGCGAGCCACTTCTCCTCCATCCTCTTCCTCACGCCCGTCTTCGGGGTTCTCATAGGCCATCTCGCCCTGGGAGACCCTTTGGGAGGGGCTATGATTTCGGGGGTGATACTGGTATGCGGTGGGATCTACCTCGTTAACCGACCCGCGAGGGAGAGCTCTTGAGGCTCTTGCCCTATCGCCTCTAATTGCGTTCCCCGGCACGCAAAATCATTGTCCAAGAGGGGAGTGCGGCAGCGGGATAAGGAGATTCACTGAAAAGAGCGCGAGAGGCGAGCTCCCCCGGTGGCTCGTGGAGGGCCGTCTTACTGGTCTCTGGGGTGTACGCCCTGGCGCAGCGCTAGCAGTGGCAAAAGCGGCAGATGGTGCTCTTGGCTATGCCGAGCGGGCGGGCCAGCTCGCTCATGCCTCCAGCCGCAATTCCCCGCATAAGCTCTTCAAAGATTTGAGCCATTTTCAGGAGTGACCTGCTCACAGAGCCCCACCGTCATTGACCCGGCGTGGGCGGAGCTTCCAACCAAGCAGCAGTTCTCCCTAAAACCAGATTCGCTAAGCTCCGAAGAAGCGCTTTCGCGGAGGGAGCAACCGCATCTCATTTCCAGCTCCGAATCAGAGTATGCTCTTGGCCGGTTGAAAAAAACCTTGACAGGTTTGGCGCCGAAAGATATAGAGTTAAACGGCGCAAAGATTCAAAACTTAATTCCACTTTTTGGAACATATCAGAAGGAGAGACCAAATGATCAGCGACTTCTATCACCTGTCGTGCACCGTCAGCAACATGGAAGAGGCGCTGGCATTTTATTGCGACATTCTGGGCATGCACAAGGTGCGGGACCGTTACCTCTCGGGCCACGTGCTGCAAGTCATGGATGGTGTGCCCGACCCCGACGCCAAGGTCCGGGCGGTGAACCTGAGCTACGGCGAAAAGTTTGAGCTCCAGCTCATGGAGTGGCATCGCAAGGGTCGTCCCATGTGGCCCGACGCTTCGATGCTCGACATGGGCTTCGGCCACTTGGCTTTCTACGTCGAGAACATCGAGGAGATGTACGAGAAAATGAAGGCCAAAGGGGTGAAGTTCCACTGCGATATCCAGGTGTCGGGCAAGCAGGTCAAGTCGGTGAGTTTTGCAGGGCCCGACGGTGTGCGGATGGAGATGCTTGAGCCCGGCCCGGAGTGGCAGGCTGTGTCCTTCGAGGACTATCACCACCCCGAAAAGAAATAGAATCTTTTCCAGCGCAGACATTGCACAAGAGGAGAGCCGATATGACCCCCCAACCCGTCCGTGTGGCCTCGGTGGGTCTGGGCCGGTGGGCAGGGGTGATCGCGGAGGCCATTCGTCATACGGCTGAACTTGAGATCGTCAGCTGCTTTAGTCGGTCGGCTGACCGGCGGCGCGCCTTTGCAAGTGCGCACGGATGCCGGGCCTACCCCAGCTATGAGGCCATCCTGGCCGACGGGGAGATCGAGGCGGTGCTGCTCACCACACCGAACAGCGCCCACTACGGGCAGATCCTGGCCGCGGCACAGGCGGGTAAACATGTCTTCGTAGAAAAGCCGATGACACTGACGGTGGAGGAAGGCCGGGCGGCCATCGAGGCCTGTGAGAAGGCCGGGGTCATCCTGTCGGTGGGCCACTGCTGGCGGCGGCAGGAACCGGTCCGTCGGCTGAAGGCCATGCTTGAGGCCGGAGAGCTGGGGACAGTGGTCCAGGCCGTGGGGCATTTCGGCAACCCCAGGGCGCTGGATTTTGGGCAGGCAAGCTGGCGCAGCGACCTGGAGGAGGCGCCCGGCGGGCCCCTGACGGGCCCCGGCTTTCATCTCCTCGATATCTTTCACTACCTCTTGGGACGCGTCGTTGGGGTCTGGGCGGCGTTCAGCCTGCGCCTGACAGCCGGCCCGGCGCCTGACACGACCGTGGCGATGCTGGAGTTCGCCTCCGGGACACTCGGCCAGGTGAGCTCCAGCTTCATCACCCCGACCGGCTTTTGGTTCTGGCTTTTCGGTTCGGAGGCCAGTGCCTTTTGTACGCTCAAACCCCCCGGGCTTCAGGTGCAGCGCCTCGGTACTGAGGCGCTCGCGCCCGTGGAGGTGCCGGAAGGAGAGATGCTGATCGAGCAGATGGCCGAGTTCGCGGACTGCATACGCACGGGCGCGCACCCGGCGACCGACGGGGCGGAGGGTTTGGCGCTGGTGTCGATGCTGGAAGCGCTGGCGGTCTCAGCGGATTCGCGTCGCTGGGAACCGGTGGCGGCAGTGCCCGAGCGGACCTGATCCGCCACTTGGTGCGGTTGTCCTTCACGGAGAGGAGGTAGGGTCATGTGCGCAGAGGAAGATTTGTTATCGCAGTTTTTCTGTCTCTGGCTTTGGTGGCCATGCTGACACCGGCTAAGTCGGAGGCCGCCCGCAAGGTATTGATAGTGGGCACCGCTCCCGCCGGTACCGCATCGTTTCCGTTCATGGTGGCTGCGGCTACCCTCGTCAACAAGCACGCGCCGGAGTTGGCGCTCTCTCCGCAGGAGGCCGGGGGCTCTGTCGGCAACGTGCGCCTGTTGGAGAGCGGGGATATCGACATGGGGAGCTGCTCGACGATGACGGCGAATAAGGCGATACGCGGTGAGGCTCCCTTCAAGAAGAAGCACCCCATCCGGGTCCTCTTCAACATGTACTTCCAGAAATTTGTGTACATCGGGCTCAAGTCCGCCGATGTCAAGTCCTGGCACGACGTCAAAGGAAAGCGGATGATTCTGGGGGCGCCCGGCGGTTCCACGCGTATAGTCGGGGATGTGCTCGCCAAGTTGCATGGCCTGGACAAGACAAACTTCAAACCCTCGTACCTGCGCTGGCCCGCGCAGACCAACGCGCTGAGAGATAAGCTGGCGGATGGGGGTTACGGCCTGGTTCAGGGCGGGGGACCAAATTCGGCGACGATGGAGATGGCCTCTTCGCTGGAGGTCAACCTGTTCGGTGTAGATGAGGCGATCATCGAGAAAGCCGGCGCCTTAGCACCGGGGGTCTACAGGGCGGTAATCCCGGCCAACACAATTCCGAATCAGACCAAGCCCATCGTCACCGTGGGGGAACTGCTGACGATCTCAACGACCGAAGACCGCCTTACCGAGCGGGAGGCCTATCTGATCACTAAGGTGGTCATGGAACAGCACAAGAGCTTGGTGAAGTTCACTCCAGTCGCCTACGGCTACACCCCCGAGCTCGCGGTGAGGGGCATACAGGAATCGGGGTTGAAGTTCCACCCCGGAGCGCTGCGCTATTACAAGGAGAAGGGCCTGGTAAAGTAGGTCAGTCGCGATCGGTCCCCCTAGTCATACTGGTTGTCCCTCCCGTCCCCCTGGGGGCGGGAGGGCAATCCGGAGGCTGGAGGAAGCCTCTATCAGGGAGGGAAAGCACGCCTTGCGGTGGACGCGGCTTTCCTGGCATGAGTTCGCCGACAAAGAGGTCAGACCGGACCTCTTTGCTCTGGCCTC
Source organism: uncultured bacterium (assembly GCA_964575845.1). Taxonomy (GTDB): domain Bacteria; phylum UBA8248; class UBA8248; order UBA8248; family CAZNSX01; genus CAZNSX01. The sequence continues at coordinate 519,388 of CAZNSX010000001.1, read as the reverse complement.
AAACCCGGCCGATTTCCTGCGGCCGCCAGCGCTTCCAGCCAGCGTAAAAAATTGAAAGTTGAAAACCCTGAAGGAGAAGCCGATCAAGTTCATTTTTTGCCGCAATAATTCGTCTTTCCCGATGAAGCGAAACCGATAGCTGCTGTCAGGGAAGACCTCCGGTAGAGTGCTAACTCTTCTCTCAGTTGAAGTGGGCTTCCCATAAAAGATTTTCATAGAGGAGGAAAGATATATGACCTCTCTTTACTTCGGACCGGGTGGGTTGGACTGCCAGGAGCGGATAAATTTCCCCAGGATGCGGGAGGAGAGGATGGAGAGGACGCGGGAGAAGATGAGGAAGCACGGCATCCCGGCCCTCCTCCTCTACAACAGGGCCAACATCAGGTATGCCGCCTCTGTGATGGGCGTGAACGGAGGGAGGCGGCTGCGTTTTGCGCTCTTCTTTGCCGAGCATGACCCCATAATCTATGAGCATGCGGATGTCGGGATACAGCAGTTGATACACTGCCCCTGGATAAAGCCCGAGAACATGCGCGCCGCCAACACCTGGTTGGGCGGGCTCGCTGGCCCGAATGCGACGAGGACCCAGGCGAAAAAATGGATTGCCGCCATAAAGCGGGACCTCGAGGAGCGGGGGCTCCTCAAGGAGAAGCTCGGTGCCGACACCCTGGACATGGTCGGTGCCGAGGCGCTGAAAGATGCGGGGATCAATGTGGTTGACGGCAAGGCCCTCATGGTCGAGGCCCGGATGATAAAGACAGAGGACGAGATAAACTGCCTCAAGATGGCTGCGGCCATAGCGGATAGGGCCTGGTTTGCGATGTATGAAGCCATAAAGCCTGGCGTGAAGGAATGCGAGCTCCTGGGCGTCGCCCTCAAGGCCTGCTGGGAGATGGGAGCCGATAACGCGGAGGGCCACGTCAGGTCGGGCCCCAGGGGCTGGCCCAATTACCGGGGCTCATTGGCCACGGACAGGATAATCCAGTATGGAGATATACTTTTTAGCGACCTGTATAACGTGAGCTTCTCGGGTTATAACACCTGCTACTACCGTAACTTCATAGCCGGCAGGGAGCCAAACGCGAAGGAGAAGGGCTGGTACAAGCAGGCACATGAATTTCTGTATGGACCCCTGGAGGAGGTGAAGCCGGGAAATACGACCGCAGATGCCGCGAAGCGTTTTCCCCCCGCCTCCCTCTGGGGCTACAAGGGAGAAGAAGAAACCGTGATGAGCCAGTTCGGGCACGGGCTGGGGCTCGACCTCTATGAACAGCCCATAGTATCCCGAGCCTTCTCCTTCGAGGACCCCCAGCCTTTCGAGAAGGGCATGACTTTGGCTTTCGAGACCCAGCAGGGGGAGCCCGGCCTCGGGGGCGTGAGGCTTGAAGAAGAGATCGTGGTGACAGAGACGGGTTGCGAGGTCTTCACCAGGATGCCCCACGAGGAGATAATCGTCGTGAGGCATTCACTCCTTCAGTAAAGGCCACCCGGATGGAATCTCCCTTTGGTCATCGAAGGGAAGAGCGCGAGGAAGGTGGTACCAATTTATTAATATCTGAAGGGGAAAATTCATCTGGGGCGGACCGTCATTCCGCTATCCGATGCGGTTGAATGGTTTCTGGAGAGAGGCATGCCTATGGAGCCGAGCGCCGAAAAGCTGATCGAGATGTATCGCATCATGCATACGATAAGGAATTTCGAGCTCAAGGGAAGAGAAATCTATGAGCGGAACCTCATGCGCGGGACCATCCACCTTTACATCGGCGAGGAGGCGGTGGCTGTCGGTGCGTGCATGGCCCTCGAGGAGGGTGATTGCATCACGAGCACTCATCGGGGCCACGGCCATTGCATAGCGAAGGGGGCTGACCTGAACCGGATGGTGGCCGAGCTCATGGGCAAGGAGACGGGATACTGCCGGGGAAGGGGAGGCTCGATGCACATAGCCGACTTCTCGAAAGGCAACCTCGGTGCCAATGGCATCGTCGGCGGTGGGATTCCCTTGGCGATGGGAGCGGCCCTCGGCTTTCAGGTGCTGGGCCGAAAGAACGTCGCCGTCTGCTTCTTCGGAGACGGCGCCGCCAACCAGGGGAACTTTCACGAATCGGCAAACCTCGCCGCCATCTGGAAGCTCCCGGTCATCTTCATGTGCGAGAACAACCTCTACGCTTCGAGCACTCCCGCGAGAATTGCTTTCCCCCATCCCGATATAGCGATTCGGGGCGCGGCATACGATATGCCGGGCCTTTCCGCAGACGGTCAGGACGTTCTGGCCGTGTACGAGAGTGTGTCCCAGGCGGCAGCCCGCGCTCGGGAGGGCGAAGGCCCGACCTTAATCGAGGCGAAGACTTATCGTTTCGAAGGCCATTACATGGGGGATATCGGCGGCTACCGCCCCGAGGGCGAACTGGAGGAATGGAGGCGGCGCGACCCCATTGTCATCTTTAGGCGGATGCTCATGGAAAGGGGCATCCTCGACGAGGAGGGCGAGCGCGCGATAGTGGAGGGCGTGCAGGCGAAAATTGCCAAGGCCGAGGAGTTCGCACTCGCAAGCCCTGAGCCCGACCCTGCCGCTGCAACCGATTACGTTTACATGGAGACTTAAGAAGAGATGCGCGAACTGACTTATTCCCAGGCGCTCAACGAGGCCCTCCGAGAGGAGATGCAGACCGATGAGAGGGTATTCGTCCTGGGCGAGGATATAAATCCTCCCATGGGGGGTATCTTCAGGGTCACGACAGGCCTTTTTGAGGAGTTCGGACCAAACCGCGTCCGCACCACCCCCATCTCTGAAGCGGGCATTGCGGGGGGCGCGGTTGGAGCGGCGCTTGTAGGGTGCAGGCCGGTTGCCGAGATAATGTATATCGATTTCATGACGATCGCGATGGACCAGATCGTGAACCAGGCGGCAAAGATAAGGTATATGTCCGGCGGCCAGGCGAAGGTGCCCGTCGTCTTCAGGACACAGGGGGGCGGAGGTCGGGGCAACGCAGCCCAGCACTCGCAGTCCCTGGAGGCCTGGTTCGCCCACGTGCCGGGGCTTATGGTGGTCACTCCCTCGACCCCCTATGACGCGAAGGGCCTTCTTAAATCCTCCATCAGGGACGACAACCCGGTCGTCTTCATCGAGCACAAGCTCCTTTACTTCACGAAGGGAGAGGTTCCCGAGGAAGAATATACTGTCCCGCTGAAAGAGGCCGCCATAAGACGAGAGGGAGAACACATAACCATCGTCGCCTACTCCTACATGGCTCTCAAGTGCCTTGAAGCCGCGGAGCTTCTCGAAGGGCGGGGCATAAGTGCCGAGGTTATAGACCTGAGGACCCTGAGGCCCCTCGATATCGAGACGGTGCTTGCCTCGGTGCGGAAGACCCACCGGTTGCTCGTGGTTCACGAAGCTTGCCTGACGGGGGGGCTCGGCGGGGAGATCGCTGCACAGGTCGCGGAACGTGCGTTCGATGAGCTCGATGCGCCGATAGGCCGGGTCGGGGCTCTTGATTCACCCATCCCCTACAACGGGGCCCTGGAGAGCGCTGTCATTCCCACGCCCGAGCGGGTCATGTCGGCAGCCCTCGCCGCGCTGCCGCGGGGATGAGCGAAGCCCCGCAAGGCGCGGGCCTATGAAAATAAAGGATTTGCGGTGGGCGGTGAGCTCTCGTCTAGGCTGGCGCCCTCTTCAGACGTAGCCATTTTGATGCGGGAAATTTCAGCTAAGCTGGGAATCATCAACCCATCCTATGCTCGGGCGGAGTGACCTCGGGAGGTTTCCCATGGCGGAGAAGATAGGGCTGGTGGGCCTCGGACTGATGGGTTCTGCCCTGAGTGCGAATCTCATCCGGGAGGACTTCGAGGTCCAAGGATATGACATCGACGACACCAGGATGCGGGAGCTGGAGGAGCGAGGCGGAGCCCCCGCGGCCTCGCCGGCGGGTGCAGCGACAGGGGTGCGCTTCGTGCTTCTCTCCCTTATGCACAGCGGGGTCGTCCGGGAGGTGTGCTTCGGCCCGGGCGGTCTGGCTGAGGGTGCGGAGGAGGGCCTCATCGTTATCGACACCACTACGGCGCGCCCCGAGGACTCGGTCGAGATCGCCGCTGAGCTGCGCAAGCGCGGAGTCGGCTTCCTTGACGCCACCCTGAGCGGCACAAGCGCCATGGCCTGGGAGCGCGACATCGTGGCCATGGTTGGGGGAGAGGCCGCCGACTATGCGCAGGCCCGGCCCGTCCTCGACGCAATCGCCCGGTCGAGCTACCACCTGGGGCCGAACGGGGCGGGCGCCCGCACAAAGCTTATCGTGAACCTCGTCCTTGGGCTCAACCGCCTCGCGCTGGCCGAAGGGCTGGTTCTCGGAATGAAGGTCGGTATGGAGATGGAGACCCTTCTTGCCGTTTTGAAGGATAGCGCCGCCTATAGCAAGGCGATGGAGAAGCGGGGTGAGAGGATGATCCGCGCGGAGTACTACCCCCCGATAGCCTTTATTCACCAGCACCACAAGGATGTGCGTCTCATGCTGGAGCAGGGCCTGCGCTTCGGCGCTCCGATGCTGCTCACCTCCGTCCATCAGCAAGTCCTCCAGGCGGCCGAGGCGGGAGGACTGAGAGAGGCGGACACCTCTGCTGTCATCGAAGTGCTGCGGCGATTAGCCGGGATCCCTTCCATCTAACGGGGAAGAGTGGCCCGGCCGAAGTGGAGAGCCCATTGCCCAGCGCCCTACGGCCGAAAGGCTCCGAGTGCTTGCCGACCGTTCGAGGGGTGGCTCACAGGGGGATTCCCGAGGAGGAAGACCTCCGCGAAGCTGCACGGCGGATTCAGGAGCGAACCACTTCGCACTTCAATCAGACTGGGGGGTCGAGGGTCTCCCGACGGATCCGGGCGATTCAGAAAGCTATCGGTTTCATTGGCACCCGCGGCCGGACTCGAGCATGCCATGGGCTTCGGCCCAAGGGATTTCAGGTCATCAAGAGCAGGAAACTCCGAGACCCGCACAGGCAAAGGAACCCGAACGGTCCCGCGACGGGCTGGACCGGGCCAAGCGTATCACTGGCGGCTCATCCGCACAACGGAGGAGAGAGGGTCATGGGCCTACAGAGCGTCACCCACACGAGCTTCACGGTTTCCGACGTCGAGGCCGCTGCGAAGTGGTACTGCGAGATGCTCGGTTTCGAGGTGGTCTTGGACATGAAGCGCCCCAAGCACTACATCGAGGTGCTGACGGGCATCGCGGGCGCCGAGCTCCGCCATATTAATGTCCGGGGCGCGGGGTACATCATCGAGTTGGTTCAGTATACCGGCGCCCCCGGGGTGAAGATCGACACGGCGACCAACAACGCTGGCAGCGCCCACATCGGCTTCATCGTCGACGACATCCACGGGATGTACGCCGACCTCAAGGCGAAGGGGGTCGAGTTCATGTCCCCGCCGCTCGAGATCCTGGGCAGGCCGGGCGGTTTCGTGGTGTACCTCAAAGACTTGGAAGGAAACAATCTAGAGTTCGTCCAGCCGCCCAAAGAGTAAGGTGGATTCCCCTGAGATGGTTGGAATCTTTCTTGAAAGAGAGGTCTCGAAACCTTGTGTGGGGGCGTTTTTTGCACGCGTGCGTCTTCTTCAGACGAGATGTCTGCTGACTCGCCCAGTGTCAAAGGCCCACGGAACAGCCCAGTGGTGTGGAGTGCCCTTGGGCTCAATGTCATCCAGGTTCGCAGCGTCTTTGGGCGCGGCCATTTTGATGTGGAAAATTCTAATTAAAGGGGGCAGCCATAAACGATGAACCTAGACCGGATCCACCACATCTCCTTTATGGTCTCTGACCTTGAGGCCTCGAGGGACTTCTACGGTAGGATCCTGGGCCTCAAGGAAATCCCCAGGCCTGACTTTGACTTTCAGGGCGCCTGGTACCAAGTAGGAAATCTCCAGCTGCACCTCAGCCTCAGACGGGGGCCTTACACCCTGGTTGAAGCCCCGGGGCCGCGGGACGAGCACGTGGATTTCGCTGTGGAGGATCACGTGGCTTTCCCCGTAGAGGATTACGAGGGAACCCTCAAGAGACTCCAGGAGGAGGGGGTGCCCCACGTGGAGAAATTCAATCCGGTGCTGAGCGAGAGGCGAATCTTTGCCCGGGACCCTGACGGCAACATGCTGGAATTTCTAGAGCTCTCTAGTTCTAACCCACCCATACGTCCTCTTTAAGAAAAAAAATACGAAGCGATCGCCCTTAATTGCTGAATAACACCCAGATTCAGCCAAATGATCCTTTCTCCACTCATCAATAAACGAGCATTCTCAGCAGCCTCCTTCAGGACGGAACTTCTTGTGTTTTGATGTCCAGGGTGTCTTGTGACGCTTTCTACAGAAATCAATAGTTGTGAATTTGACTCATAGGCCAGACCCGAAAACGGTGCAACCTACCGGATAGTGATAGGGGCTATGCGGCTCATCTCCTCCCCCGTAGACGTAATAACCGGGTTTCAGCACCTTACCGGCAACGTGCATTTCCCCTTCTAAGATCAGCGTGCTGTGGTAATAGTTATGGGTGTGCCTCGGCTCCATGTATCCAGGAGGAAACTTCATGAACTTGTCCACCCGCTCAGAAACTTCGTCACGGCCCTGGGCTATCATCTTCACTTTAACGCCCGGGGGAAGCCCCGTGATCTCCTCCCCGTCCTCCCATTCGATCTCATCGTTATTGATTGCCAGGAATTTCTCTGCGGGTTGCATCTGAGATTCTTCCTATTCTCTTTTGTCATTATTTTGATGGGTCCTCCCGACTATTCCGCCCAGTGCTAGGGGGTGTCGTCTAGGAAAGGTCAGTGCCAGGGCTCACGCCGCCCGAGGCACCGAGCTGACGGGAGATGGCCTGCGCGGTGCGGGTGACAGCGAGGATGTGCTGGCGCCGCCGTCGCTCGTTCATGCGGGATGCAGGCGTGGAGATGCTAACGGCGGCCGCTACGGCACCCTTTGCGTTAAAGATGGGAGCTGCAACGCCAGTGACTTCCTCTCGGAATTCGCTCTTGCTGGTAGCGTAACCGAGCTCCCGGGCCTTCGCACATTCCAGCCGCAGGCGGTCTGGGTCGGTGATGGTGTTGCGGGTATAACGCTTTAGCCCCTGGGAAATAACCTTCTCCAGACGCGGAGTGTCAAAGGCCAGCATTACCTTGCCACTGGAGACGCAGTAGGCCGGAGCCGTGCCGCCCACGTTGGTATGGATAACGATGGGGTGATTGCTTTCGACCTTCTCCAAGTAAGTGATCTGGGTGCCATCCAGGACGGTGAGAAGGACATCCTCGTTGACGGTGTCGCGCAGCTCCTCCATCAGCGGAATTGCGACCCTCCGAAGCCCGAGGTCTTCTATTGCCTTGGAGCCCAATTCGAAGAGCTTCAGGCCCAGATAGAACTTGCCGTTTTCAGGGTCACGCCTCACAAATCCCAGCGATTCCAGGGTTGCAAGGAAGCGGCTGAGGGTGCTCTTGGGCATGGCGAGTATGCGGCTGAACTCGTTCACCCCAACCGGTCGATTGCTGCGCATCAGCGTTTCCAAGATTTGAGACGTCTTGAGAAGTGATTTATTCATATGCCCGACCTATCCTCGGGTGGATAAATTGCTGCTTTCCATTCCTTCGGTCCAGGGACGGCCCGCCGAGCACCATAACGACGCCTTTTGCTAATGAGAAACGCGCTTTCATAATATAAGAATTTCCGGGGCAACACGATAAAAAAGTTATTGACAAGCTTGTTGCGGGAAGGCCATATTTTGGATTAACTATACTGCATTTTTAAACTCAGTTCCACTTTGTGCGCCCCCATAAATATTGAACCGAGCGCTGCCGGAGAAAAATTTGCGCTTTCGCTCGCCTGGTGGTCCCCTCCAAGGAAGTACTTCCTTCCCCCAAAGTGCCGGTACGGTAGTGCGTCCTTTCCTCCGCCGCCAACGTGCGCTACCTCCTCCAGGAGGCGGACCATCGGGCCCTTCGCGTTCCACGTCCATAACGACATCGGGATGGGGACGGCCTCTCTTTATGCCGCCCTTGAGGGCGGAGCCGAGATCCTCGACGTCTCCGTCAACGGATTAGGCGAGCGCGCCGGCATCGCTCCTCTGGCGGAGGTGGCGGCGGTGGTTCAGCTCTGGTATGGGCTTGACGCCGGGATCAAGCTGGAGAAGATGAAGGACCTCTCCGAGCTCGTGGCCGACATTACCAAGTGGCCCGTGCATCCGAAGAAGCCCTGCGTCGGCGACCAAGCCCACTCCGACCTGGTGGAGGTTCACTATAATCACCCGCCAGATGGTTTCTGGGCCTACAGGCAATGGAAGCCCGAGATCTTCGGGAACCGCACGAGGACCATGCTGGGCCATTACTCGGGACCCTGGGCCCTTCGGAGCATGGCCAAGGAGTTGGGGGTCACGATTCCCGATGAAAAGCTCCAGGCGGTGCTGGAGCGGGTGCGCTCGGAGATCCGCCTGCGAAAGCGTAAGCTCCAGGACGAGGAGTTCCGCAAAATCGTGCAGGAGGTGGGCTGAGGCGTCCCGCTGGCAGAAAAGGGAGGATGATCATGCCACTGGTTAACGAAAAGCTTGAAGCCACGACGGAGTTTTGGCGCATATCCCCATACAACTTCTGCGACGAGGTCCGCTCGCAGATGACGCTCCCCGCGAAGGTCCAGATCTGCGACCTCACATTGCGCGAGGGCCGTCAGTTGGAGGGCGTCTCCCTCAGGCTGGACGAGGTGCTCCTGCTGGCCGAGAAGCTGGTCGAGGCTGGCGTCACCATGCTCCAGGTGCACCATGACGAGCCGAAGGAGATGATCGAGATCAAGAATCGCTTCCCCAACGTGAAAGTGGAGGGGCTGGTCCATCCGACCGCGGCACTTGACCCTAACCTTTGCAAGCAGGCGGTGGACGGAATTGTGGACCACGGGGCGGATATCGTGGACCTGTCTATCTTCTTCTCGGAGCCCCAGATGCCCCTGTACGAGACCATGGCGGGGGCCCGCATAAGCGTCGAGGAGGCAATCGAACGGTCGGTGAACGCCGTGGACTACGCGAAGAGCAAAGGCGCGACCGTCGCTTTCCTCATCAACGACGTCATGCGGATGGACCTGGACCTGCTCAAGAGGGTGACGCGCAAGACGGTAGATGCCGGCGCCTCGATCATCCGCTTTGACGATGTCTCGGGACAGGGCGTGTATCCCGCATACAAATACCTGTTCCGTGAGATGAAGAAGACGTTCCCCGACGTGCCCTTCGCGTTCCACGTCCATAACGACATCGGGATGGGGACGGCCTCTCTTTATGCCGCCCTTGAGGGCGGAGCCGAGATCCTCGACGTCTCCGTCAACGGATTAGGCGAGCGCGCCGGCATCGCTCCTCTGGCGGAGGTGGCGGCGGTGGTTCAGCTCTGGTATGGGCTTGACGCCGGGATCAAGCTGGAGAAGATGAAGGACCTCTCCGAGCTCGTGGCCGACATTACCAAGTGGCCCGTGCATCCGAAGAAGCCCTGCGTCGGCGACCAAGCCCACTCCGACCTGGTGGAGGTTCACTATAATCACCCGCCAGATGGTTTCTGGGCCTACAGGCAATGGAAGCCCGAGATCTTCGGGAACCGCACGAGGACCATGCTGGGCCATTACTCGGGACCCTGGGCCCTTCGGAGCATGGCCAAGGAGTTGGGGGTCACGATTCCCGATGAAAAGCTCCAGGCGGTGCTGGAGCGGGTGCGCTCGGAGATCCGCCTGCGAAAGCGTAAGCTCCAGGACGAGGAGTTCCGCAAAATCGTGCAGGAGGTGGGCTGAGACGACGTTCTGGGAAAGGCTGAGGACATTCATCGGCCTCTTCAAAGTGTTGTCGCAGGGGCCGGGGAAGCGGCTTAGGCTGTCTGAAGAGGAGGAAGGCGCTTGAAACTGGGGAATCGCGTGGCATTCATTACCGGCGCTTCGGCAGACATGGGCCGGGAAATTGCCTTGACCTTCGCCTCAGAATAACGCGAAGGAACCCACAAGAGTATCGTGGTGTATGGCACAATATAGATGACAGGGCTGAGCTAACCTTCCACAGGGCGGGAGGCGAGCCGGAGCCTCATCCCTTCGAGAAGAGTAATATCCTCTTGGCGGAGTTAGAGGAGTTTGCCGATTGCGTCCGCCTCGGAGGGGAACCCGAAGTGGGGGCCAAAGAGGGCATCGCGGCTCTGGCCGTTATCCTGGCAATAAACCGCTCGGCCGCGGATGGTAGAATCGTCGAGATAAAGGAGATTCTGGGTCAGGAGGACGATTAGGCGTTTGTGAAGAGGTAATTCAAGAGCCTCAAACCCGATTTTCTACCGTCCTGCATTTTCGTGGCGGCAATAGAGCGGAATTATTCAAATTGGCGGCCTGAGAAGCCACCCAGTGACAGGCCAAAGGAGAACCAATGGCTGAGAACTACCAGGTGCTTCCGAGCTACAAGAGGTTCAACCAGAAGAATAATTCGATAATGCGCTCTGAGTGGGACCCTTCCCTTAATTTCTTCGATGAGCGTTACAACGGAGCCATAAGAAATCACATGGAGAAGGGAGACAGGGGCTTCGACCACCTGGATTTCGCACTCGTTGCCGGAAGCAGTACCATCCCCTCTACCCTGGGCACTAAAATCAACTCCCCCAACTCGGGCCTCACCTCATGGCAGCCGTTGAAGAGCGTTCATAACATTCCCCTCGAGATGGGAAAGTATCGGGTCCAAGAGCCGGCCCGTATGCGGGAGGCCGTGGCAAGGGTGGCCCGCTACTACGGGGCGGCCCTCGTGGGGTTCACCGAGCTCGATGAGAGATGGGTTTACTCCAACCATTATCTACCAGCCGAGGGTTTGAACCCGCCGGTAGAGCTCCCCGAAGGCTGCCGCGAGGTCATAGTTTTCGGCTTCGAGATGGATTATGAGATGTGGAAAACGGCACCTACGGCCATCATGACGACGGAAGTCCGCTGGAACTATTCCCGGATCACAATGCTCTTGAGCTCTCTGGCGCAATTCATAAGGAACCTGGGCTACCGGGCCATTCCTTGCCTCAATGACACGGCCCTGAGCGTCCCCCTGGCAATAGATGCGGGCCTGGGGCAGCCTTCGAGGCTGGGGCTCTTGATAACGCCCGAGTACGGGCCGCGGCTCCGCTTGTGCAAGGTGATAACCGACTTACCGCTAGACGGAAAGAAAAAACACATAGATTTCGGCGCCATCGAGTTCTGTGAGGCATGCGAGAAATGTGCTGAGGCCTGCCCGGCGGGGGCCATCCCCAGAGGACCCAGAACGACAGAAGGGCATAATATCTCGAATAACCCCGGGGCGCTTAAATGGTATCTCGACTATCAGAAGTGCCGCACCTTCTGGTCAACGCTGGGCACCAACTGCGGCATCTGCATAAGGGCATGCCCATTCAACAAGGGCCACGGCTTCCATCATGAAATCGTCAGGTGGTTCATAAGGAGCTTCCCGTTTCTGGATTCCACCATAGTCCGCTTCGATGACTGGCTCGGCTACGGCAAGCAAAAGGACCCGCGTTTCTTCTGGGATGCGAGAGCCTGAACCTAAAGGTGTTATCACCATGACTGGGACGTGCTCCAGTGCTCGTCCCATTGCCCAAGGTGCAGAGGCCTTAAAGGAGGTTACCGGTCTGGAGGCCGGGTCCCATCCTCAAGGTCTGCCTGAGAGGCCCCCTGGGGCCTAGGCAAAGGAGAGCGAATGACTGAAAACTATCGAGTCCTCCCGAGCTACAAGAGGTTTAACCAGAAGAACAATACCATCATGCGGTTCAGTTGGGACCCTTCCATCAGTTTCTTAGAGGAGCGTTACGAGGATGCCAGAAGAAAGCACATAGCGAATGGGAACAGGGGCTTCGACCACCTGGATTTTGCCCTCTTTGCCGGAGGCAATATTGTGACTTCTTGCCTCGGCACCGGCATCAACTTTCCTGACTCGGGCCTGACCTCCTGGATGCCCTTGAAGAACGCGTGGCGCGTTCCCCCTGAGATGGGAAAATATCAGCTCGCAAGTCCGGCCCGAATGCGGGAGACAGTTGCAAAGGTGGCCCGCTACTACGGGGCAGACCTCGTTGGGTTCACCGAGCTAGATGAGAGGTGGGTCTATTCCAACCATTATTTGCCGGACGAGGGTTTGAACCCCCCTGTGGAGCTTCCCGAAGGCTGCCGCGAGGTCGTGATCCTTGGCCTCGAGCTTGATTACGAGATGATGAAGACTGCCCCCACAGCCATAGAATACACGGAGACCCACTGGAACTACTCCCGGATGAGTGTGTTGGTGAGCTCTCTGGCCTCCTTCATAAGGAGCCTCGGCTACCAGGCCGTTCCCTGCCTGAACGACACGGCTCTGAGCGTTCCCTTGGCAATAGACGCGGGTCTGGGTCAGCCCTCGAGGCTGGGGCTCGTGATAACGCCCAAGTATGGGCCCAGGCTCCGCTGGTGCAAGGTGATAACTGACCTCCCCCTGGGGGGAAAGAAGAAGCACATAGATCTCGGCGTCATCGAGTTCTGCGAGGCCTGCGAGAAATGCGCCGGGGCCTGCCCTGCGGGGGCCATCCCCAGGGGGCTCAGAACGATAGAAGGTCATAACATCTCGAATAACCCCGGGGTGCTTAAATGGTATCTCGACTACGAAAAGTGCCGCACCTTCCAAGCTGGGGTGGGCACCAACTGCGGCATCTGCATGATGGTCTGCCCCTTCAACAAAGGCCACGGCTTTCACCATGACATCGTCAGGTGGTTCATAAAGAGGTTCCCCTCTCTGGATTCCACCATAGTTCGCTTGGATGACTGGCTCGGCTACGGCAAGCAAAAGGACCCGCAATTCTTCTGGGAGAAGAGGGGCAGTCTTTCTCTCTGAGGACCAAAACGATGGCCTGCGCGACACTCCATCCGGCGCAGGGCATCCCTTGAGGGGAGCCTAGAGCAGACGGGATGGGTCCAAAGCAGATTTTGGCATTGGTGAGTATTCTTAAGGTCAGTTTAGCGGCTGCACTGGGCCAGAAGGGAGAACGGTCATGCCCCCGATGAATGACAAACTTGAAGCAACGACGGAGCTGTGGCGCATATCGCCTCACAACTTTTGCGACGAGATCCGGTCGCAGATGACACTCCCCGAAAAGGTGCAGATCTGCGACCTCACATTGCGCGAGGGCCGCCAGTTGGAGGGCGTCTCCCTCAGGCGGGATGAGGTCCTCCTGCTGGCCGAGAAGCTGGTTGAGGCGGGTGTCACCATGCTCCAGGTGCACCACGATGACCCGGATGAGATGCTCGAGATCAAGAAGCGCTTCCCGAACGTGACGGTGGAGGCGCTGGTCCACCCGACCGCCGTGCTCAACCCCGACCTCTGCAAGCAGGAGGTAGACATGAACGTGGACCATGGGGCCGATATCGTGGACATGGCCTTCTCCTTCTCCGACAACCAGATGTGCCTCTTCGAGTCGATGGCGGGGGCCCGCATCAGCCGCGAGGAGGCGGTCGACCGTGCGGTGAACTCGGTGGGCTACGCCGGGAGCAAGAACGTGACCGTCGGTTGCCTCATCCAGGACTTCATGCGGATCGACCTCGACCTGCTCAAGAGCGTGACCCGCAAGATGGTGGACGCCGGCGCCTCGATCATCCGCTTGGATGATATCACGGGGCAGGCGATCTGTTCGGTGTATACATATCTGGTGCGCGAGATGAAGAGGACTCTTCCCGATACCAGAATCGCGCTCCACACCCACAACGACATTGGGATGGCCACGGCCTCGCTCTATGCCGGCCTGGAGGGCGGAGCCGAGATCATCGACGCCTCTGTCAATGGCTTGGGCGAGCGGGCAGGCATCGCTCCACTGGCGGAGGTGGCGGCGGTGGTTCAGATTTGGTACGGCTTCGACGCTGGTATCAAGCTGGAGAAGATGAAGGATCTCGCCCAGCTTGTGGCCGACATTACCAAGTGGCCGATTCCTCCGAAGATGGCATGCGTGGGCGACCAAGCCTTCTCCCACCTGGTGGAGGTTCACTACTGCGTTCCGCCGGACGGCTTCTGGGCCTATATGCATTGGGACCCCGCCATCTTCGGGAACCACATGAAAACCATGCTCGGTCATTACTCAGGACCATGGGCAATCCGCAGTATGGCCAAGGAGCTGGGGGTCACGATTCCCGATGGAAAGGTCCAGGCGGTGCTGGAGCGCGTACGCTCTGAAATCCGCTGGCGAAAGCGCAGGCTCGAACCAGAGGAGTTTCGGCGGATCGTGGAGGAAGTGAGCTGACGCTGTCTGAAGAGGAGGAAGGCGCTTGAAACTGGAGAACCGCGTTGCATTCATTACCGGTGCGTCAGGTGGCATCGGGGGAGAGATCGCACTACTCTTCGCAAGGGAAGGGGCAAACACGGGCCTCGCGGCCCGAAGGGTCGACAAGCTGGAGTCCTTGGCTGCGGAAGTGATGGCACTGGGTCGTAAGGCGGTAGTCTGCCGTTGCGATGTCATGAACAACGATGACATTGTCAGCGCGATCCGCACTACCGTGAAGGAGTTAGGCCCTATTGATATCCTGGTGAACAACGCCGGGATCGTCACCTTCGAGCCCGTGCACCGCCTGCCTGACGAGGTGTGGCATAGGGCAATGCAGATCAACCTCACGGCGCCTTTCGTTGCGATCCGCGAGGTGTTGCCCTCGATGATCGAACGCAAGAAAGGACGGATCATCAATGTCGCGTCGGTTTCGGGCAAGATCGGATTGCCTTTTCGCAGTGCCTACGCCGCCTCTAAACACGGCGTGCTGGGTCTGACAAAGTCGCTGGCTGCGGAGACAGCCATGCTGGGCATCACTGCCAATGCCATCTGCCCGACCTTTGTGGCCACGGAAATGTGGTGGGAGAGCATAGGGAAGTTTGCCGAGGAGATGGGCAAGAGCTATGATGAAATGTCGGAGGAGATGCGCAACCGGGTGCCCATGAAACGTTTTATCGAGGCCCGGGAGGTCGCTCCCTTGGCTCTTTATCTGGCCTCCGATGATTCGGCGGGGATGACGGGTCAATCTATCAACATCTGCGGCGGTTTTATCACGCACTGACCTCCGCTTAGGGGGGAAAGGAGCATCCATGCGGCTTGAGGGGCGAGTGGCAATCGTGACCGGCGCGGCCCAGGGCATCGGTGAGGCGGTCGTAAGGCGGTTCGTGCGCGAGGGCGCAAAAGTGGTGGCCTGCGACCTGAATCTCGCCGCCCTCGAAACCCTCTGCCTTGAGCTGGTCGCTGAAGGCCACGCGGTCAGAGCGCAGGAGATGGATGTCAGCAGGGCCGATGATGTCTATCGTATGGTGAAAGCAACGCTCGAGGCCTTTGAAAATGTCGATATCCTCATCAACAACGCCGGCACCTCACCGAAGAAACCGTTTCTGGAATTCACCGAGGCGGACTGGGACGCGGTCCACAGCGTGAACCTTAAGGGGGAGTTTCTTTGCGCCCGTGCGGTGGCCGAGCACATGATGTCGAGGCGCTACGGGCGGGTCGTGAACCTTTCCTCCTCGTCTTGGCGGTGCGGCGGTGTCGCTGGTGGTGCCGGAGTGCCGTATGTTGCGGCAAAGGCCGGCGTGATCGGCCTTACGCGGTCGCTTGCAAGGGCACTTGGCCCCTACGGGATCACCGTGAACGCCATCGCGCCCGGCCCCACGGTGACGCCCATGACCGACAGTTGGCTGCGGGACATCCAGAAGGAGGTCATCGCCAATATCCCCCTTGGCCGGCTCGGCCGACCGGAGGACGTGGCCAATGCGGCGCTCTTTCTCGCATCCGATGAGGCCTCCTATATCACAGGGGTCTGCCTAGACGTAAACGGCGGAATCGCGATGGGTTGAGGGTGCAAAGGCCCCTTGCGCGACCCCAGACCTCCGGGTATTTGAGGTGCCCTGAGCGTAGCCGAAAGCCTACAGAAGATAATCAACAGCTCCCCCATGCCCTGCTCCATATGGAGAAAAAAAGTGGAGCGGGGGGAGCTTGGCGCGAAGCGCGGGAAAGGGTTTTACCGCTGGACGTCTGCTTTGGTTCTGAAGGCTGAGGCAAGGAGGGATCGGGTGCTCATGGATCCACTGAGCGCTGAAGAAGAAGGGCTTCGCTGAGGAAGGCTTATCCTTCAGTTCGAGCTTTCTCCGGGTTTACCAAAAGACGCCCTAATAAAAGGAGCGACGCAGATGGTGGATTTCAAGCTTTCAGAGGAACAACTTGCCCTCCAAAGGATGGCGAGGGATTTTATCAACAAAGAAGCCAAACCGCTGATCGCAGAGCTCGACCAAAAAACCGACCCTGAAGAGTGCTTCAGCATGGACCTGCTGAAAAGAATGTCTGAGCTCGGGTTGCGTACGCTCGCCGTACCCGAGAAGTACGGGGGCATGGGGGTCGAGGACACCCTGAGTTGTGTCATAGTATGTGAGGAGCTCGGTGTGGGGGACATCTCATTGGCCAGCATTCCCGTGAACGGGCGCAAGCTTTACCATATATTAGCCGACCCCAAACTGACGACAGAGGCCCAGCGGGAGAAATGGCTTAAAGCTTTTTGCGAGGACCCCGCCTTCCTCGTGGCGACGACCATGACCGAGCCGGACGCGGGCTGCGATAATATACTCCCTTACAACGGTCCGGATGGGGGAGTGAGAACAACCGCGGTTAGGGATGGCGACCATTACGTCATAAACGGCATGAAACACTTCATCGCTCACGCTGGGATCGCCAAGCTTTACTACGTCTTCGTCAGGACGGATAAGACCAAGGGGGTCATCGAAGGGGGAAGCTGCTTCCTGATCCCTGACGGCCACCCGGGCATAAAATTCGGCAGGCTCCACGACAAGATGGGCTTCAGGCTACTCAGGAACCAGGAAGTGATCTTCGAAAACTGCAGGGTGCCGGCGGAGTGGATGCTGGGCCCTGAGGGGTCCGGGATCCCGCTCATCAGGGCTACCCTCAGGAGCGACGGCATTTTGAACGCCGGCCGATCCCTGGGCGTCGCGCGGGCGGCCTATGAGGCTATCGTGGATTACTGCAAGGAGCGGGTTCAGGGCGGAGTGCCCATCATCAAGCACGGGGTGATAGGATCCGAGCTCGCCAGGATGTACACCGACCTCCTTGCGATGCGCTCGATGGTGTGGAACGTCGCCTGGTCTCTGGACAACCTGCCACCCGACCCCAGACTCGTGCCCGCCGCCATGTCATACTGCACCGAGAAAGCCTTCGAGATAGCACACAAGGCGGCCGAGATCGCGGCCGGAATGGGGGTCATGAAAGAGGCGCCGTTCGAAAAGTTCCTGAGGGACTCGTTTTCCGTGAAACACCTGGACGGCGGAAATTATATCAAGCGGCTGAAGATCGCCGCCGCGCTTTAGCGAGGTGAATCTCTGGGCAAGGGCTATTTCGCCGCCATGACCTGAATCATCCGCGGGTCTCTAATTGAGAACCTGCAGAAATATCCGGTGAGGGAAATCGTGGTCATCAGAAGGTAAGGGGGATTGAGTAGTTTCCTAATCGGTTACCTTTGCTGTCATCCCCTGTTCTGCTTCATCCGGTTCGAGGACCAGGAGGGAGCGAGCATGCCTCGACCGGGAGTTGAAATCGGAGATTCCGTTCTATACTGGTCTACCCTCATGGGAGAGACCGTATGCAAGAGTTAACCAAAGGGGTTTTTGTCGAGGTCGCATATTTGGGACCCTTCCCAGTTCCACTTGCAGAGAGGGCAGAACCTCCGTCCATCCACTCACCCGCCAGCGCAAGGAGTCTCTCTTGCAACTGCGGCTTCATCCTGACGGGTGAAGGTATTGCGATGGTGGACTCCCCCATGAGGCCCACCGAAGCCCTCAAGTGGCGAGCCATCATGGAGGATAAGGGTGAGGTAAGATATCTCATCAATACCGAGTTTCACCGGGACCATATAATGGGAAACTTTTTCTTCCCCGCGACCGTCATCGCTCACCAGGGGGCGAAAGAGCTCTTTCATTCATCCCTCGGCGGTGTGGAGAAGGTGAGGGAAACGGTCGCCGCCATCGACCGTGAAGGGGTCCCCTACCTCAAGGACTATGAACCGAGGGAGCCCTCCATAACATTCAGCGAGAGGCTGAACCTCTACCTTGGGGATAAGACCCTTAACCTCATAAACTTGCCCGGCCACTCCCCCTATCAGGCGGCCGTCTACCTTCCCGAGGATAAGGTCATATTTACCGGAGACAACGTGGTAAATAGGACCCCTCCCCTCTTTCACTCGGCCGCTCACCCGGAGGCTTGGCTCAAGAGCTTAGATGCCATTAACGGATGGGGGTCACCACACTGTAAATGATGATTCTCAAGGTTAGTTCTCCTGCATACATCGAATTATTCAACTCTGGCTGACAAGCTAACGTTCATTCACGGTCATTGGGATTCCGTCCCCACAGCGTGCACCTGAAATCCACCGATTTCATCCTTCGCAGGAGATGCAGAATCCAGTATTTCTTGAGACCATAGTTCCCTGCTGGTTTAGGAATAGAAAGGGTAGATGAAGGGCGTCGGTCCGCCTTGGGCTGGGTCATCGGATGAACGGCGTGCCCTCTTTCCTCCTGCCCGATGGCGCATAGAATCCTATTCTTTCAGAGGGCCTTGAGGATATTTGCCTTCGCGTTCAAGATGTGCCTCTCCATGCATTTTCGAGCTCTCGTAGGATCTCCTGAGCCGATGGCTTCGACGATCTCAATATGCTCCTTTTGAGGGCCTGTAATCGATCTTCGGATCTGTGCAACGTCCATGTGAATCACCCGTTCCATCTGCTCGAGCACCCTCACGGTTGCGTCGTAGAGGAGACGGTTTCTGGCGGCCTTGGCAATCGCGTCGTGAAAGCGACGGTTCAAATACGGAAATGTAGCCAGGACTTTTTCGTCTTTCTCGTCCACAGGAAGCTCAACCATCTTAAGCAGAGTCTCTAGCTCCTCCTTACGGATCCGCTGGGCCGCCAACTCGGCCGTTCCTCGCTCAAGGATGAGGCGAAGCTCAATTGTCTGTAAAACGTCCTGGAGGCTGATGGGTGCAATCTGATACCCCCGGCCATGCATGGACTCGACGAACCCATCCTGCTCAAGAAGAGCCAAAGCCTCCCGAACCGGGGTCTTGCTGACGCCAAAGCGCTCTGCGAGTACTCTCTCCAGGATCATTTGTCCAGGATGAAGCTTCATCCTGATGATTTCCTGTTTGACCTCACAGTAGATCTGCTCTTTTAAAGAGGTAGTATTACCCAGGCTTCCTTGACGCCCAAAGGTTTGCTTTCTGTGCCGAACTTGTTTTGTTTGCTTCAATCTTTTATCCTGCAGTTAAAGTCACAGATTTTTCCCTTTAGCATGATATCCTCGGTGTCGGGCAGACGGTGTCGGGGGGGCGCGCGCTCGAAGGACCCCGGGAAAAGGGCTTCATCGAATGAGCCCCTTTGCGCCATAAACCTTCCAGAACCAAAAAATCTCAATCTCTGCCGGCCAGATAATCCCTTAATCCGCCGAGGGTTAGGGTAATTTTAACTATAAAAGATATTCATGGTTAATTCAAGAGATATTTTTTTCTTGACAGGAGATATCTAAGAGATAATATCTCTCTGGGGCCGAATTTTTCACGATTAAAAGCTTTTCATTATGGGGGGATCCTAATGGGAAAAGTTCAGGTTCATGCCGAATCTGTCCCTAATTCTTTGCTCCACGCGCCTCACGCCGTTCAAAGCGGGTCATTCGTGTTTGTCTCGGGTCTCTATGCGACAGATTTTGAGACGGGTATCCCCGTGCGGTCTGACCCACGCTTCCCCTTCGCGGGGAAGACGGATGTGGAGCTTCAGGCGGAGTACATCCTGGACAACCTGCAGAAGATCCTCCGGGCGGCGGGAACCAAACTGGACCAAGTGGTGAAGACGGAGGTCTACCTTGCCGAGCCGGCTCTCCTCCCCTGGATTGAGGTGGTGTGGAGGGAATGGTTCCCGAAGGACCCCCCGGCGCGGACGGTTATCGAGGTGGGATATGAGCACCTCATTCCAGGAGCTCTCCTCGAAGTCTTCGCCATCGCAGTCGTGCCAGAGGGTGAGACAAGAAAGGAGGTAATCGCGCCTCCGGGCTATCCTAAACCCTGGGAGCACTGTTCTCCCGCCGTTAAGGCGGGACCACTACTCTTTCACTCCGGATTGCCGGCGACTGATTCCAAAACGGGAATCCCCGTTGGCAAGGATCCCGACTTCCCCTTCTACAGGAGCACGGCCGAAGACCAGACGGATTACGTCCTGGGGAATATGGAGAAGTGCGCCAGGGCCGCGGGCACGACCCTTCAGAATGCGGTTAAGTCTCAGCTCTATCATGTGGACCGGAATGATTTCCACGAGATCGACCGTGTTTGGAAACGCTATATGGACGTCCCGCCGCCTCGCAGTGCCATGGAAATCAAGGGTCTTATGGTCCCGGGCGCTCGCATGACGGCGAACCTTATCACCCTCATCCCAGACGGAAAATACCAGAAACGGGAGATTGAGTTCGAGAAACAGTTCCATCCGAGCGTCCGTGGAGTGAACTTCTCCCCGGCCGTCGAGGCGGGTGAGTGGCTTTTCCTGGCGGGTCAAGTCGCGACCGACTTCAAGACGCCTAAATTCGGTGTCCACGACAGAATGCCTCACTATGGCATCGATATCGAACTCCAAACCGAATACACCATGGAGAACCTTAAGGAGTTACTCGAGCACTGCGGCGGAACGCTGGACGACGTGGTCGATGCCCACATTTACCTCCTCGACATCCGTGACTACCGCGGCTTCGAGCGGGTCTGGCGCCGGTTTATCCCCGAGAACCCCCCTGCCATGACCGTGATCCCCAGCACGGGGATCATGATGGCCGGCCCGATGATCGAGATTGATCTAATCGCCCGGAGGGGATGACCGAAGAGAAGCCACCATTCGCATCCGCGGGCAGGAATTTCGGTCCATCTTACAGGGAGAGACCCCATGAAACCCGAAGTTGTCAAGTCAAGCGCCCCACAGCCACTTGCCAACTACACAGAGGCCTTTAAGGTAGGGGACTTCATCTTTGCTGCGGGCCAGCTGGCGAGTGACTTCAAGACAGGCGTTCCTCCCGAGGCTCGGGTTGACCCTGCTTTTCCATACTACGGCTCGGACATCAAGCGTCAGACCGACTACATCCTTAAGAACCTCTCCAAGACCTTCGAGGCGGCGGGGTCCTCTCTTGATAATGTCATCAAAGCCCAGGTCTTCCTGACCGACCTCTATGACTTCAGCGGGTTCGACGAGGTGTGGAAGGAGTACTTCAGGACCCCGCCTGCCCGCACGACGGTCGGGACGACAGGGCTCCTAGTGAAGGATACGCTCGTCGAGATCGACCTCATCGGCTATATCCCCGGCAAGGGACGCGAGCGGCAGGCGGTCAAGTCAGGTGCCCCTCAGCCGCTCGCCAACTACACGGAGGCCTTTCGGGTGGGGGACTTTGTGTTTGCCGCGGGCCAGGTGGCGAGCGACTTCAAGACCGGGGTTCCTCCCGAGGCCCGGGTTGACCCTGCTTTTCCATACTACGGCTCCGACATAAAGCGCCAGACCGACTACATCCTCAAGAACCTCTCCAAGACCTTCGAGGCGGCGGGGTCCTCTCTTGATAATGTCATCAAAGCCCAGGTCTTCTTGACCGACCTCTATAACTTCAACGGGTTCGATGAGGTGTGGAGGGAGTACTTCAAGACCCCGCCTGCCCGCACGACGGTCGGGACGACGGGGCTCCTAGCGAAGGATACGCTCGTCGAGATCGACCTCATCGGCTATATCCCCGGCAAGGGACTCGAGCGGCAGGCGGTCAAGTCAGGCGCCCCTCAGCCGCTTGCCAACTACACGGAGGCCTTTCGGGTGGGGGACTTTGTGTTTGCCGCGGGCCAGGTGGCGAGCGATTTCAAGACCGGGGTTCCTCCCGAGGCCCGGGTCGACCCTGCCTTTCCCTACTACGGCTCCGACATAAAGCGCCAGACGGATTACGTCCTCAAGAACCTCTCGAAGACCTTCGAGGCGGCGGGGTCCTCTCTTGACAATGTGATCAAGGCCCAGGTCTTCTTGACCGACCTCTATAACTTCAACGGGTTCGATGAGGTGTGGAGGGAGTACTTCAAGACCCCTCCTCCCAGGACGACAGTGGGGACGACGGGGCTCCTAGCGAAGGATATGCTCGTCGAGATCGACCTCATCGGGGTGGTTGCCTGAGCTGGCCGCTCGAATTCAGAAGGTATGGAGGGTGGATGTTAAGACGTCTCTGCCGCGAAGCGAGGTTGGAACCGCCGAGCTCTTGGTGACTGAGTCTCTTGTGAAAATTGACCTGCTGAGGTCCACCGCTTGATTCCCGAAGCGGGCGTGGAGGCTCCCGCGTGTTCACCGATTGAGGGAGTATTCGATCTTGGACGCTAACCAAATCTTCGAGCTCCTGATCGGGGGAATCGCCATCGGCTGTATATATAGCCTTATAGCCCTTGGCTATACGATGATTATCAGGGCGACTGAGATCCTCCATTTCGCCCAGGGCGATGTCATGATGCTGGGCTCGATGTTTGGTCTGACCCTCCTCTGGGCTTTGCCTCTTCCTTTCATCGTTGTGTTCTTCATCACGATGGTGCTCTCGGGACTTGTGGGCTTGGCTCTCGAGCACGGCGCATATCGAATATTGCGACGCCAGGGAGTACTTCTCATCAACATCATCATAGCCACCGTGGGGATGTCGATCTTCATTGAGAACGGCACAATACTGCTCTGGGGGTCCGAACCCTTACGCTATCCGACGGTCTTCAAGACCACTGCCTATATCATCGGCCCGCTCCGGTTACCGGCCCAATATCTGTGGGTTGTCCTTCTGGGTCTTGTCTTGATGGTCCTCTTACAGCTTTTCTTCCAACGAACGCGGACAGGGATCGCGCTTCGAGCGGCTGCGCAAGATCCGCAGACGGCCCAATTGATGGGCATAAACCTGGATCGCACTATCAGCTATACCTTCGCCATAAGCGGTGCGATGGGTGGAGCGGCGGGCGTGCTCCTTGGGCCGATGTTCTTCGCCGCCTTCGATATGGGGTTCCTCACGGGCATAAAGGCATTTGTGGCAGCGACATTGGGAGGCCTCGGAAGCATCACCGGTGCCATGCTTGGTGGTGTCATCTTCGGGATCCTGGAAACATTCGGGGGGGTATGGATCTCGACAGCCTACAAGGACGCGATCGGCATGGTGCTGCTCATTATCATCTTGTTGTTCTTTCCCTCCGGACTTATGGGACTTCGCTCGCTGAGGCGCTGAACGGTGCACTCTCCCGACTCCAATCGCTCGCGAAACCTCGTCCCAAGGCTTCTGGCGGTTGCCGGATTTTGCCTGGCCCCGCTTATCTATCCGCAGGAGTATTTTCTCCATATCCTGAGCCTTTCCATGATAGCCGCAATTCTTGCGATCGGACTGCAGCTTGTGGTGGGGTTCGCCGGACAACTCTCCATCGGACACGGCGCCTTCTACGGGATAGGGGCGTATACATCCGCACTATTGATGATCCACTTGAAACTTCCGTTCGTCTTTGCTTTTTTCGGGGCTGGGGCCATGGCGGCAATCTGGAGCCTGGCATTAGTCCCTATCACGCGCCTGCGTGGTACCTACCTTGCTGTGGCCACGCTCGGGTTCAGCATCATTATTCATCTCATCATCCTGAACGAGGAGTGGCTGACCGATGGACCCTTCGGTCTGATGAACATCCCGTATCCCAGTTTCGGTGGTTGGGTTCTAGATTCCACACGAAGCATTTACTACCTTTGTTTCGTCGTTGCCGTGCTCACATATTTAAGCATGCGGCGGCTGGTTGGCTCGCGTTTCGGACGAGCTCTCGAAGCTATACAGGAGAATGAGGAGGCCGCCCGCTCCTGCGGTATCAACGTCATGCTTTATAAGAGCAAGTGCTTCGTCATTGCTTCGTTCACGGGCGGCCTGGCGGGCTCTCTCTTTGCCCATTTGAATCTATACCTTAACCCAAATGACTTCACTTTCTGGAAATCGATCGAGATACTCATCATGGTTGTCGTGGGAGGGCTGGGAAGCCTGGAAGGGGCCGTCATAGGGGGAGTTATACTCGTATTCACCTCCGAATATCTCCGTGCATCCGGAGAGTTCCGTATGGTGATCTACGGCGTGGTGCTAATCGTTTTCATGGGGTTCGGCGAGAAAGGAATGATGGGCTTTTTCGCCTTCGCCGGGCGTTGGATTGGGGAGCTTGGGCGCAGAGTCGGTTGGCTTGCTCCCAGAGGTGCGCTTTCCAAATGACGGCAAGTTTTTTGGAAACGCAGGCACTCAGCCTACACTTCGGTGGCTTGGTGGCGCTGGAGCGGTTTGATCTGGATGTCCGCGAAGGCGAGATCAGAGGGCTTATCGGCCCTAATGGAGCAGGCAAAACGACCTTTTTCAACGTCGTTTCAGGTTTTCTCCGTCCCACCAGGGGGCGCATTTTCTTCAACGGTACGGAGATAACGGGCAGACCCATACACGTGCGAGCGCGGGTTGGGATTCGCCGCACCTTTCAGAATCTTCAACTGTTCCGACGGATGACGGCTCTTCAGAACGTGATGATCGGCCTACACGGCAATACGCGTGCCGAGATTTTTGACGCGCTCCTTCGCAGCCCTCGTCAGCGTCGTGAGGAATCCTGGATCCTGGAGCAGGCACTGGAGGCCCTGAGCTTCGTCGGCCTCGCTAACGAGGCAAACTCACCGGCTTCGGCCCTTCCCTACGGGCACATGCGCCTCCTCGAAATTGCGCGGGCCTTGGTCTCGAAGCCGAAGCTCCTTTTGCTGGACGAACCCGCGGCAGGGCTGAACACCGCGGAATCCATGTCACTCGTGGACCTCATCCGCCGCATTAATAAGACAGGTGTGACGGTTATTCTGGTGGACCACCGTATGGATGTCGTTATGAAAATCTGCGGAATCATTACGGTGCTCAACTACGGGGAAAAGCTGGCGGAGGGACCGGCACCCCAGATTCAGGGTGATCATCAGGTCATAGAGGCGTATCTGGGCCAAAGCAGCTCGTTCGTTCGAGGTCGTTCCTATGCTTAGGATAGAAGACCTAGCGGTTGCATACAACGAGGTCTTGGTCCTGAAGGGTATCAGCCTCGAAGTGCGGGAAGGCGAGGTGGTGACGCTGATAGGTGCGAATGGGGCAGGCAAGACGACGACGCTGCGAACAATATCGGGCCTTTTGAGACCTCAACGCGGCACGGTAGAATTCGAAGGAAACTCTCTAAATGCGTTGCTGCCGGATCGTGTCGTAGCGCTCGGGCTTGTTCATGTTCCAGAAGGTCGACGGACCTTTCCCGAGCTGACCGTAGAGGAAAACCTCAAGGTGGGAGCCCACTTAATTACCGAGATGTCCCTTGTAAAGCGGAACCTGGAACGCGTCTATCAACTTTTTCCCCAATTGCGCGAGCGTCGGCGCCAACTGGGGGGGACACTCAGCGGGGGCGAACAACAGATGCTCGCTTTCGGGCGCGCCATCATGGCCAATCCACGGTTACTGTTGTTGGATGAGCCCTCGCTGGGGCTGGCACCCCTATTGGTTGAAGAGGTGGCACACGTCATCGCGCGCTTCAAAGATGAAGGCATTACGGTTCTCCTGGTCGAACAGAACGCTCGGCTGGCGCTTTCTCTTGCTGATCGGGGATATGTTATGGAGACGGGCGAGATAGTTTTGTCAGGTGTGGCGGAACGTCTTCTTGAAAACCCTCGTGTTCAGGCCAGCTACCTTGGGGGAGCACCATGTGCAGGGACGGATATGTCAGAAACGTCGAACTAGTTACCTGAAGCTGGTGCCGGCATTATTTTTAATTAGGTTTACTCAAATAATGCGCAGTTGTCATCTATTTGAAGAGCTTCCGAAGGGCGAGGTCTCCGTCACGGAGAGCTCGTATTTTTAGTCTCGGTGACACATGGAGGAGGATAAACCATGAGGTGGGGAAGAATTATCCTGGTCTTTGGATTTGCGCTTGCGATAGGGCTGCTCGGTGCGAGTGTGGGGCCGATGGAAGCCCGCGCGGAAGATGTGATCAAGATTGGCGTTTTCGGTCCGATGTCAGGAGGTGCGGCAGCTTACGGGCTGAGCGAGCGCGAAGCGATCGATCTGGTCGTTAAGAAGGTGAATGCCAAAGGAGGGGTCCTCGGCAAGAAGATCCGGCTCATCTATGGCGACGATGCCGGCAAGCCGGAGGAAGCAGTCAACATCGCCAAGCGTCTTATCACAAGAGATGATGTGGTATTGGCGCTCGGCAGTGTTAGCAGTCCATGCAGCCTCGCCGCTTCGCAGGTGACGTGGCGAAGCAAGGTTCCACAGATCATCGTGGCTGGAACTGCTGCCCGCATCACCCTCCAGGGCAATCCGTGGATCTTCCGCTCGGCCGTGCCGGACACGAAGCTGGTCGGAGACCTGGTGGATTTCATTCACGAGAAATTCCCCAAGCTCAAGAAGTTTGCCTTCCTGCACGTCAATGACGATTTCGGGAAGGGCGGCTACGACGCTTTCGTCAAGGCCGGCAAGCAATACGGTTTCGAGATAGTCGCCCACGAGAAATACACCCGGGGCGACCTCGACTTCACCGCACAATTGAGCAGGATCAAGGCGAGTCCTGCAAAGGCCATTGTCGAGTGGTCCCGCTATCACGAAGCGGCCCTCATAGCCAAACAACTCAAGCAGATGGGCGTCAAACTGCCGCGCTTCGGGTCGGACGGGCACGCGCATCCGAAATTTATCGAGCTCGCCCAGGAAGCCGCCAACGGCATGTACTACGCCACTCACTTCAGCCCCGCGACAAGTGCACATATCCCTGCGGCGCAAGAGTTTATGAAGGAAATCAGGAAGGCATACAATAAGGACCCTGATTTCATCCACGCCGAGGCCTATGACGCCATTAATCTGGCGATCATGGCGATCGAGAAAGCCGGTGGCCTCGACCGCACAAAGATCCGCAACGCCCTCCGCACCCTTGAGCTCAAGAGCGTTCGGGGAGATTTCAAATTTGACAAGAATGGCGACCCGCTACTCCTGACCCACGTGGTCAAGGTTATTAATATGAAGGAAGCTAACGGTCGGACAGCGCCCACTGACTGATGCGCTGAAGAAAAGGGGGGCAATCCCACTGCATTTGATTTTGGAGAAGGCCGCGGGCCAGGTGGCGAGCGACTTCAAGACCGGGGTTTCCCCCCGAGGCCCGGGTCGACCCTGCCTTTCCCCACTACGGCTCGGACATCAAGCGTCAGACCGATTACATCCTGAAGAACCTGGCCAGGACCTTCGGGGCGGCCGGGTCCTCTCTTGACAATGTTATAAAGGCCCAGGTCTTCCTGACCGACCTCCATGACTTCGACGGGTTCGACGAGGTTTGGAAGCAGTACTTCAAGAGCCCTCCCAGAGGACGCTGCGCGATTTGGACTCCAGGACCCTCCGTCTCGTGAGGGAGACGCTTTCGGTCAGGCGGGCGAGGTGGCCCTCTGGGAAGGAGCCTTTCTTGACCCGCTCTATTGCGTTCTCAATCTCTCGGGAGAGGAAGCGCTTCGCCTCTCTCAGCCCCCTCACCAGCTCCTTCTTCCGCTCCCCACTGACCTGTGAGGAGAGGGGGACGACCACTGGGCTCTCCCTTCCCCCGACACCCAGGAGGTGGAGCCTGATGGTAGTCGCATAGCTCCCTCCGTCGAAGCTGGTCAGAGAGACGGACTGGTCGGCCTCCTCCAGCATGGACCGGACCGAGGCTACATAGTCAGGCCCATACAGCGCGAGCTGGAGGCGACCTCCAGCCTCCCGCAGCCCAGCATAGGTAAAAAGGAGACCGGCGAGCTCAAGCCAGCCCTCGGGTTCTTCGAGAAGCTTGGTGAGGGCGTCCGGAGAGCCGAGCTCGATGGCCGCCCCTACAGATGAGATGGTCCCCTTGATGACCTCGAGGGGGGCGTTCCAGATGGCCGCCCAGCCGAGGCTCCTCTCGATGTTCCGGGCGTCGGCAAACGCCCGGCCGATTGTCTCGGCGTCGCTCTCAATCTTCTTAAGCACCACAGTGTTGAGCTCACGGAGCTCTCTGACAAGGGCCTCCTTACTCGCCTCTGTCGCAGCCCAGGCTTGAGGGGGTGTTGCCGCAAACAGCGTTATCCCAAAAACGAGCAAAATTCCACCCCTCAAGCCAATTCTTCCGCCGTTCAACCGCTCTGCTTTCATCTCCCCCTCTTAACTTTTACAATTAAGCCAACCCTCTCAAACCTTTTTAATAGGGCTTCCGCAGCCACAAGCACACCGAAGTTCTCTTTATTTCTGCTTTGTCCATTTAACACCTTTATTTTCAAAAGGCTCTAGCTTTAAGAGGCACTTTATCCGTAAAATGGGCGTATTGACACGGTTTTCCCATAAAAAAGGGTGGATAGAGCCCTGGCTTTTCGGGCCAGGGAACCCCCCTTAAAACCGTGCTGTGAAAATTACTGTGAAATGGTTGCTAAAATCTGGGTTATTCTGAGTAATTTTGGGAAATCTCAGAAGGGCGCAATCCTAAATAGAACAAGGGGGGATTAGCCATCTTTCAATGACTTAGCGACCCCCCCTGCTCTTCTTGGCAAGGTAACGCTCTACCATTGAGCTATTCCTGCAGACCTTACCTTTTCAATCCCTTATGGGCAGCCTCTGTGCTCGCGAAACCCCCGTTACTTTGAAATTTACTGTGACTCTGCCTCTTTATGGCAAGAAGTAGCCCTTCCCTTAAAAAACATTTCCATTTTTTGGGGAAAAGGAGGGAATTCTAGGGAGATCTGGGGATTTGGAAAGTTGTCTATGGCCTTATAAATCACAAAAACACAAATACTTACAAAATCTCAGAATCGGTTTTGAAGTCCAATCCACGCAGCTGGTGGCCTAGGTGATGGGTTTCAGTCGAGTGCGCAATCACCCACTAGCCTATAGCTATTCGGCGAAGAGTTTGACGAAGACCTCGAAGAGCTCGCGGTCATTTAAGCTCTTCATCTCATCCCTTATAATTTTAAGGACTTCGTAGGTGCCTCTCGCCTTTTGGTAGGGGCGGTCTGTGGTCATGGCATCAAAGACATCAGCAAAGGCGCAGATTCGGCTAAATATGCCCATCTGATATCTCTTGAGCTTAGAAGGATATCCAGAGCCATCCACCCTTTCGTGATGCTGCAGGACAATCATGGCCGCCTCGGGCGTGAGCTCCTTAATGTCTTCAAGAATCCTGTAGCCGAGATTGTCCCTCTCGCCACTCTTCCTCGGTTAGTTTTCCAGGCTTATTGAGGACAGCATGGTCTACCTTGGTCTTTCCTATATCGTGCATAAGAAATCCGAAGGAAAGAAGCTTTATTCTCTCAAGGGCTTTTTCGGAATAGGTGCTCAGTGCCGCGGCCGTGCCATAGAGGCAGACGTGTAGGGAGTGGGTGTAGGTGTAATAATCGCGAATGGTAAGGTCGATTATGTTGGAGAGGGTTTCTTTTTCTGAGATGAAAAGGTCCACGATGCCCGAGACCACGCCTTTCGCCCGCCGGATATTCCTTTTATCGGTGTAATTAGTGAAAAAATCCTCCGTTATCTGCTGGGCGGAGCTGTAGGTAAGCTCGAGCTTTCGCTTGGGAGAAAGATCACTCTTGAGCAGCTGGGGAAGCCGCGATTCAACATAGCTGTCGAAAGCCTTTTTATCCTTGATGGGCACATAGAGAACCTCTATTCCCCCACCCAAGAGCTTTTCCTTGATGCCGCGGGAAAAGGTGGAACCCATGTTCATAAAGGGTATCAGCTCCTGGCGCTCACTATCTAGAAAGTAGAGGTCGAAACAGAGGATATCTTCTTCAAGAAGTTTGACCTCGATTTTGCGGAACTGGAAGACGCCTTCCGCCTCCTTCCCCTTGGGGACCATCTTGAACCCATGCTTCCGTACTGCGGCTTTTACTTCGGGACCCATATCTGTCTCCCATTCCCTTCTAGGTTGATGAGGATTACGAGTTCCAGATGAGCCTCGAGCAAGCGCCGCAGCTCGCTCGCTATCCGCGAAAGCCTGACGAGCACGCGAGAAGCGCTTTAGTCTCTCATCGTCAAACCCCAGGGTCTCCTTTAATGAGGGAGGGTGGAACTCCATCTCGGGGCAGAAGCCTCTCAGGAGGTTACTGAGAGATTCTTAAAGAAGGGAGCGCAGGTCTACGAAATGGGGGAGAGCAGGACCTAGAGACCAAAGGGATGGAGAGAAAAATGCCAGTCCATTTTGCGTACAGAGCTACAGGACAAAGACCTCTGGTTGGGGAATAAACCCTCTTGATGCACATTACCGAAGGACCTTTCCCATCTCAAGAAAATCTCTTTCAGAAACCTAATACAGATCAAGGATTCTTGTGAACAAATTTCATGGCCTCTAAGCCCGTTTACTCGATGATTTCCCGAACGGTTCTGATGGCCGTTGATGAATCGAGGTATGCCCCTCCAGCGGTGCTCAGGAATGACCTTAATCGAGCCGCCACAGCCGCAGGCACATATACGCTTCCCTTGCTCGGACTTCGCCCATTTAGCACCTTTACTTTCAAATGGTTCTAGCTTTAAGAGGCACTTTATTCGTAAAATGGGCCTATTGACACGGTTTTCCCTTTGAATCGAGGAGCCAGATTTTCTCCCTTGTCTCTACCTTCAATATTGAAGGTTTCTCACTTAAATCCATCCAAATTTTATCATATTGCATCCAGTATCCCTGCAATAAAGACCAACTTAAACGCTCAACGCTGTTGGGTGAGAGTGATAATAATAGTGCCTAGCACGACTAGAATCCCCCCATAGAGCGCTTCACGTCCCACGCGCTCAATGCGCCTCAGGAAAATCATGGTCAGTAGGATTGTAAAAAGAGGCGCAGTGCTGATAATAGGGATGACAAGCGAGATGTCTGCGCGGCTGAGCGCGAGAGTGTAGAGATACTGCGCCAGGGTGTTGGTTAAACCGAGCATGATGCCGAAGAATAGACCGTTCAGACTGTATTGGCGCATGCTTTTATCCACGCGACAAACCCAGGCATAAGCTAAAAGGCAAGCACCTCCAGAGATTCCGCCTATAGCGATAGCGAGCATTGGGGTGTTCATGTAAAGGAGCCCTAATTTTCGAAAAAGGGCGCCAATCGTGCGAACGATGGCTTGAAGAAGAGGTAGGACAAGGTGTTTCCGCTTCCAGGTTTCCCCGTCTGGCCCATGAGCGAGCCAGATGATGCCACCCACAATTAAGCCTGTGCCTCCCCATACACTCAGGGCTGGCTGTTCACCGAAAAGGAGCAAGGCCCCTATAGTTGCAAATAACGGGTAAATACCAGCCACTGGCGCATGCCGGCTCACACCTAAAAGGCGGATGCCAAGAGCAAAGAGGACGCGGAGACCGGCATAGCCAACGAGGCCCATCAGGGCAAAACTTATGAGGCCTTGCCAACAGTAGGCTCCGAGAGGCACGGTTGCGAAACCGATTGGTGCTGCTACCGCCAGGTTGACGAGCGTAAAGAGGCAGGCAACGGCCACAGGATGCAGATCCTCGAGGCTCAGGCGTGCGAAGATATGAGACACCCCGTAGACGAATGCACTAATCAATGCAAGCGTAAGCGGAGGCAGGCTGTCCACCGTGATGGTTGCCGAATCTAGGGCTTATCTATGGCCCACCTGTGCGAGCTTAAATTCGATTGCTTCGAGCAGGAGTTGAAGGTTAATGGGCTTGGTCACAAACTCATATGCGCCAAGCTGCATCGCCCACCTAGCGATCTCGATGTCCCTAAGACCGGTTATCATTAGGATTGGAAGTTTAGGGGAAAGCTGCTTCAACTGAAAGAGTAGCTCCAGTCCTCCCATGTCTGGCAGGAAAATATCAAGGACGACAATATCTGGACTCTCCTTCCCGATGAGGACAAATGTGGTGTGAGCATCTTCGGCCGTGTGGACCTCGTGTCCACGCTCGGATAAGAAGTCACCTACGACCTTGCGGACGATCTCTTCGTCATCTACCACCAGAATCCTCCCCATTCCGCCCTCCTTATCCTGGCTCCTATTTCCCCCCCTCTTTCACGGCCCACAGAGCGCACACCTGCTCGCTATTGGCCTCTGGCCGAACGCTCTCCTTTTCTTTCCGCCCTGCCATCACCCTCAACACATGTGCAAAGAAATTGGCAGATTTCCTCGATCCCAAACGGCTTCTGTATATGAGGGCAAACGACCTTCTCCAGTCGCTCCCGGGTCTTCTCGCTTGCAATATCACCGCTCATGAACGCGAACCGCTCCGGCCCGACAAGACCTGAGGCGGTAACTTCCTCATAAAGCAGGAATCCATCGCCATCCGGAAGCCTGACATCTACCAGGATAAGGTCTGGTGTGGCCTCCCGAAGCGCTTTCCGAGCCTCTCCAAGGGAGTCAGCCAGAGTTAGTTTGACTCCAATCGGCGAGAGAGCGTCCCCCAAGTAATTGCGGATGGTCAGCTCATCTTCGACCACGAGAATGTGGCGGCCAGAAAGCGACCGCCATGAATCTGTAGGCTTCGCAGCTCTTTTCTCCTGCCCCATTGCCTCTACTCGGGGAAGGCTAATCTTAACCGTCGTCCCTGCGCCGGTCTGACTCTCAATTGCTATATCGCCGCCATGGTCCTTGATAATACCGTAGGAAAGGCTGAGCCCTAAGCCTGTCCCCTTACCCCTGGCTTTTGTTGTATAGAAGGGGTCAAAGACTTTCCTTAGCACCTCCGGCGCCATCCCGTGGCCATTATCGGCAATTTTGACAACACACTCACTGCCCTCACAGCGGATATCAACCTTGAGCAACCGGGGGCGCTCTAGATCCTCCATTGCATCCTGAGCATTAGTGATTATATTGAGGAACACTTGCTGAAGCTGGTAACGGTCGCCCAGGACGATGCACTCACCCTTCAGGGCATTGTATGAAACCTCGATGTTATGGAGCGAAAGGCTCAACTTGGCCGGATCGAGTGCATCCTTCATGACCTCAGCTAAGTCTAGCTCCTCTTCACGCTTCTCCGTTTCTCGGGCAAAAGCAAGGAGCTTTTTTACCACTCTTGCGCATCGCTCTGTCTGGGTGATAATTATTTCGATTTCCTCCGCATGATCCGGGCTCGTCAACCTAGCCTGGACGAGCTGCGAGAAGCCTAAAATGGCGGTCAGAGGATTATTGATCTCATGAGCTACTCCCGCGATGAGCTGACCCAAGGCTGAAAGCTTCTCTACCTGGATTAAGTGATCCTGAATTGTCCTGAGCCGTTTATAGGCGGCATCCAGATCCTGGTAGAGGCGAGCATTCTGAATACAAGCTCCAATACCGAGGCCAATAGAATGAAGGCTTGAAAGATCCGTTTGCCGGAAGGTGCGATCACCGGTGGCCCCCAAAGAGAGCACACCGATTATCTTCTCGTGGGCGACAATAGGGACCGCGGCGAAACATCGGAGCGGCTCAGCCGAATGAACCCGCATAAGTAGCTTCTCAGCAGCAGGGTCGGTTTGGGCATCCTCGATGAAAACCGGCTCCCCCGTCACTGCGACCTTTCCCGTAATTGATTCTCCGATTCGGATAGTTTCGGGCATTTTCTCATATTCCTTCGAAAGCCCCCTGTGGGCTGCCAGACGCAAGGTTCCTTCCGCCTCATCTACCAGCCTGATCGCTCCTGCCTTTAAGCTCATGACGGACAGAATTTGATCCAAGAGGCCCGGCAAGAGCTCGTCGAGTTTCAAGCTCATAGTAGCTCTGCTCATTATCTTATTGAGAGCAGTAAGCTCCTCATTCCTGGCAGCGAGGCTTGCGGCTTGCTTGCGGAGGCGTGCATCGCGGGTGGTGAGAGAATGCGCCATCGCGTTGAAAGCGCTTGCCAAGCGGCCGATCTCATCGCGGCCCAAAAAGGGCAATTTCTGCTGGAAATCCCCTGAAGCAATCTTAAGCGTGAACTCCTCGAGCCGCCGCAGTGGAGCCGTTGCGCGCCGGCTCAGCGGTAAAAGCGCGCAGACGGCAACCATGAAGAAAATAGTTCCCGCGATTAAACTGCTCCATTCAAGCTGCCGCATCTGAGCTTCGTAGCTCCCTGTGGTTACGAGGAGGACCGCAGTCCATGCCAGACCTTCCATGGGCATTCGCCGCGAAACCACTACATGGCCGTCAATGGTCGTTGTACGAGCCTCCTTTGATACTTCACCTATATCGCGCCCGCTAAACTTGTTGGGTAAGGTGAAACTAGCGCAGAGGTCTCCCGTACGGTCTCGACGCACGCCCTGAGAACATGCGACGACACGCCCACGCTCATCAATAATCAGGCCCGCACCTTCATCAGGGAGGGGGAGCTTCGCAAGTTGGAGGGAAAACTCACTAAAGGGGATATCAAAGGTCAATTGGGCCCATGGCGCTCTCCAGCGGTCCCGTAATGGCATGGTGAAGCGTAAGAATCTTTGCTGGATCTCATCATCCGCCTCTTTGATGCCTGTGATAATACTTGACCCATCGGTGGCCTGTGGGCGGGGACACTTATCGCTGTCAACGGGCTCGGCTGAGGGCTGCAATGCCCCCCGCACTACTCTTAGCTGCTTTAGACCTGAACTATAGGAAACGCAGATGCGACGAAAAACCGTCTCATGAGCTGATATCTCGATAAAGTATTCTGCAATCTTGCCCTGGACGTTCCTTGCCTCTTCGTTTAAGCCGTACTCTAAATAGCCAAAGAGATCAGCGAATAGAGGCGATTCTGATATCTCCTGAATCCTGGTTTCGGTCTTCCCGATGAAGCTAGTGAGCTCCCGCTCCACGACCGTCCATCGCGCTTCTAGCCCACGCTTGGCCTCCTCTGCCAGCTCACTGCGCGTGATGAAATACCACTGCGCCATGACAGCCAAGAAGGGAACTGTCGCCAAAGGGAGCAACAAAAGGAATAGCTTTGCGGTGAGAGAAAGCGAGCGAAAGCGGGAGATGATATTCATGGGCTTTTATCTTCCGCAAAATTCTTCCCGATGGCGCTATCAGACATTAGCCTTAATTTATAGAGGCGCAAGATGGTATCAGGATAACCGCTAAAGCCCTTCACTCTATCGGCCACCGCATAGATATTAATCCGCTGATAGAATGTGATGGCAGGGACTTCATGGTGGACGATTTCCTGAAGCCGCTTGAGAACCTGCTCTCTTTCCGCAGTGTCGCCTATCTGGTCCATACTACGGACGAGTTCGGTCGCCTCGGAGTTATGAAATCTGTTAACCGGATGCTGCGGATCCAGCTTCGACCTAAGATGATAACTCGCATCAAGGAGTAGATTGGTGGGTGCAAAAAAGTAGGTCCGGAAATCCTGGGTCCTGGTCCACAAGCGGATGGCTTCTGAGCGCGGTGCCACCCGAATATTCAATTTCACCCCAAGACGTCCCCACTGACTAGCGACGGCCCTCACCAGTGGTTCCACTTCATCGCT
Organism: uncultured bacterium; assembly: GCA_964575845.1. Classification (GTDB taxonomy): domain Bacteria; phylum UBA8248; class UBA8248; order UBA8248; family CAZNSX01; genus CAZNSX01. The sequence goes on along the minus strand of CAZNSX010000001.1, from coordinate 483,941 downwards.
TGCGAGCGATGGCAAAGTGAAGCCGTTCGCGTAACCTGCTTCTTGCAAAAGCTTCTTAGCGCGCTCTGGGTCGAAAGTGTAGGGTTTCAGGTTGCCATTGAACCCGAACTCTTGGGGCATTACGAAGGTTGCAACAGCTCTTCCATTCCCGTGCGCCACATAGCGAATCAGACTGGGTACGTCAGTCCAGTGAGCAAGTGCCCTGCGCACTCGAGGATCGCGAAGAGGACCTGGAGCAAGGGTATCGAAGACAACATAAGTGAACTGAAGGGCAGGCTTTTTGACTATTGCAACATGTGGATAGGCCGCGATCTCCCTCGTCAATGCGGGCCGCACATTCGTCAATAGGTCAAGTTTTCCTCTGTAAAGCATTTTTGTGCGGCGCTGAGGGTCCTTAATAAAATGGAAAACCACCTTCTCCACCTGTGGCCTCCCGCGGTAGTACCGATCGTGTCTTTGGAAGATTGCTTTTTCTTGATCCAGTTTGATCAAGCGGAAAGGTCCTGCTCCTATAGGATCCTTGAAGAAAGCCGCCTCACCCTGTCGGCGGAGTCTTTCCTCCGGAAGGACCATGCTGAACTGGGCCAGTCGAGCTGGGAGGGTGGGCGCTGGCCCTTTGGTATGTATATCTACTATGTTCTCGTTCAAGGCCTCAACTCGGGCGATGAAAGAAAAGTCTCTTCGTCGAGAACGTACGGAGCTAGGGCTGATGAGGCGCTCGAGGGAAAATTTTAGGTCGCGACTCGAAAGGCGCCTTCCATCTTGGAAGAACACATTGCGGCGAATTTTCAAACGCCATATATTCTTGCCCAGATACTGCCAACGTTCTGCCAGGGCCGGGATAAGCCGGCCTGCCTCATCGCGCTCGATTAGGTTGCCAAAGATTTGCCTGTAAAACGACTGAGCCTGCGTTCCATAGACTTTATAGGGATCAAGGGTGGGCGGAGGTGCCGTCATATCGGCAATGTTCAAGGTTTTTCCAGGAGATGTCGCCGCTGCCTGTCCAGCAGAAGAGACTGCGAGAATAATAATAGTAAGATGCTTCAGGAACCACCAGCTAAGCCTTGACATGCTGCATCACCTCCACAGGCGCCTCAGCGAATCCATGCTTCAGCGAGGAAACACGTGCACCGATCGGAGGCGCCTCTTCAGGGTCCACTTGCACATCGAGTACCGTCGGATATCCCGCCTCGACGATGTCCCGGATCAATTTCGGGTTAATCTCCCCTGGTTCTCGGATGTGGATGCCGCGGGCACCCAGCCCTTCCGCCACCTTCGCCAGATCGCACTTTGGATAGCGGCTGGAAATGGTCGGGTAGCCAAGCATCCGGCGACCATGGTAGATCATGCCCAGCTGGCCGTCGTTCAAAACAACCCAGATTACCTGCTTGCCGTGAGCGACCGCCGTGGCCACCTCCATCCCATTCATTAAAAAGCCACCGTCCCCCACGATGGCTACCACGATTCGCTCAGGAGCCGCGAACTTTGCCCCGATGGCAGCAGCTACCCCATATCCCATGGATGCCATGCCTGTGGCAGAAAAGAACGTCCGGGGAGAAAGGGCTTGGAAGTAATGAGTCGCCCAGGCCCGGTTAGCACCACCGTCCACGAAAACCATGGCTTCGGGCGGGAGACTGGCGCGTAGGTCCGCCATGAGTCGTTGGGGTTTCAACGGGACTGCATTGGACTCCATGGCACCGGGGTCCCGAACCATGCCCACACGCGCTCTCGCCTCTGTTAGCTCTTCGAAGCGTCCATTACTGTGAGGCTCCAGCCAATTGCGTTGGCGCTGAATCTCAAAGAAGAGCTCCGTCAGGACAGTCTTAGCATTGCCACATAGCAGAACCGTGACGGGATAATTCTTTCCGACTTCATGTGGGTCGATATCAACATGGAGAAGGGCATGCGTGGGTGCCAACTCCTTCTTCCAACCGCGTGATGCCCATTCGTTGAAGGATGTCCCAACGGCCAATAGCACATCCACCTCACCAGAGAGTAGATACCATTCCGCCAAGGGCGACCCTGAGAAACCAAGACACCCCATAGAGAGGAGGTGGTCCTCTGGGATTGCGCCCTTTGCCTTGGGCGTCGTTGCCACAGGGACGCGCAGCGACTCGGCAAGCCGGCGTGCCTCATCGCAGGCGTCGGCTAGCACGCAGCCATGCCCGAGGAGCATTGCTGGCCGCTTGGCCCGGAGCAGCCATGTGGCGGCGGCGCGGATGGCCTCCCGGTCGAATGTTGCAGGGAGCGGCCCTGGGCGCCGAGAGAATTCGGGCAAGTCTTCTATCTCCTCGAGAAGCACATCACATGGTAATGCCAGGTGTGCAGGCCCTGTGCGGCCGTACAATGCATGCCTCAGGGCCTTACGAATCAGCTCCGGGGCTTTGCTCGCCTTAAACACCAGCCCGCTGTAACGAGTCACTTGCTTGTACATCTGGACAATGTCCGCCCCCTCGGGCGAGGCCTCCTGCGAGGCTCCTTTTCCGAAATACTCTGTGGAAACCTGGCCTGTCAGGACGAGGAGAGGGATGGAATCGGAAAAGGCAGAGGCAACACCGGTGAGTAGATTTGTGGCGCCCGGGCCTGTAGTTGCCATGCATACGCCTAGTCTCCCCTTAACCCGCGCATAGCCGTCGGCCATAAATGCGGCGCCCGCCTCATGCTTTGTAAGGATATCTTTAATTCTGCTGTTGTCGATGGCCCGATAAAGGGGGCTGATGGATCCTCCAGGCACTCCAAATATCTTCTCCACTCCCATTGCTTCGAGATAGCGCACGATAAATTCGGCCACCCGGATGCGACGCCGCTTGGCCCAATCAGCAAATACGACCCGCCTGCTTATTTCCACCATTGCCCTATCCGCTACTTCAGGCGGCTTCTCTTCCACTTGATCTCTTGAATGATCGATTGAACTGAAATTAACAGCCGAGAGGGGCTGCTGGCCGCTTAGGACTCGCAATACCTCCCGAGCCGCTGACTCGCGCAAGCGACGATTTGAATCTACTGAGAACCACCCCACATGTGGCGTGAGAATGACGGAGTTGAGTTTCAGCAGCCTATTGCTAGGTTCTGGGGGTTCTAGGGTCAAGACATCGAGCGCAGCCCCCGCAATCCAGCCCTCACTGAGTGCTTTGGCCAGCGCCTCCTCATCCACTAGCCCACCTCTGGCGGTGTTGATGAAGAAGGCCCCAGGCTTCATCATATGGAATTCTCGCTCCCCAAACCGACACCGGGTCTCAGGGGTGAGGGCGGTATGAACACTCAGAAAGTCCGATTCCATAACAAGCTTTTCAAAGCTAACACCCTTCACTCGCGGTGTTGGACGAACTTGTCGGCGGGAGCACACTAAAATCTCTAGACCCATTCCTGCCGCTTTTTCCGCGACTGCCTGGGCTATTTTCCCATAGCCATAGAGCCCAAGCTTCATCTCTTTCAGGCTACGGATCGGCTGGGGTAGGGCCTCGCGCCACTTCCCCCCGCGCACTGATGGGTCGAACACCAACAACTTGCGTGCAAGGGCAAGGATAAAGGCCATGGTATGCTCTGCGACCTCGTGCGAGCAATAATCACTAACGTTGGTGACATAGATTCCTCTTTCCGTGGCAGCGGTTATGTCAATACTGTCGGTTCCAGTGCCGTAATATGCGATGACCTTACACCTCTTCATCTGCTCGATAATATTGCCGCCGATCGGAATCGCAGAATTAAGTACTGCGTCTGCATCCTGAGTTAGATCGATAAGCTGCTCCTCATTCTCACATGTCCCGAGAACAAGTTTTGGTGCTAGGGGCCGTAGGATTTCTTCTTCATATCGTATCTCCCCGAATCGATGATCTGTTACAACGATCTTCGGCTGAACTCCCATTGGCCTTTAACCTCCCTTGCCGACGGGAGACTAAATGCCATGCATGAATGCGAGGGCATCCCTCCCAGCCGGAAATAAAAACGATTAAATGAAAATGAGTAAGCGTTTTCAGGTATCAGGAGCAGCCAAGTTAGGAAGAAGGGCCTTCCTTCTCTCTCATTTCTCAGCAGACTTGATAGCGCTTGCTCTTGCATGTGCCACCTTCTCGACTGCCCGGAGGATTGTCTCAATACGGAAGGGCTTCTTAATAACCGAGAGAAGGCCGAGCTCAAGAGCTTTTACAAGCAGATGGCTAGAAGTGAAGGAGGTTATGACGATAACCTCGGGAGGGCGGGGTAGCTGAGAGAGCTCTTGGTGGATCTCAATCCCGCTCGCACCCGGTAGCAAGAGGTCCAAGAACACGAGGTCGAAAGGCTTGAATTGGAGCAGTCGAAGGGCATCTTCGCCGCTGCGGGCCGTGACCACTCTGTGCCCTCTGGGGACCAAGGATTTCACAAAAAGCTCACACACGGGTTCCTCGTCCTCTACTACGAGAATGTCCAGTGGAAAGGAGGAGCGGCTGCCAGCAATCCAATTGTCAATCTCGGTTTTTATGAATCTCCACTGCCCACCTATCTTCCTACCTGGCAACTCTCCTTTGTTGACGAGATGGTAGATGGTAGTGGGACTCATCTGCAGGTAAGCTGCGAGTTGACGGATGGTCATAATTTCACTAGACATTAGCTAATGTGCTTTGGACGATTTACAACTTTTTACAATTTTTATCAGATTTTATTTAATTTGTCAAGTCTTTTTAGAATTTTAAGCGGAGCCCTTATGGCGCGCATTTTGCCCAAAAGGGCGCATTTCGAGGACAGGTGCTGTCATCGTGATATTGACAGATTACGCTATTCAGCTTTTCCTGATGTATAATGGCAAAACAATCAATAAGTTACATTGGCCGCGCCTGGATGTGGATAGACCTCTCTTTCCATACTGTAGGGATTGAGAGGAGGGTTGGCTTTTGGTCTCGAGAGCTTTGAGATTGCGCCCAAGTATTTATTCGCGCCCAAGAAAAGCTGCTTTTTTGCCAATCCTATAGGGACAAGAAAAGCCCTATAAGGGGGAAAGAAACTATTTTGGAAAAAGGTCTAGAAAAAGAGATGACGTGGATAAGATTTTAGTGTGATACCCTAAACCCTTGTATTTTCAAAGACTACAGCTTTAAGAGCCCCTTGATTCGCAAGATGGGCCTATTGACACGTTTTTTCCCTTTACGATTTTAGCATCAGGTTTTTCACCCTCAGCAAAGCGGATTTCAAGTTTCTCAATGAGAGCCTACAGGAGTATTGTGGGAAGGAATCGGTGCGGGAGGCCTAGCCCTTTCTTGAGAACGGCTCCCTCCTCAATTACCATCTTCTAAGCCAGATTTTGGGCATCGGACAGAGCGACGTCCTTTTCGTTTTTGGACCCTTTTGTTTTTCAAGGTTCATGGGCTCAAGGAATCATACCATAATGCCACCCTGCCCGCGTGCCCATGGAGGTTTTTGCGCCTCCGCCTCAACTGCTTTGGTTAGCTGGACCAGCTCCCGTACCTGACTCTCGGTAGAGGGAATGTCTCCCATGTGAGACAAAACCCTCGCCACCCTTCCCGCTTGAATCATTCGATTGAAATAACGGCGTCCCCACCCTCCCCCTCGCAAGCCCTCCGCCCACCGTTAAAGGCTAAATAATGATGCCTCTTCTTGCTACCCCTACCCAAGTACTCACCGAGGGTCAATCTTCGATTCTAGAAGCCTGAAGCCGCATTTATAGCCGCAAAGAAGCGGGTATTTTTACCCATCTCGGATAGCCTCTGGCGCTCCCGCTCACTAACTCTTCTTTTTTTCCTGGCCCCATCTCTGTCTGCCACCTTCTCAAAGGCATCAGCCTTGATGAGGAGTTCAACGGCGTCCTCGGCGTCCACGAACACCCTAACATCCTCGGGAAATTCCTTGAGAAGGTTCGTGGCTAGCCTATGCGACTCGCAAAAGAAACCCACCTCGCTATCGCTGAAGGGGTAGAAATGTCCTCTCTTGGCCGGGATGATTTGATTCATGGGCTGCCTGGCCTCATCCTTGACCTCCTCGCTCCAGGCGATTTTGTAGCGAGAGCCGAAGCGTTCCTTGAGGTTAATTAGGTCATTGGTCAAGAGCCTGTTCTCCCGGAAGCCTTGGGGTACCCCTCAAATTGGTGAGAGCAGATATACACAGGAACGGCAAGTCGGTTCCGGCCCCACCCGTACCCCTCTGCGGGGCATGATTTTACTGTGCCGGATTTTGTGCCGGATCGTCCGCCTCTTTTCCCCTCCCTCCACCTCCTTCCAGCTACTTCAGCATCCCTAGCGTAAGAAAAGGGCAACTGCCCTAAGCGCAAAAAATAAAGGGGCTTACGACCTCAGCCCCTTGAAAAACCATGGTGCCGGGGGAGGGAATCGAACCCTCACGGGCTGTGAGCCCAGGGGATTTTAAGTCCCCTGCGTCTGCCTTTCCGCCACCCCGGCATCCTTGATTTTAAAGGATTTTCTGTCCTCCCTGCAATCCCCATGGCGCCTAATGTAGCAGATTTGTAACAGACGTCCAAAACTTCCACGCTCGCCCTTAGGCTTCCGGGATAGTGGTGGGCGTACCGCATGGTCACGGTTCACCCCCACGCGCGTGGGGACAATCTGAAACGCTGGACCTCCTTTCAACTAGTACTCGGTTCACCCCCACGCGCGTGGGGACAATAAAGAGACGCCATCCACTCCTCGAGATACCCTCGGTTCACCCCCACGCGCGTGGGGACAATTTACATGGATGGCCTATCAATCAAACCTCATTCGGTTCACCCCCACGCGCGTGGGGACAATAAAGAGACGCCATCCACTCCTCGAGATACCCTCGGTTCACCCCCACGCGCGTGGGGACAATTGTTCGCATCGTTGCTGAAATTATCCAGCATGCGGTTCACCCCCACGCGCGTGGGGACAATGGCGCTTGGTCTTCTAGCCACTTTCGCCTCGCCGGTTCACCCCCACGCGCGTGGGGACAATCAAGGAACGATAGAGGAACAACTCGTATGCCTCGGTTCACCCCCACGCGCGTGGGGACAATGGGTTCGGGCAACTCGCCGCGCTCATCTCGTTCCGGTTCACCCCCACGCGCGTGGGGACAATGGTGTAGTCATTTTAGTGTTTACAGCAACCCTCGGTTCACCCCCACGCGCGTGGGGACAATTGCCGACGGGCCTCTCTGGGCCGCGCCGATACCGGTTCACCCCCACGCGCGTGGGGACAATGCAGTCCAGCGTGGCGAGGTTTCGGGCCTCCGCGGTTCACCCCCACGCGCGTGGGGACAATGTTGAGACGGAGGAGCTCCTGAACGAACTGGTCGGTTCACCCCCACGCGCGTGGGGACAATTGGGCGGCGAGCTCTGTGCGGAGCGCTCCGACCGGTTCACCCCCACGCGCGTGGGGACAATCGGGGGCGTCATGGCACTGTCGCTGAAGTCTACGGTTCACCCCCACGCGCGTGGGGACAATGGCTCCTCGAGGACCTTCACCCCCACGAGCGACGGTTCACCCCCACGCGCGTGGGGACAATGTCACATACGAGGAGGCCGGCGGCGGAGCCAACGGTTCACCCCCACGCGCGTGGGGACAATTCGGCTCTCTGGTTTTCGCCATGTTCTAACTCCGGTTCACCCCCACGCGCGTGGGGACAATACTGGAAAAAAGCCTGATTTTACGGCATTCGGACGAGAAAAAGCCCTTCGAAGTCTTCGACCGACCGCGCCGTTCGTCCCATACTGCGGATCCGAAACCCCTGTTCATTGTCGCTCGTATGGACCATCACACAACCGCCTTCCCTTGCCTGCCCGCACGCCTTCTCCCAGAGGCGGTCCCGCACCATGGCAGAAACCCGCCCCACAAATACGCCAGCCTTTGGTTCCAGAAACCACCGTGTCAACTCGCCTCGCAATCCCTGCGGCACACGCTCAAGTATCAGAACCACCATCGTCGGCCTCCGTCTCGTCCGCTTCCAGCGGATGGATGCGCCCGCCTTCCACCTTTCCCTCCTCCGGGTCCCACAACCAGCCCGGGGCGGCGGCATCCCGGTCGAAAGGTCTACTGTCGCCGGCAGTCCCTCGCTTTGACAACATCAACGCCGTCTGGACATCCGGAATGATCCTCTCCAGGAGTCGTGTCGATACAAATTCGTCACGGCACGTCACACGCACCCGTCGCTCCAGTCCGTCTTGCCCTTGGACTGCCGCGCAAAATGCCACCGGGATTGTAACCTCCGTCTTGTAAAGGTCGGCGACGTCATACACGAACGACAGCATCTTCCCGGTGTGGATAAACCCGAGGGCGGGCGAGAAGCCCGCTGACACAATTGCCGCATGGCAGATACCATACAGGCACGAGTTGGCGGCCGACAAGGCCCGGTTCACAGGGTCCGCGCTGCTCCACTTGTCCCGGCTGTAGCTTCGGCCCAACCATGGCACACCGGTCTCCCGAGCGGCCCTGGCGTATGCCTCCCGAACACGTATCCCTTCCATCCCGCGGATTTGACGGAGAGTCAAATACGGATCGAACTTCTCGGAAAACCGCAACTGGTAGAGGCGGCGCACTACTTGCATGCGGAGATCCGCGTGCGCCCACATCCGCGCCTGATGCAGGAAGTTCGACGCGCTTCGAGTCTCGCCCATGCCCACCGCGTAAAACCGTACCCCCTCTTCCCCACACCAGGCTACAAGGCACCCGTGGTCCGCCAGAACCGAGATTGCGGCGTGGGTGATCGAGACGCCGGGCCCCAACATTAGCAGAGCCAGATTGGCGCAAGGGACGGGCACCCTGCCAGCTTCATCATGGATGGCAATGGCCCGGGCTTCCTGGTCGATACGACAATGCTCTACATAGAGATAGCTCCACCCGTCGCTGAACTTGGGCAGAACGTGCAGGTCTCGAATTCTCATCGCTCCTCCAGAGAGGGGCGGACGGGCGCAACAGAGAGAAGGCCGAAACCGAAGGCTTTGCCTGGCCCGATGCCGCGGAAAATAGTTTCCTTAAAACAGGCAGGGTCCGTGACTTCGAGAATGCCTTCGTAACGGACAGAGCGCAGACGATGCCCCTTGCCGTCCCGGGTCTTGCTCACATAGATATATCCTGGCTGAACGGTGGTGGAATCCCTGACAATGGAAAACCCCGCCGGTTCAGCCCGGCGAGCGAGCCATTCATAGAGATGGTCGGTCCTAACAGGAACGCGCTTTCCGTGACGCCGGTGTCCATCCGGTCCGCTTTTCGTATCTATCTTGCGTGTCGGGTTCGCCACGAGGCGGAACCGAAGGCGCTGTCCTTTTGCAAAACTGGGGTCGAATGATTTCACCTCCGTGGGAGCCTCCAGAAGATAACCGGCGTTGTGGAATGCATAATCCCAGTCGGGCTCTATGGCAGACTGTACGAGAATCACTGCCCGGCTGCCGGGTTGCGGGTCGATGCGAAAGAGAAAGCCGGACTCCGCGGCGCGTGTTACATGGACTTGACCGTTACCAAAGTCCTCCGGTTTGAAGGGTTTCAAAAAGTCTGCATCATCGGATTTTCGGGATGCAGAAGGAAACGCCATACAGAGGCGCTGGTGGACATGATAGAGGTTCCTGAGCCATAAGCGCCCTGGCCGGTGGCGGTCGGGGTTGTCGCCCACGTCAATCAAGAGATACGACAGGTACATTACTCCACCTCCTCGGCAGCGAGCTTGCGGCGGCGTGTTTCCAACGAGCGGAACTTGATGATCTCGCCTCGCTTCCGGATGATCATGTCGCGCCAGCGCGGCTCTTCGGGATTGATGCGGTCCATGCCCATGCCGAGGCCGTATTCGATCATCGTCACGGCGTCGTGGCAGAGGCGGCAGAGGGAGCGAACATGCTCAAGATGTTCTCTCATGATTTTCTCATCACCAAGTGCTTCTAAATTATGCTCTTTTCCGGCGAGGCGATAGGAGATATGTTGACCAGTTCTTGCTGGTGATTTACAGAAAACACACAGGTGTCTATCTTCATCAAGCCGACTGTCCCGGATCTTACCCCAGGTTGACTTATCGTAATCGGTACGGATTCGGGGTGGTGCTGGAGTGGGTGTCTGAGCAGGTTTCTCAGCAATGTTGATATCACATCCAGAGCCAACTGTTAACGGTTTCCTAATTACAAATCGTGGATGATGCGAGGGCGGATCGAATGTCAGGGGCAGGTCATACCAGATGAGCGCATCATCGGGAGCCTCGGGCTGTTCAGGCGTCGGCTCCCAGTCGAGCAGGCAATCCACGGTTTTCTGCGGAGAATCTCCTTTAAGCCGACGACGCCAGGGAACTGCTTTAAGCGCTGAAAGCAGATCGGGAAAGTCACCAACTGGACACTCCAATATCGGTCGTGACGGCGGGCAAGACTTTCTGCCGAGGTAAAGCGCCCATTTTGGCGCTTTCATTGCGGCCTCCAGTTCGGCAATCAAGGCCGATTCGCCCTGAAGGGCGACGAGAAAGGAGGCGTCGCAGAGATACTCGCGCCGGGTGAGCATCGCGCCGGGTTTGGGTTTTCCCTCACCTTCGGCAATGCGCATCTGCATTCCTGCGCCGACCGTGTGATAATCCCACCAGCGGACGCCCGGTGAGTCGATGCGGACGCCCATGCGGAGGGCTCCGAGATTCGGAATCCACTCTTCGCTGGCCTCTGGACGGGAAACGCCCAGTGCCGCGCAGAGCATCCCTATAATTCCCGATTTAGTGGGGGCCTCGGCCGTCCGCCGGACGACAAACTTGGACTGCTGATCGCCCCATGCCTGCAAGGGGGCTTCGAGGCGGAGAAACAGGGTATTGGCGCTCATGAGGCTACCTCCGGGTTTACTACGACCTTCTTAACCTCCTCCCATTTGTAGCCGATGGCCTCGACCACGGCAGGGATCAATTCATCGAGCGATTTGATGTTATTTTCGGCAAGAGCTCTTTCCTTTTTATCCTCCATAACGCTCAAGGGATAGCGGAGATTGGGCGAGAACCAGAACCGCCTCGGTGGCTTTCCGTATCCAGTGTCTATGTCGTGGATGTATTGGCCAAGTTGCGCGATGCTCTGCGATATGATGTCTCGTTCACCCTGGGTCACCGGTCTGGCAAAGGCGTTGGCGTAGCTGATGGGCGCATTTCTGATCTCTACCAGTATTCCATCAGGGAGATTGTGGGCCGCGAAGCTGTTCTGCTTACCCGTAGGGTTGACCAGCGCCGCACCGCGGAAGAATGCACCCACGGTATGTGCGGCCAGTTCCTTATTATTCTTCAGGTTTTTGACCAGCGTCTCCCAGTGGATGGAGAAATACTTGTAGAAGCAGGCCGAGGCAAACATTGCCTCGTCCACATAGCCAGCGCCCGCATCTTCGCCGGGGATGTCATCGGCGGCGACGTAATAATCAACCTCAGGCCGGGCCTCGTGAGTGGAGATTGCGTGCGCCACCTGAAGAGAAGCTTCTACAGTCGTATCTTTGATCTTACCGGTTTCAAGCATCCTGCCACTGAGCGCCATGTCCGGCACGGCAACTTTCTTGCTGATGAGTTTTCCGAACTGCTCTGCCAGTTTCTCATCTGTCTTTCCCTCACCATCCTGCAGGAGCTTTGCCATCTCTTCAATCGCTTCGCGGGCCGTGTAAACGAGCATGTCGCTCCTGTCATCATCCCCGCCCTTGGGCTTGATGCCACACTTTTCGAGAATCTTTACTGCGCGTTTCTTCACATCGCTCTTGCCTGTAAGCTTCTCGGAGATTAACTTCGCTAATTGCCGTGTGCGAATTCCGCCGCGCAGCTGCTCGAACTCATCGCTCGTGCGGATGCTACGCTTGATGCACTGGCTGGAGATGCGAGATCGCAGGACCCCGCCGAAATAACAGGTCTTGGGTGCGCCCAGGTCGTCCCGGTTCAGGTTGGCCGGGCTGTGGTTTTGAATAGCGTGAATCTCGATCAGCATGGCTGTCCTCCTTCCATGGTTCTTAAAAATTCCTCCGCCCACTTGAGCCGCGTGGATTCGCGTTCCCAGATGGAAAGATCATCCGTCAGTCTTACCCAGTCGAGTTTCAGGTCTTTTGAGGCGAGCAGGTCAAGCCCCCATTGCAGGGCAGGTTCGATCTTGTCGAGTGGAAGTATAAGCATCCGGTCGAACCTTTGCGCGAAACGTTTTTTCTCTGGGTCCTTGACAGGCTGACACCGTCTGAGTTGACAACCGAGAGTCTCGCCGGGGGAATGCGGAATCTGCCGGAAAGCGTAAAGCTTGACAATAAGCCATGCGACCTTGCGGCGTGGCGCCCGCTGGTTATTCGCTCGCAGCGGCCACCAGAGGCCTGCGAACAGGTCGAACCCGTCGACCGATTCATCGAGTCCTTGCCCCGCGTGCGTCCGCAACAACCCGAGTTCACCGGTCTTTAGATCTGTAAGGACTTTAATATACTGTTCCGTTGCGGTCACTTGTGCCCTCCCTCCTTCCGGTAATGCTTCTTTACCGCATCTGTTTGCCGCATGTGCGGCATTAAGCGGGCAATCTGCCTTCGCCGTTGAACCGCCGCCGTCGTGAACCCCGGCGAAAGCGATTTGGCGATGGCGGCCATCATCGGCCTATATTCGCTGGCCGCCTGTTCCCATGCGTCTTCACCTCCTGCAATCAACTCACCCGCCTTCGCGGAGACTCTGCCTTCGACATGGGGGCGGATAAAGGTGATAATGGCAGGCCCCTCAATCTTCGACCTTATTTGTTTCTTCAATTGTTTCTCCAACTGTTTTCCCTCTACCTGCCATTTCTTTATCAAAGGTACCGCCCTCTCCGGGATTAATTCCGTCGGCGTATCAATGATTCGCTCCCACACATCAACGTTCTTTGCCTTGTTAGTTGCAAACCCGACAACAAGTAGCGTTGTTTGTTTGCCCGTTTCGACTATGCGAGTAAGCAGATCGGGCCATGGGCGATCCATTCTGAACTTGCCCGCTGTCGTTAAGTCCGCTGCTTTCACGGCTTTTCGTGGTGTCGCGGTTAAATAGACCACATGGGGGTCGTTCCACTTATCATTCTCCTGTTTGCCAGCCGTCTGAAACTCACAGGTCAGAATAACCGCGGTTTTCTCGCCACAGCTGATACATGCAGCCGATTCTTCGACCGGGTCATGTAACAAGACTCGCCTGGGCAGAAGCGTCAAGCCAGTTAAGGGAGGAACGTCATCATTTTGGCTGATGCCGGCCTGAACCCATGAAGGTTCTCCGATGTTCGTGCATGTCGCCCAGTTAGCTAAGAGTGTTTCAAACAGCGAATTACCCCAAGGCACAACATACACCGGTGGAACGCCATTGATCCCGGCCATCAGGTTAGGCTCTCCCGGGCCACTAAGGCCACTCACAGAGAATAGCGGCAACCGCAACAACCCCATGGCGCAGCAAGCAGGACAGAGCCCGTCTTTCTTATCTGTTGAATGTCTGAAATGCCAGAAGTTGTTGCCAGTAGGTATCTCTTGAATCAAATCCGTAGCCGCTCGGGTGCGTTTTGCGTTACGATCTTGATAGAACCTCTTTCCACCCCCCAGAAGGTTGAAACAGTCTTTGTTGTCATCGAGTTTCTTGAACCAATCCGATGGAAAGGAGTCGTCTGGAATCTTGCCCGGCGGGTTTCCCTTGCACCAATAAAGCAGCGCGAGCAGGAAACGCAGGATCGCGATACGATCCATGGGATTGCTGGCCGCGATTTGACGAATCCGGCCTGCTTGCGTGAGCGCCTCAATAATGCCTACGCGGCTGGTATTACCGTCTTTCCATAGAACCGGAATCCACTCTTCATCCAGCAGGTTATAGTTCATGGCTTCCTCCTCGCTTTTTCATTGAGCTATGTCCATATCTCAGCCCCTCTCTACAAACGCATCCAACCTGTCGAACGCCTTTTCAGGTTCTTCGTTACTCATCAAACGAATAACAACGCGCCCCGCACGCCTGGCAATACGTGCAACTCATTGATTGGGTCTGTTGATGTCTTGAAGCCGGTGTCTTTCTTGCTAACTTGACGCTTAAGAATAAATAACTCAGGCGAGAATAGTCCAGTTTATCCGTGGGCTCGAATCACTGGGGTGCATACGCATCTAAGTTCGAAGCATTCTAGCAGATTTGTAGCAGAATAGGGAGAGTTTTACATAATATCCGGAAAATCCCTGAAAGACGACACAAATCTCTTAGGAGGGGTAGGCTTAAGCAAGCCGCGAGGGGAAATCATGGACATATCATATCTTCAGGAAAAGCCGAAAGGGGCCTCCGCACCCTAGGCGCGAGGAGGGGAAATGAGGAACCTCACCCGGCTACAGGCTCTGGACCTGCCCACTCACCGCGAGATTCTTCAACTTGCTCGCGAAATCCCGCATCCTCGTCACCGTCGCCGTATCCATCGGGCGGTATTCAATGGCCCCGGGGATGCAGAACTTCGCGCACTCGGGGTCCCCGTCGCAAAGGTCGCATTTGACGGCGTGGCGCTCCGCGGCGCTGAAGTTCATCAACCCGAAAGGACACGCCACCATGCACATCTTACATCCTATACACTTATCCGCCGATACCCTCACAAGGCCAGGCTCCTCATCGCGAGAGATGGCGCCTGAGGGGCATACCTCCATGCAGGGAGCATCCTCGCACTGCCTGCACATCAGAGGGAAATAGACCGCTTCATCGAAAAAGATGTGGACCCGCACATGGGATTCCAGGGGGTTAAGATAGGCTGCCTTCACCCTGGAGCACGCGAGCTCGCAGCACCTGCACGCAGTGCACTTTTCAGGATAGATGGCTATCATTTTCTGCATGGTGCCCGTGGCTCCTTTTCACGCCCAATCGATGTATCTGACCTGATGAAACCCTGCACAAGCCCTTCTTTCATATCAGTTTTCACTGGACTTTGTCAAACAGGGGCTGCCTCCCGGCCGGAACGGTCGGGGATAATCCCTATGGACACCAGCCGCTTGCGCGGGTATTCTTAAGCCCGATGGCAAGTGGGTCCGCGGGAATGATTTGAGCCCTATATGCGCTCCGGGGCAATGCCCCGCCGAAGAGGGCAATTTCTTATCACGCTTCAGCTAAACCATAGCTTGAGGCCCACCCGACCCAAAAAGACACAGGGGAGCACCTGGGATGAGCTCAGAGGGCGGTACCAAGATTGTGAGGTCTGGATGCTTCTTTTGTCACGGCGGCTGTGGGATCCTGGTCCATGTCAAGGACGGCAAGGCGGTAAAGGTAGAGGGTGACAAGGACCATCCCAACAACCGCGGGGTCATCTGCTCCAAAGGCCAGGCCGGCCTGGAACTCCTCTATCACGAGGACCGGTTGCTCTACCCGCTCAAGAGGAAGGGGCAGCGCGGCGAGGGCAAATGGGAGCGCATCGGCTGGGATGAGGCCATAGACTACTGCGCCTCTGAGCTCAAGAGGATCATCGATAACTACGGCCCACTGGCCATCACGGGCGGCGACGGCACGAAGGCGGACGAGGTGGCCTGGATCGTGGACCTCTTCCTCTTGAACCTGGGCACCTCCAACCGAACGGGCTCGGGCAGGGCCCAGTGCATGATGCCGAGACGGTACGGCTCCAACGCCACCCTCGGCAACTACTACACACCGGACTACATAGGCGAGCCCAAATGCATATTGCTCTGGGGAGACCAGCCCGATTTCTCGAACCACAACTCCATCCTCGGCTTCAAGGTGGACGAGCACCTCAATAAGGGCGCGAAGCTGATAGTGGTTGACCCCAGGAAGACCTACTACGCGTCCAAGGCGGACGTGTGGCTGCAGGTTCGCCCGGGGACGGATGTGCCCGTCGCGCTGAGCATGATGCACGTCATGATCGAAGAGAACCTCTTCGACAGGGATTTCATCGAGAAATGGTCCAATGGGCCCTTCCTCGTCGACGTCTCCTCCAACGACCTGCTCAGAGATGTGGAAGGTGACTACCTCATCTGGGACGAGGGAATTGGTAGAGCCCTCCCCGCTGATTCGCCGGGTGTCCGGACTGCTATCTACGGGTCTTACGAGGTCTCTGGCTCTGAGTGCAGGCCAGCCTGGCAGCTCCTCAGGGAGCGGTGCGCCGAGTACCCCCCCGGAAAGGCGGCGGAGATATCCTGGGTCAGGGCCGAGGACATAGTGAAGGCGGCGCGTCTTTACGCCAGGACGAAGCCCGCGGCCCTGGCATGGGGGGTCGGCCTCGACCACTCGGTGTCGGCTCACCAGAACGGTAGGGCCTGCGCCATCCTCGAGTGCGTCACGGGCAACGTGGATGTGCCTGGGGGGAACATGCACCCAGCGCCCGTCCACTTGGGGTGCCGCACCTTCACCGACCGCTTTGCCAAGAGCCTTCCCGAGGAAGCCTACGAGAAGCAGCTCGGCGCGGGGCGCTTCAAGCTCTGCGTCGGAACCTTTGCCAGAAAATACGCCAACAACCCCGCAGTCCTTCGGGCCATCCTCACGGGCGAGCCCTACCCCGTCAAGGCATGGGTCGATATCGGCGGGAACCCCATTATGACCTGGAGCAATTCCAAAGAGGTCTTCGAGGCGCTGATGAAGGTGGAATTCCATCTCGGTTGCGACCTATTCATGAATCCCTCCATCCAGCTCGCCGACATCGTGCTCCCGGCTCCGACGCATTTCGAGAAGGACCGCCTGATGGAGACCCAGGGATACAACCCTTACGGCAATGTGCGCTGCGTCAAGGCGGTCGAGCCTCTCGGGGAGGTGCGCGACGAGTTCGAGGTTTGCGGGGACATCCTCAGGCGGATGGGCATGGACCGGCACTGGCCCTGGAGGACTGTTGTGGATTTCTACGAGGAGCGACTGAGAGAGGCCGGAATGTCCTGGGAGGAGGTGAAGTCCGCTGGGGGTGCCTTCGACAGGCTCGTCTACCGCAAGCACGAGGGGGACTACTACCGCAAGGGGGGAGGGTTCCCGACCACGACGGGCAAGGCGGAGGTCTTCAGCACGGTGTGGCGGATGAACGGCTACGACCCCCTCCCCTGCTACTTAGAGCCGCCCGAGAGCCCTTACAGCACACCCGAGGTTGCGAAAGAATACCCCTACATCATCATCACCGGCGGCAGGCTGCCCAATTTCTTCCACTCACAGCAGAGGATGGTGCCCACTCTCCGGCAGCTCTACCCGGACCCCCAGACCCAGATACACCCGAAGGTCGCCGCGGGACTGGGCATATCCGAAGGGGATTGGGTCTGCATCGAAACCCCGCGGGGGAAGTGCGCCCAGAGGGCCAAGCTATTCGAAGGCATAGACCCAAGGGTTGTTCATGTCGAGCACGGGTGGTGGTTCCCCGAGGAAGATGGCACTGCTCCTCACCTCTACGGCTCCTTCCGCTCCAATGCCAACACCCTCACCCCGAACAAAGACCCCTTCCTCGACGAAGCCTTCGGCGGGTACACCCTCCGAGGTTTCCAGGGCAAGGTCTATAAGATCACCCAAGAGGAGGCCAAGGCCTTCGGCCTCTGAAGAACGCATCTTTTGCTGCGCGTCGCCATCTGAGGAGTCCTGACAAAGCGAGTTCCTTTTAGAGCGGCCCGCGGCAGCTTTCATTTGGAGCAGGACATCTCTTGAAGGGCACATTAAACGGGCGGGATAGTTAAAGAGTCGGTATAGAGGGTGGAGACTTCGCATCAGCAGGAGGTTAGGGGATGACCGACGCGTATGACTTCAAAGGACAGGTAGCCATCGTGACTGGCGGTGCCGCTGGGATCGGTCTTTCGACGGCGGAGAGCTTTGCAAGGGCGGGGGCCCATACCGTGATCGCCGATATCGACGAAGAGAGGGGAAACGCCGAGGCCCGGCGCCTGGCCGATGAGGGCTGCAGCGCCCTCTACTCAAAGAGCGACGTGAGGGATAGCTCCCAGGTGAAAGCCATGGTGACTGAGGTCATGGCCCGATATGGCCGGGTCGATATCATGGTCAACAACGCGGGCGGCTGGTTCGGCGGCAGCACCCTCCTGGAAACGAGCGAGGAGGAATGGGACGAAATAATCAAACTCAACTTGAACAGCGTTTTCCTCTGCTGTAAGGCCATCGTCCCGCACATGATGGAGCAGAAGATGGGCCGGATAGTGAGCGTCTCCTCCCTCGCCGGCCGCTCGGCGGTGCAGCCCTCTCCCGTACATTACGCCGCGGCCAAGGCCGGCATACTGGGCCTGACGAAGAACCTCGCCCTGGAACTCGGGCCTCACGGCATTACGGTCAACGCTGTCGCCCCTGGAACAACGAGGTCCCCGCGGGTCGATAAGGTCCGCGGCCCGGAGGTCTACAGAAGGATCGAAGAGACTGCACCCCTCAGGCGGGTCGGCGAGCCTGCGGATACTGCAGCCGCCATCCTCTTCCTGGCCTCACCGGCCGCGAGCTACATCACCGGCGTGGTCATTGATGTCGCTGGGGGGAGGTTCATGCCTTAGAGAGAGACCCGGCAGGGGAACCCCTCCCCGCTAGAGCCGACCCAGGGCGCGGAGCACCCTCTCGGGCGTTATGGGAAGCTCCTTCACAGCAACGCCTATGGCATCCCGGAGGGCATTCGCTATGGCGCCGGAGGCCACGACGCAGGAGGGCTCCCCTATCCCCCTGGAGCCGAAGGGCCCGAGGCCTTCCCCTGATTCAAGAATTATGGACTCTATGGCAGGGACATCGAGTGAGGTGGGAAGGAGGTATTCGGCGAGGGAGGGGGTGAGGATTCTCCCCTCCTCCACAAGCACTTCCTCCTGAAGGGCGTAGCCGAGGGCCATGGCCGCGCCCCCCTCTATCTGACCTTCCACGTTAAGGGGGTTGACGGCCCTCCCGACATCATGGCAGGCCGTCAGCTTAAGCACCCTGACCTCACCTGTATCGAGGTCCACAGCCACCTCCGCCGCATGGGCGCCGAAGGTGTAGTCACACCATCCCCCCACACCTCCATACCGCTCCTGGCCGGGGTAGGTATGGCGGGGGGACTCGAAGGTGAAGTTCTCAGCCAGGGGAAGTTCCAGCTCCCTCAACCGGCTCACCACCTCCGAGAGCTCCACACTTCTGCCCGGGGCACCGCGGACGAAAACTTTCCCTTCGGACAGGGCGAGGTCTTCCTCCCGCGCCTCTAGGAGCTGGGAGGCTCCCGTGAGGAGACTCTTCCTGAGACGCCCCGCCGCCCCCTCAACCGCCCGGCCGCTCAAAAAAGTCTGGCGGCTTCCGGCCGTAATACCGACATGGGGCGTGTGGGCGGAATCGGCTATGTAGATGCTCACCCTTTCGAGCGGAATCCCCAGAACTTCGGCGGCCATCTGGCGGAAGGTGAGGCTCTGACCCCCTCCCAGGTCTGAAACGCCAAGATAGAGGGTAGCCGTGCCGTCGGCCTCCAGAGCGACCCTGGCCTCCGCCCGCTGAAAGGGCCGCCCGTAACCCGTCAGGTTGGCCGCCAGGCCCCGACCCACCCTCGTGGAGCCCTTGCCTTGTGTTTTCTCCCCCAGGGCGGAGAAGGCCCTCCCGGCGGCTTCCTCGAGCGCCACGCACGTCTCTATCTTCTGGCCCGTGGCAAGACTATCGCCTCTTGTGAGGTAGTTTTGTTTTCTGAGCTCCAGGGGGTCCATCCCCATCTCTTTTGCCAGGGCATCCATTTGAGACTCATAGGCAAAGGCAATCTGATTGGCTCCGATCCCCCTCATGGCTTCGGTGAAAGGGTTCCCCGTGCGAACGGCCTTCACCTCGACGGAGGCATTGGGAACCCGGTAGGGCCCCGTGGCCACCACCATGGCGCCGAGCGCCACAGCGGGGGTGACGCACAGATAGGCTCCGCTGTCGGTCAACATCTCCACGAGGCAGGCCGTCAGGTGGCCGTGGCGGCCCGCGCCCGTGGTGTATTTGATGAGGAACGGATGTTTTTTCGAGCCCGCGGCCATGGTCTCTTCCCTTCCCAGGGCCATGCGAATAGGCCTGCCTGTCTTAAAGGCGAGAAGCGCCAGATAGATCCCGACAAGGGGGTGCTCCTTTCCGCCGAAGGCTCCCCCCACGAAAGGGCTCACGACGCGGACGCGGCTCGCCGGAATCGCAAGCACTTCGGCTATCGTCTTGTAAATCTCAACCATCTGGGTGGGAACCCTCACGTTCACCACGCCCGTCTCATCCATCCAGGCGCATCCGGCCTCGGGCTCGATGAACCCGTGTTCCGCAAAGCCCGTGCGATAGGTGTTCTCAACAACGAAGGCCGCCTCCCTCAAGGCCTTCTCAACATCCCCTTTGCTCACCCTCCAGCGGCTCACAACGGGCGCGCCATGATCCGTGATCTCATAGACTTCCTTGACCTCACGGTAGCTCACCCTTATGAGCTCAATGGCTTTTTCGGCAGCCTCGGGCGTCTCCGCCGCCACAAGGGCGAGGGCCTCTCCGAAGTAGCGCACCCTGTCCCCTACAAGAGCGGGAAAATCGGGATAGCGACCGCGATTTTTCCCCGGAATATCCCTGGCGGTCAGGACGGCCCTGACACCAGGAACCTTTTTGGCCTCCTGCGTATCGAGGGACAGAACGCGGGCGGGCGGGCGGTAAGCCCTGAGCGCCCTTGCGAAAAGAGGGCGGGGAAGGAAGAGGTCATCCCCGAAGAGGGTCTGGCCCACCGCCTTATCCCAGGAATCCGGCTTGATTATGGGCTTTCCAATATACCTGAAGCGATTCTCTGGCACAGTAAGAGCTCCTCAAAAAGGTTGACATTCAGATGCATGGGCGCCCAATACTCTAGAGAAGGGCTCTCCTTCCGTCAAGCTCCTTGCGGCCTGGGCCATCACGGGTCTCCGGGGAGCCATTCTCCCGGATGAGAGAGACCCCTCAAAATTGACAATGGTTTTGATTTAAAGTAATAGAGCTGGCTGGAAAGCCTTCAAATCCCGTATCTCCAGTGAGAGTATGGTCTGGGTGGGTCTCATGGGCGCTGCAATCGGGCCTGATGCTGAGATTCTGTCCTCCCAAGGAGAGCTTCTTCGAGTATACGCTCTGTGGCCTGCCGCTTGAGACCCGGCACCTTCCAGGGGGCCCTAGCCGCAATTGGCTTAAACGCGAAGACCCCCCCGATCCAAGGGAGGAAAATTATGCAGAGGATAAAGATCGAGCCCGGCAAACAGGTCTACACCATGAGTCCCTTCCATGAGCCCCGAGCCTATGTGGAGCCCGGCGAGACGTTCGTGGTTGAAACCAAGGACGGCTCGGACGGCACGGTTACAGAGCCTACGGATGTCCCTTCCGAGGAGCTCCGCTTCCCCTTCAACAACCCCGAGACGGGCCCCATTTACGTGAGGGGGGCGGAGCCCGGCGATACCCTTGTGGTCGAGATACTGGACATAAAGCCCCTCTGGAACTATGCCCTCACCTTCTCCCTCCAGCGCTTCGGCGGCCTCGTGGGGACAATGTGGACTCGGATGCTGCACCCGCCCTTCGAGGAGCGCGTCCATAAGGTTGAGATAAAGGACGGCTTTTGCATCTGGGACGAGAACATAAGATTCCCCTATCTCCCTTTCTACGGCTGCATCGGCACGGCCCCGCAGATCACCGCCATGGACTGTGTGGGCTCCGGTCCCCACGGCGGCAACATGGATGTTCCCGACTGCTGCCCCGGCAACAAAGTGTATCTGCCCGTCAAGGTTGAGGGCGCCTATTTGTTCCTTGGTGACGTCATGGCAAGCCAGGGGGACGGCGAGCTCTGCGGCACCTGCGGGGAGCATGAGGCCGTGGGTACCATCAGGTGCGACGTGATCAAGGGATATACGATACTCTGGCCCCGTGTGGAATCTCAGGAATACATAATGTGCATCGGCAATGCGCGCCCCATGGAAGACGCGCTCAGGATAGCCTACGCCGAGCTCATCGATTGGTTGCAAGACGATTGGGGATTCGATAAGGTCGATGCCTATCTCCTTCTCTCCCATCTGGGGCGGGTGAGGGTCGGCAATATGGTGGACACCCAGTATTCGCTCGTCGCGAAATTCCCCAAGGAGTACCTGCCCGAAAAGCGGGTGCGTGAGCTCAAGACGCTGGCCAAGAAGGAAGGATAAGGGGGACCTCACCATTGGCGTGGCAGTCGGCCCGATAAAGGAGGCATGACATGAGGTTCGATGGCAAAGCGGTTCTTGTGACAGGCGCAGCGAGCGGCATGGGGAGGGGCGTAGCGCTCGCCTTTGCCAAAGATGGCGCAAAGGTGGCTGTCGCCGACAGAGACGAGAAGGGCGCCGAAGCGGTCCTGGCCGAAATAGAGGCCGGTGGCGGGGAGGCGGTGACTGCCATCGCCGACGTCAGGGACGTCACTTCTGTGAGGCGCATGGTGGACTCCGCCGCAGAGAGCCTCGGCGGGTTGGACGTGCTTGTCAATAGCGCGGGGATATACAGACCGACTCCCGTCCTTGAGGTTGAGGAAAAAGTCTGGGATGAGGTCATAGATGTCAACTTGAAGGGACTCTTCTTCTGCATCCAGGCTGCGCTTCCCCATATGCTGAAAAGGGGGGGCGGAAAGATAGTGAACATTGGCTCGATCGCCGGGGAGGTCGGGTTCCAGGATAGCAGCGCCTACTGCGCGAGCAAGGGTGGGGTGGCTACACTTACCAAAGCTCTCGCTCTCGACCTGGCGGGAAAGGGGATAAACATAAACTGCATCAGCCCCCATAATATCGTCACGCCCATGAACAAGGCCTTCTTGGCGGACCCCGCCTTCCGCGAATCCCAGGTCAGAGAATCCCCCTGCGGCCGTCTCGGACGGGTTGAGGATGTCATTCCTGCGGTCTTGTATCTGGCCTCATCAGATGCGGATTATGTTCACGGGGCGACCCTTCTCGTGGACGGAGGATGGTTCGCAAAATAGAAGACTTGGCAAAGAGGAGGAAAACCGCATGGCATCACAGAAATCGAAGTTTCTGCTGGTCACCACCACTGACTGCGACCCCGAGCACGCGGATGAGTTCAACGACTGGTACAACAACACCCACGTCCCTGACGTTATGGCCTGCCCGGGGTTCATCTCCTCCAGGCGATACGAGGCGGTGTATGGAGAGCCGCGCTTCATAGCCATCTATGAGATCGAGGATGAGGGGGCCCTCAAGACCCCTGAGGTCCAGAAAATCCGTGGCTTCGGGAAGATGTTTCCCTACGTGAGAAATTTCCACGAACGCATCTACAGGCTCATCTTCGAACATGAAAAATAGTGTACGGAGAGGAAGAAGAAAGGAAGGATTCTGCTATGCTTCTGAATGAGCTTAGTTGGACGGATGTCCGAGAGTTGCTTGAGAGGGATGGGAAGACGGTCGTCATCGTCCCCACTGGCTCTACGGAACAACACGGGCCCGCACTCCCCCTTCAGATGGATATCACCGCGGCCTATGATATAGCCGTAAAGGTGGGTGAGCGCACGGGTGCGCTCGTGGCGCCGCCCCTCAATTTCGGCTACTCCATGGTCTGGGCCAGGTATCCCGGGACCATAAGCTTCAGGGCCACGACCTTTCTTTCCGCCGTGGAGGATATCTGCGAGAGCCTCATTCGCGGGGGGTTCAAGAAGATATTCATCTTCAACGGCCACGGCGGGAACCCCTACCTTCTGAAGGCGGCCGCCGATGTAGTTATTGAGAGGCACGGTAAAGATGGGGTTGAGGTCGCTGTTCGAACTTACTGGGCCCCCGTCGATACTAGCCTTGATGAGATCGGCCTCAACTGGAAGGATGGCACGCACGCCAATGAGTGCGAGACTTCGCTTATGCTCGCCTTAAGGCCCGGCCTGGTGAAGTTTGACCTGATCAAGGATTGGGAGAAGAGGTATAAATACAGGGAGATAACAGCTCAGTTGGACGGTGGATTAATAGTGGGCGAGCCCCCCGACCCTGACCGGGAGCCAGGCATCTGGGGCGACCCCTCAAAGGCAAGCCCCGAGAAGGGGAAGGCCTACTTCGAGGCCATTGTGGAAAGGGTTTCTGATTTTGTCACTAAATTCAAGCGGGGAGATTACCCGGCCTCCAGATGGGAGTAAGAATTTGCCCGTAGAGATAGCATGATGCGGTTTCAAGCACCACCTCAAGGATCGGGTCAAGGCGGTGCCTCAACCTTGCCGCTTGCGGGGAGGGATACCATGAACCCCGAGGCTCTGGGCTGAGGCTTTGAGCACGGCTCAGAAGCTCAAGACAAGTGGAGAATAAGGCCATGAAAGGGAACCCAAGGGCTTATGGCCTCGAAGAGCACGGCATAGAGAACGTGGGCAGGGTCTACTGGACCCCCTCCACCCCCGCCCTTTACGAGGAGGCGGTGCGGCGCCGCGAGGGGCTCGTGGCGCATCTCGGCCCTCTCGTGGTGAGAACGGGCCACCATACGGGCCGCTCTCCCGGAGACAAGTTCATCGTCCGGGAGCCCTCGAGCGAGGATAAGGTCTGGTGGGGAAAGGTGAATAGACCCTTTGAGCAGGCCAGATTCGACGCCCTCTACTACCGGCTTCTGGCCTACCTTCAGGGGAAGGATATCTTCGTTCAGGACTGCCACGCGGGAGCTGACCCCGACTATCGGGTGCCGCTTCGCGTCATCACCGAGGGCGCCTGGCACAGCCTCTTTGCCCGAAACCTCTTCGTGCAGATAAAGGAGGAGGAACTCGAGGCCCATGTGCCGGAGTTTACCCTCATTAACGCGCCCCGTTTCCATGCGGTGCCCGAGCTTGACGGCACCCGCTCTGAAGCCTTCGTCATCCTGAACTTCGGCAAAAGGCTAATCCTCATCGGCGGCACGAGCTATGCGGGCGAGATCAAAAAAGGAGTCTTCACCGTGCTGAACTACCTCCTCCCGCAGGAAGAGGTACTCTCCATGCACTGCTCGGCCAATGTGGGGCCCGAGGAAGATGTGGCCCTCTTCTTCGGCCTCTCGGGAACGGGAAAGACAACACTTTCAGTGGAATCCGAGCGCCGCCTCATAGGTGATGATGAGCACGGGTGGAGCGATAAGGGTATTTTTAACTTTGAGGGAGGGTGCTACGCAAAGGTAATAAGGCTATCGAGCGAGGCGGAACCCGAGATTTACGAGTGCACGCGAAGGTTCGGAACAATCCTTGAGAATGTGGCCATCGACCACAGGACGCGGCGCCTGGACCTGGATGATGACTCCCTCACCGAGAATACCCGCGCGGCCTACCCCATAAGCCACATAGAGAATGCGCTCCGCTCGGGCCTCGGAGGCCACCCCAAAAACATAATAATGCTCACCTACGACGCCTTCGGCGTGCTCCCGCCCATCGCGAGGCTCACCCGCGAGCAGGCAATCTACTACTTCCTCTCGGGCTACACGGCCAAGGTGGCGGGCACAGAAAAGGGCCTTGGAGAAGAGCCCGAGGCAACCTTCAGCGCCTGTTTCGGAGCTCCCTTCATGGCCCTTTCCCCCACGGTCTATGCAGGCCTGCTGGGCAAGAAGATAGCCGAGCACAAGGCTGACTGCTGGCTCGTGAACACGGGCCTTACCGGAGGCCCCTATGGCGTGGGCGAGCGTGTCAAGATCGCCTTCACCAGGGCCATGGTGAGGGCCGCCCTCAAGGGCTCACTCAAGGATGTTCCCACAGAACCCGACCCCTTCTTCGGGCTGGAAGTCCCGAAGGCATGTGAGGGTGTGCCGCAAGAAGTGCTCGATCCCCGGAGCACCTGGACCGACGGCAAAGCCTACGACGCCAAAGCAAAAGAACTCGCCGAGAGCTTCAAGAAAAATTTCGAGCAGTTCGCGGGCGATGTCTCCCAGGAGGTGAAGGCTTCGGGGCCCATGGTATAAGGGGACCCCGACCCGGAGGATCGTGGAGAGAAGACGGGCATCATCGCGGCGCTCAAAGTTTGATCGCATCCCTCTCTTTAAGATGAAAGAGGGTTATGCCGGTGAGAAAGGCGACCCCCCTCATTCCACAGCTAAGACTGATTGCCCAGCCCCTGAAGCTTGGCGCCCTTTTATGAAGGCCGCAGAGACTCGCTTCAGTCCGCTCAGGGATGCTCCTCCTTTTCCTTGGGTCCGGTGCATGGATATTGGAGAGCTCGTTGAGGTTTTCGGAAAAAATTTAGGTAACTCTCTGGAAACACATTAGTTAGAGCGACACAAAAAATTTTCCCCCGAGTCTCAAAGGAAAGTGGTCTTGGAACAAAAATGGTATATACTTCGGCCAGTTGAGAATCGCGGCTGTACGTGTGTTCAAGCCATTATGGTGAGCTTTCCCGACCCACTCGGCTCGAACGTGGAGGGAAGGAGGATTGAACTTTCCCATCGAGAAATCGGGGGAGAAACCGGTACGCGGTCCTGGGGGTATCGAGCGCTTTTTTCCGCGGTAACAAATTTGACCCCAGGCGTGGAGGCTGGTCCATGAAATCTGGGAGACCCAAAGAGGCGTCGGCGAGAACCATCGGGCCCGTACCGGATCTCGAACGGCATCTGCCTTCGGATTGGTGGAACTCGCTGTTTAATTCGCTCTACCTGAAAACAGACGGTGACATCATTGAGAACGACCGCAATACCGCGGCCGAAGTCGACCTGCTGCTCAAGGTCAGCGAGCTGGATAAGAACGACAGCATCCTGGACCTGTGTTGCGGCCAGGGCCGTCATTGTCTGGAGCTGGCGAGCCGGGGTTTCTCGCGCGTCACGGGGCTGGACCGCTCCCGCTATCTGACTCGACTGGCACGAAGCCGCGCCAGGAAAAAAGGCTTGAACGTCACCTTCCGCGAGGGCGACGCGCGCAAGCTCCGGCTTCCGGAGTCCTCTTTCCGCTGTGTGGCCATTATGGGCAATAGTTTTGGCTATTTCGAGCGCGAGGAGGACGACCTGAATGTCCTGAAGGGATGCAAACGCGTCCTGGAATCACACGGGATCCTGGTGCTCGACTTGGCGGATGGGGATTACTTGAGGGAGCACTACGAGCGACGGTCATGGGAATGGGTCGACGAGATGCATTTTGTTTGCCGGGAACGCTCCCTGACAAAGGACAAGGCGCGTCTGGTGACGAGGGAAGTCGTCGTGAACGCAGAGCAAGGTGTGATCGCTGACCAGTTTTACGCCGAACGGCTGTATGGCGAAAAGAAAATCCTCGATCTCCTCGAAGCCGCCGGATTCGACAAAATCCGGCTTCACGACACCCTGAAAGCCAAGTCGACCCGCAACCAAGACCTCGGGATGATGGCCCGGCGAATCATAATATCAGCGCGAGCTCCCCACAAGAGGCCGGTGGCATCTTCCGCCTTTTCAAAGAAGAACGTAATGGTATTGCTGGGAGACCCGGCCCGTCCCGACAGGGTCAAACTCGGCGGCCGGTTCAATGAGGAAGACTTTGACACGCTGAGGAAGCTGAAGAACGCCCTTGGCGAAATCGAGGGCTTTGAGTTCATTTATCATGACAACCACGACACTCTCATGGGAGTGCTCAGGAACAACCCCCCGGAATTCGTGCTCAACTTCTGCGACGAAGGATTCGACAACGACGCCTTCAAGGAACCTCACGTTCCAGCGGTACTGGAGATGCTGCAGGTCCCTTACAGTGGGGCCGGACCGTCCTGTTTAGCGCTCTGCTACAATAAGTCCTGGGTGCGGGCGATTGCTTCGGAACTTTCCATCCCGGTCCCCATGGAGTCGTTTGTCGCCCTGGAGGACTTTGCCTCAACCGTCCCTTCGTCTTTCCCCGTGATCCTGAAGCCGAACTTCGGGGACAGCAGCTTCGGAATCACCAAAGACGCCGTCGTGCATACCTCCGAGGAACTTATATCCTACTTGGAGGCTCTCAGACGGGTCCAGCCCGGTCCGGTCCTCGTCCAGGAATTTCTTCCGGGACCCGAATACAGCATCGGAGTGGTCGGCAATCCCGGTCTCTCCTATATCGTATTACCGCCCTTGGAAGTTGATTATTCCGAGCTAGACCCGGAATTGCCGAGGATACTCGGCTACGAATCGAAGTGGGTGCCAGAGTCTCCCTATTGGACGAAGATAAAATACCGGCGGGCGAACCTAGACGGAGAGACGCGCCGCAGGCTCTTCGATTATTCAAACATCCTCTTTGAACGACTGGCCTGTCGGGATTATGCCCGCTTCGATTTTCGGACGGATGCGGACGGAACCATCAAGCTATTGGAGGCCAACCCCAACGCCGGTTGGTGCTGGGACGGGAAGTTCGCCATTATGGCAGAATTCGCCGGTTTCTGCTACCGCGACCTTCTCCGTATGATCTTGGAGTCTGCAATGGAGCGGGTCGGAAAATCTCTTGAAGTTCCAGCCCCGTTTCCGGCATCAGCCTGCGCCCTGTCAGTCGAGCGCTGAGGGCGAGGAGATGCGGCCTCTTCCGAGCACAACGGCATCCCCACAGTCCTATCGCGGGCCGGTTTATCATCTCCCCCTCGGCTCGCAGCGCCCCCCGCACGGCCTCAAGCCCCAGGGCGGGCATCAATCCCAGAATCTCCTCGATGTCTCCCGTGGCCTGCAGTCTCGGCCACCGCCTGGGTGCTGACCCTTTTCGGTTCAACTGCGCGCCTCATCGGAAAAACTCTCTTCGTGAGAGGGGTCCTTTCCCTTTTCGATATCCCGCCCGTCGGGCGTCCGCATGATCGGGTGGGAGGTGGGTCCCTGATTTCCTGACTCATGGGGGAGGGTGCCGCCATTTAAGCTAAGTGAATGCTTGCAGTACAAACCTCTGTGTTTTCATTCCCGTGGCTTCTCCATGGGAACCTCAAACAGAAACCGGAAAGGAGAAATATATGAACAAGTGGATTAAGAAAGCCCTCGGGATTTTATTGGTGGCCGGTCTGACCATGGGAATGGCCCTCCCGGTTGCTGTCTACGGGCAAGCCAAACCGGAAGGCAAACCCAAGGTGGCCAAGAAGGTCGCGAAGAAGGCCTCGCCCCAAGCAATGCGGATACAACGGGCTCTCAAAAAGGCTGGTTTTAACCCCGGTCCTGTTGACGGAATCTCAGGGAAAAAAACCCGGGCCGCTGTGAGGGCTTTCCAGAAGGCCAACGGGCTTAAGGCTGACGGGATCGCCAGGAAGATGACTCTCGCCAAGCTGAAGCCATTTATGGAGGAGAAGTAAACGAGTCCCGGATGGACCTCGGCGTCCCGGAAAATCAAACTGCCGTTGTCAGCCTCTGGAAGGGTTGAAGGGAAGCCATAACGAGCTGGCATAACCGAGCCTAAGATAAGCCCCCGGAGTGGGATTTCCCTCCGGGGGCTTATCTTTGCCGAAAGAGCCCTATTCCGTCCTCGGAGAGCTCGCTCACGAAAATTTCCAGATGCTCTCCTTCTCAGCGACCACTGGACCGGCTTCGCGGCGGAAGGAGAGAGCTTCA
This sequence comes from uncultured bacterium, assembly GCA_964575845.1. Lineage (GTDB taxonomy): Bacteria > UBA8248 > UBA8248 > UBA8248 > CAZNSX01 > CAZNSX01. The sequence goes on along the minus strand of CAZNSX010000001.1, from coordinate 454,736 downwards.
AGAAAAACTTCGAGCAGTTCGCGGGCGATGTCTCCGAGGAGGCGAAGGCCTCAGGGCCGAGGGTATGAAGGGGATGCCTCGGCGGAGGGTTGGTCGGAAAAGGGTAGGAAAAATTCGAGGCAAGGACGGAGCCTGGCGGAATTCGTCCTACTACAGCTAATCCCAATCTCAAAACTACAATTCAGAAGCTTGAAAAAGTATCCTTTAAAGAAAATGATCTTTTCACCAGCCACACAAACTCTAATTCAACTGAGAATAAGAGAATCCGTTCCCAGATATGTTCGTAAGAATGTTTCAATCTCTCTAGCCAAAGGTTCTAGATCTTTAAATTCCTCATTGTAACGATTATGAATCCAGGATAAACTTGCCTTTTTTAGAGTTTCTTCATTAGGATATTTTTCGGGTAATTCTTTCGATACTGCTGTTAGAACTTCCAATATTAAAATTACATTTAGGAAAACAATTCTTAAGTACCCGTCAACCAATTTCGCGCATTCGGTAGGCAACAGCGGAGAGCGGGTTAATTTCTGAAGTTTCTCATAATTAACACAATGAGTTTTTGTAAGGCTTGTGATTTGGAACTTATAATTAGACCATATAGCAGCCTTTGTGCGTGCATCAGGGGTTTTGTCTGAATTTGGAGATTCTGGCCATAAATGAAAATCAGCTTTAGTTAAAGCATCTTCAGTAGCAATAGATGAAGGACAATTCTTATCGCTGTATGGTCTCTCCTTTAAATCAAATTTTTTATCGAAAAAAAGGGAGATATACTCGTCCATCATTTTAATGGCATTTATCGAAATAAGAGAGCCAAAGTCTAAATCCTTCCTCAAATCCGATTCTGTTTTACCTATAAAATGAGATGATACCTCATTTATTATCCTTAATTGCTCCTTAAAGACTTCAGTGCGGATTGGTTGAAGTAAGGTGCGCTTAGCTCTTAAATAGGTCAAGACAGCCACAGCAGCTATTGTAATGAAAAATATCGCCTGTAAAATCTTGCTGACAAAATCTATCCAATTCATCTGACTTAACTCCAAACCATCCTATTTTGCAAAATTCCAGCTAACTTTAATTATGCGCAATTCCGCATTGAAACCGTGAGAAATAAACGGCTCGCAACTAAGTATGATTTAATGGTCCTCCTCCCCCAAGAATGGATTTATCCTATATTTTAATATGATCTTAATTTTATATTGCTTTAAGTCAAGCGAAATTTGCTATGAGAATACTGATAGAGAAATGGCGGGATAATAAATTAATATATTGAATTTAAAAGGCTTAGGCTGCCACCCAAAATTTGACCCTCAGGCAGGGTTTTCTGTGCAAAATTCTCATAACACCACCCCCGTCGTGGGCAAGGCTCACCCCGCCGGAGGGTCGTTGGGTAAGAGGCAGGAAGCATCCCAAGCCTCTTCAGAGCCTGATGACCTCCCTCTCTTTAAGATGAAATAGGGCCACACCGGCGAGGAAGGCAACTCCCATGTTCCAGATGGCTATCCCGGCCGTGAGGATGAGGATGAGGACATTGGCCCGCCTCCCCCGGATGTCTCGGATTGAGGAGGCGAGCTCGGCTCCTGTGAAGAGCAATATTGTACCCAGGATGGCGTGCGGGAACATGTTGAGAAGGAGCGTGGCCGAATCGCTCAAGAAAAGTGCAAGGGCGGTGACAATGACCCCCAGGATCACGAGCGCACCCCCCGTCCTGGCCCCGAACCTCACGTGGCCCGCCATGCCTCCCGCGCCGTGACACATGGGAACACCACCCAGCAGGAAGCTGAACCCGTTCATCACACCGTGATCTATGGCGATCTTTTTCTCGGTCACGGGATGCTCCGGGAAAAGCTCGTTGTTCTCGGCGGTTATGGCGATGACGGCATTGCCGAGTGTGAGGGGTATCTGAGGTATTCCAAGGAGGATAATTCCGGCGGCCATCTCCCGCCAGCTCATCTTGAAGAGGGTTATTTCGGGCAATCGCAGGCGGACGGGCATGCTCGATAGTTCATAAACTAAGGAAGGCTTCTGGTAGAAGGAAACCGCTACCCCCAAACCCAGAAGTGCCAGCATAGCAGGGACCTTCTCATTGGTAAGAAGCCATACGGTCAGGGCCGCCGCGGCAAGGGCCAGAAAAGGCTCCTCCCTCATGAGCTCAAGCCCCTGAACGATGAAGCTCATCCCCAGGCCCAGCATGATTCCGCGCACAACAGGCTTCGCGGTCAGCTTGGCAACCCACGAGACGGCCCCGGATGTGCCCATGATGAACCAGAAGACCGCCGTGAAAAGCCCGGAGCCCCAGATCATCCCGTGGGTTATGCTCCCGGGGTTTGCTATCGCGGCCATGCCTATGGCCTTCATGGGCTGGACGGACATGGGCGTTCTGAAGTAGAAGCCGACGAATATCTTGAAGATTCCGAAGGCAAGCAGAATGCCCAGGGGGTCCATCTTGTTCAGGGTTATGTAGCCCAGAACAAACGGGACAAAGGTGCCGAGATCTCCGAAGGCTCCGGCGAGCTCGGCCCTGTTGTACTCATTCCCCAAAAGCTTCATGCAAAAATCCTGCTGAATACGTTGCGCTTCATAGCTAACGGCAGCCCGCCACACCCAAACGTTGAACCTGGGCCTTCAGTATTTCTTACGCCGCAAAAGCAGGGGAAATTTCGGTTGCGGAGTAGGAGACTGAGGTGGAGAGGTCGAGCTGAGCCGGGCATTCCCCCTGGTTCTCTTTGGCCTCAGTCCTCCGCTATGTCGAAGCGGGTGAAGATGGCGTCGATGTGGTAGCCCTGCTCGGCGAGATTCTCCCTCCCACCCTCCATCCTGTCCACCAGAATGAGGACCTTGGCGACATTGAGTCCTTCCTCGTGGATGCGCTCTATGGCCTTGAGGGTGGAGCCTCCAGTGGTGAGCACATCCTCCACGAGAGCCACCGGCGCGCCCGGCCTTAAGTTTCGCATTCCCTCTATCCAGGCGCCCATGCCGTGGCCCTTGGGCTCCTTCCTTACGAAGAAGGAGCTTATGGGCTTTCCTTCCAGATGGCTCACGATGGAGACCGCGGTGGCGATGGGGTTAGCGCCCATGGGGACGGCCCCTATGGCCTCGACGCCGGATTCCTTTATGCGCTCATAGACGAGCTTTCCCGCAAGGTAGACCCCGCGGGGGTCTGTCGTGGTCTGGCGGGCGTCGATGTAGAAATTGCTCTTCCTTCCCGAGACCAGGATTACCTCCCGCTTCTCATAGGATTTCGCCCGGAGAAGGTCTCTAAGCTCCTCCCAGTCGCCCATGGTCCTTCCCCTCCTCTGGCGGCCGCCCTCGGGCGGGGCCTCTTGACTCAGGAAAAAGCCCTCAGGCCCCTATGAACTCATCAATCCAGCCCAGGAGCTCCTTTACTTCGGAGAAGGTGTGGTCGCCCATGTGGGCTATCCTGAAGGTCTTGCCCTTGAGCTTCCCGTAACCATCGCCTATCGTGGCGCCCCGCTCGCCCAGGAACTTGTTGAGGTCAGAGACATTGATGTTACGGGTGTTGGCAACGGTCGTGATGGTCTGGGAACGGTAACCCTCCTCGGCAAAGCACTCAAAGCGCTCCCCCGCCCAGTTCCTCGTGTAATCCGCCATCTCCCGATGGCGGGTGAACCGGGCTTCAAGGCCCTCCTCGAGGATCCTGTCGAGCTGGAGATTCAGGGCGAACATGTGCGCGATGGAGGGAGTGGTGGGGGTCTGGTTCTTCTTGTGGGAATCCAGATACGCCTGAAAATCAAAATAATAGCCCTTTCCCTTCGCGGCCTTGCTCTTCTCCAGCATCCGCTCGCTCACGGCACAGACGGCAAAGCCAGGGGGGAGGGCGAAGGCTTTCTGCACGCTGGCCAGGCATACATCCAGCCCGAGCCTATCCATCTCCACCTTGACCGCGGCCATGGAGGAGACGCAATCCACGCAAAACATGACATCCGGGAACTTTCGCATCACCCCGGCTATCTCTTCGAGGGGGTTCATGACGCCCGTGCTCGTCTCATTATGGACCAGCGTCACGCAATCATATTTCTTCTTCTTCAGGGCATCCTCCACCATCTCGGGCTTGATGGCCTTTCCCCACTCAACGGCCAGGGCATCCGCCTCTATGCCGCAGGATTTTGTGACCGAGTGCCACTTATCGCTGAAGGCTCCGCAGGTGAGGTTGAGGCACCTCCGGTGCGCTCCATTCCTGACCGCGGCCTCCATGGCTCCCCAGGCCGAGGTGGTGAAAAGAAAGACGGGGTTTTGGGTATAGAGGAGATCCTGAAGCTTGGGCTGGATCTCGGCGTATAGCTCAGCGAACTCCGAGCCGCGATGGCCTATCATGGGGGTGGCCATGGCCTGCCTTATCTCTTCTATGACCTCAACTGGACCTGGAATGAAAAGGCGCTTGTGCATCTGGGGTCCTCCTAGCCATCGATTATGGAAAGCTCGTTCATGACAAGACCGGTGAGGAGTTTTGGATAAAAATCGGTGCTCTTCTGGGGCATCTTCTCTCCCGCCAGGGCCACCTCCCTCACCTGGTGCACCTTAGTCGGATTGAGCAGAAGAGCCATCTGATACCGCCCTCCCCTCACCCCGTCCAGGGCCTCTTCAGCGCTCCTTTCATAGTGCACGTTTCGCTCATCTTCGAGGGCCTTGGCATCCACCCCCAAGTAGTGCTCAAGGATGAGAGTATGGAGAATGGCCACATCCAACTCCCGATAGGCCGGGGAGCTTCCCGGCATGGGGAGAGTTGCAAGTATCGAGGAATCCTGCAGGGTGAGAAGATAGTATCTATCCTCCCCCGAGATTGCCAGGCCGAAGCTATGCTCCTCGGCACCCGTCACCACCAGATTCTCAAGAAGCTCCGCCCGCGCCTCCCGCTCCTCTTCCTCGCTTGCGAACTCATACTCCTCCACCATGAAATGGCGGCCCAGCTCGGCCCTGAAAGCGTCGAGCTTCCGGCTCTCGAGGCCGAAGAGGACCCTGTGGGTGGGGAGGATGGTGAGCCCCCTGTCCTCCATGTTGATGAAGGTCATCATGCGCCGCTCAGGTGTCTCCTCGCCCTCAGAGCGCACCCCCTTAGCCCGCATCTCATCCCGGAAGCTGAGGGCCACCTCGTAGCGGTGGTGTCCGTCCGCGATGAAGACCTCAAGCGGCTTCATCGCAACCTGCACGGCTATGATTGCCTCTTCATCGGTCACCTCCCAAACCTGGTGCAGGACGCCGTAGTCATCCCTCACCTCGAGCATCGGCGGGCCCTGGGTATGAGAGGAGAGGATTCGATCGACATGGGACCCAGGGTCGGAGTAGAGCATGAATATCTGGCCGAAGTTCACCCGGGTGGCTCTCAGGAGCCTGAGGCGGTCAGCCTTGGGGCCGGCAAGGGTTCTCTCATGAGGCCTCACCCCTTCTCCAAACTCTACGAGCCTCCCCAGGGCTATAAATCCACGCCTCACCCTCTCGGGGCTTCCCTCTACCGTAAAGGTCTCATAATAAGGATAGATGGCGGGACGCCCCGTCCTTTGCAGCACCCCCTCCTTCCGCCAGAGGCCATAGCAGCCGGCAGCCCGGCTGTAGCGGTTCTCTTCTTCTGTATCCCCAGGCTCATCCAGACCCTTGATTATTCTCACGATGTTATGGGGATGCCTCTCATGGTAGGTCTTCTGCATCGAGGGGTCTATCTTGTCATAAGGTTGAGTGGCCACGAGGGAGATGTCCCCCACCTTCTCCTTGCTGTAGGTCACTCCCCTGAAAGGGTAGATTTCAGCCATGGCTCTCTCGCTGCTCCCCTCTCACTTAAGCGCCTCGACGAGCTTATCCACCACCTCAAACCCCACTCGGAACTGGCCCTCATCCGTAGAGGCGCCCACGTGGGGTGTCAGGACCACGTTCTCAAGTTTGAGCAGGGGGTTATCCTCCGCCCTCGGCGGCTCCTCGGCAAAGACGTCCACCCCGGCTCCCGAGAGATGCCCTTTTTCGAGAGCCTCGCCCAGCGCGGCCTCATCAACTATGCCGCCACGAGAGCAATTTATGAGCACGGCTCCCTTCTTCATCTTGGCAATGGTGGAAGCATTGAAGAGGCATTCCGTACCCTCGCCCGCGGGGAGGTGAATGGTGACGATGTCGGCCTCTCTCAGAAGCTCATCCAGGGAAACATACCTGAATCCCTCCCGGGAGGCGTATTCTCGGTCCTCCACAATGTCGTTGGCTATGGGCTTCATCCCCAAGGCCTTCGCCATTCGGATGACCTCCCTGCCGATGTTGCCCGCTCCAACCACCCCCAAGGTCTTCCCCCCTAACTCCTGACCCTGGCAGGCCTTCTTCTCCCAGCGGCCCTTCTTAAGGGCGGCATCGGCCCAGGGGATCTTCCTGAGCACGGCGAACATGAGCCCTATGGTCAGCTCCGCCACCGACCGAGTTGAAGCCGCCGGTGTGTTGAGGACCGTTATGCCACGGGCACGGGCAGCCTCCACATCGATGTTGTCGAGGCCAACACCACCGCGCGCAATAACCCTGAGATTTTTCCCCGCCTCGATGACCTGGGCCCTGACCTTGGTGGCGCTCCTGACGATGATGGCGTGGTAGTCGGGAATGACCTTCACCAGCTCCTCAGGGCTCAGGCCCGTCTTGATGTCAACCTCAAGGCCAGCCTCTTTGAGTCTTTCCACGGCCTGAGGATTCAATGGGTCGGAAATGAGAACTCGCATCTTGTTGCCTCCCCTACATCCCGAGACACCAACCCCAGAATCCACCCCCCAGCCTCATCTTCCTCTTTGAGCCAGGAGATTGTCTTTATCAAAGCCTCTCCCTTCGGCCCGCCCGCCTCCTCCTCTAGCCTGACCCGGCAAGGGCGCCAGCCCATCGAGGCGCTCCTTTCCGGGTGCGGCGTGGGCATCGAACCTTCCCTCGAACTCGGCGACCCCAATGCCAGCTCAGCTCAGCCGGGCTGGGCTTCATGGCGCCTCGACTCCCACGACCTCCCCCTCCACCGCGCCCCCTCCCCGTAGCTTCACATTCTTGAGATACCATGAGCCGAAAGAGCCGTCAAGGAAAAGGGCGGCCCCTCCTTTTATGCACTTGCCATGGGGTGCGGAACCATGTATCTTTTAGGCCAAATTGCGGGGTATCAGAAACTCAATCTTTTCCTTTGGCGTCTATCTGGGAGATACCCCATGCCAAATGTTCTCATCACATCGCCGACCTTCGGTATTTTCGCTCAAGAGCCCGTGGAGCTTCTGGAGAGGGGGGGCTGCGAGCTCTCCAGGCTTCCCCCTGGGAAAAAGGCCACCGAAGGGCTCATAGCCCATCACGCCGGGGATTCTCACGCCATCATAGTGGGCTTTGAGCCCATAGGGAAGAAGGTCTTTGACGCCGCCCGGAAGCTTAAGGTCGTCTCCAAGCACGGCGTGGGAGTTGATAACGTGAACCTGGCGGAGGCTACCCGACGGGGGGTCGTGGTGGCTAATGCCCCTGGCACCAACAACGATGCGGTGGCCGATTTCAGCTTTGCCCTGATGTTCTCCATCGCTCGCCGGATACCTTACCTCGACAGAACGACCAAGGGTGGCGAATGGAAAAGGGTCGTGGGCTCTGAGCTATGGGCGAAGTGCCTGGGAGTGGTGGGTCTGGGCGCCATAGGCCGCATGGTTGCCCGGAGGGCCAAGGGCTTTGAGATGAAGGTCTTAGCCTATGACGTGGTTGAAGATGGAGAGTATGCCCTCCGGGAGGGAATCCGGTATGTCTCACTGGAGGAGCTTCTGAGAGAGGCGGATTTCGTGAGCCTTCACCTTCCACTGACCGAGGCGACCCGCGGTTTGATAGGGGAGCATGAGCTGAGGTTGATGAAGCCCACCTCCTTCCTGGTCTCCACCTGCCGGGGCGAAGTGGTCGATGAGGAGGCCCTCTGTCGCGCCCTCAAGGAGGGCTGGATTCAGGGAGCCGCCTCGGACGTATTCGTCAGGGAGCCGCCGGAAGAAAGCCCCCTCCTCGGGCTCGACAACTTCATCGCCACCCCCCATGGGGCTGGTTACACTCAGGAAGCGCTGAGGGCTATGGGGATGGTCTGTGCCGAAAATGTGCTGAGGGTTCTCAGGGGCGAGCGTCCCCTTCATCTGGTTAACCCGGAAGTATACGGAGGGGGAAAAGGAGGCTGAGATGACTTGGGATACTAAAGATTGGTGGACGAGCCCTTTCAACTTCAATAAGCAGGATCGCCGGGGGGGTTCCGTTCCCAGCAAGGTGGCCCTTCACGATGCCACCCTGCGGGACGGGGAGCAGACTCCCGGGGTCGTCTTCCGGAAGGAAGAAAAGATAGCAATCGCTCGGATGCTGGATGAGGTCGGGATAGACAGGATAGAGGGCGGCATGCCGGCCGTCTCCCAGGAGGATGCCGAAGCAATAACCGAGATTTCCTCGCTGGGCCTCAGGGCGAAGGTGATGGTTTTCTCAAGAGCGATGCCCGAGGATATTGACCGCGCCGTTCAGTGCGGAGCCTGGGGTTCCGTCATTGAGGTTCCCAGCGGACTCCCCCGCCTCAAGCACCAGTTCAAGTGGGGTGAGGATGAAATCATAGAGAGGAGCGTCCAGGCCGTGAGCTATGCCAAAGATAAGGGCCTCTTCGTCAACTTCTTCCCCTACGATACGACCCGGGCGGAGCTTTCTTTCCTGAAGCGGCTTGTGGGAGGGGTGGTCGAGAGGGCGGGGCCCGATTCGGTCTCGGTAGTGGATACCACGGGCTGCATCCTGCCGCGGGCCATGGGGTTCCTCGTGAACGAACTCAGGCGTGAGATCGATATCCCTATAGAGGTTCACACCCATAACGACCTGGGTCTGGGCATAGCTAATGCTCTCGCCGCGGTTGAGGCCGGTGCTCAAGTGATTCACACCTGCGTCAATGGCCTGGGCGAGAGGTGCGGAAATGCCGCGCTGGAGGAGGTGGCAGTGAGCCTGAAGGCCCTCATGGGGGTGGACCTTCCCATCAAATTTGAAAAGCTCTCGGAACTCTCCCGCATGGTTGAGGAACTCTCCGGGGTGCGCCTTGCAGCGAATAAGCCGCTCATGGGAGACATCTCCTTCACCAGGGAGAGCGGCCTCGGCATAGACATCCTGATGAGTGAGCCCCGGGTGGGCTTCTCCATCCATCCGAATTTTGTCGGAAGGGACTTCCGGATAGTTCTGGGAAAGAAGAGCGGCAAACCATCCATCGAGGTCAAGCTTAAGGAGATGGGTATAGCGGCAACAGAAGAACAGATGCGCGTCATGCTGGACCGGGTTAAGAGAAGGTCCATCGAGAAGAAGACCTGGCTCGAGGAGGAAGAGTTTGAAGAAATAGTCAAGGGTGTGCTCGGGCGCTAGCCGGGGCTCAGAAAGGAGGGTTCCGCCGTCATGTATTTCATCACCGACTGGACCAGGAGGATAGATTTTGACCGCCTGAGAGAAGAGCGTAAGCAGCGTCTCTCCCGCGAGATAGAGGCCAAGGGCCTGGACGCGCTCCTGTGCTTCAAGGCCGAGAGCATCCGCTACATGACGGGCTACCGGCCGCTCTGGTGGCCCATCTCCTTCTTGACCCGAAATGCGGGCGTCATGGCACCGGGCCAGGAGCCCATCCTCTTTCCAACAAGCGGCTGCTACGAGAGATGCCTTGAAAGCATGTACTGGATGCCTGGGGATAGGATAAGGCCGATGGCTACCATGGATGACCCCGGCGTCACCAGGATGATGGTGAGGGAGCGACTCAAGCCCGCTATCGAGGAGCTAGGTGTCTCGAAGGGAAGGATCGGCATAGACCACACGACCATGCTCATCCTTGAGAACCTAAAGGAGGCTCTTCCCGACGCCCAGTTCGTCGACGGAGATATGTGCACCCTGGACGCACAGGTCATAAAGAACGAGGAAGAAATAAAATGCATCCGCCTCTCCTGCCATATGGCCGAGATAGCCATGGAGCGTGCGATGAGGACCATCGACCTGGGCGTGAGGGAGTGTGAGGTGCTGGCCGAGGCTATGCACGCTTTTTATTCCCTGGGCATGGAGGTTCCCCAGTGCAACCTCATCGTGACCTCGGGTGATGGGACAGCCCCCTTGAGGCGCTTCGCCTCTGACCGGCAGATAGGCTGGGGCGAGCTCGTGCTTATGGACCTGGGAGGATGCTTTAACGGCTATTTCTCAGACTATACCCGCACGGTAATCTTCGGAGAGCCCAATGAGCGACAGAAGGCCATTTACCGCGCGGTCTACGGCATGATGGAGGCAATAAAGGCCACCATGAAGCCAGGGGTCACAAACCGCGAGGTGAATGAGGCGGCCCGGAAGGTCGTGGTGGACTCAGGCTTCAAGGGCCACGACTACCTGGGGCTCCTGGGCCACAGTGTTGGCGTCACCGGCCTCACGGCCCCCATCATAGGCGAAATTGCCGCAGTAGGGGGAGAGTCAGAGTTTGAGCTGAGGCCGGGCATGGTCTTCAACATGGAGCCCGGGGTCTTCGTGCCTGGAACCCCCGGAGGCGGGGGCGTTAGGCTCGAGGACACCGTTCTTATAACGGAGACCGGAAACGAGATCCTGACCAAGACCCCGTACGATCAGAACCTTCTTTCCTAAGGCTTGAGGTCGAGCTCGCGCAGCTTCTTAGGGGTGGGCCGCCCTTTGGGGGTCCACCCCCGAGCGGCGTAATAGGCCGGAAGCATCTCGTCCAGGCGGCACACCTGACCCTTCAGCGGCCCCGCCGGGATGGGCTCCTCGAGCATCCTGGGCGGGAGGGTGTCGTCCCTGCGGCTGAAACCTTCCCTGAGGTTAAAAAGCCGCTCAAGATTCCAGACCCTCTCACCGGCGAGCAGGAGCCCCTCCCCTGTCCAGCTCTCTCCCCTCACGGCTGAGAGCATAGGGGCAAGCACCTCGGGCCCGTAAGCATTTGTGACAAAAAGGCAGATCCCCAGGGAGTCAACAGCCGCCGTGCGGTTCTGGATTGAGGCCAGAAGCTCCGCCTTCCCGTCGGTGGCTCCCGGCGTGAGCGTGCCGAAGACCTCCGCCCCAACGGTGAAGCCCCTGAGGTGGCAGGCGCCTCGATTGCTCGTCGCATAGGCCAGGCCCATCCCCTGGGCCCCGCGGCCGTCATAGGCGGGAAACTCCTGCCCCTTGGCCACCATGGCCAGCTCCGGATGGCCATAGAGGGAGGCCATGCGGAGAGAACCCAGCGCGAGGCGGTCCCCGAATCCCTCGCGGTAGGCCGCCTGCTTGAGGGAGCGAAGAAGGGCCTCGGCGTCGCCGAACCTGAGCTCCCCTCCTGCCTCTTCCCGGGAGATGAGGCCCCGCTCAAAAAGCTCCATGGCGCAGCCTACCGTGGCCCCCGCCGAGATCGGGTCCATGCCGAGCTTATTGCAGAGGAAGCTCCCCTGGGAGATGGCCCTCAAGTCGCTCACGCCGGCGGCCGCGCCGAGCGCCCAGATGTTCTCATACTCGGGGCCCTCGTAGAAGCCCTCCTCAGGGTCAATGGGTCTTGTCACGCGGGCGCAGCCGATGGGACAGCCGAAGCAGGCCTTGGGACGCTGAAGGAGCTCCCTCGCCATCCTCTCCCCATCGATAAGATGAGCCCCCTCAAAAACGCTCTCCCGGAAGTTTCGAGTGGGAAAGAGGCCGTTCTTGTTTATGAGAGCAAGGATTCCCGGCGTGCCATAACGGCGAAGGCGCTCGGATGTGGCGGGAGTGACTCTCACCTTTTCCAGGGCCCTGGCGGTTATCTCTCGAAAAGCATCTCTATCAGCCACCCGAAGGCCTCCCGTTCCCCTTACGGCTATGGCCTTCAGGTTCTTGGCGCCCATAACCGCTCCCACCCCTGAGCGTCCGGCCGCCCTGAACTTATCATTCATGATGCAGGAGAAGAGGACTCCCCTCTCCCCGGCAGGCCCGATGGAGGCCACCTTGGCATCGGGGTCGGTCTCCGCACGGACGAGGTCCTCTGTCTCATGCACGTCCTTTCCCCAAAGGTGTTCCGCCTGACGGAAGCTCACCTGAGCGTTCCGGAGCCAAAGGTAAAGGGGGCGCTCGGCCTTTCCCTCAAGGATTATGTAGTCGATACCCGCGAAGCGCATCTCGGCCGGGAAGTAGCCTCCCGAATTTGAGCAGGCAATGGCTCCGGTGAGGGGAGACCTGGTAATCACCATGTAGCGACCGCTGCTCGGGACCATAGTGGCGGTCAGGGGCCCAGTGGCGAAAATGAGCTTATTCTCCGGGCTCAAAGGGTCAACCCCGGGCCTCTGCTCCTCATACAGAAGCTTAGACCCGACCCCCCGGCCTCCAATGAACTGCCTCAGGGCCTCCCGCTCCAAATCCTCGAAGGTATAGCTCTGCTCGGTGAGGTTTACCCTCAAAAGCCGGCCCTCTGAGCTCATGTCTTCACGGCCTCCTCGGTAATTTAAATCGCCTGAATCCGGGGCAAAAACTGCGGCAATGTGCTTTGACCGCTAATTTCCCCTAACCCAGGCCCTCTCAACCCGTCTTCAGAAACTCTTCTGAGCGACGTCCGTAACGGATGAGCTCTCCAGTCCCTCGTCTTCACAGTACTCCCAACCATCCTTAGCCTGAAAGAATTTATGAACGTAGCGGCGGATAGCTAGGTTCAGGGCCCAATAGGCAAGGCTCCTCCGGCTCCTCACCATCCCCAGACGCTTGGCAATGGAGAAGAGACCGTAAAAGGTCCTCCAGGCGTTGTTCTGCCCCCGCTCCAGGGCCGCGAGGCTGAGCCTCGCCGGCCGGTGGACGATGTTTCCCATATCGTACATCGACCAATCGCGGGTGAGGAGTCTCTGCTCCTTCTCCAGCTGCTGAAAGAGCGCGGTTCCGGGCAGGGGGGTCAGGTATGCGAACTGTGCGAACTCCATCCCCGTCTCTCCGACAAATTTCATTGTCTCCTCGAAAATGCTCTCGCGGTCCTGGTCAAAGCCGAATATGAGGCCGCCCCAGACCGCGATCTTATGGCGGTGGAAGCGCTCCATCGCCTCCCTGTAATAATCCACCTTGTTGACCAGTTTATGAGCCTCCCGGAGGCTCTCCTGGGAGAAGGACTCAAACCCCACGAAGAGCATGTGGCACCCGCTCCAGCGCATGAGGCGGAGCAGTTCCTCGTCCCTGGCCACATCGACTGTGGCCTGCGCCCCCCAGCCGAGCTTGAGGGGTGCAATGGCCCGGAAGAGCTCCTTCGCGCGACGGCGGTCGCCCGCGATGTTGTCGTCCACGAAGAATACCTTTTTCCCCTTGAGACCCCGGAGCTCTTCGACCACCTTCTCCACGGGCCGCAGGCGGAGGCGCGAGCCCGAGAATATGGTCACCGTGCAGAAGGAGCAATCATGGGGGCAGCCCCGGGCCGTCTGCACGGTGTTGAAGACCATGTAGTCCTTGCTTTTCAAAAGGTCGCGGCGTGGGATAGGCACCATATCGAGGGAAGGGAGAGCCTCGGCCCTATAAAGACGCCCCATGCGGCCTTCCTTAAAATCTTCGATGAGCCGGGGCCAGATGTTCTCAGCCTCACCAACGGCCACGGTGTCCGCATGCTCCAGAGCTTCCTCGGGCAGCATCGAGGCGTGGATGCCTCCCATGACTACGGGGGTCCCCTTCTCCCTGAAGCGGGCCGCAATCTCGTATGCCCTCAGCGCCGAGGTGGTAATAGCCGTTATGCCGACGAGGTCATAGCTCCCCTCAAAATCAACAGGCTCGACGCACTCATCTATGACCCGAACCTCGATATCCGGAGGCGTCAGGGCCGCGACCACGGCGAGGTTAAGGGGCGGGAACACTCCCCGGGCGCTCAGCTTGAAGCTGCTCAGGAGATTGAGGAGGCTCTTGGGAAGGTTGGGGGCGCGAATCACATTCAGGGAATTGACTGGGTTAATGAGGGCAATTTTCAAAGGCTGGCTTCCTATCTTGAGGTTTGAAGGGTAAGGCTCATCCTCTATACGGAGGCAAAAGCTTTGGGCAACTGGGCGCTATTCTAAAAGGGAGTGAAGGGAGAAATCAAGGAAAACTCTCTTGCTGTCCCCCCTGGCGAGATAAGAGCCAGCCCCCCAGGGAGCTATCAAAATAAAGAGGCCCCGGGCTCTCCGGGGCCTCTTCTCAGCACTGAAAACTCTCTCAGGGGATTCCCTCAGCGGCTAGATGTCAAAGTAGAGGGCAAACTCATGGGGATGTGGCCTCAACCTCAGCTGGTCCACCTCCCGCTCCCGCTTGTACTTTATCCAGATGTCAATGACATCCTGGGTGAAGACATCCCCCTTCAAGAGAAACTCATGGTCCCTCCCCAGCTCATCCAGGACCGCCTCCAGGCTCTCCGGCGTGGACTCCACCGCGGATTTCTCCTCCGGCGGAAGGTCGTAGAGGTCCTTATCGATTGGGTCGGGGGGAAGGACCTTATTCTCGATCCCATCGAGCCCCGCCATGAGCATGGCCGAGAAGGCGAGATATCCGTTGCAGGAGGGGTCTGGCGGGCGGAACTCGACGCGCTTTGCCTTCTCGCTGCGGCTGTACATCGGGATGCGGATGCAGGCGCTTCGGTTTCGCTGCGAGTAGATGAGGTTCACGGGAGCCTCGAACCCCGGCACGAGCCGACGGTAAGAGTTGGTCGTGGGAGCGCAGAAGGCGAGAAGCGCCCCCGCATGCCTGATGAGCCCTCCTATGTAGTAGATGGCCGTCTGCGAGAGGTCCCCGTAGCCGCCGGGCTGGAAGAAGAGGTTCCGTCCCGCCTTCCAGAGGCTCTGGTGGGTGTGCATGCCCGAGCCGTTATCCATGAAGATGGGCTTGGGCATGAAGGTAACGGTGCGGCCGTGGCGTCGGGCCACGTTCTTCACGATGTACTTGTACATCAGGAGCTTATCGGCCATCCGCACGAGGGTGTCATACCTCATGTCTATCTCGCACTGGCCCGCAGTTCCCACCTCGTGGTGGTGCACCTCGGTCTCTATGCCCGCCCCCTCCATGATGAGCATCATCTCGGAGCGAATGTTCTGGAAGCTATCCATGGGGGGTACGGGGAAATAGCCTTCCTTGTACCGGGGTTTGTAGCCGAGGTTTGGGGTCTCCTCCTTGCCCGAGTTCCAGAAGCCCTCGACCGAGTCGATGTAATAGAAGCCCTTGTTATGGGTCTGGTCGAAGCGCACGTCATCCAAGATGAAGAACTCGGCCTCGGGGCCGAAGTAGGCGGTATCGGCGATGCCCGTTGAGAGCATATACTTTTCGGCCTTCTGAGCGATGTAACGAGGATCGCGGCTGTAGAGCTCAAGGGTCACAGGGTCTTTCACGTTGCAGATGAGGCATATGGTGGGCAGCTCCGTGAAGGGGTCCAGGAAGGTTGTTGTGGCATCTGGGATGAGGATCATATCGCTCTCCTGGATGGCCTGGAAGCCACGGATGCTTGACCCATCGAAGCCGATCCCCTCCTCGAAGAACTCCTCCGAGAGCTCTTTCGCCGGAACGGAGAAATGCTGCCAGAGCCCCGGAATATCCATGAACCGAAGGTCCACCATCTTGACCCCCTCGGTCTCGATGAGTCTGATTACCTCTTGCGGTGTCATAGTCCTTCTCCTTTCTGGGTCTTATCATTACGCCTCAGGCCCCTCTCTCACCCATGCTCCGGGCCGAAGCCCCCAACGCTTCCTCCAGGGTCAGCCGCAATTGCTCCAGGCGCTCTCTGTCGTGGATCTTCTGTCCTTCCTCATCCACCACATAGAAGACATCGATGGCTCTCACCCCTTCGGTGGTTATCTTGGCCAGGGCGATGCTCACCCTGAGGGAGGCCAACGTCTTGGAGATGAGGTAGAGCAGGCCGTGGCGGTCCTGGGTCTGAACGTCAATGACGCTGTACTGCTCTGATACGCTGTTGTCTATCTCCACGCGGGTGGGCACATCGAATGGCCCCCTGGCTTTGGCCTTGAGGTATTTCCGGTAGGCGCCCAAAAGTTCCTCGGCCCCCACCCCTTTCTCCAGGACCGAACGCAAGTCCTCGAAAAGCCTCCGCCATCTCTCCTCAGAGGTCACCGCTCCCCCGCGGCTATCCTGCACCTGGAAGGTATCCACCGCGATGCCGTCCTCGCGGGTATAGACCTGAGCGCTGAGGATGCTCAACTCATGAAGGGCAAACACCCCGGCGATCTGGGAGAAGAGACCCACGTGGTCTGGAGTGCAAATAATGCACTCGGAGTATCCGATCTGCCTCCGGTGCAACAGGTGGTAGGCCAGGGGTCCCTCCCCGAGACTGCCCACCATGGCAATGTGCCGGGCGATGGCCTGGGGGGAGGCCGCGAGGAGGTAACGCTCGGGCATGAGCCTGAAGTGGAGGTCCACCTCGGAGGGGGTGACTCCCAGGCCGGCCGCCCGAACCTCCCCCAGTACTATCTCGCGCTTATCTCCCACCCGCCTCCTCTGCTGGGCTGACGCCTCCTCGGTCATCAGGAGGAGGGCCTTCTTGTAGAGTTCAAAGAGAAGAGCCCCCCGCCACTCCGTCCAGGCTCCGGGATGAATGGCGGAGATGTCGGCATAGGTGAGGAGATAGAGCATCTTAAGCTTCTCCGGCGAGCCCGTCTCCTGAACAAAATCTTCAACGAGCTTGGGCTCATCCATGTCCCGGCGCTCAGATATATGGCTCATGACCAGGTGATGGGCCACAAGGAACTCCACAAGCCCTCCCTCGTCCTGGGGAAGGCCCATGCGGATGGTAATGGGCGGGACCATCTCCACGCTGCGGTGATGGTGGCGCGGGCCCCTTGCCTTTCCGATGTCATGCAGCAGAAGGGCAAGGCGCAGCACGTGCAGCCGCTCCAACTCCTTGAAGAGGCGGGAGAGCTCAAGGAGGGAAGGCTCCCGCGTGAAGGCGACCTCATCCAGCTTCTCAAGGGCCACGAGAGTGTGCTCATCGGCCGTGTAGCGGTGATAGTAGTCCTGGTGTACAAAGCAGGTGAGCCGGCCAAACTCCGGGATGTAACGTCCCAGGACCCCTAGTTCATGCATGGTCCTGAGGGTGGGAGCCACTCCCCCCTTGGCCCCCAGAATCTCCATGAAGGTCTCCCTCACTTCCAGGGAGGAGCAGAAGGCGTCATCTATGAGATGGAGGCCGCCCCGGATCTGTTCCCTCAGCTCCCTTCCCAGGCGGCAGCCGTAGCGGTGCTGGTACTGGAAGGCCTTCATGAGGAGACGGGGGTCCCGCGCGAAAGCCTCCCTCCCCTCCTCATTGACGAGCGTATTCCAATCCAAGAGAGCGAACCCATCCCCCAGCTCCTGCCGCTCCCGCGTGGGCCTCGGGCGCCGCTCCCTCCCGGCCTCCTCCTCGCAGCCCTCAAGAAAGCTCTGGCAGAAGTTGAATATCTCCCGGGCACAGAGGTAGTAGTCCCGCATGAACTGCTCGGCGGCCGTGCTCTCAGGCCTGTCCCCGTAGCCCAGGGCATCGGCTACCTCTCCCTGAGCCTCGAAGGAGAGAAGGTCATTCTTAAAGGGGCTGTCGAGGTGGAGCTGATTCCTGACCCTGAGGATGAAGTCATAGGCTTCGGCCGCTGAGCGGCACGCCTCGGGGGAGATGAGGCCGGACCGCGAGACTTCATCGAGGCTTCCGAAACCATACAGTGCTCTCACCACCCAGAGAACAAGGTGCAGGTCCCTGAGCCCGCCGACACTCTCCTTTACGTTCGGCTCTTGCACGCAAACTGAAGCGTCATGGGCCCGGTAGCGTCGATTGCGGTCGCGCACCTCTTTCTTAAGGAAAAAGTCCTTCCCGCTCTTGAGGAGGAAGTCCCTCAAATTCTCCTGATAGTCCCGAAAGAGGCCCTCGTCTCCGAACACGAATCGGCTCTCAAGCAGGGAGGTCTCCGAGCGAAAGTCTTCCCTGGCAAGACCGACGCAATCCTCTATTGAGCGGCAGGCGTGGCCCAGGTTAAGGCCTATGTCCCAGAGGAGGTAGAGAACTTCCCGGATGAGAAGGTCATCGCCCGAGTTCAGGGCCCGCCGGTAGAGGAACATGATGTCTATGTCGGAGTGGGGGCATAACTCCCCCCGGCCGTAACCCCCCGTTGCCACCAGAGCGAGCCCCTCTCCATCCTCTTGCACAAACTCACAGCGGCCCTTTGCAGCCCTCAGGGCCGCCCTGAGGAGCCGGTCGAAAAACTCCGAATGCAGGTGAGCCACGAGCGCCCCGCTGGGCTGGCTCAGGTGCAGGGCGCGAAGCATCTCCCTCTCCCTGGCTATGAGGGCCTTGAATGAACGCACGAGGTCCTCTCGCTCGGCCCCTCCCTCATGCCGCAGCCCCGCCTCAAGCGCAGAGTCTATCTCTCTCAGAGAATCCTCTAACTGCCCCACCCAAGGGTCCCCCTAGAGGGCGTCGGGCCCCCGGTCGCCTGTTCGAATCCTCACGCACTCCTCAACGGGCAGGACAAAAATTTTCCCGTCGCCGATCTTTCCCGTGCGGGCTGCTGAGGAGAGAGTGTGCAAGATCTGATCCACCTTCTCGGCCTCGACCACGATCTCTATGCGGACCTTGGGCAGAAAGTCCACCACGTACTCGCTCCCTCGATAAAGCTCCGTGTGTCCCTTCTGGCGGCCAAAGCCCTTCACCTCGGTTACGGTCATTCCGGCGATGCCGATCTCGGAGAGGGCGTCTTTGACCTCATCCATCTTGAAAGGCTTGATGATAGCCACGATTAGTTTCATGGAAGGGCCTCCCCATAAAACTTGTTGAAATAAAAAGCTTTACAGCCTCTCCTCCTGACCGAATATTACCATAGCCCTCTCCTCGGCGTCAACGAGAGCTCCGGCTCCGCCGAGGCAAGGACCTTTATAGGATGTGAGTGTTTCAGCTTTGTTTCGGTCTTGTTTCTCAGGGATTAAATCGGCGGGCGGGGGCGAGGCGGAACGACCGGGCGACCATTGCCATTTTCGAGCTAGGAGGAAGCAGTGGTGCTCTCGCTCATGAGGATAGAGCTCAGCTCCTGAAGGGCCTCCTCAGGGGTCCAGCCCTCTCCTACAACCCGGACGATGGCGCGGGTGATGGCCTGGGGGTTACGGTGCTGGAAGATGTTCCTGCCCACCGAACAGCCTATGGCGCCCGCCTCTATGGCGTCGGCCACCCGATGGAGAAGCTCTTCATCGCTCACAGGGCTTCCTCCCGCCACCACCACGGGTACCGATGTTGACTTAACCAGTTCCCTGAATGACTCCACATCGCCCGTCCAGTTGGTCTTTACGATATCCGCGCCGAGCTCGGCACAGAGGCGGCTACTGTATTTCAGATAATCCACCCCGTAATCCTCCTTGAGGGAGTCCAAGGGCTGGTAAGTCGTGGGGTACTCGGCCTCAGCGATGAAGGGCATGCCCAGCCTCTCGCAGGCCTCTCCCACCTGGCCCACGAATTTGATCATCTCCGGGTCATTCTCACCGCCCAGAGCAACGAAGGCGACCACCGCGTCAGCTCCGAGCCTCAGAGCCTCTTCCACCCCGCCGATCGGCACCACCCGAAGGGGCTTTGGGCAGATGGCGGCGGAGGCCGTAAGCAGGAGGGCGAGGGAGGTCTCTGGACGGAACTCCTCCGCAACGATCTTGGCGAAGTTCCGGCTCAGCATGACCACATTTGCGCCCCCGGCGATGGCCTCCCGGACACGCGCCCGAGTGTCCTCAATTCCCTCGAGCATCCGGGGCGAAGTCATCCCATGGTCTATGGCGAAGATGATGGAGCGGCCTGTCCGCTGGTTTATAAGGCGTTTCATGCGCAGTCGCTTGCCCAGGCCAGACATCTTCCCGCTCCTTCTCCCTCAGGGCAAGGGCACGGCTCAAGCCCTACCCAGCCACTCCCGGGTGTGGACCTCCACCTTTACCTTCTTGAGCTCCTCCAGGAAGGCGGCAAGATAGGTGGAGATCCAGTCGAAGATCTTCTCGCCCTTCTCTCTAGTTCCGGCAAAGGGGTTTCCCACGAGGCCGGTATCACTGTACTCGTGGTGGTCCATAGGGACCACGTGGCCATCATAGTTCTTGAATTGCACGGTGGGGTCGCCGTCTCGCTTGGTGAAGCCCGGAGGGAACCACGCGGGCGCGTGGGTGAACTCCGTGGCCTCATACCTCTCCTGGTGGACGTTCTTCTCGTTCCAGAGCAGGCAGGCTGAGGTCTCCAGCTCGCTTCCGTGCCAGCCGGGCGTTTCCTCCATTGGGCACTCCAATATCTCCTTCACCTCGGGGATGAACTGCGTGCGTTCGGAATCCGCCCGGTAGAGGCAGGCGAGGGCTCCCGTGGTGTAGCGCAGGCGCCTGAGCGGCGTATCTGCGACCTTTATGTTCGAGGTGTGACCCGTCACGAATACTATCTTATTCCAGCCGTGATGGATGAGGCTCCTCCCCACATCATAGAGGAGTTCATGATAGGTGGAGGTTCTCACCGTCACCGAGCCCGTGCCCGTTCCCGGGCCACGCATGTGCTGGGGGGAGTATCCGAACCATAATATGGGCGTGTGGGGACACCCGGCCTTACGGGCGGCGCCCTCCACGGCCAGCATGGCCTCAATACTGTCGCATCCGATGGGAAGATGGAGACCATGCTGCTCGCAGCTGCCGATGGGCACCATGATGACGTCATGCTCCTTGAGGAACTCCTGGACATCGGGGTAAGGCAGCTCCAAGATGTTGTAAACCCTCTCCTCGGCCATCATTATCTCCTCTGAAGAAAGCTTGAGAGGTGCCCCTTGGCGGAGGGATGAAATTACGGGGAAACCCCGATTAGTTCTCTAGGGGATGTTGAGGAACCCGGCTCTCCCGGTCCGAAAATGCGAGGCACGCTGACCCCAGCAAAAGCTCCCGCGCCCCTCTGAGCTCAAGCCTCTCCCTTTAAAGCTTAAGCTCCCACTTACTGGAAGCGTAATAAACGAGACCCTTATTCCAGAGGTGCTTTCCCTCGGTCAGATGCCCCATCTCCGAGCGCTTCAGGAATTCGATGGATCCCCCAAGGCAGTTATGCGCACAGGCGGGGAGCTGGCCGCTGTCTATCCGTTCAAAGCACAGGTTGCACTTCCCCACCGTGCTTTCGGCCTCATTGCGCTGAATGAGGCCCCAGGGGCAGGCCTCAACGCATTCCATGCACTGGGTACACTCTTCAGCGTCTATGAGGACCACCCCATCTTCCCTCTTCACGAGCCCCCCTTCCACCGGGCAAGCCGCAACACAGGGGGGATCCTCGCAGTGAAAGCAGAAGGTGGGCACAAAATCCAGGTGCATCTCGCCTTCCACCTCCCGTGGTCCCACCTGCACGACGCGAATCCAGCGAGGCCCAACCGGAAGGGCATGTTCCTCCTTGCAGGAAACCTCACAACCGTAACAGCCGATGCAGCGGTCCAGGTCTATGAGCATTACTTTATCGGACATGAGCGCAGAGCCTCCCCTAATCGACGACCTTGCTCACGCGGCAGAGCAGGCACCTCTGGGCCGTGCTGCCGATGAGTTCAGCGCATTTCTCATTATCAGGGAGAATGTTAGAGTTCTCCTCGCGGGGCCAACCGTTGGGGAAGATGACGACCTGCGGATGGAGGTCGGCCCTCAGGCGGGCGTGTCCCAGGGCATAGCCTCGGGGCGATTCCACCCGCACCCGGTCATTCTCCTTGATTCCCAGCTTCGCGGCCGCCTCGGGGTGCATCATGACGGGCACCCAGGGCTCTATCTCCTTGAGGATGTCGATGTTCCTCAACTCCGAGTGGCGGAAGACCGGAGTCTTCCAGCCCGTGCTCAGGATGAAGGGGTAATCACGCGAAAGGTCGGGCGTGCGGTAAGGGCTCTCGAAGGGCTCTTCATGCTTCGGGAGGGGGTCGGCCCCGTGCTTCTCCTTGATGCTCGAGCTGAGCTCCACCTTGCCCGATGGAGTGTTGAAGCCCTTCTTCTCATAGCTCCGGTACTCCCGCGGGGCAAAGATGATTCCCTTCTTCCTGAACTCCTCGAAGCTAATACCCACATCCTGTAAGAGAAAATCCGCCGCCTCCCTGTCGCTCCCGAAAAAGTGCTCCCCGACACCAAGTCGCTTGGCCAGCTCGTTCATGATCTCGAAGTCATTCTTGCAGCCCTCGACCGTCACCACCCGCTGCTGGAGGTGCACGCTGTCATCGGATATCTGCATGTTGTCATGCACCATATCCCGCTCGAAGAAGGTCGCCGCCGGGAGCACGATGTCAGCGAGCTCGGCGGACTCGGTCATGAAGAGGTCGGCGATGGAGAAGAACTCGAGTTTCTTAAGGGCCTCCCGCACCTGATTGCTATTGGCGTAGGAGGGAATGGGGTTTGTTCCCTGTGCGTGTATGGCCTTCACGGGATAAGGCTTCCCCGTGAGGATGGCCTTCCAGACGGTGGGGGCGTGGGCGGTGGGCATCCAGCAGTCCTCGCCAGCGAGAAGCGGGTACTCTCGGGAACCCAGGCGCATCTCATTGTCTTCCTCGGTGAGGAGGTGGCGAATGTTGTACCGGGAGTCGAATGTGCCAATGACACCAGAGTGGGCGTGGGCCACGTTTCCGCCCGGCACGTCCAGGTTCCCCGTGATGTAGGCCAGGTCATGGACAGCGCAGCCCGTGGAGATGGTATCCGAGTTGGTTTCGAGGGCGTGGGCCTGGTTGATGCAGGCGGGCTTTGTGGTTGCGAAAAGCCGGGCGGCCTGGATCATCTTATCCTTTGGAACCCAGGCTATCTCCTCCACCTTCTCGGGCGAGAACTCTGCCGCCCTCTTGCCCAGGTCTTCAAACCCTATTGTCCAGCGGGTGACAAAATCCTTGTCGTAGAGACCCTCGCTTATTATGACGTTCAACATCCCAAGGGCCAAAGCAATATCGGCGCCGGGCCGCACTCTTAGCCAGATGTCGGCCTTGGAGGCCGTCCTCGAAAGCAATGGGTCCACCACTATGAGCTTCGCTCCGCGGGCTCTTGCTTCCATGATGCGCCTCGCCTTCGCGCCCCAGGTGGCGAAGGGGTTGATGCCCCAGACGAGAACGCACGCCGTCCTCTCGAAATCGGGGCACTCCATGAAGTTGCCGCCGGTCGTGATCTGCTGGCTCATGAAGCGGGGGAAGAAGCACTGTGCTATCCCCGGCCCGATCGACTGGGTGCGAGTGGCGTTGGCGAAACGGCTGAAGTAGGGCCACCAGCCCCGGGAGGTGCCTTGGGCGAAAACCACGCTGTGATTCCCAAACTCCCGCTTATAATGGAGGATTTTCTCGGCGATAGTGTCCAGAGCCTCCTCCCAGCTTATCTCCTGCCACCGGCCCTCCCCCCGGGAGCCCACCCTTTTGAGCGGACGCTTAAGGCGCTCCGGATGGTAGAGCATCTTGATGGACGCCAGCCCCTTACTGCAGAGCTTTCCCCGCATGGTGTGGCTATTGGGGTCACCCTCGACGCGTATGACTTTGCCGTCTTTGACATAGATGAGGGCATCGCAGCCGGAGTTGCAGATGTGACAGAGGCTCTCATAGACGGTGGCGCCGGTCACGGGGTCCTTCCGAGCCGCGGGCGGCCTTCCCTCTCTGGGGACCGGATAGGGCCGCGTGCGGCCGTTGGGGGGAACCCTCTTCAGCCGCTCGCCCAGAAGGTCATGGGCGGCCCTAATAACGAGAAGGTCTTCAGCTTTCTCAACTCTTCCCTCTTCCCTCATGAGTGACAGTCCCCCTGGATTTTTCTTGTTGCTTGAGGATTGTAAAGGCCCGAGTAATTCCTCTTAAACGGAAAGCCCCGTGCCTGGGAGCCCTCCATTAATTCGAAAAGCAGTGCTGACTATAAAGGAGGAGCTAAAGGCCCGTCAACCGTTTTTTGAGGAAACTCCCATTGGCTGCCGGCCGCCAAATCCCAGACCATGTTCGAACCTGCGATAAATCAACGAGGAGCCTACGGGCAAGAATATCCAGCCGCCATGGAGATTTCCCCTGAGGGCCGAATTCTCCTGCGGTGCCTGAAACTCGGTTCTCGGTTCTAAATAATATTTTTTCCCCCCTGTAAAAAATACTTGATTTTATCCCGCTCTCCTTTTACCATCCCTCAGCGAAATCCTAACTATCTGGCTAAAGAGTTCCCAAATGGAAATAAGATGCAGAGGGGGGAATTTTCGGTTCTCTTAATAAAGCCATTATCCGCTTCGATTTAACTAAAAGAAAATTAGTTCGTTGCTGAGGGGTGGATGCGGGGAGGAGACCGGTGGCGGCAGGATATTTCCTTTCCACCCAGAGAGTTCTCAATGCTTTAGCCTGAGGAGGAGGGCACCATGAACAAGGTCCAATTAGTGGAGGCAGTTGCGAAGGAGGCTGGGACGTCCAAGGCAGTGGCGGAGAAGACGGTAAACGCTTTCGTCTCTACAGTGACCAAAGCCCTCAAAAAGGGCGACAAGGTGACTCTCGTGGGCTTCGGCACATTCTCTGTGGTGAAGAAGGCGGCCAGGATGGGGAGGAACCCCCAGACGGGAGCAACTCTAAGGATCAAAGGTGGAAAGGCCCCGCGGTTTAAGCCATCAACCGTCCTCAAAGAGACCGTGAGAAAATAGGAAGGGTGCCCTCTTAATATTCGGCTTTTCCGGAAGAGGGATAGTGCCAGGGAACTGACGTGGGCCGGCTGAGCTGGCCGAGGAGATGGTTCATCCATCAAGGGGGAAGAACTTCACGTCTATCACATAAATTCGTCCACGAGAGGCAAAGGCAAAGCTTTCCTTTCTCAAAGGACAAAGGGCTGAACGGAGCACCCTCCATGAGGGGAGGCGGGAGTATCACCCTGTGAAGCCGAGATTATACAGCTCCTTCCCCCATTTCCGCATGGCCCCACAGCCCGAGCCTTCCCCCATTTTAGTAACGGGCGCGACCTCTGGATAGACCCCTGGCAGAAACCTCCGGTAAGGTTCCCCATGAGGAAGGGTTGAGAGATGTGGGTCTGGACGAGGTCCACCCCTTAGGTGGGCTCACGATGGGCAATGGGGTCTAATAGGACATGGACATTATGGACCATGGGGGGTTTTCAGGAGGTCACCCTAGAGACCCCGGCCGAGGCTCGTTGTGATCCAATCCCCGTGTTTGACCCCCTTGGTCCCGATGAGCTTTCCCGCCAGGGCCTTGACGTGGGCGGCCCTTCCCCTAACCACGATGACCTCAAGGCAGTGGTCCCTGTCCAGGTGCACGTGCAAGGAGGAGAGGACGCTGCCTTCATCCTGGTGCTGGTGGGAGATGAGCTCCCGGGAGAGCTCTCGCTTGCGGTGGTCGTAAAGAAGAGAGACCACCCCGACAACCTCCTCATCTTTCCGCCACTCCTGCCTGACCAGGTAGGAGCGCATTAGGTCCCGGATGGCCTCCGAGCGATTGGTGTAGCCCTCCTCCGCGATTGCGCGGTCGAATCGCTCGGTGAGCTCCCCATCTGCTGAGATGCCGAAGCGGACGATACGGGGCATCCTTTACCTCCCTACAGAAGGGCGACCTCAGCCCCTTCCCTGGACGAACTCCTCGGCCTCGGCCACATCCTCACGGCTGCCGATGATGAGGGGAGTTCGCTGGTGAAGCTCCTCGGGTTCGATATCCAGGATGCGTCGGTGGCCATCGCTCGCAGCACCGCCGCCCTGCTCGATGAGGAAAGCCAGGGGGTTTGCCTCGTAGAGGAGCCGGAGCTTACCCCGGGGGCTCCTGGAGTCCGCCGGATAGAGAAAGATGCCCCCTTTCAGGAGGTTTCGATGGAAGTCGGCCACAAGCGAGCCTATGTAGCGGGCCGAATAAGGCTTTCCCCTCTCTGGGTCACGCTTCTTGAGAGATGCGATATAATGCTTTACACCCTCTTCCCAGAGGTCTGCATTGCCCTCATTGACGCTGTAAATCTTGCCGCGAGGGGGGACGCGAATCCCCTCGTGGGAGAGCAGGAACTCACCAATGCCGGGGTCGAGGGTGAAGCCATCGACCCCGTGGCCCGTGCTGTAGACCAGCATGGTGCTGGAGCCATAGATGAGGTAGCCCGCCGCCACCTGCTCCGAGCCTCGCTGGAGGCAATCCTCGATAGACCCCCGTCCACCATCTTTGATTTTCCGGTAGATGGAGAAGATGGAGCCTATGCTGACATTCACGTCGATATTGCTTGAGCCATCAAGAGGGTCAAAGAGTAGAACGTACTGGCCCGCGGGATGGCGTTCGGGAATGGGGATGACCCCCTCAACCTCCTCTGAGCCCATCACGCAGAGATACCCCCCGTGGTCAACGCATCGGATGAAGAGGCTGTTGGCGAACTCATCGAGCTTCTGCACATCCTCCCCCTGAACGTTCTGTCGGCCGGTTAGACCCAAGATATCGGCCAGGCCCGCCTTGTTAACCGTGCTGGAGATGATCTTTCCAGCCAGCGCTATCTGAGAGAGGAGGCCCGAGAAGACTCCCCGGGCCTCGGGGTGCTCCCGCTGCTGCGCGATGATATGCCGCTCTATGGTCATCCCTAAATGAGGAGTAGTTATGGCCACGGACAATGCCTCCGGCAAGCCAAAGCTAGAGTTTACAGTAATAAAGTGCACTCATTATTATAACCAGGTATCTCTCTGGCCACCATGACAATGTGGCGCAGATGGAGGCGCCCTCGCGTCTTGAGAAGATGTGCTAAAATGGAGCCGTCCCCCGAGCAGAAGCCACGATGAAGGTCTCTCAGGCTTTTTAACAATGAAGAGCCCTCTCAGAGAATCCCTCGCCGAACTGATCGATGAGGCCACCTTAAGACGCCTCTTGGGTTCTTTCCGTGAAACCACCGGGCTCGGCGCAGTTCTCCTCGCCGAGGGAGGGCTTGAGGTCGAGGGGTTTAAGGAGTTCGAAGAGCACCCCTTCTGCCGGGAGATCCAGAAAACCTCAGCAGGAAGAGCCCGCTGCGTCAAGGATCACATGGTGGCGGGCAAAAGGGCCTCCAGTTACGGCGAGCCATACATCTTCATCTGCCACGCAGGAATGGTGAAGTTTTGCTCGGCGCTTTTGAGCGATGGCGAACTCATCGGCTCCATCATCTGTGGCCCGCTTCTGATGCGCTCTGCCGACTCCCACCTCAAGCAGGAGCTTCGGCGACGCACCGCTGACCTCTCCCTGGACATGCGTCTCCTCCTTCGCCAGGTGCCCTCGGTGCCGGTGATTCCCGAGCGCAGAGTGCAGGCGGCCGCGGACCTGCTTTTCAGCGTCACCAACTACATCATGAAGCTGGGTCTCACGAGCCAGATGCAGAAGCGGGCCATAGCTGAACACCAGGCACGCCTCGCCCAAGAGCTCTACCGGCGCAAGCAACTCGAACAGGAGCTCTACGGCTCGGGAGAGCCGGGCCAGGGCCCCCTCCACCCCCATTACCCCTTCCAGAAAGAGGAAGAACTCATCCGCCTCGTCCAGCTGGGGAATGAGCGGGGCGCCAAGCGGATTCTGGATGAGCTCTTGGCGGACATCCTCTTCAAGGGCGCGGGTCAGATGGAGCTCACAAAGGCCCGGATTCTGGAGCTGGTGATAATACTGAGCCGGGCCGCGGTGGAGGGTGGGGCAAGCCTCGAAGAGGTCCTCGGCCTGAGGTACCACTGCATCCAGGATCTTGCCGAAGGCATGCCTCTTGAGAACCTCTACTACTGGATACTCACCGTCCTGGATCGGCTCATGGCATGCATGTACCAAAACAGGCACATCCGACACCCCAGAGTCTTCAGCCGAGCCAAGGAGTACATCTGGGCCAATTACTCGCGAAAGCTGACCCAGGATGAGGTGGCCCGGGTGGTAGGCCTGAGCACTTCTTACCTGAGCCGCCTCTTCCGCCAGGAGATGGGCACCTCCTTCACCGGATATCTCACCTCGGTCCGCATCGCCGCCAGTAAGCGCCTCATGGAGGCCACCGACCTCCCCCTTCTGGATATAATCCAGCAGGTGGGGTATGAAGACCCCAGCCATTTCAGCAAGGTCTTCAAGCGCTCAGAGGGGCTCACTCCGAGCGCCTGGCGCGCCAAGGCCAAAATCCTTCCCTTGGAGGAGGGTGCTTAAGCCGATTTAGGCCAAAATTCCTTCCCTCAACAAATTTTTGTTCAAAATCGCCATAGTCCAGCCATAAATGTCCTAACTCCTTTCCTTCGTTCCTCCTATAAATATAAATATGACACCTGCGGTTAGGCAGTCGACGGACCTTCTGGAGCGCCTGAAGCAAGCCCTTATCACCGGGGACATTCCGGAGAGCCGCGCTTTAACCAAACGAGCGCTGGATAGGGGATGGGAGCCCCTTGAGGTAATCGAGGAGGGCCTCCTGCCCGGGATGGAGGTGGTGGGGGAGAAGTTCCGCTGCAATGAGTACTACATACCCAACGTCCTCATCGCCGCGCAGGCGATGAAAGCGGCCGTGGAACTGCTGAAGCCCCTTCTGGTTGGCCACCGACGGCTCTTCCGGGGAACCGCCGTCATAGGGTCCGTGCAAGGGGATATCCATGACATCGGGAAGAACCTGGTCACGATGATGATGGAGGGGGGCGGCTTCAGGGTGGTCGACCTGGGCGCGGACGTGCACCCCGAACAGTTCCTGAAGGCCGTCCGGGATGAGGGGGCCGACCTTCTCATGATGTCGGCCCTGATATCCACAACAATGGTCGGGATGAAGGATGTGATCGATTCCCTCGGGGCCGCTGGGCTCGCTGGGAGGGTTAAGGCCATGGTGGGAGGCGCGCCGGTAACGGCGAAATTTGCCGAGGAAATAGGGGCCAATGGCTATGCGCCGGATGCCATGAAGGCCGTCGCTGTGGCCCGGCGACTTGTGAGCGGCAGGAAAAAGGCGGGAGGGGGCGAGCAATGGAACCTCACCAGAAGGGGAAGAGCGACAGGCTCCGCGAGGCCCAGAAGAGGGTAGAGGCTCTGGAGGAGGAGATGGAGAAGCTTCACGAGGAGCTTGAGAGGTCTCGCAGTGAGGGAAGAGATTTGACTCCCCTGGAGGGAAAGCTCTCGGAACTCAGTCGCCTGCTCCACGAGGCCACACAGTCCCTGGAGAAAGCCCTTCCCGACCCCCATCCCTGCTCCGAGCGTGGCCTCGGGAGGCCCACCACATGAGCGCCCCAGGTCAAAGGAGAGTACCGGCCGTGGATTTCAAGCCCAAATGCCTCGCCACCGCGGTGGGGAGCATGCCACACAAAGACCCCAGGACGGCCTGCCGGGTAGTTGGCCGCCACCTGCCGGAGATCCCTATCTGGCCCCAGCTCCCGCGCATGAGCTTCCTGGAGAACATGTACGTTCAATACTCCGAGGGCCTCCCCTGGGCGCGGGTGGATGAGAGGGCGGAGAAGATTCACTTCGAGACATCCCAGGGCCTTGAGGAAGGCCTGGAGCGGTTCTATGAGAGCTATCTGGGAGGGGACCTGGACTACTTCGCCATGAGCACTAACTATGCACGGGGCTTCCATGAGACGCTGGAGATAGCCCGGGGAGGGGGCTTCCCCAGGATGCTCTACCTCAAGGGCCAGATAACGGGGCCCGTGAGCTTCGGGCTCACCGTCACCGATGAGGAAAAACGCTCGATCCAGTATAACGATGCCCTTAAGGATGTGGTCGTAAAGAACTGTGCCATGAAGGCCCGCTGGCAAGTGGAGCGGATGAAGGCGGTTGCCCCGGGGGTCATCATTTTCATAGACGAGCCCTATCTCGCTTCCTTTGGCTCGGCCTATATAAGCCTGAGCCGGGAGGATGTGGTGGGGGCACTCGATGAGGTGGTTACGGCCATCCATGATGCGGGAGCACTCGCCGGGGTCCACTGCTGCGGGAATACTGACTGGTCTATCCTCATGGAAACGGGGGTGGATATCCTCAACTTTGACGCCTACGACTATGCCGAGACCATTGCCCTCTACCCTGAGGAGCTCCGCCGGTTCCTCGGGCGTGGGGGCGTGCTTGCCTGGGGCGTGGTTCCAACCACCGAGACCGTGGCCGGGGAGGGTGAGGAGAGTCTTCTGGCGCGCTTTGAGGAGGACCTCAAGCGCCTCATCGCGCACGGCTTCTCCCGGGAGGAACTTCTCGGGAGCGCCCTCATAACCCCAAGCTGCGGCACGGGCTCACTTTCGGTCGAGCTCTCCGAGAAGGTCTTCCGCCTGACGGAGGCCATCTCGTCCGAGTTGCGCGGGCGTCATTTCGGAGCTTAAGTGTTATGGGACTGACGGTTGCGATTGCCGGAAAGGGGGGGAGCGGGAAGACCACCGCCACCGCCCTTTTCGCCCGCTATCTCATTGAGGTAGAAGGAAAAACGCCACTCATCATCGATGCTGACCCCAACATGAACCTAAACGTCCTCCTGGGCCTCCCTGCGCCCACTGGCATCGGGGAGATCAGGGAGGAGGTGCTGATGGGACGCCTCCCCTCGGGAATGACCAAGGAGGAGTACCTCTCCTACATGGTGGATGGGGCCCTCCTTGAGGAGGAGGGCTTTGACTTTCTGGCCATGGGCAGGCCTGAGGGCAAGGGTTGCTACTGCTTTGCCAACCACATCCTGGGCCGAACTCTCGACAGGCTCACGGCGAGCTATGAGGTCACCATCATCGATAACGAGGCGGGCCTTGAGCACATAAGCCGCTGCACGAACCAGAAGGTTGACCTCATGCTCTTGATTTCAGACCCCTCCCCCCGGGGGGTCCAGGCCGCGGGGAGGATCAGGGCCCTCACCCATGAGCTCAAGCACAAAGTGGGCCGGATGGGCCTGGTTCTAAATCGCGTGAGTCCAGGGGGAAGGGAGGCAGAGCTTCTGAGGTCTGGCATAGATGAGGCGGGCCTCTCGCTCCTCGGCACCATCCCTCAAGACCCCCTGATCGCCGAGTTTGAGATGGAAGGCAGGAGCCTTCTCGAACTTCCCCCGGATGCTCCCTCGCTAACGGCCGCGTGGGAGATAATGGGCTCGGCCCTGAGGGGGGCTTCGGTGAGCATTCTAGGAGAAGTCCATGGGAAATGAGAACAAGATTCACGACCGAGCCAGTCGGCAGATGCTCGACAGAGCCGAGCGGCTCGGGATAGAGACGGCCTGGGACCGGCGAAAGGCTCTCGGGGCGCTATGTCCTTTCGGCACCTCGGGGCTCTGCTGCCAGCTCTGCAACCTGGGGCCTTGCCGCCTAACGCAGAAGCATCCCCGGGGGGCATGCGGGGCCGACATGGACACGGTCGTCGCGCGGAACATGGTGAGGAAGATCGCGGCCGGGGCCGCAGCCCACGGCGACCACGGGAGGATTCTCATCGAGGCCCTCCTCCGCCTGGCCGAGAAGGGAGACCTCGAGGCTCATGAGCCCGAGGCTCCTCATGCCCATACACAGCACCATGACCACGGCCATCACCACCGGGGGGGCGACGGCTTCCGCCTGGCGGACCCGCATAAGCTCAGGCATGTGGCCCGCATCCTGGAGATAGAGCCCGAGGGGAAGAGCCTGGCGGAGCTAGCTGGCCTCGTGGGTGAAAAGCTCTCGGGAGAATTCGGCCGGCAGCGCGGGGAGATGGTCTTTCCCCACCGGGCCCCCAAGCCGCGCATTGCGATCTGGCGGCGTCTTGGCCTCATGCCCCGGGGAGTTGACCGGGAGGTCGTGGACTCCCTCCACAGGACGAACATGGGCGTTGATAACGACTACAGGAGCCTCATCATGGGAGCACTCCGCACAGCAATAGCCGACGGCTGGGGAGGTTCCATGATCGCGACCGAACTCACCGACATCCTCCTCGGGACCCCTCATCCCATAAGGAGCCGGGTTAACCTGGGAGTGCTCAAGGAGGACTGCATCAACATAGTGGCTCACGGCCACGAGCCCCTCCTCACCGAGTCCATGGTCCGGGCGACCCGCGACCCTGAGCTTTTGGCAAAGGCACGGGCCGCAGGGGCCCGGGGGATAAACCTGGCGGGGATGTGCTGCACCTCAAATGAGGTTCTGATGCGCTACGGGGTTCCAGTGGCCGGCAATTTCCTCCAGCAGGAGCTGGCCGTGCTCACCGGAGCAGTTGAGGCAATGGTTGTCGACGTGCAGTGCATCATGTCGAGCCTGCCCGACATAGCGGAGTGTTTCCACACGGAGGTAATAAGCACCTCGCCCCTTGCCCATTTCGCCAAGGCAAAGCACGTGGAGCTCGATATGACCGACCCGAGGGCCGCCGCCCGGGAGATAGTCGAGAGGGCCATAGTGCGCTACCCCCTTCGAGACCCGGCCAAGGTGCACATCCCGGATGAGGCGGTTGACCTGGTTGCGGGCTTCTCCTATGAGAGCCTTTTCCACATCATGGGCGGCCGCTATCGCTCGAGCTATCGACCCCTTAATGACGGCATCATCACGGGGCGGCTTTGCGGGGTGGCGGGCGTTGTGGGCTGCAATAACCTCAAGGTCGAGGCCGATAGTTTTCATAACGCGCTCGTGAAGGAGCTTATCTCAAGGGACGTCATGGTCGTCCAGACGGGCTGCTCGGCGATCGCGTGCGGGAAATCAGGCTTCCTTAAGCCTGAGGCCGCGCTTGAGCACGCGGGGCCCGGGCTTAGGGAGATATGCGAGGCCACAGGGCTCCCTCCCGTGCTCATGGCGGGCTCCTGCGTTGACAACAGCCGCATCCTCATGGCCCTCACGGAGATGGTGCGGGAGGGCGGAATCGGAGAGGACATAAGCGAGCTTCCGGTGGCGGGCGCCGCTCCCGAGTGGGTGAGCGAGAAGGCCCTCGCCATCGGCTACTACTTCGTGGCCTCGGGTGTCTTTACCGTCTTCGGCGGAGGACAGCCGATCGGGGGGAGCGAGGCACTTGTGGATTTTGTGACAGACGAGCTGGAAGGGCTTCTCGGCGGGAGGTTCGCCTTCTCCGATGACCCCCGGGAGATGGCCGCGCTCATGATCGAGCACATCATGAAGAAGCGGAAGGCCCTGGGGCTCAGGGACCTCATGTATGCCAAGGCCCATGAGCCGGTCGAGGTCCCGAGCCTGGAAGAGCGCCTTCCGGTAGGATAGAGGAGAGGAAGCGGGTGTCAAGGGAGATAGCCCAGGCCGCAATTCGCGGGGCTCATGGGATTGTAAGGGAGGCCGAAGAGGCACTCGAGCTGGCGGTTTCTGAACACGGGGAGAACGCCCCTCTGGCCTTTCCCGGAACCGCCTACAGCCTTCCCTTCATCTTCAGCCTGACGGGAGAGAGGGTGGAGAGTTTGGGGGCTCTGGGACCTATCCTAGCCCACGCCCGAGAGCTCCTTCCCGGGGTGCCCCCTGATTCCCTCTGGCTTCCCTACCTTGGGGACACCCTGGATGCGGGGATAGCCACGCTGCTTGCCGAGGAATCTATCGAGGCCCTCCGCTATCTTCGGGGAGGCCAGCCAGAGCCCGGCTGCAACGGCTTCATCACGGACACCATCCTGAGAACCCTGGGGGTGCAGCTTGTGGACGGGACCATGCCGGGGTTTGCCGTGGTTGTGGGTGCGGCGCCAGATAACGAGACGGCGGTGCATGTCGCACGGGAGCTCCAGCGACAGAACATCCTCATCTACCTCGTGGGAAGCGTGAACGGACGCACGGCCACGGACCAGCTCCTCGAGGAAGGGGTCAAGATGGGCTGGGAGACACGGCTCGTGCCCCTGGGAAGGGACACCATCTCGGCCATCTATGCCCTCAACTGGGCGGCCCGCGCGGCCCTCACCTTCGGCGGACTTAAAGGGGGCGACTACCGGGATATTCTCCTCTACTGCAAGAACCGCGTCTTCGCCTTTGTCCTGGGGCTCGGCGAGGTCGATGACCTCAAGTATGCCACGGCCGCGGGCGCCATAAGCTTCGGCTTTCCGGCGGTCTGCGATACCCCGATTCCGGAGATTCTGCCCACTGGCATCTGCACTTACGAGCATGTGGTGAGGGAGCTCGACCACACGAAGATCGTCCCCCGCTGCATCGAAGTGAGGGGGGTCAAGACCAAGGTGGCCGAGGTGCCGATCCCCGTCCACTACGGGCCGGCGTTCGAAGGGGAGCGCATACGCAAGGGCGAGATGAGGGTTGAGTTCGGGGGGCCCAAGGCTCCGGGCTTTGAGTTCGTGACCATGCGAGACTCTGAAGAGGTCGAGGACGGGAAGATAACGGTCATCGGCCCCAACGTGGACGAGGTTCCCGAAGGTACGAGCCTTCCGATCGGGATCTGGGTTGAGGTGTTCGGCCGCAAGATGCAGGAGGATTTCGAGCCCATACTCGAGCGCCAGATCCACCGCCTGACAAACGGGGCCATGGGGGTATGGCACAACGGCCAGCGGGATATCAACTGGCTCCGCATAAGCAAGGGGGCCTTCGAGGCGGGCTTCCGCGCGGAGCACCTGGGCGAGATAATCCACGCGCGCTTCATCAACGACTACCCGTCCATCGTGGACAAGGTCCAGGTTACGATTCATACCGAGGCGGAAAAGGTTCTGGAGCTCATGGAGCGGGCCCGGGAGGTCTACCACCAGAGGGACCGCCGCATAGGTGAGCTCACCGATGATAGGGTGGATGTCTTTTACTCCTGCCTCCTCTGCCAGTCGTTCGCCCCGAACCACGTCTGCATCATCACCCCAGAGCGGCTTGGCCTCTGCGGCGCCTACAACTGGCTCGACGGCAAGGCCGCCCACGAAATAGACCCCACCGGGCCCAACCAGCCCGTGAAGAAGGGCGAGTGCCTGGACCCGGACAAAGGGGTGTGGACGGGTGTGAACGAATTTCTCTACCGCGAATCAAACCAGACCACGGAAATGATCTGCATGTATTCCATGATGGAGAACCCCATGACCTCATGCGGCTGCTTTGAGTGCATCATGGCGGTGCTCCCGGGAACGAACGGCGTCATGGTGGTCGAGAGGGACTATCTCGAGATGACCCCAGCGGGCATGACCTTCTCAACCCTGGCCGACACGGTTGGGGGTGGGCTTCAGACGCCGGGCTTCATGGGCATAGGCAAATACTATGTGGGGAGCCGGAAGTTCATCTCGGCCGAAGGGGGCCTCGGGCGGGTCGTCTGGATGAACCGACACCTGAAGGAGCAG
Organism: uncultured bacterium; assembly: GCA_964575845.1. Lineage (GTDB taxonomy): Bacteria > UBA8248 > UBA8248 > UBA8248 > CAZNSX01 > CAZNSX01. Next base: position 419,792 of record CAZNSX010000001.1, on the reverse strand, counting down.
CTCTCGGAGATGATAGAGGCCCGGGCCGAGGCGCTCGGCCTCGAGGGCTTCCTCGATAAGATAGCCGATGAGACCGTGACGACGGACCTTGCGGAACTGGCGGAGTGGCTCGCCGAGAGGAAGCACCCCGCCCTCTCCATGCCGGAGCTGATATAGAGGGCTCGATGAGGCTTCTCATCATCTGCAGCGAGAAGGGGGACCACCGGGAGAAAAAGCCCTATACCGTTACTTACGATGACCATTATGCCCGGCGCCTGCTCATGAACCTGAGGGATGAGCGGGGCCTCTGCACTGGCTGCGGCGACACATGTGTTGACTGCCGCCTCGCCTATGACCTTGATTTCTCTGGCTCCATCGCCGGGGTCGTGAGGGTTCCGGCGGAGCTTCTCTTCTACCTGGAGAGGCCCGAGGGGCATCTCCCCGAAGAGCTCCCCGAGCACGAGCTGACCCTCGCCGTTGGGATACACGAGGACATCCTGCTGGCTCTGCCTCCCCTCGCCAAAGCGGCAGGGACTAGGGCAATCCTGGTTCCCCGGGAAGACCCCGAGTGGCTCAGCGAGGGTGCCCGCAACCAGGTGCGGGAGCGATGTGGACGGCTTGGTCTTGAGGTCGCGTTTCCCAAGCCCTTCTGCTCCCTCGCCGAAGGAGAGGGAGAGGCCATAGATGAGTTCCTGAGGGAGTTCCGTATGGGAAGGCCCAAGCTAGAGCTTGAGCTCTCGGGCGAGCGGATAGTGAGCGCCAGGGTGCTTAGGGGCGCGCCGTGCGGGGCCACCTATTACCTGGCCAAGCACCTCGAGGGAGCCGATGTGAGGGACCGGGAGCGCCTCAGGGAAATAGCCGCTAAATACTGGCACAGCTTTCCCTGCACGGCCAGCATGAAGATGGACTTCGAGCTCGGTGATACCATCCTCCACCTGGGAGGCCACATCCATTATGAGGCCGTGCAGGAAGCGGCGGCGCTCTTCTCTGCGGCGAGAGCACTTGAGCTCTCCGCGGCCGGCAAGGCGGAGAGCAAGGGGAAAAATTCAGGAGGTGAAGATTTTGACCTTCACACCGCCAAAGAAGGAATGGAAGGGCAAGATTCGTAAGGTCAAGATCGGCGCGACCCAAGAGGAGGGAGGAACCCGGGGAAGAACCCTCACAGTTGGCGGCCAGAATGCCCTCCCCTTCCATCATTTTGAGGGGGAGATCCCTCTCCCGCCGGCCCTCGCGCTTGAGGTCTCGGACCGCTACCCGGAGGACTGGACGGAGAACCTGAGGGGGGCACTTCCCGAGGTCATAGGAGACCCCGGGGCTTGGGCCACTTGGGCGGAGAATGTGGTTGAGGTTGACCTCATCTTCCTCAAGCTCGATAGCACCCATCCCGAGAAAGGGGGAAGGAGCGCCCAGGAGGCTGCCGAGACGGTGAAGGCGGTGCTCAAGGCCACCTCCCTTCCGCTTGCCATCGCGGCCCCAGGGGCCTCCTTTGAGCGGGATAATGAAGTGCTTAACCTCTGCGGCGAGGCTGCCGAGGGCGAAGGGGCCCTCATGGTAATGGCCGAGACGGAAAATTATAAATCCCTCGTGGCCACCTGCATGGCCTACGGCCATAGCCTGGTTGCCATGACCCCGATAGATATCAACATGGCCAAGCAACTCAATATCCTCCTCACTCAGATGTCGTTCCCACCCGAGCGCATCGTGATCGACCCCATGACCGGGGCCCTCGGCTACGGGCTTGAGTACACGTATTCTGTGATGGAAAGGATAAGGCTCAGGGCGCTCACGGGTGATGAGATGCTCCAGATGCCCATGCTCTGCAATGTGGGAGGAGAGAGCTGGAAGGTGAAGGAGGCCAAGGCCGCGGGCGAGGAGGGCGAAGCCCAGGGGGTCCTCTGGGAGGTGGCTACCGCCACGAGCCTCCTTCTCTCCGGCGCCGACATCCTGGTGCTCCGTCACCCCAAGAGCGTAGCAACCCTTCGCAAGACCATCGAGGAGCTCATGCGGGCTGAGGCCGCCTGAGCGGAAGAGGATATAACCCAATGGCCCTTACCGGAATTCAGATCCTGAAACTTCTCCCCAACACAAACTGCGGCGACTGCGGCTTTCCCACCTGCCTTGCATTCGCCATGCGGCTGGCGAGCAAGAAGGCCTCCATAGACCAGTGCCCCACGGCCTCTGAGGAGGCCAAAGCCGCCATCGGCGAGGAGTTCACCCCTCCCATTCGCCTCGTGGAAATTGGAAGCGGTGAGACAAGGGTCCAGGTGGGCGATGAGACCGAGCTCTTCCGCCACGATAAGACCTTCCGCCATCCTCCGGGCTTTGCCATCGCGGTGGATATCGACCTGCCGGATGGAGAGTTTCAGGCAAAGGTGAAGGCCATAGAAGCGATGCGCTTTGAGCGGGTGGGTGAGACCATGCGGCCCGAACTCATCTGCATCAAGTACTCGGGCGATAGAGAGCTCTTTTCCCGCCGGATGGAGGAAGTCTCTACTCTTTCATCCCTTTCATTTCTCCTCATCTGCCCCGAGCGCGCTCCCCTTGAGCCTGCACTCAAGGCATCGGCCGAAAGGAGGCCCCTTGTCTTCGGTGCCACCGAGGAGAACTGGGAGGAAATGGCCGCTCTGGCGAAGGAGTTCAAGGTCCCGCTCGCCCTGAGAGCAAGAGGGGGGCCAGAGGCCCTTGCCTCACTTGCGGAGAAGCTCAAGGGGGCCGGGGTGGAAGACCTGGTTCTGGCGCCCGGGCTCAAGGGCCCGGCCCAGGCCTTGAGAGACCTCACTCACATCCGCCGTGCGGCCATCGAGAATGCTTTCAAACCCCTGGGCTACCCCGTGCTCCTCTACCGCGATGAGGGAGTGGAGCCCATGGAGGGGGCCTTCTGGGCCATCCTGGGCATATGCAAGTATGGCGCGGTCCTGGTGCTGGATGATTTCAGGCCTTGGGAGCTGGCTCCTCTTTTCACCTTGAGGCAGAACATCTACACCGACCCCCAGAAGCCCCTCCAGATGACGCCCGGCATATATTCTGTCGGAGAGCCCAGCGAGAGCTCCCCCGCGGTGGTCACCACAAACTTCTCCCTCACCTACTACACCGTTGCAGCCGAGATAGAGAGCGCCGGCCGCGGCGCCCACGTGGTCCTCACTGATTCCGAAGGGATGAGTGTGCTCACGGGCTGGGCCGCCGGAAAATTCACCGGCGAGAAGGTCGGAGCCTTCCTGAAGGAGAGCGGGCTGGATGGGAAGGTGAGCCACCGGAAAGTTATTATTCCAGGTTACGTGGCGGTGATAAGCGGAGAGCTGGAGGACAACCTCCCTGGCTGGCGGGTGCTCGTTGGCCCCAAAGAGGCCTCCGACCTCCCTTCCTATTTTAAGCAGGTCTGGGACAAGACCTGAGAGAGGGATATGGCGAGTTACACTATCGAATTTGTCCTGGAGGACCGCGGAAGGGACTTTCCCCGCAGGCTCAGCGCCCGAGCCTCTGAGGGGTATAGTCTCTTGGAGGTGATCCGGGAGATGGGCCTTGAGCTTCTGACCCCCTGCGGGGGAGAGGGCACCTGTGGCCGCTGCAAGGTCAGGGTCATCTCGGGCAGAGTCCAGAGGGCCACATCAGCCCATCTGAGCGAGGGGGAACTCAAGGGCGGCTGGTGTCTCGCCTGCAACTCGGCGCCCCTCTCGGACCTTGTGGTGGAGATCCCGCGTGAGAGCCGCCTCGAGCGGAAGGGGCCCAGAGGACGGCGCGTCCGAAAGAAGGAGGCGGCAGTGGAGCGCTGGGAGGTCGAGCCCTTCACTCGGAAAGTTGTCCTGGAGGTGAGGCCCCCTTCTCTGGAGGAGAACTTCAGCGACCTGGAGCGCGTTGAAAGGGCCCTTTTTCCCCTCTGGGGCTCGGGAAAGGCTCCGAGATACCGGCTGGGCACGTTGCAGAAGCTGGGGCGGCTCTTAAGGGAGCAGGGGGGAAAGGTGACCCTCACCCTTGCCGAGCTGGGAGAGACCCTTGAGGTCGTGGAGATTGAAGCCGGGGACAGGGCATACCGCCAGTATGGGCTCGCCCTGGATGTGGGAACGACTACTCTCTCCCTCACCCTCCTCAACCTCTATGACGGCCGGATAATCGATGAGGAGAGCGACTATAACCCCCAGCTCCGCTTCGGAGAGGATGTGATAAGCAGAATCGTCTATGCCTCCCGGCCCGGCGGTCTTGAGACCATAAGGGGGGCTGTCCTCGATGAGGTGAACCGCCTCGCGGCCCAGGTTTCAAGGCGAAACGCCATAGAGCCCCACGAGATAAATAGTCTTTCGCTTGCGGGGAACCCCGCGATGCTCCACCTCCTCCTCGGCCTTGACCCAAGATATATCCGAGAGGAGCCCTACATCCCCACCCTTAACTTCTTCCCCGTGCTGAGGGCCGAGGAGGTGGGCCTAGACGTCGCCCCCCATGCCCCCATCTACGTGCTCCCCGGCGTGGGGAGCTTTGTGGGTGGAGACATAACGGCGGGGGTGCTCGGCTGTAGCATCGACCGCTCGGATGGTCTCACCCTTTACATTGATATCGGCACCAACGGTGAGATCGTCATCGGCAACAGGGGGTGGATGATGGCCTGCGCCTGCTCCGCGGGGCCGGCCTTTGAGGGGGCTGGAGTGCGCTCGGGCATGCGCGCTACGGATGGAGCCATAGAAAGCGTGAGCATCGAGCCCGGAGGCCTGGAGCCACGCGTTTCGGTCATTGGAGGCGGCCCCCCACGCGGGCTCTGCGGCTCGGGCCTCATAGACCTCTTCTCTGAGCTCTTCAGAGCGGGGGCACTTGACCGTGCGGGAAAGCTCATCCCTCAGGGGGGAAACCCCAGGGTCCGCCATGGTGAAAGGGGAGCGGAGTACGTTCTCGCGTGGGCGGAGCAAACGGCCACGGGCCAGGATATCGCGCTCACGGAGGTGGACCTCGATAACCTCTTGAGAACGAAGGCGGCCATCTATGCGGGGATAAGCTCCCTCACCCAGACGGTGGGTCTCCCTCTTGAGGAGCTTGAAAAAATAGTCATTGCCGGTGAGTTCGGCTCCTTCATAAACGTCGAGAGCGCCGTCACCATAGGCCTTCTGCCCGACCTTCCCCGCGAGAGGTTTCACGCTGTGGGAAACAGTTCCCTCATCGGGGCTCAGCTTGCACTCCTCTCCAAGGACTTCAGGACCAGGGCCGAGGAAATAGCCCGGCGCATGACCTACGTGGAGCTGAGCGCCGACCCTTCCTATATGGACCGCTACCTCTCGGCCCTCTTTCTCCCCCACACCGAGCTAGAGCTTTTTCCTTCCCTTAAGGCGCGGTTTCCCAATCTTTTCAAGGAGGGCGTCCATGTCTCATGAAATCTTGGAGCGGCTTAAGGCGCGGGAGCTTCTTCTCTTTGATGGAGCCATGGGCACCATGCTCATAGCCTCTGGCCTCAAGGCGGGCGAATGCCCCGAGCTCTGGAACAGAGAGCGGCCCGAATCTGTTCAGGCCATTCACAGGGCTTACTTCGAGAGCGGGAGCGACATCGTGCTCACCAACACCTTCGGCGGCACGAGGGTGCGCCTCGCCCACTTCGGCCTTGAAAAAGAGGTGAAGGACCTAAACACAAGGGCCGTCAGGCTCGCAAAAGAAGTGGCCCCTCAGGGGAAGTGGGTGGCCCTTTCGGTAGGGCCCACGGGGGAGTTCCTGGAGCCCGTGGGAAACTTGAAATTTGAGGAGATGAAGGAAATCTTCTCCGAGCAGATAGCGGCCGCCCTCAAGGCTGGAGTGGACGCCATCTGCATCGAGACCATGGGCGACCCCGAGGAATCCCGGGCCGCCATAGAGGCGACCAAGGCCCTCTCCGAGGTCCCCATCTTTGCCACCATGACCTTTGACCATGGAAGGCGGGGCTACCATACCCTGATGGGCATCGACCCCCCGACCGCGGCCGAGCGCCTGCTCGCGGCGGGAGCGGACGTTGTGGGGAGCAACTGCGGAAACGGAATAGATGAGATGGCCGAGATCATGGAAGAGATGATGGCGGGGAGGGAAGCATTCTTCCTTGCCCAGGCCAATGCCGGAAAGCCCGAGATGGAGGGTGATACGCCTGTCTACCGCCAGGGACCCGAGGATTATGCCGAAAAATCCAAAAAGCTCAAGGCGCTTGGCGTGAACATAATCGGCGGCTGCTGCGGCACAACGCCTGAGCACATAAAGAGGATGGCGGTCCTGCTCAAAGGCTGAGAGGCCTTTACTATTCTTGAATTTCTTATTTTAATCTGATATTAGCTGACGGTAAGGATGGCTGGGGCCAAGTAGATGTCCTCGGCGGTAACCACCATTCAATATTGCTCTACCTTGATAGGAGAGAAAGCATGCGAGAGTTAGCCAAAGGGGTTTTCGTCGAGACGGCCTATTGGGGTTGCAACCACAGCTTCATCCTGACCGGTGAAGGCATCGTAATGGTGGACTCCCCACAGAAGCCTACCGAAGCCCTCCAGTGGCGGGCCATCATAGAGAAGAAGGGGGAGATAAGATACCTCATCAATACCGAATTCCACCCGGACCATGTATTGGGAAACTTTTTCTTTCCCGCCACCGTCATCGCCCACCAGGGAGCCAAGGAGCTTTTCCTTTCAAGCCTTGGCGGAGTGGAGCGGGTGAGGGAAACAGTCGCCGCCATAGACCCCAAGGGGGTCGCCCACCTCAAGGACTATAAACCCCGGGAGCCCTCAATCACCTTCAGCGAGAGGCTAAGCCTCTACCTCGGGGATAAGACCCTGAACCTCATAAATCTCGCCGGTCATTCTCCCTACCAGGCGGCGGTATATCTGCCTGAGGAGAAGGTCGTATTCACGGGCGACAACGTGGTGAATAAGACCCCTCCCCTCTTCCACTCGGCTGTTCATCCGGACACCTGGCTGAAGACCCTGGATGCCATCGGTTGCATGGATGTGGACTTCATAGTGCCGGGCCACGGCGAGGTTTGCGATAAGGGCGTGCTCCCGGGCCTCAAGGAAAGCATCAGGGAAATCGTGAGAGAGGTCCAGTCCTGCATCGATAAGGGGCTTAGCAAGGAAGAGACCACAAAGAAGGTGGCCTATATCCGTCGCTTCTTGACGCCGCCCGGCCTGGAGGCCCGCTACCAGCTCCTTCAATCGCTGGGGATCGGGAACATATATGAGAAGCTCACGGGCATGGAGGGTTAGGGCTTGACTCACCTTTCGCCGGGGGAGGACCCTACCATCTGGCTGATGAAACACTTACACCTGCTACCTCTGGGTCCTCTTCATAGCTGCTTTCGCGAGCATCATCATCGGTGTCATCTCTAAGGCTGCGGGTTTTACCGCGTTCGGGCTCTTGCCCCCCTCCTACCTCAGGTTCTCGGCTGTCTGCCTTCTCTTGGCCATTTCGCTCAGTCTTGCCCAGATGTCCCTGTGGAAGAAGGAGTAGGCTGGGAGGGAAGAATCTCCATCCCTTCCAGGCGGGAAGAACTTTCATGTCTGGGAGAATCAACTTTCTCAGAAGGGGTTAACCCATGCCTGACACCTATCCTAAGTTCAAGGCGGCCGCGGTCCAGGTGGCACCCGTCTGGCTCGACAGGGAGGCCACCACCGAGAAGGCCTGCAGGCTCATAAGGGAGGCCGCCTCCCAGGGGGCGCGGCTCATCGCCTTCCCCGAGGTCTTCATCCCGGCCTATCCCTACTGGATCTGGATAGACCATCCCTTTGCCGGGGCCGAGTATTTCAAGCGCCTTTACAAGGAGTCCGTCAGGGTGCCCGGGCCCGAGACGGAGAGCCTCTCGGCCGCGGCGCGGGAAACGGGTGCAAACGTCGTCATTGGCATAAACGAGATTGACCCGGTGAGGTTCGGCACGATCTACAACACCAACATCTTCATCGACAGCCGTGGCCGGCTCTTGGGAAAGCACCGGAAGCTCGTCGCCACCTTTGCCGAGAAGCTCGTCTGGGGGAGGGGCGATGGCTCCACCCTGAGGGTGTACGAGACGGAGGTTGGAAGGCTCGGTTGCCTCAATTGCGGCGAGAACACGAACACCCTCGCCCGCTTTGCCCTCCTGGCACAGGGGGAGCAGGTTCATATCGCCAACTACCCTGCCTTTCCCTTCACGGGGAGCTTTGACGTCGAAGGGGTCAGGACGTCCCTGGCCAGAGCCCATGCAATAGAGGGTAAGGTCTTCGTGCTCCTCTGCTCGGGCTGCCTCACCGGTGAGGTGATAGATGAGCTCGCGGATACTGAAGAGAAGCGCCGCCTCCTCTCCAGCCCGCGCAATGCCATAACCACCATCATAGGCCCCACGGGCCAGCATCTCTCGGAGCCGCTTGTGGATGAGGAGGGGATCGTCTATGCCGATATCGACCTCGAAGAGGCAATCCCCTTAAAGCTCATGCACGATATCACGGGACATTACAACCGCTTCGATGTCCTCTCCTTGAGCCTCAACCGGAGCGAGAACCTTCCCCTCAGGGAGACGGGCGCGGCGGAGAGTGGGCCTCACAGGGAAGAGCTCCCGGCTTTGGCTAGAGAGCTCTTGGACAAGCTCAAACCTCAGGTGTCGGCAAGCATCTCTTCCATTCTCTGGGGGATACTCTCCAAAGGCGAGGGCCGGGAGAAAGGCGGGGCTTAGGGGTTCTAGGCCACAAGCAGTCAGGGGCAAAATCTCATCAGGAAAGAGTAGTCCAAGGGGCTTAAAGAAAGCCCTGCGACCGGTGGCATCACCTCTTCGGGACCCCTCTCCGACTTGCCGGTGAAATGTGGGTAGTGGAGATATTTCGTCACTGCTTCTCTTCAGGTGCTCCGTTGGGAGCTGAGGTCCGAGACCCCCCCTGAGAACTCGGGAGAAAAGAAAATGACCGATAGGTTCACAAAGTTCCTTCTGGCCGTGATTGCGGCCGCGCTCGTGGTGATAGCCCTGAACCCTTGGCTCTCGCCCCGGAGGGCCGGAGCGGGAATCAATAGGCCCCAGGAAGTGAACCTCGTTGAGGTGGGCGGAAGGCGTATTTTCGCGAGGGTGCCAGTGGAATTGAAATAAGGTCCGGCTCATTCCCTCGGGCGCACGGGGGCGCCCACTGCCCTGTCACTTTTCGATGAAGATTTTGACGAAGATTTCGAAGAGCTTTGGGTCATTCAACTTCTTCATATCATCCCTTATGACTGTGAGGGCTTCGTAGGCGGGTCTCGCCCCTCGGTAGGGGCGGTTAGTGGTCATGGCATCAAAGACATCGCAAAAGGCGCAGATTCGGCTTAGCGTGCCCATCTCATGGCCCTTGAGCCCCTTGGGGTATCCGGAGCCATCCACCCTTTCGTGATGATGGAGGACGATCTTGGCCGCATCGGGGGTTATCTCCTTTATGTCTTCCAGGATCCTGTAGCCCCACCAGGGATGTTTCTTGATCTCTTTCCACTCATCGTCGTTGAGTTTCCCCGGCTTGTTAAGAATAGCGGGGTCTATCTTGGTCTTGCCTATATCGTGCATGAGAAACCCGAAAGAGATATGCTTTATTTTCTCAAGGGCTTTCTCGGAATAGAGTTTCAGGGCTGTGGCCGTGCCGTAGAGGCAGACATGGAGGGAGTGGGTGTAGGTGTAGTAATCGTGAACGGTAAGGTCGATTATGTTGGTGAGGGCTTCCTTTTCCTTGATGAAGAGGTTCACGATGCCCGAGACCGCGCTCTTGGCTCGCCGGATATTCCGTTTATCTTTATAGTTAGTGAAAACCTCGTCCATTATCTGCTGGGCGGAGTTGTAGGTAAGCTCCAGCTTCCGCTTGGGAGGAATATCGCTCTTGAGCACCTGGGGAAGCTTTGATTCCACATAATCGTCGAGCGCCTTTTTATCCTTGATGGGAACGTAGAGAATTTCTATTCCACGGCCTAAGAGCTCTTTCTTTTTGCGGTGCGTTAAGCTGGAGCCCATACTCATCAGAGGGACCAGTTCCCGGCGTTCCTTATCGAAAAGGTAGAGGTCGAATAAGAGAATATCTTCTTCGAGAAGGGAGAGCTCAATCCTGCGGAACTGGGCGGCGCCTTCCCTCTCCTTTCCCTTGACCACCATCTTGAACTTGCGTTTTGTGGCTAAGGCTTGTGCTTGCGTACTCACATCTTCCTCCCACTACTTCTTTCCGAGTCAAAAGAGAGTAGGAGTTCCGGATGAGGCTGGGGCAAATGCTTTCACCTCCACCCCGTCCGCATAACCCTAACTCGGTAGGCCTGAACAATTCGCTTTTTTTATCGGCAATTTCAGAGGGTGACTTGAGTTTGGAGGGAGAACTTTATCTCGTGGGGGAGGTCCTGAGGGGTTCGCTCGAAGATTCTTGAAGGAGGGAGCAGGGAAATCCCAAAAGGTGGGGAGATTCAGGTCCTAAAGACCAAAGGTCTGGTTGAATACGAGACTACCCCCTTTTGGGCACAGGCTTGCCCGTCAAACCCGGAGATTGGAGAATAAAAAACCCCCCGCCCTCTCAGGGGAGCTCCTTCCGGCAGAAAGGACATGCCCTCGCTTTTTTCGGGGCATGGACGACCATAACCAAGCCGCCGCACTCAGGGCAGAGAAGGGAGCGCTGGCGGTCTACCTCCCTCCTGAAGCCCTTCCGCCTGTCTTTGCCCTCACGCCTCTCGGGACCTTCGTAGCTCTTTTCCACCATGGTTTTTCCCTCTCTCATGTCTTTCCTCTTTAGTGCCGGGCAAAAGAGCCAGCCCGAGGGCCGTGGCTCTCCCTACGTCTTCCACCTCCGGCAGTGGCCACCAGATATATCCCCGAGGCCACCAATGCAAGCCCCAAGCCAAAGTGGAGGCTCAACCCCTCCCCCAGAAAAAGCCAGCCGAGAAAAGCAGCTATCAGAGGGAGGAGATTGGAGATGACCATGACGGTGGAGACTGCCACCTTCTTGAGGGCACTATTCCATAAGAAAAAACCCCCGGCTCCCAGAGGGACACTCAGGTAGAGTATCCCGACCCACCCCCAAAGGCTTAAGTTCAGAGTCTGGGCTGGAAGGTCCTCCAGGTAAGCGAAGGGGGCGAGGAAAAAGGTCCCGAAAAGGAAGCTCAAAAGGCTTAGGGCCAAGGGGTTTAAGGTGGAGATGAGCGATTTGCAGTAGACCACATAGCCCGCCCAAGAGACAGCAGCACCCAGCATGAAGAGGTCTCCAACCAGAAACTCCCTCTTCAGCTCAAAACTAAAGCTCTCTGAAATGACGACCGTAACCCCAAGGAACGAGATGAGGATTCCCAGCGCCTTCCTGAAGGGAAAGCTCTCTTGGGAGAGAGTCCACGAGAGGAGGGCGGCAATTATGGGAGAGAAGGTCATGATGAGTGAGGAGTGGGAGGTCAGGGTCAGCTGCACCCCTGCATGCCAGAGGATACCGCAGATGCCCACGCCCAGTACTCCGGCCAGGGCAACGATGGGGAGCTCACGCCATGCGGGGAGAATCCGGCAGCCCGTGAAGGGTGCGACGGCCAGCAGGCTCAGGGCGGCTATCCCCCACCGGATAAAGGCGAGCGCCGAGGCGCTCATCTGCATCGTGACGCCTTTGGTCACCACGTAGGAGCTTCCCCAGAGGGTCACGACGATGAAGGCCTTGAGCAACGGGTCTTTCCAAGAAAGTGGTTTTTCGGGAGTAAGGTCAGGGCGCTAGCCCGCCTTATCGCCTCCCTTTTCCAGATTTCTCTCAGCTAGTAGCACTATCGGGTAGGTCTGCGATGGTCGAGCCACTCAAGAGCGAGGATAAGGCTCAAGCAAATGAAATTATCGGCAAGATAGCAGAGTGGCCGCCGCGAGAAAAGGAAAATCTCGAAAGATGGAAATAGTCCTTCCCCTCGCGCCCTCACAGCGGGCAAAAGCGGAAAAGCCCCTTCCCCCGGGCATTCCGAGGAGGGTTTTTGGGAACGTCCTGATAAAGAACGGCCATTCCCCCCAAGGAACGCTCACGCCTCATAAACACGCGGGATAGCAGAAAACGCTGATCAGAAAATCAATCATGACCTACATTTACCTCCTGTAAGATTCATGCTGATGAGAATGGCTTTCATTTCTCTCATCTATATTAATCTTCCATCGCCAGAAATATTCCCCCGGGCTGATTTTGCCCACACGCGCTTCAAGGGCCAACCTGGCTCTTTAGCACTGGTACTCTACACTTATCAGGGAGAAAGGGGGGAAGCTTGAGAGAACTTCTGCTCAGGGGGGTGGAGAGCCAACGGTAAGGAGGCGAGGCTTCTTCGACCCGACGGTAGGAAGTAGGAAAGCAGCCCCCTATCGGTCTAAGGGGAGATGGAAGACCCTGCTTGGGCCTCCCCGCTCAGCTCTTCCTCGATGTCTTGGTCTGGAAGCTAGAGACCAGGCGCTTCACTTCCTTGCCCTTGCATTTTGGACACTCATAGCTCCCCTTGTCATAATCCTCGAGGGAGAGCCACAGGGAAAAGCTCTCTTTGCATTTCTCACACTGAAACTCATAGAGGGGCACGACCCTCACCTCCTCCTTAGCCCCTGGAGCCGAAGGGTCCTCACGCCTCTGTCTCTAGGGCCTGGGCTCCCAGATTCCCTCAAAAACCTCCATTATCTCCAGGGTGTTTCCGTCGGGGTCCTTGAAATAGGCGGCCTTGAGGTTCATGTCAGCGGTTCTTTCAAAGAGAATGGGGCGGTCGGAGGTAAACTCCACCCCTTTCGCCTTCAGCTCCGCAAAGCTCTTCTCCACATCATCCACCTTGAAGGTTATGTGCATCTTCCCTATATCCCAGTTGCTCCCCCCGAGGATCCTCCTGTCATCCCGGTGGTAGTGGAGGAGTTCAATGGTATCGCCGCTTCCCTCTGGCCTGAGAAGCGCAATCTCAAGATCCCCCTTGGCCGAGGTCGTAACAGCCCTGAAAGACTCTCGGTCCTTTAATACCTCGTGAAAGACGACCCTCCAGCCTAAGACATCCCGGTAGAAGGGAAGAACTTTTTCCATCTCGCTAACGGTAATGCCCAGGTGATTGAAGCCGGTGATCATGATGATTTCCCCCAAGAAAGAACCTCAGGAAAGGTTCGATAAGAGAGCGCCCTCAAGCATTCCCTGATCGCGAAAATAAGTCCAGGGAAAGCCCCTGTCAACCGTAATGTAAACGGGCTAGTCCGAAGTCTCTCGACGTATGAATAAGGCTCAAATAGGAATTATGCGGAGCGTCGCCGCACTCCAGCTCAGGAACTGCATGCACCGCTCCCATGAGTATCTCGCGAAGGTCGCCCTTGAGGTCTGCGGCGGCCTCGGTGAAACCCGCCCCCACGGTGAGAGGGGCCGTCTCACGCTGAGCGGGACCGTGCTCAGGGAGGCACTCCCGGCGGGTTCTCCCCATCTTTAAGAATGCAATTCTAGGCGCAAGCCGGGAGCCCAAATCTATGTAAATCCGGATTTATTCTCCCGGCGGTGTGAGCTTTAAATCCTCTGTCTCACCCTCGATGATATTGTCAGGCAGCTCAGGAAGGTCGCCTCCTGACTCAATGTATTTGAAAAATGTGGCCGCGGCCCTCCTGTGCCGCTCGACGACGGCTTCAGGCATATCCGGAGCGCTCCCCCTCTCTTTCAGAACCGGCCCTTCCACCGTGTAGAGGTCGTGGGTCCCGTCAAAATCCGGGACCTTCTTCCCCAACCTTTCACCCTGCTCCCTATCCACAGTGCAGTCGGCCATTATCCACTTTCCGTTAAGATAGACCTCACCGGCCGAGTGCCAGGGTTGTGGTCTCTTTCCGTACATCCTTCTCATTTTCTCGGGATGGAAGGGCTTGTCGTGAGACTCTACCACCTGGAACGCGATCCTGGCGGGAATCCCCGATGCGCGGCAGAGGGCGACGAAGGCGGCGGCCTTGTGCATGCAGAAGCCCCTGCCCTCCTTTATGAGGTCTGATGCCTTCCCTCTCGCCGAAAGGAGCATCCTGAACCCATCGCCTATATCAAAGCCCAAATCTCTCACGTATTTATGAATCTTTATCGCCTTCTCGACATCGGTGGCAGAGCCTCTCGTTATCTCTTCAGCCTTTTGCGCGACAATGGGAGAATCTGAGTCCGCATACTTTCCCGGCCGCAGGTATTTCTCCAGGTCTCTTTCCATTGAGTCCCCCTCAAAGTCTGAAAAGGTTCTTGAAAAGGGTATAATCAGCTCAAGCCCTTTTGCCCCAGGAAACAAATAAGGAAGGGGAGCTCGCTCGCCTCAGGCCTTGAGGTGGCTCCTCCTACTCCGTCTTGAACCTGAAGGGGGCGCCGTATTTCTTCAGGATGCGCGCATAATCCCCCTGGTAGATGCGGTCATACTCCTTGAGCCAGCTCTCCAGGTCCTCCCTCCAGTAGAGGTAGTCGTAGGAGTAGGGGCTCGGCTCGGCAAGGCGCTTATATATCTCGGGGTAGCGCTCGAAGATCTGCCCCGGCCGGCAGCCGATGAGCTTCCATTCAGGGTCATCGGGTTTCGAGAGGTTCTCCTCATCGTAGTTTCGGCTGCGAATATAGCGAAGGCGGTCCATATCCAGGTCCACAACCAGGACGCCCGGCTTCTCGAGCACCCCCACCATCTCCTCGGGCCCTGCAACCATCGCGCCCGAGGCAACGCCCATCGAGTAGTCGGGAGCGCCTTTTATCTTGTAGAGGTGCTGGGTGACCATCACGTAGTAAAGATTTTCCGCCGCGCGCGACCGGGCAACACAGCGCCAGGTGTCCTTGAGAGTGTAGCCTGTTTGGCTGTGCATGCCGTGGACGGGGGAGACGATTATCTCGGCCCCATCAAGCATGAGGAGCCTCCCGAGCTCCGGAACGAAGAGCTCGCTGCAGATGGAGAGGCCGATGCGGCCGAGCTCCGTCTTGACCACACAGGAGCCCTCGCCCGGAAGGAGATGCGCCTTTCCGTCATAGAGGTAAGCGTTCAAGGGAGGGGTGTCCGGCTGCTGGCGGCGGTAGTGGGCTACCTCTTTCCCCTCGGGAGAGATGAGCCTTAAGGTGAGATATTGCGCGCCCGGAATCTCGCTCTCTATCACATCGCCCGCAATTATATGCATCCCGTGCTCTTTCGCCTTCTCCTTGAGCCTCTCAAGGGGCTTGAAGGGATACTTCGGGTTATCGAGCGGCCCCGTTGCCGGCCCAGGGTAGCCTTCCGGGTAGAGGAGAAGTTCTACACCCTTAGATGCCGCCTCATCCGCATACTTTAAGGCGTTCTCGGCGTTTTGCCATTCGCCCTCACCGAAAAAGGAAGCTGGCAGCACGGCTCCCACCCTGACCTTTGAGGGAGTAGACATCGTTATTCCTCCTTAAATTGAATGAATTATCCCGCGAGGTTCTCCCTTAGCGACTCATCTCGCTCCGTTAAGGGCTAGACCCCTCAGCAGACTAACTCTAACCCAAAGGAAGGGTTGCATGCAAGAATGGCAAAGGGGGGGAGAGGAGGGACTTGAAGTCCCCTCGCCGGTGTCAGGGATGGCTCTCATATGCACAGGCTCGATATTTTGTGCGGTTGGTGAGAAGATTCTCAAGTCGGGAGTCTTTTATTTGGAAGGTTTTGCGGCCGCATCTCTCCAGCCTTATGAACGTGAATTCGCTCCGATTTTCCCCTTGATTAAGCGTAACCTTTATACTAAATTATAGTTAGGTAGAATTCGGATTTAGATTAAGGGAGTTAGTCACGGCCTTGGGGTGAGCCCTCAGGTGCAGTCGTGAAGTTTCCTTCGGGAAGGGTGATTTTTGTCATGACCCGCATGCAGGAAGCAAGAGAAGGAAGGATAACCGAGGAGGTCGCACAGGCGGCTTCGAGTGAAGGCGTCCCCCCCGAGCAGCTCCGAGACGCTATCGCCCGGGGATGGACTGTAATTGCCCGAAACCGCATTCACACCAATATAGTGCCCCTTGCCATAGGCCGGGGTCTCAGAACCAAGATAAACGCTAACCTCGGCACCTCAAAGGACCGCACCGACGCCCAGATGGAGCTCTGCAAGCTCAAGGTCGCGGTGGAGGCGGGGGCCGATACCGTGATGGACCTCTCCACCGGCGGCGATATAGACGCCATGAGGAAGCTCATCATCGAGCACTCGCCAGTGCCCGTTGGCACGGTACCCATCTACCAGGCGGCTGTAGAGGCGGGGGAGATATCCAAGAGTGCCATCCGCGGAATGACAGTGGAGAAGCTCTTTTCCACCCTGGAGAAGCACGCGGAAGACGGCGTCGATTTCATGACGGTGCACTGCGGGGTTACAAAGGAGACAGCCGAGCGCTACCAGCGCCAGGGGAGAATCCTCGATGTAGTGAGCAGGGGGGGGTCCTTCCTCATTGAGTGGATGCGCTCCAACAAGCAGGAAAACCCTCTCTACGAATTCTACGACAGGCTGCTTGAGCTGGCGGCGGCCTATGACGTCACCTTGAGCCTCGGCGATGGCCTGAGGCCAGGCTGCCTGGCCGATGCCACAGACCGCGGCCAGGTACAGGAGCTCATCCTGCTGGGAGAGCTCACCGAGGGGGCTTGGGAGAAGGGCGTCCAGGTGATGATCGAGGGGCCTGGCCATGTGCCCATGCACCAGATAGAGGCCAACGTGCTCCTTGAGAAAGAGCTCTGCCGGGGGGCTCCATTCTATGTGCTAGGTCCCCTTGTGACCGATATCGCCCCCGGCTATGACCACATAACTAGCGCCATAGGAGGGGCTATGGCCGCCAAGGCGGGGGCGGATTTTCTCTGCTACGTCACCCCCTCAGAACACCTGAGGCTCCCCACGCTTGAGGATGTGAAAGAAGGGGTCATCGCCTCCTGCATCGCCGCACACGCCGCCGACATCGCCAAGGGCGTTAAGGGGGCAATGGACAGGGACATCCTCATGGCGAAGCGGCGAAAGGCCCTCGACTGGGAAGGGATGTACGCGCAGGCTCTTGACCCCGAGAAGGCCAAGAGCTACCGGGAGGGGAGCCTGCCGAGTGACGGCGATGTCTGTACCATGTGCTCTGACCTCTGCGCCATAAAGGTCATGAAATAGGAGACGCTCTATTCCCGGCCAGCGTCCTATTCCACTGCGACGGGACCGGTCGCAGCATTAGGTAATAAAAAAGCCGCCCACCGAAAAGTTAGACCTCCTTTCTTAATTCTTTCTGCCCTACTCCTGCATATGCTAAGTATTAAGAAATCGGCCCACGGATGGAGTTAATGCAATTGACCCAAATTATGCAGCAACCCAGAAGAAAAAGAGGCGGGAATCTTTATAACCACGTGATAAAATTGGCCAAAGCCGCCCGAGTGAGAGGACATCAGATGCTCGGAGGTGGTGAAGGCCAAAAAGGGGTGCTGCGGCCCGATTTCGACCGCTCCATCTCGGTTGATTTCCGGGGCGCCAAGATAGCTTCCGATTGTGGTGCTGACCGGGAAATGTCGGTTTATAATTCACTTATCTTTCCCCGGGCGTAGAGAAGGAAAAATCATGAGGCTCGAAGGGCGTGTGGCAATCGTAACTGGCGCGGCCCAGGGAATCGGGGAGGCGATCGTGCGGCGTTTTGTGAGGGAGAGCGCAAGAGTGGTGGCCTGCGACCTGAATCTGGAGGCCACCGAGGCTCTTTGCACTGAGTTGGCCACATCCGGCCATGAGCTTCTCGCCCAAAAGGTAAACGTCAGCAGCTATGCTGATGTTGAAGGGATGGTGGAGGCCGCGCTTGAGAGGTTCGGGCAGGTCGATATTCTGATCAACAATGCAGCCATCTGCCCGAAGAAGCTCTTTCTTGAGTACACAGAGGAAGACTGGGACGAGATTCAGAGGGTGAACGTTAAGGGCGGTTTTTTCTGCGTTCGCGCCGCGGCCGAGCACATGAAGGCGAGACGCTACGGGCGTATCGTGAACTTCTCCTCTTCAGCTTGGCGGTACGGCGGCCTGGCCGAAGAGGTGCCCTATACCACTTCGAAGGCCGCCGTTATCGGCATGACTCGCTCGCTCGCCAGGGTGCTCGGTCCCTTCGGGATAACCGTCAACGCCATCGCTCCCGGTGCCACGGTGACGCCTATGACAAGGGCGTGGCTGCCAGACCGGGAGAAGGAGCTCATGGCCCGTATTCCCCTCGGCCGTGTCGGACAGCCGCAAGATATGGCAAATGCGGCGCTCTTCCTCGCATCGGAGGAGGCGGGCTATATCACGGGGATCTGCCTGGACGTCAACGGTGGCATCGCGATGGGATGAAATCTCTCCGTGGACCGCAACCCATCGAACCCTACATTCTTTCTACCGCTTCAGGGGTTTTCGGGCAATGAAAGAACCTCTCCTCATAAGCTACCTCATTATTTCCCACCCCACGGGGCTCCTTGCTCTGGCCGTAGGAGAGAAGGGCCTCTCGGCCCTCACCTTCGGGACCGAGAAGTCCCACCTCATCTCCCGCCTGAAGAGCGAGCTCAGAAGGCCCGATGTTATCTTGAAGGAAGGAGAGAACTGTCGGTTGACATCGGCTGATGATATCCTTAGAGAGGCCGCAGCCGAGGTTAAAGCCTATTTCGAAGGGAAACCGCTGGGCCAAAACATTCCCCTTGACCCCCTCTTCGGAACCCCCTTTCAGAGGGAGGTCTGGGAGAGGACGAGGGGAATCCCTTATGGTGAAACCGTGAGCTACGGCGCTCTCGCGGAGAGCATGGGCTCACGCGCGCTCGCCCGGGCCGTAGGAGGCGCTCTTTCTGCCAATCCCATCCCCCTTTTTGTCCCCTGTCACAGGGTGCTGGCCGCGGACGGCTCCCTCGGGGGCTTTGCCTGCGGGGTTGAACTGAAGCGATGGCTTCTCGAGCTGGAGAGCCGGTCCGCTTCCTCCACACGGCGGACCTTCACCTAGGCCGCTCCTTCAGCGGTCTCGGAAACCCCCGGGCCACCATCCGGCAGGAAGACCTGAGAGGGATACTCCGCCGGCTGAAAGACCTCGCCCTGGAAGAGGCCGTAGATCTTTTCCTCATCTCTGGAGACCTGTTTGACCACCCCTGCCCGGGGCCACCCGAGCTTGAGGTGGCGGAAGAGGTTTTTCGAGACCTCCACCGCGCAGGTACCAGAACCTTCATCATCCCCGGAAATCACGACTATCTTGCCCCGGCCTCGGTCTGGCAATCTCATTTTGTAGAAGGCTACCCCCTGGCCAGGGTCTTTCTCCGGAGGGAGGTCTGTCACCTGGAGGATCTGGCCCTTTCCATCGCCGGAATCCCCTTTGACCGGGACCTGCCAGGGGCCCGGCCCCTAAAGGGGCTCCCCGAGAGCCTCTTGCCACAATACCCCCGCTCCATCCTCCTCTGCCACGGCTCTCTGGAGGGTGTGCCGGGCGACCTGGAGGCCCCCCTATCTCTGGAGGAGATCACAGCTCTTCCCTTTAACTACGTGGCTCTCGGTCACTACCACCGCTCTAACCTCATCTTTGAATCCTCCCATAAGGCCGCGGCCTACCCCGGCTCTCCCGAGACACTCTCCTTCCATGAGCGAAACCTGGGGGAAAGGGTGACCCTCCTGGGGGAGCTCTCCCCCGAGGGGAGAGTATCCATAAGAAAGGTAGCGCTGAATGGGAGGCGGGCCGAAGTCTTGGAGTTGGACCTGACGGGCCTTGAAGATGAGGAGAGGCTCAGAGAGACCGTAAGGGAGCGGGGGGGGGAAGGCGCCATGCTCAGGGTTAAGCTCAGGGGGAGCCCCACCCTGAGGGTACTCGAGGAGGCGGAGAGCCTGGAGGAGCGGTTCGCGCCCTCTTTCTTTCACCTCGAAATTGACCTGCGGGAGCTCTTGCCCCCCTCTGACATCTCCCTGGACCCCCGCTTCATCTCCGGCCGTTTCTGCCTGAGGATGCGGGAGAGGATTTCGAGGGCGGGAGGGGAGGAAGAGGCGAGGCTCGCGCGCGCGGCGCTGCGGCTGGGGCTCAGAGCATTAAGGGAGGTTGGGAGGCCTTGAGATTTCTCAGCCTTGAGCTGGCGGGCTTTAAGGTCTACCGGGACCCTTCTTCGGTTTCCTTCTCCGAGGGGCTCAACCTCTTCATCGGGCCCAACCGTGCGGGCAAATCAACGCTTCTTGAGGCGGTGCTGGTCGCCCTCTATGGCCCCTCGCGGGAGCGGGCGGGGCGACTTAGCCGGGCACTCCTGCGCTCCTGGGCCGAGGCAGAAGTGTCCAGAGTCGGCCTCACCTACGAGGCGGAAGGAGAAGTCTACCGCATCGAGAGGGACCTCTCTCGGGGAAGGGCACTCATGAGCCGGGCACGGGGCGATGGGGCCTTTGAGGCTCTCACATCCGAGCGGGGGAGGATGGAGGAGCTTCTTTCAGAGCACACGGGCTTTCCCGAGCTCTCACTCCTAACCGCTTGCGCCTTCATCCGGCAGGGAGAGCTTGAGAGGGTCGGGCGGGAGCTCTCAAGGCTTGGCTCCTTCCTCCAGAGGGTCTTGACGGGCGGAGGGGGAGGCGACGTGGAGCGAGCGCTGGAGCTGCTTGTGAGCCGGCGAAGGGAGCTCAGGGCGGCCACCGCGCAAGAGTTCCGGCCCACGCGGCCGAGGGAGTATGAGCGGCTTGAGGAAAAGCTCAGGGAGTTCAAGGCAGGCCTCGTGGAGGCGGAAGAGCTGGAGCGGGAGGTGAGACGTCTTGGGGGCATTGAGGAGAACCTCAAGGGGGTTTTGCCGGAAAAGGAGAAGCGTCTTGATGAGCTGAGGAGCCTCTTATTTAAAGCAGCGAGAAAGCAAGAGCTGGAGCGAGAGCTGGAGGAGAACTTGAGGAAAGCGGAAGGAGTTGATTCACGCCTAAAGCGCCTGAAAGAAATAAGGGACGAGCTTGAGGCCTTCGAAAAAACCCTCAAGGACCTTGGCTCTGTCGCAGATAGCGTAAAGCTCATCCGGGAGGAGCTTCCGAGATGGGAGGGAGAGCTTGAGAGCCTGACGCGTGAGCAGGCGGAAAGGGAGAGCAAGAAGGCAGAGCTGAGAGAGAAGCTCAAAGGCCTGAGGCAAGAGCGGGACGCTTTCAAGGCGCTTGACCCTCATCAGGACGGCCCCTCCGTTCTTGAGGAGGAGACCCTCCTCCGCCTTGACCTCAAGAGGGAGGAGCTCAAGCGGCGACTCTCAGAGGTTAGCAAAGAGGAGGCCCCCCTCCCCTCCTCTTCAGGGATAGCCCTTTCCTTTGCTTTAGGGCTCCTTCTGGTTTTGGCCCCTACCATCCTCAAAATACTCCTGGCAAGGCCTCTCCCCCCCTACGGGATGGTCCTCTATGCTCTGGGGCTCCTGCCAATCTATTGGGGGGTCCTTCAGCTCAATCGTCGGCTCTTCATAGCAAAAGCCAGAAGCAGGAAGAGCCATGAGCGGATTGCAATTGAGGAGAAGCTGGGAGAGGTAGAGCGGGAACTTCAAAAAGTGTTCGACCTCCTGGGATGCTCAGAAATTGAAGAGGCCAGGGCCATACGCATCCGGATGAGGGAGTTCCTGCGACTTCAGGAAGAGGCCACGAGAGAGCTCGAGCGCCTTGAGAGCGATGGCCTGAGAAAAGAGAAGCGCGCGTTCGATCTTCGCGAAAAAGTCGAAGCCCTTCTCTCCCGCACGGGAGCGGATGACCCCCAGAGCCTCAAAGGGCACCTTTTGCAGTGGGAGGGATTGGCCCGCCGGAGGGAGCTCCTCCTCACCCAGAGGAGGGAAATAGAAGGTGAAGAGGGAGAAGCAGGCCTGAAGAGGGAACAGGAGACTCTCGACCGCAGACGGCGGGAGTTGAGGCTGGAGGTTGAGGAGGAAGACCTTACTGACTTTCATCCTTCAATAGAGGAAGAGGAAGCCTGGAAAAGGGAGGCCAGGAAGCTCGAGGACTCTTCAAGAAAAGAAAAGGAGGAACTCCTCTTCACCCAGGGGAGGCTTCGGGAACTCACCGGAAAGCTGCGCTCGCCGGATGCTATTCGCGAGGAAATTGAAGAGGTGGAGGAACGGAAGTCCGAGCTTGATTTCCTCTATGGGGCTCACCTCCTTGCAGAAGAGACCCTCGGGGAGGCCTGGGGGGAGCTTGAAGGAGAATACCTACCGGCTCTCGAAGAGAGGCTGAATTATTATTTCAGGAGGGCCGTGCCGGAAGAGTTTGACGGGGTCGAGCTCGCCCGCGCCTGGCCCCAGCTGAGGCTTAGGGCGGGGGCCAAGGAGGATGTCAGGGTTGAAGCCCTCTCTCATGCGACCGCCGAACAGCTTTACCTCACCCTGCGACTTGCGCTCCTCGAGCTTCTCTCTCGTGGTGGCACCCCTCCCCTCTTCCTGGATGACCCTCTGACAAATTACGACCCCGCCTCTCTTGAGCGTGTCTGGCCCATCCTTTCCGATTGGGCCAGGGCACATCAGCTCTTCTTCCTCACCTGCCATCCCCAGTATCTGGAGCGAGGAAGGCGCCTGAAAAAGGATGGAGTCCCCGTCAGGCTCTTCACCTTCGAGGGCCGGGGGAAACTGGAGGAGCTACCGCTCTGATGACCCCCACGACAGACCCCTCCTCCTTCTATGATGTTGCCTTTGCCCACAGCGAGGTCCCGGTGAGGCTTAAGGATATAAGGCGCCTAACAGGGAAGGAGCCCCGCGGGGTCAAGGCCGCGTTCATAGATATCTTGAGGGCGGGGACCTCTATTCTCGCCGCTCTTAATGCAGGCGCTCGGGAGATAGTCCCTGTGGAGAGTCCCGAAGATGCAAAGGAACTAAAAGAGAGGCTCTCCCGGACATCGCCCGCGGGGCCGGTGCTTCTGGGAGGGGAGCGGGGGGGAAGACGGCTTCAGGGCTTTGACCTGGGAAACTCTCCCCTGGAGTATGAGGAAAGTAAGCTACAGGGGGCCACCATCATAATGACCACAACTAACGGGACCCACACACTTAAGGCCCTGAGCGGGGTCGGCCTCGTGCTTGTCGCCGCGTTCGGAAATTTGAACGCGGCGGCCGAGAGGCTCTCCCGGGAGGAGGGGCCCTATCTTCTCGCTTGCTCCGGCCGTGAGGGGGCTTTCTGTCTGGAAGATGCCCTCTGCGCAGGGATGGTCCTTGAGAAACTCCTCAAAGTCAGAGGTGAGCCGCGGCTTCTCTCCGATTCAGCCAGAGCCACACTCTTCCTCGCAAGAGAGCACGGCTCTCGGGTCGAGGGAGCCCTCCGGAGCTCCCTCTGGGGAAATTTGCTTCACGGGATGGGTTTTGGCGACGATGTCTCCTTATGCGCCCGGCTCAACTGGACGGATGCAGTCCCCCGCCTGGAGGGGGGAGTAATAACCCTCTGAGTCTCCCTCGCTGCGATCAAGAATTGACATCGCAATGGAGTGTTCTTATAAAAAGAAGCTTTTTGTGAATATTTCTTGTTTTTGAGCGGATCACTCTCTTCTTAGAGCGACTTATCAAATAGAAAAAAAGGAGTGAGGCCATGAAAGCGATGAGAGAGATTGTGTTGTTGATCTTCTGTGCCACCTTGATGCTCCCAGGCTGTGCGGCGCTGCTTTGGGCGGGCGCCGGTGCGGGCGCGGGTGTCGGCACGGTTTCCTATATCAGGGGAGAGCTTAAAATAACCTATGCAGCTCCCCTCGACCAAACGTGGGAAGCCTCTTTGGGTGCGCTGAAGAGCCTCGATATAAATGTCGAAGAAACAAAGAAGGATAAGGCCGGGGGAACGATCAAGGGGACTAGGGCAAACGGAACCTCAGTCAAGGTCACCCTTGAACCCGCAGGACCCAGCACAACCTCGGTAGCGATCCGAGTCGGCTACTTCGGGGACGAGGAGGTCTCAAGAACTATCCACCGCAAGATCGCCGCGCGATTGGGGCCGAAGTCCGGATAGGGAAGCAGCGGCTCTCCCATGATTACTCAGTTGAGAATATTACCCCATAGCTCATCCGCTCTTACCCCGGCATCCGGGAGGGAAGGCTCCTCCAGTTCTCCAACGTCACCATCGGGGCCTTGGACCCCATCCTGAAGACACTCCTTGTGGAGGGGAGCATCCGTGAGCACAGGCAGCGAAAGTCCAAGCACTGCTTCCGGAGGATGCGTAAGAGTTTTACCTCTTGACCGGATTCAACCCTTTTAGCTATTCTTAAAAATAGGTCCGGCGCAGAGATCATGGCGCTGGACCCATCGAAGCCCTCATGCCCGTTATTTGATGGAGGTAGGGATGAAAGAAGCTCTATTCAAGGTGGTTGTAGCGATAGTGGCCATTGGCCTGCTTGCCGGTTGTGCCGAGACAGGCATCAGCAAGCAGACCGGCGGAGCTGTCCTGGGGGGCGTCACCGGCGGGATCCTCGGGGCACAGATCGGTTCCGGGAGGGGTAAGATTTTAGCGGCAATCGGCGGGACCTTGCTCGGTGCTCTCATCGGAAGCGAGATCGGAAAAAGATTGGATGAGAGAGACAGGCTGCTCATGTCCCAATCGACCCAAAAGACCCTGGAGAGCAGCCCTTCCGGCGAGGTGACCAATTGGCGCAATCCGGATACTGGACATAGCGGGACCGTCGTGGCCGAGCCCGTAGCGGAAAAGACCGGGGGAGAGATTTGCCGGGAGTTTACGCAGACGATCACCATCGAGGGTAAAACCGAGACAGCCAAGGGCACGGCCTGCAGACAGCCCGATGGCACCTGGAAGGTCATCCGGTAGGGGGAGGAATTATAAGGCGGATTAAAGGGTCCTTTTTTTTCGAAAGTCAAAAGTGGGGGTAGATTTGTTTTCTAAATTGTAGGAAGGCGGGCGTCCGGTATGACAGCGCTTGCGCTTTTTCTCTTCGTCATGCCCTTGAGTCTCGAGCTGGCGGGACTGGCGCTGGTGAGCAAGGGAGGATAGTGATGGCGACAGACAGTTGGCCCACTAAGCGTCTCTCCATAGCCAGCCTCCATTTGGATGCGAAAAACTCACGGCTCGGCCGTGAGACATCATCGCGAGCACCGCGCGAGATCATCCAGTATCTCTTCGAACACGATAAGGCATTAGAGGTAGCTGAAAGCATTGCCTATCGTGGTTATTTCCCGAATGAGCCGCTTCTAGCAATCAAGGAGAATGGACGGTATGTCGTCGTGGAGGGAAATCGTCGACTCGCGGCTCTGAAAGCGCTCCGTGAGCCGGGGCTACTCGAAGGCTCGCTAGAGCGTCGGGTCGAGCGACTTTCTAGGCGGATCACTGACCCACAAGGGCTCGCTAATGTTCCGGTCACTGTCGCTCCAAGTCGCCGAGCAACTGACCGTCAGGTTGCAGGCCGGCATATCGGGACCCCTGTCCTCGCCTGGCAGGCAGAAAATCGAGCGAGCTTCATTCTCGAAAAGCTATCGGAAGGTTATGACAGTGATGAGCTACGAGTCGATCTCGGCTTTATGCTGGCGGACATCCAACAGGCCCGGCAGACAAGAGCCATCGCCGACATGGCACGCTCACTAGATCTCCCTGAAGAAGTGAACGCCAAGCTCGATAATCCCAGAGCCAAACTCTTCACAACGCTTGAACGCGTTTTTGATTCCTCCGTGGGACGCGATTATCTCAAGGTTGAACCCGACCCTGATCACGGACTTCGTGGCACCACGACGAAGAATGAGTTCGTTCGCGGCTTTACGAAGCTCGTAACCGATGTGGCGCTCGGGAAGCAATCTTCGCGAACGCTGAACACCAACGACAATATCCGAGCCTATTTCGAATCGTGGGATGCCGAAGAGCGACCCGCAAAAAAGCGTGGGTCATTTGTTCCCTCAGATGTCATAAAAGGAAAATCTGTCGCATCGCCTGATCACAAGCCGAAGGCTGCGCCGCCGAAGAAGTCAAAGCACGTAGACAAAAATGTTCTTCCGCGAAATTTCAAGGTCAGGTTCGGTAATGATCGGCTCATCGATATTCACCGGGAATTGACCCATCTCAAGCGTGAACAATTTCCAAATGCTGGGGCAGTGTTGCTTCGTGTCTTTTTTGAACTCGCGGTATTGGACTATCTCGAACACATTGGCGAACTGCCAGAAATCATCAAGAAGCTAGAGAAAAAAGAGGGCCGTAAGCTTCCTTTCGGCGTGCCGACGATGAAACAACTCGTGCCGGAAATTACACGGATCGCAAAGCAGCGCTTGACTGTCTCT
This sequence comes from uncultured bacterium, assembly GCA_964575845.1. Taxonomy (GTDB): domain Bacteria; phylum UBA8248; class UBA8248; order UBA8248; family CAZNSX01; genus CAZNSX01. The sequence continues at coordinate 393,818 of CAZNSX010000001.1, read as the reverse complement.
GATTCAAGAAAGGTTGAAAAGGCAATTCGGTATGATCCTAGCGCTCCGTTTACGATCAGTGATCTTCATGGATTTGTGCATTCATCAGATATGCCCAGCGAACGGGATATCCTACAATTCTGGCTGCGCACGGAGCCTCTATTTCGAATGATGTTAGAGCAGGAGCCGGAGGGCACGAAGCAATGAAGACCTCCAGCCCTCTCCGATACCCCGGCGGAAAGTCGGCTATGGCGGGTTTGCTGAGTCAGATTCGGAGGTTAAACGGACTTGGGGATCGAGCGATCGCCGAGCCCTTCGCTGGTGGGGCCGGTGCGTCGCTCACGCTGCTGTATCTCGAAGAGACCCACGAAATCTATATCAACGACGCGGATCCCGCGATTCACGACTTTTGGTGGACCGTCGTCAACCGAACCCAACAATTTGTGCATCTGCTCACAAAGACACGTGTCAGTATGGGTGAGTGGCATCGTCAACGAGATGTGTACAGGGATTGTGGGCGCGTGTCTCGCCTCCGTCGGGGCTTCTCGGCGTTCTATCTAAACCGATGCAATCGGTCGGGGATCATCATGAACGGTGGGCCCATTGGCGGGGTGAAACAAAGAGGCAAATGGAAGCTCAACGCCAGATTTAACAAACCTGAGCTTCGGCGCCGATGCGAGAAAGTTGCCGAATACGGCGATCGGGTTCACGTTTCCTGTCGCGACGGGATAGAGTTCATTGAGAACCTCGATGCAGAGTCCACCTTTTTCTTCATTGACCCACCGTATTTCGTCAAAGGGAAGACGCTCTACCTCGACAGCTTGAATGAGGAATACCATGTCGCTCTTGCGACTCGACTGAAGGCCATGAAGGATGCAGCTTGGGTGTTAACTTACGACGACTGCTCCGAGATCCGTCGATTATATCGGGGTTGGGCAACGATCCGATCATTCTCGCTCCGCTATGCGGCAGCAGAGCGGCGAAGCGGGAAGGAAGTCCTCATCGTTCCGAAGTGGATCCGTCTGCCGTCGTCCCAAGTGTCGGCTGCCCTCACTTGGTAACACCCTGGGTGGCTGGTGAACGTGCACCTCCAACTTGAGAAGCTTGGTCCTCGGTCGAGACGCGAAGCCAGATGGCGACGGTTTTGGATTTGCATTTTCTCATCTGACTTGGCTTTCAATTCCTTGTTTTTTGAAAATTTTATTTAATCTTGGACCAAATTCCCATAAGGACCCGGGAATTCTAAGACCACCGAAAACCGAACTTTTTAGGCCAGTTGCGACCGTGGGGAGCGTCACGGCATAGTATATGCCCGGGTAAGGGGCGGACCGTTGGGGAGTGCCCTTCCAGGCTTCCCCAGGGACTCAATTGAAAAAGGTATCCTTGGGTACCATCGGAGCCCCAAATAGATGGCAACCGCACGTTCAACCAAGGCCCAGCTAAGAGGATTGGGTGCCCACCAAGAATGAGTGGCAATCGCTTATCCGGGAGGCTCAAAAAGAAGAATACCATGTCCTATCCGCGACGACTTTCTTGGAGGGAGAAAGGCATCTGCCCTGAAGCGCACCCGCACTCAGCCTGGCACACGAACGGGAAGGCTCCTCGTATTCTCAACCCTCAACCCGAGCGCCCTGAAATCTATGATTAAGGCCCCGGTCGGGGGGCTTCCATACCGGGAAGGGCTCCTGACCGCCCGGAGACACTTTTTGACAAAATAAGCTCCCTGTGCTAAGAAAATCCATCGGGGAAGGTTTTTGAGCGAGGTCGGCAATGAAAATTTCAAGGGCTGAGGTTGAGCACGTTGCAAAGTTAGCACGCCTCAAGCTGAGTGAGGAGGAGCTTGAGAAGTTCACCCACCAGCTTGGCGCCATTCTCGAATATATGGATAAGCTCAACGAGCTCGACACCTCTGAGGTTGAGCCCACGAGCCACGTCCTCCCCCTCAAGAATGTTTTCCGGGAGGATGAGGTGAGGGTTGAGGAACCCCGCCCTGACTATCTCACAATTGCCCCCGAGGCATCCCACGGGCATTTCAAGGTCCCCAAGGTCATCGAGTGAAGCCCGTTTGAGAGACCTTCCCGATGGTGTCCCAGGAATAGCTTCGAACCCCCCTTGGTTCCATGAGTGTTTCTTTTTCCTCTCCTCTAAACCCCGCCGCAGAGTGGGGAGCCGTAATAACCCATCTCGTTCAGCCACACGCTTGGTTTACTGGTGGAAGCAAGAATCCGCAACTTGCGCTTGAAGAGTTCCCCTGGATTTATTATTTTTCGAGATAAGGGCGTGGCCGTGCCGTGGATTTGCTGGGCAGGCATGACTCTCCGGAGAGGGCCAAAGGCCGAGAATTCCTTCATCTCTCCGCTATAAGCGGTGGGCAGCAGTCATTGTTAGGGAGCTCAGGGTTTGGCTTACGATAGCTTGGCGGATTTCGTGAAAGCTCTGGAAGGGGCCGGTGAGCTGAAAAGGGTCAAGGTGCCGGTGAGTCCTGAGCTCGAGATCGCGGAGGTAGCCGACCGCACGGTGAAGAGGGGAGGCCCCGCCCTTCTCTTTGAGAAGGTGAGAGGGCCGGGTGGGGAGCCCTACTCCATGCCCCTTCTCATCAATGCCTTCGCCTCCCGAAAGCGTATGGCCCTGGCCCTTGGAGTGGAGGACGTGGAGGAGCTGGCTGGGGAGCTCTCCCGCGTGCTCAGGCTTGAGGTCCCGCAGGGCATCCTCGCCAAGGTGAGGATGCTGCCCCGGCTCGCAAGGCTCGCTTCATTCGCACCGCGCATAGTTAAGGAAGGCCCCTGCCAGGAGGTGGTGGAGGAGCGGGACCCCTCTCTCGCCATTCTCCCCGCCCTCAAGTGCTGGCCCGGAGACGGCGGCCCCTTCATCACCATGCCCCAGGTGTACACCAAGCACCCCCTCACCGGGCGGCGCAATGTGGGCATGTACCGTATGCAGATATTTGATGAGCGAACCGCGGGGCTTCATATGCACCTTCATCATGACGGCGCCATTCATGCCAGGGCATACGCGGAGAGGGGGGAGAGAATGGAGGTGGCCGTTGCCATAGGAGGCGACCCGGCCCTCTCCTATGCCGCAACAGCGCCTCTCCCCCATGGGATTGATGAGCTGAGCCTGGCGGGCCTCCTCAGGCGAAGGCGGGTGGAGCTTGTGCCCTGTAGGAAGGTGAAGCTTGAGGTGCCGGCGGGCGCGGATATCGTGCTCGAGGGCTATGTTGAGCCGGGCGAGCGGCGCCGCGAGGGGCCCTTCGGCGACCACACTGGGTTTTACTCCCCGGCCGATGACTATCCCGTATTCCATCTTCAGTGTCTCACGCACCGCGCCTCGCCCATATATCTCACCACAATCGTGGGCCGGCCGCCCATGGAAGACTATTACCTGGGAAAGGCAACCGAGAGGCTTTTCCTCCCTCTCATCCGCCTCCAGCTCCCCGAAGTGGTCGACATAAACATGCCCGCCGAGGGGGTTTTTCATAACCTCCTCATCGTCTCCATCCGAAAGGCATTCCCTCACCACGCGAAAAAAGTCATGTACGCGCTCTGGGGCATGGGCCAGATGATGCTCACAAAGGTCATCCTGGTGGTGGATGCCGGGGTGAACGTCCACGACCTCGGCGAGGTGGCCTGGCGCGCTCTCGCAAACATCGACCCCAGGCGGGATATCTTCTTCCTCGAGGGTCCGGCGGACGCGCTCGAGCATGCCTCGGAGAGGCCGCATGTGGGGACGAAGATGGGCATCGACGCGACCGCCAAGAGCCCCGCCGAGGGGGGCCGTGAGCCCTGGCCCGAGGCCATCGAGATGAGCCCCGAGGTAAAGGAGCTCGTTGAGCGCCGGTGGGAGGAGTACGGCCTTGGCTAGGGTTTCTCTCCTCCTTCGGATGGTCAAGTTCGAGCACACCCTCTTCGCGCTTCCCTTTGTGGTGATGGGCGGCTTCCTGGCGGCGGGGGGCGTGCCGAGGCCAGGGGTCTTCTTCTGGATGATCATGGCCGCTGTCGGCGCGCGAAACTTCGCCATGGCGCTTAATCGCCTCGCCGACCGGAAGTCTGATGAACGGAACCCGAGGACTCAAGACCGTCGGGCCTTTCGGGGGATCCTTTACGGGAGGGGGGTTTGGGTTTTTATGGGCGGCTGCCTCGCGCTTTTCTTCTTTTCGGCTGCAATGCTGAACCCTCTGGCCCTCTCCCTCTCCCCTCTTGTCATCGCCGTCATCGTTCTCTACGCCTACTCCAAGCGCTTCACCTCTCTCTGCCACCTAGTCCTGGGCCTCGCCCTGGGCTTTGCCCCGGCGGGGGCCTGGGTGGCTGTGGCAGGAAACCTGGCCTTGACCCCTTTCCTTTTGCTCATCGGCGTGACCCTTTGGGTGGCGGGATTCGACATAATCTACGGCTGCCTGGATTACGACTTTGATGGAAGAGAAGGCCTCCACTCAATACCCCGGCGTCTCGGCCTGAGAGGGGCTCTCATCTTCTCGGGCGCCCTTCATGCCGGGGCAGCCCTCTGCTTCTTTCTCGTGGGTCAGCTCGCCTCCCTGGGCCTCATCTACTATCTCGGGACTTCAGCCGCCTGCGGCCTTCTCGTTTTGGAGCACGTCCTTGTCACCCCAAGGGACCTCTCCCGGGTCAACTTCTCCTTTTTCAACCTCAATGCCTGGGTGAGCCTTCTCGTGGGAGGCGCGGCTGTGGTGGACCTTCTGCTGGGCCCCGTCTGAAATCTTATGAATCAGGAGTCTGAGGCCCGGAAGGTCCGGGCCATGTTCTCCGCCATATCCCCTCGTTATGACCTTCTCAATCGCCTCCTCAGCCTGGGCCTCGACCAGGGGTGGCGCCGCCGGGCGGTGGCCGTGCTCACCGAGGGAGGAGGCGAGCGGTTTCTCGATGTGGCGACGGGCACGGGAGACCTGGCCCTACTCCTGGCCTCACGGAGTGAGAGCATGAGGGTCGTGGGCCTTGATTTCAGCCTTTCGATGCTCGCCCTTGCGAGAGAAAAGGCTCTGAGGGCGAACCTCGCCCACAGGGTCAAGCTCTCCCTTGGCGATGCACTCAGGCTCCCCTTCCCTGACGGGCTCTTTGATGGGACCGCGGTTGCCTTTGGCCTGAGAAATTGGGCCGACCGGGAGGCTGGACTGAGGGAGATGGTGCGGGTGACGCGAGAGGGAGGGAGGGTGGTGGTGCTGGAGTTTTCTCTTCCCAGTGTTCCTCTCTTTCGAGAGCTCTACAGGTTTTATTTCCTCAGGGTCCTGCCCCTCCTTGGGAGGCTCATCTCTCGACACAGGAGCGCGTACAGCTATCTTCCGCGATCCGTTTATGACTTCATGGGCCCGGAAGAAATGGAGGCGCTGATGAGAGGGGCTGGCCTGCGGGAGGTGAGGCTCTTTTCGCTGGCAGGAGGAGTCGCTATTACCTACGTGGGGGTTCGTTGAGGGGTCAGGCTCTTCCGCCGAAGATTTCCTGCTGTTTCTCCTTGAGGCGATCCCGGTGAAGATTATCGATCTTCCCCAGTTCCTTCAGGAGGTCGCTAATGGGAGGGCATTTGAAAGAAATCATGCTCTGGTAGTGCTTCTCCGCCATCGAAGATTCAAGCTCAATAGCCAGCTCGAAGGCCTCCTCAAGGCTTATCCCATCCTTGCGGACTTCCTCAACGATTCCCTCCAACCGCCTGAGCTCCCCCCTTAGGAAGGCTTTCTCTATTCCCGTTTCGATGTCAGTGAGAGCCCTCTCCCGGAGGTGCCTGCGCTGCTTCTTGAGGATCGTGGCGTGGATCTCCTCTACGGTCGACATGAAAAACCACAGACAATCCAAAGCCTTATTATCGCAGAAGAGGGAATCGAACTCCAGGTAGAGGTCCGCCATCCTTACCTCGAACCGGATGGCGAGTTCAAGGAGCTGAGCCAGAGAAAGCTGGCTTTCCCCGTCGCCGGCCAAATTGAACTCCCTTGCAAAGGGGACTTCCTTTTCGCTTAGGCCCTAATTGTACTTTTTTTCGCATGATTCTGCAAGTCCTTTTCTATTTAAATATTAGCTCACTGCTGCCGATAGTGTAATCAGATGACCCTTTGCCGAAGCGGAGAATTTTGACCATGGCCCCGGAAGAACTCCGAAGCGGGCGGGACCGTCGCTCTGGTGATGACCGCCGTCATAGAATGGACCGCCGTACTCTGGGCTGGCCCGACCGCAGGAGGCGAAACTGGAGCCCTAGCCGCATCGGAAGACGTGCGATCGAGAGAGGTGAGCCCGAGATAGAGCGTCGCTCCTGCCTGGACCGGCGGCGGAAGGACCGCCGGAAATCCCCTTAATTCCTGAAATCAAGGCTCCCCGTGTGCAACCCTCTTCATAACCGTTCTCTTTCTCCCGCAGTTAACCGAAAATCTTCAATATCAATGGGTTATCAAAGATCAGGCCGTTCCGGCGCGCCGGAAGCGGCGTTGATTATGATTTCCGCTTCTATGCCTACAAGATTCCCGATTTCCGACAGCCATCAACGAACGCGGTTTCCGGGTTGGAATTTTACATCTCCCATACGACCTCGCAAGCCATGTATTCGCTCAGGACCATCCGCACAATAACACCCCCGGTCTCAACCACCGCATATTGATAATGAGTTGTTAGGCATGATTGGATTTTCCCCACTTTCTGAGTAACCCGGTAATCCCCGCATCACTGCGTCATCAGCGCGAACACACCCCAGCCCAGGTATTCACGCGTGTAAGCGGCGTAGCGCACGGGTTCCGAGGTCAGTTGGGCTCGAACCTCTTTCGCCAACTCGTCGTCGGGATTGGCTTCAAGCCATCGGCGCATGGTGAGCCATTTGGCCGCCTCATATCTGTCCCAACCGTCTTGGTCAGCCAGAACCATTTCAACGACGTCGTAGCCAAGGTGGCCGAAAGACGCGAGAAGTTCTGGAAGCATGAGGAAGTCGGAGATTGCGTTGGCAAGACACCCCTTGGCAACATCTTCGGTCGGCGGCAGCTGCCGCCAGTAGGGCTCGCCGATGAGGATGATTCCTCCGGTGCACAGGCTCCGCGCCAGAAGCTCGATAGTGCCGGCGACTCCCCCGCCGATCCAAGTGGCACCGACACAGGCTGCCACATCGACCTTCTCGTCAGAGACATAGCCGGCGGCATCGCCATGGATGAACTTGACTTGATCGGTGACGCCGAGTTCTTCAGCGCGGAGTTTCGCTTGCTCGGTGAACAACTGGCTCATGTCGATGCCGGTGCCGATGACGCTGTGGTCACGCGCCCAAGTGCACAGCATCTCCCCCGAACCGCTGCCGAGGTCGAGCACCCGGGCCCCCGATTCCAGACGCAGCGCCGCGCCGAGAGTGGCGAGCTTCTCGGGTGTGATCGGGTTGTGGATGCGGTGAGCGCTTTCGGTGATGTTGAATATCCGTGGGATGTCCAATGCAGAAAATCTCCTTACGAATGTGAATAGATTCGGTCACTGCATAACTTGTGGCAGATGCAACAGCAGCGTCCTGCAGCGACAATGGCCAAGTCGACGACATCTTTTGGGAAGCTCATCGCGCCTCGCCAAAGCGCCCGGTCCTTTCAGCTATGAGAAGGATTCGGCGAGCCCTCATGACCACGGGAGCCTCCACCAGCTCTCCCTCCAGGGCAGAAACTCCCTTTCCCTCCGCCTCGGCCCTCTCATATGCCTCGATGACTTTCCGGGCAAAAGCAATTTCTTCGTCTGTCGGGGAGAAAACCCGGTTAACCACCTCGACCTGAGCCGGATGGATGAGAGTCTTTCCCGCAAAGCCCAGGTCGGCCGCGCGGCGAGCCTGACGCTCGAGGGTTGCCATGTCATTTATGTTGAAGCATGGGGAGTCCAGAGCATCAATCCCCGCAACTGCGGCCGCAAGCTTAACCCGGCTCATTGGATAGAGGAGCTCGAGACCTTCGGGCGTGAGACGGCCTCCCACCTCAGCGGTAAAGTCGGCCGCGCCGAAAAGAAGAGCCGTCATGCGGGGGCTGGAGGAGGCTATGGTCGGCGCCTCCTGAAGCCCTCTCGCCGTCTCAATCATGACGGCCAGCCCCGTCTCCCCCCGAGTTATCCCATGGGCCTCTTCAAGCTCCCCCATGAAGCGGTCGGCCTCTTCTACCTCCAGCGGTGAGGACACCTTGGGAAGGACGATGGCCGAAGGGCGGGCCGGCACGAGAGCCCTGAGGTCTCCCTCCCAAAGGCCAGAGGCCCTTGCATTGACCCTCACCATGACCTCCTTCGCGCCGAAATCCAGCTCCCTCAAGGCCTTGCAGGTGAGAGCCCGCGCCTCTTCTTTCGCAGAAGGGGCCACGGCATCCTCCAGGTCCAGGATCAGGGCATCGGCCGGAAGGCCCGCCGCCTTCTGGTGCATTTTGGGGCTGGAGCCGGGAACGAAGAGGACACTCCGCCGAAGTCGGATCATAGAGAGAATTCGCTCGAGAGATATCTCGAATAATCGGGAAGCCGCTCAAGCGGCAAAGATTCCACTTACCCGAAATCTTAGAGGCGCCTTCTCCCCTTGTCAAGGAAAGTGGAAGCTGGGCTTTTCCTGAAAGAGAGATGTTAAAGATTGAACCCTTGCAAACTCCCTCTTTTCTCGACCGGAGGGCTCATGCTTTCCCCTTAATGCCTCTTGCCAGAAAGATGCTCACCCGAGCGCAGGCCTGGGCTCGGGAGGTGGTCTGGCAATGAGCCCCCGCATCTCTCACTCGAACCCCTAGGAGGCCTGCCCTTCTCAGCCAGCGCCTCACCTCCTCCTTTTCAAATCCTAACCAGAGGTCCGCCATCTCCTCTTTGAACCACTCGTAGGAGTGTTTCGTCAGGTCAGAAAGCACAAGGACGCCCCCGGGGGTAAGGAGACGGGCCATTTCGGAGATGGCAGCCTCGGGCTCGGGGGAATGGTGAAGAACCATATTCGCAAGCACCCTGTGGGCGGAGCCCTCCCGAAAGGGGAGCCTGAGAAAGTCGCCGACGGCAAGGGTCAAGTTGCCGATATCCTTCTCCTCGGCTTTCTCCTTCGCCCGGGAAAGCATCTTGAGGGAGCGATCTACCCCGCAGGCCCGTCTCACCTTCAGGGCGGCCTTAATAGCCAAAAACCCTGTGCCTGTGCCCACATCTAAGACATTGAGACTCCGCTCCAGCTCGGCTTCCTCCAGGACAGCTTCTGAAACCTCCTCACCGAAATATCCCTCTCGAAGCTCATCCCATCTCTCCGCCACAGAGTCGAAATAACGATCTTTTCCCATAAAAGGACCTCTCCGCAACCGACCTAAAAAAGGGGTATTGTCGTAATTTTGGGCGGGTTCATCGAAGCTTGCGGGTCACTCCGGCGATGGAGGCGGGGATTGCTGACGACGTATGGACGATAGAAGAAATAGTGGGTTAGCCAGCCTGATACGACTAAAAAACTTCGCCTGATATACCTGAATTTTCTTATTTAGAGGAGCTTTGCTTTGGATAGCTAGCTTTTCTTAAGCTTTCATTAGGGTCAGCCTCTTGTAAGCCTGAGTTAATTCCTGAAAAGTCGTTAGATGGTTCAATGCCAGGGGAGTTAATTCCAAAAGGCACAGGAACAAGACAGAACCCTGTAACAAAGGTAAAGGCAGACGCTTTGTGTTGGTCTCGCTCTTTAGCTTCGCTCATTGGTCACCCCCGAATATTTTTCCAAGTGGTTTTTGGCGAATCCACTTAAAGCCATCAAATGGAGTAACTAATCCGATATCTATGTCACCCCCCACCCTAGGAATGGTTCTTGAAAATTTTTGATAACTTGCAGTAGCGCTAATAAGGAATTCTGCATAATCAATCGCATCCTGTAGAGAAAATAATCCGTAGGCAGCTTGGTCCTCAGGATGCTCTTTATAAAGCTGCCAGATTGCACCGACAACACGCCCTTCTCCCGACCTGGTGCACCCCCCTCTCGAGTTGAATGTTTTGCTCTGAACACTCTTTCCTACTTTAATTTCAATAGTCTTTGCTTCAGAATCATCATATCCCACCACTTGGAAACCAACGGCGTACCAATTGTCAGGCGCTTTGTCAATATCTGGTATTCCAGATTTGACTAATTCAAGTGCAGGTTGCGAAATTATCTCTGAAGCATTGGTTACTCCGTCCGGCTCATGATCCCCTTCCTTAAGTTTCCGTTCAAGCTCCCTTATAGCAAAATACATCGTTTTTCCTCCTAGGGAGCCAGCACCAAATGTCCCGATTCCATAATTTTCCATAAAAGGAAATACCTTTTGGGCAAAAGAAAAAGTCGAACTTGGTATTTGCCCGCCTGTAGTTCGCTCCTTAATCGTGTGCTGATGCATGCAGTTGGGGCAACTTACTTGAATTTCAGCCTCAAGCTGCAGCCCAGCCATTACTGTTGACAAACTATCCCCCGCAATAACTATGCCGTCCAATGTCCTGAGCGAAACAATGAGTGTCATTGTCCAACCCCCCCAATCACTTTGCTATCATATTTCTTCTACTATATGAATAGGGTAAGCATACACTCATTTTTTTTTGTTGTCAATTCTCACTTCAAGTTAGGTTTGAATGTAATTTATTTGTGAAAATATCAAATTAGGACACTACCGAAAAAAGGGAACCTCTTCCGAGGTGGGAAATTATAAACTAAATTTGAAGACCAAGGGCCGAGGCCTTTGCCTTCTCCCAAAAACCGAGATCGCCCCGTCGGGTGGTTGCTGGCCTCTCTCAGCCGCCTTTTGCTTCGAAATCAATAGAAATTTCCGGCAACCGGGAAGTGAGATTGGAACGAACAGTACCCCCGATAAGTGTGGCAGAGGGGCTGACGAATGATTCCAGTTGACAAGCAAGCCAGTCCTGGTCGATAGTTCGTCGGGAGAGGCTTCTTCCGCGCGGCGGTCCTGGAGCCTGAGGTTGAACGAGGGGCACCGGCAAGTGGGCGGCTTCGCACAAGCGATGCACCAAGATGCGGAAGCCCGCGCTCTATGGCTCAGTCCTGGCCGAGCTCTTGAAGCGCCTCCCCGCCATCCGGCGAGAGCGTCGAGGCTACGTCTGGCGCAGGAGCGGGAGCGAAATGCTCAGGGAGTGGCTGGGGCGGGAATTTTGCCCTGTTGTAACCTCCCCGAGAGTCAAAGGGCTCCTTTGGCCATTGGAGTGACTTTCTGGAGAGGCATCCGTGAGAGGTATTTGCTGGATTCCAGACATTGACTAGAACCTGGCCTTCTCGGAGAGAAACCCAAGAATATTTCCCCCCTTCAACCTTGCAAGGCTCAAATTTTGCGCCGCTGAACGCATGGTTAACATTCTTCTCACCGGTCCTCCGGGCTGCGGCAAGACAACTGCTGTCAAGGCCCTTATCCAGGCCTTTCCCCAGAGGAAGGTTTCGGGTTTCTTCACGGCCGAGGTCCGCGAAGCCGGCTCGCGGGTGGGTTTTCAGCTTGCCACCCTGGACGGCCAGAAGGGGCTCCTGGCCCATCTTCGCATCAGGAGCCCCCACCGGGTGGGCCGCTATGGCGTTGACCTTGAGGGCTTTGAGATGATTGCCCTTCCGGCAATTCGGCCGAGGCCTGAGGTGGAGCTCATCCTCATCGATGAGATAGGAAAGATGGAGTGTTTCTCGGCCCCATTCAGGCACGCTGTGCTCGAGGCTCTGCATGCTCCCCCCTCAGTTCTGGCCACCATACCTGCGAAGGGGAATGCATTTATCGAGTCCCTCAAAATAAGGCCTGATGTACATGTGATCCACCTTGAGAGAGGGGAAGGGACGGGAATAGCGGAGAGGCTCGCCCGACTTCTCGGGTGGCAATGATAGAAAGCCCAAAAGAAAAAAAGAGTCAAGAGTGGGCCGATTATTGATAAAATAAAAATCGATAATCAGGACTTTAAACTCCTTGAGCATTTTTCTGCCGTTGACTTCATGCTCCTGAGAGGAGCCTCTCAAGGCTCCAACCGCCCAAAGGTTCTGCTATAAGAATCCACCATCATTGAGAGGTTTCCATGGCGGGTACCGCATATGAAAACGGCTCAATCTTCAGGGGAATTATCCCTGATATCACCTTTGCCGCGTTAGAGAATAAGCGCCTTCTGGGCCTTGTTCTCTCCCTTTCCCTCCTGGCCAGCTACTTCGGCCTCAAGTCCATGGGCTTCCCCTTTATCCCCTTCTTTTTCCTTTTCTGGGTGACGCTTATGGTGTTCATCATAAGCGTCTGGCGCCTCGTAATAGGGCTGGCCATATTTATCTTTGTCATCCCCATCGTCAACATCCACTTTGCCCTGGGCATCCAGGACAAGACCTTCTCCATAGATAAGATACTGCTTCTGCTTCTTTTCATCGTCTGGGGCGTGAAAAAGGTGAGAGCCCGAGACTTCAGCTTCTCGCGTCTCCCCGTCGTCTACATCTGGATGGCCCTCTTGGGTCTCTCTACCCTGACCCTCTTCTTTAACTTTCACCAGATTTTCCCGCAGGTATGGCATATCCTCGAGCAGATGGCTTATTTCTTCTTCTTCCTGATTGCCCTGGACTTATTCTGCACGCGAGAGCGCATCATGCTGGCCGCAAAGATCATGCTGGCCAGCGGCCTCATCGTCGCGATTCTGGCCGTGGTTCAATCGATGCTCACCCGAACAGGGTTTGAAAGCCCCTTCTTTTACTATCTTCCTTCGGAGATCTACCGCCAATTCCAGATGAGGTGGATGCATGGCTCAGAAGTCCACTACCTTTACCAGGGGGGCTCTACCATAGGGCATCCTAATTTCTTCGGTGCCTATCAGCTTATGGCCTTGCCCCTCACGGTGGCGTGGTTGGGTTTTGGGGGCAGATTAAAATACCTTCTTGCGGCCTTCCTCGTGATTCAGGTCTGGGCGCTGGCCCTGAGCGAGAGCTATGGCAGTATTCTGGGTCTTATGGCGGGTGGGGTGGCCCTGGCTCTCTTTTCGGGCATCAGAAAGAAGGTCATGGTCTCTGTGATAGCTGCCCTTATTGCGGCCGCCCTCTTAGGGGGTATGTTCTTCTTTTCCAGCAATAAATGGGATATCCGCTCAACGATTGAGACCAGGCTCTATGCTCTGAGAATAGGCACCCGCATGTTTCTTGATAAACCCTTACTCGGCCACGGAGTGGGAACTTTTCCCCTTAATTTCACTGAATATGAGCGGAGGACAGTGCTGCCCGCCGACATTCCTTCCTGGCGAGGACCAAGCCGACGGGTAGGGGGGAGGGAGGCCTTCCTGCCCATGGCGGCTCACAACTGGTATTTGAAGAGTTTGGTGGAGACGGGGCTCTTGGGCCTTGCGGCCACGGTTTTGCTTCTGGTGACAGTCCTGCGAAATCAGCGGGCCGCTCTGCGGAGGCTCACTGACCCCATTCCCCAAACCATGATGCTTGCCTTTATCTTCGGCCTTGTGGCCTTCAGCGTCCAGGCCCTCACCGAGGAGCTCTTCGCTTACTCCAAGGTGGTCGTGATCTTTTGGACCATTGCCGCCCTGAGTGTGAACCTCAAAAAACTCTCTGAGGCAGCGCCCAATCCGGAGGCAAAGGAGGGCGCCTGAGAGCTGCGGCGGTGCCCCCCTGAGGTCTTTCCATCGGGGGAGACGCGGGGTTCACTCTGTAAGTTCTTGCCCTTTTAGTTCCCTGAAACCTTCCATCCGCCCATCCGTCGGAGTTTAATTGGGAAATAGAAGATAATCTGGAATGTTTTTTGCATCTCTGTGGTTAATAGATTATGGGATGACCCAGGGAACAACGCGTTACTATAAGAAAATCACTTTAGGACCTTTGGAAGAGAACTGCTTCATTCTCTGGACGAAGAGCTCAAGGAAAGGGGTCATCATGGACCCCGGAGCCGAGCCCGAGAGAATCCTCGAAGTGGTGCAAGAGAAGCGGCTGAAGATAGAGCGGATCATCAATACCCACTGCCACGTGGACCATGTGGGGGCTGTTGGCAAAATTCAGCAGAAGCTGGGCGTGCCTTTCTACATCCAGAGGAGGGATGAATTCTTTCTTGAGGACCTTGAAGAAAAGGCAATTTTCTTCGGGATAGAAGATGTGGTGCGGCCTGAGGTCTCAGGCTACCTGGAAGGGGACGAGCTGCTGGAGGTTGCGGGCCTTGAGATTAAAGTAATCCATACGCCGGGCCATACGCCGGGAGGCCTTTGCTTCCTGGTGCAGGATCACCTCTTCTCCGGGGATACATTATTCGCGGGGTCGATCGGGAGGACCGACTTCGAGGGCGGTTCCATTGAAGAGCTGATGGAATCCCTCAGCCGCCGGATCCTGCCTCTGGGCGACCATGTCAGGGTTCTCCCGGGCCACGGGCCCGATAGCACGATAGGGTGGGAAAGGCGCACCAATCTTTTCGTCCCTTGAAAGAGAGGAGGCAACCTTTCACTCAGAGAAGGGTGTCAGTTCTCCAGGGTGAGTTTCTCTTTGGGCCGGCTGAGGGTCTACCGGCTATGAGGCGCGGGCCTCAGGGAATATTGCTGAAGCGGAAAGCCTTTTAGGGAGTGTGTCCACCCGCGCAGCGGCCAGGAAAGGAAAAGAGAAATGAAATGTCCGGAATGTGGTGGCCTGATGTGCTACACCAGGTTTTACAACTTTGTTGACGAGTCGGGCGAGGGTTTTCGCGGCTGGAGGTGCGTCCATTGCGGGGTGATCCTGGATAAGGTTATCCTTAAAAACCGCAAAAGCCACCCGAAAGAGGCCGCCAAGCCGTCGGGACCCCGCACTCGCCGCTAAAAGGATAAAACGCCTGGTGAAAAGCATGGCGAAAGCCTGAGGGAAGGGGCCCCTTTCCTCAAGGGGCCCCTCAATGTAAGATAGGGGCGCATGCAGGCGCCCCTTTTTTTATCTAGTCCAAGGCTAAGAGTAGGTTCTCCCTGGGGTGCGGAGCCATTTCATTCATGGAGCTCCTTTCGATAGACGAGATCGAGGCCGCCCGCAGGCTCCTCCGAGCCCACTTACCCGAAACCATTCACCTGTTGAGCTGCCTTGAATGGCCAAGGAGGAAGTGGGAGTTTTGGGTTGACAGCCGAAAGGAGCCTCAGGTGCTGCTCATCAGGCGAGAAGAGTGGCTCTCTGTCTTTGCCGCGGATGCCCTCCTCTTCGAGGCCCATCTGGGGGAGCTGCCGCCATTTGCCGTCCCGGAAGGCGAGGAGAAGGGTCTTCTGAAATTCAGTGCCCTGCTTCCCCATCTGGCCCGGCCGGTGAAATCGCTCTGGGGAAGCTTGAGGGAAAGTCCCTGCTATCTTTTTGCTTTAACTGCCCAAAATTTTAGGCACCACGATCTCGATGGCATTGGTCCCCTGAGGGTAGAGGATGCGCCCCTTATCGCCCGCAACTGGACTCACGGGGATGATGTGGAGTACTGCCGCAGCCGCATAGCCTCGGGTCCAGGCTTTGGCCTGAGGAAGTGGGGGAGGCTCATCGCCTGGATGCTCACCCATGAGGATGGCTCCATGGGAATACTCCATACCCTTGAGGGGTGGAGGCGGAGGGGATACGGAAGAGGGGTGGCTTCAGCTCTGACTGAGAAAATCATAGAAGAGGGCAAGAGGCCCTTCTGTTTCGTTCTTCAGGATAATGAGCCTTCCGTGAGGCTTTTTGAGAGCCTTGGCTTTCAAAGGGTGGCCGAATGCTTCTGGCTTGTCACCAAGCCAAAGGTTTAAATCCAAGGGCGGGGCGATTATAATTGGCAGGGCTTCGTTTTCAGGCCCGGGGGGCTTTTGCTCTGAGGGAGGCTAAGCGGGGGTTGATCGTCGGGCTCGGGGTTGACCTTGCGGACATATGCAGGGTGGAGAGCGCTCTTAGGCGCTGGGGGGAGCGCTTCACCGCGCGGGTCTTTACCCCTGAGGAGCGGGCCTATTGCCAGAGCCGCGCCAAGCCGGCCGAGCACTATGCCGCCCGGTTTGCCGCCAAGGAGGCTGCCATGAAGGCACTGGGAAGGGGCCTCAGAGGGGGCATCAGCTGGCGGGACCTCGAAGTGCGGCGGGGCGAAAGAGGGCGGCCGGAGCTTTTCCTCAAGGGGCTGGCCGCAGAGCTGGCCTCTCATCTTGGAGCTGAGAAGGCCTGGCTAACTCTCAGCCACTCCCGCGGCCATGCCGTGGCCCAGGTCATCCTTGAGGGATGAATTCTTCCCTTTTTCGCCGACCTTCCCATCGATTTAAAGCAAGGAGGGAGCCTCAAATGGCCCCCCCCGACTCCTCTCGCTGGCTCTAGGAAGCCCTCTCTCCCATCCTTATCTGGGCTGCTGCGCGGTGGGCGGCCATCCCTTCCTCAAGGGCCTGGCGGGCCGATATCGGGGCCAGCACCTCCATCCCCTGGCGGCTCACCCACTGATGGGTTATAACCTTGAGGAAGGTACCCACCCATACGCCCCCCGTGTAGCGCGCGGCCCTTAGTGTGGGAAGGATGTGGTTTGTGCCCGCGACCTTGTCGGCAAAGACCTCCGCCGCCATCTCCCCCAGGAAGAGGGACCCATAGCTCGTTAGCTTGGGCAGGAGTGCCTTGGGGTTTTCGGTGTGGACTTCGAGGTGCTCGGGGGCATAGTCATTCGTGAAGGCGCAGGCCGCGTCCAGGTCGTCTGCGACCGCCACGAGGCCATTATTTTTCCAGGAGACGCCCGCGACATCCCCGGTTGAGAGGCGCTCAAGCTGCCTCTCGACCTCTTTTATGGTCGTGCGGGCAAGCTTCTCGCTCGTGGTCACAAGACACCCCCTGGCATTGGGGTCATGCTCAAGCTGCGCAAGTAGGTCAGCCGCTATCCAGTCGGGCCTCCCCGTGGAGTCGGCTATGACGAGAACCTCGCTCGGCCCCGCCAGGAAGTCTATTCCCACCTCCCCATAGACCTGGCGCTTGGCCTCGGTGACCCACCTGTTTCCGGGACCCACGACCAGGTCTACACGGGGGATGGCCTCGGTGCCGTAAGCCACAGCGCCTATGGCATGGGCGCCCCCCATGCAGTAGACCTCATCCGCCCCGGAGGCCCGCATAGTGTAGAGAATGGGCCAGTTGATATGCCCATCCCGCCCCGGAGGGGAACAGGTAAGGAGACGCCTCACGCCTGCGACCTTGGCCGGCACGATGGACATGACGGCGGAAGTCAGGCAGGGGTATCGGCCCGCAGGCACGTAGCAGGCGCAGGAGTCCACAGGCACCACGCGGTGGCCCATAAAAATTCCCGGCGCCATCTCCTCTTCAAACTCCTGAAGGCGGGCTCTCTGGGCCTGGGCAAAAGCCTTCACCCGCTCGATCCCGTAATCGAGGCCGCGCCTTACCTCTGGGGCAATGCTCCTCTCGGCCTCATCCATTTCCTCCTCACTCACACGGAAGCTCGGCGGGTCATAGTTATCAAATCTCTTCGAGAACTCCCGCAAGGCCTCATCGCCTTTCTCCTTAATGCCCTTGAGGATCTGGGCAACCCCCTCTCTGAGCCTCTCAATATCCTCCTCCCGAGGGGGGGTCTCAGGTTTTATCACGGTTATACCTCGCATGGCGCTACCTCCGGCTAATGAGAGCGAAGCTCGTCAAGATGAGAGTGAAGCTTGAGCATGGCATCGGCAATATCATCCATATCCCCTCGCTCCCCTAGGAGCACTTCATGGCGCAAGATCAGGGACTCCCTGCAGGCCCTCTCGGCCACGGGGAAGTGGCCTTCATAGACATTAACCTCTCTTCCATAGTAAGGGCAGCTCAAAGGACACCCCCGGGGTCGGCAGCTCTCCTTGAGGAATACGATGTGGCGGTGGATGGGGCGCTCCTCTCCGGGATGAAGGGGAATGCCCTCGGCTCTCATGGCTCTTAGAAAATCATCACGGGATAGGCCTTCCCAGGCCTTAGGGTCATAGCGCATGATGTAGTAATAGTAGCCGTGAGCTTCTGTGCGTCCATCCCCGCTCACGTGCTCAATTCCCGGCACATCTTCAAGCCGCCCTGTGAGATAGTCGGTATTCTTAGTGCGCCGCTCCTGATGGCGGGGAAAGCGCGCGAGCTGCGCCAGGAGAACTGCGCCCTGAAACTCAGAAACCCTGTAATTGCTCGAAAGGATGAAGGACTCATAGGCCGAGAGCCTGGTCACCTCCTCCCTTGCCATCTCCCTCCTGCCGAAGGACCTGAGGCTTGTGCAAAGCTCGGCGAGCTCTCCATCATCTGTAACTATAGCCCCCCCCTCCCCCGAGGTGATGACTTTATTGGCCTGGAAGCTGAAGGAGGCTATCCTGCCGAGAGAGCCCGCCCTGCGGCCCCGCCAAACGGAACCTATGGCCTGGGCCGCATCCTCCAATATAGGGAGCCCGTGAGCCCGAGCTAGCGGAAGGAGCCTATCCATATCAGCCATCTGCCCCCCGAGGTGGACGGCAATTATGGCCCTTGTTCTATCCGTTATGGCGGCCTCCACCCCCACGGGGTCCAGGCAATAGGTCTCGGGCTCGATGTCAACTACCACGGGGATGGCGTTTACCATGAGAGCAGAGGTTCCGGTTGAGATAAACGTATAGGCGGGCACTATGACCTCATCCCCGGGCCCCACGCCCAGCGCTCTCAAGGCCACCTCAAGGCTTATGCTCCCGTTGGGGAGAAGGACCCCGTGCCTCACCCCGCAGAAATCCGCAAATGCCCGGCCAAAGGCCTCGGCTTTGGTTCCGGGGCTCCCGCCCAGGGGTCCGGAATACCACCTTCGGCTCTCAAGGACCTCCTTGAGACCCTGGAGCTCTTCCTCCCCCCACTGGGGCCAAGGAGGAAAGGGCTTCTGCCTGAGGGGCTTACCCCCTTTTATGGCCAACTCAGCCATGGAAGTCACTCCTACTGCCAGGCCCTTTGGGAGAAATCCCGCTCTTTCACCTCGATTTTCACCTTCTTTAGCTCAAGGAGGAATTCAGAGAGCCGCTCGGCAATACGCTCTGCTATCCGCCTTCCTTTCTCGGCTGAGCCGCGGAAGGGATTTCCGATGAGACCCGTGTCGCTGTACTCGGGATGGTCCATGGGAAAGTAGGCCAGGTCCCAGCCCTTATATTTGACGAAGGGCGAGCCGTTCTCCTTGCTGAAGCCCTCGGGCAGCCAGGCCGGGGCATGGGTGAAGTCCTTATCGGTTCTTTCCAGATGCGCCAGTTTCTCGTCGAAAGCAAGAATCTCTGAGGTCTCTATCTCACTGCCGTGCCAGCCGGGGGTCTCCTCGGGCGGATTCTCGAGGATGTCGGAGAGGATGGGCGGGATACCCTCGGCATCAGCCCTGAATACACAGGGAATTGCCCCGGTGTCATAGCGAAGGGCCCGCATGGCCGGGTCCACGACCTTCAGGTTCGAGGTATGGCCCGTCACGTAGACTATTTTATTGAATCCCATGTGGATGAGGCAGCGGCCGACCTCGTAGAGCACGTTCTGATAGGTGGAGGCTCTGAGGGTCACGGTGCCGGAGCCCTCGCCAGGTCCCCTCACGTGCTGGGGCGAGTAGCCGAACCAGATGGTGGGCGTGTGGGGAACCTGAGCCATGGGGGAGGCTAGCTCGACAGGGACCTGACACGCTATGCTGTCCACAGACACGGGCAGGTGGAGACCGTGCTGCTCGCATGAGCCGATGGGGACCATGACCACGTCCGTCTCCCGGAGCCAGGCCTGGATGTCGGGATAGCCCAGGTGAAAGAGGTTATAGATGCGCTCAGCCATTATGGGTCCTCCTCTGAGAAGGCCGCTTGTGCTGTCGGCCCTCAGCGGTAGAGGGTGATGCTGAAGTAATAGCGGTCTCCCCTGTAAAGGGTCTCCTCAAGACAGAGGGGTGACCGCTGCTCGGAATGTGTTATGCGCTCCATGAAGATAAGGGGAGAGCGGGCCCGCACCCTCAGAAGCCTCGCCTCCCGCGCTCCCGCGGCCACGGCCTCGACCCGCTGCTCCGCATGAGTGAGCCGCAGGCCGCACCTGCCCTCCAGGGCGGCATAGAGGGAGCCCAGTGAAAGGTCCTGCTCAAGGAGGCCCGCGCATAGAAAAGCTGGTATCTGGAAAAGGTGCAGAGCAAGGGGTTCGCCATCAGCAAGACGGAGCCTTTCAAGCCTCAGGACCTCCTCTCCCTCCTCAAGGTTAAGGAGCTTCCTCATCCTCGGTGTGGCCTTCCCCACCCTTTTGCCCAAAACCTTCGAGGAGGGCCTGAGGCCCCGCGCCTTCATCTCCTCGAAGAAACCCGTAAGGCGGCTCAGCTGGCGTGGGAGACGGGTTCTTGAGAGGAAAGTCCCGGCCCCGGGGCGGCGGAAGGCATAACCCGCCTCCACAAGCTTTCCCAGGGCCTGCCGCGCCGTCATGCGGCTAACGCCCAGAGATCTCGCAAGCTCCTCCTCCGGCGGGAGCCTGCCGCCTGGGGGGAACCCCTCCCCCTCTATCTTCTCGAGCAGCATCTCATAGATCTGGAAGTAGAGGGGAAGTGGGCTCTCCCTCTCGAGCCGTGGCCACACTTCCTGAGTCCACTGGGTATTCCTCCCCAAGTCAAGTCTCCCCTACCGAAGCGGATAATGAGAACTGTATATACATATATACAAAAAAGCCCATTTGTCAAGGCCTGAAGAATTGGCTGATATCCGCAATAGGTGTAAATTCCAGAATCCCTTAGCGGTTTATCCTTTAATCTCCGGGACCTTCTCCCCCATAGAAGCCGAGAAGGGCGCGCTTATGCCCTCACTGCTAGATTATCCGAGGGGCACATTCCTTTTCCTGGCTAATGTCAACTGCGAGAGTGACGGCTGGGCATTCCAGTTCAAGAGACTAAGAGGTGATTTTGTTTCTTGAAGGAATATGCAATACTACGAGCACGCAGCCATTCCATATGGACGAAAGCAATTTTTGATTTTTCTATCTATCGCCTTGGGCCTAGAATTTCTCCGCGGCTGAGGCTTCCATGACACCGAATGCGATGAAGCGCAAGCTCTCCGCCATCCTTAGCGCTGATGTAAAAGGCTACAGCCGCCTCATGGGTGACGACGAGGCGGCTACTGTCCGGACTTTAAGTGCTTACCGGGAGGTGATGGCCAATCTTATCCGGGAGCACCGGGGAAGAGTGGTGGATTCTCCCGGGGATAACCTGCTGGCTGAGTTCGGCAGTGTGGTGGATGCGGTGCAGTGTGCGGTGGAGGTCCAGCGGGAACTCAAGGCCAGGAACGCTGAGCTGCCCCCCCACCGCAGGATGGAGTTTCGCATCGGCATCAACCTCGGGGATGTGATTGTGGAGGGGGAGCGGATATACGGGGATGGAGTCAATATCGCAGCCCGGCTGGAAGGGCTGGCCGAGGGCGGAGGCATCTGCATCTCCGGGACCGCCTATGACCAGGTCGAAGGGAAGCTCCCGCTGGGCTATGCGTATATGGGGGAGCACGCCGTAAAGAACATCAAGAAGCCGGTCCGCGTGTACGGGGTGCTTATGGAGCCCGTGACCGCTCCCCCCAGAGTAAGCGCAGAGAAAAGGACGGGGCTGAGGCATCGGCGGTGGGCGGCACTGGCTGTGGCGGCCCTCCTGGTTGGGGGAGCCGCGGTCGTGGCACTCTGGAACCTTAACTTGCGTCCTGCTGCTCCCCCAGAGATAGCCCATGAACAGACCCCATCGCTAGAGCTGCCCGATAAGCCCTCCATCGCCGTGCTCCCGTTCGAGAACATGAGCCGCGACCCGGAGCAGGAATATTTCGCCAACGGCATGACCGAGGACCTGATCACCGACCTCTCCAAGATCTCCGGCCTTTTCGTCATCGCCCGCAATTCAGTCTTCACCTACAAGGGGAAACCGGTGAAGGTGGAAAAGGTGAGCCAGGAACTGGGGGTACGCTATGTACTGGAAGGCAGCGTGCGCAAGGCCGGCGACAGGGTACGCATCACGGCGCAGCTCGTGGACGCCAAGACAGGCTATCACCTTTGGGCCGACCGCTATGACCGGGAGCTGAAAGACATTTTTGCCCTCCAGGATGAAGTCACGCAAAAAATAGTCACGGCCCTCAGAGTGGAGCTGACGGAGGGGGAGCAGGAGCGTCTCGCGCACAAGTTCACGGACAACCTGGAGGCCTACGACTACTACCTGCGCGGGTTGGACCAATTAATGGGCTTCACAAAAGAGAAGAATGCTCGGGCCCGAGAGTTGTTTGAGAAAACCATTGAAGCGGACCCGGAGTATGCGCTGGGGTACGTGGGGCTGGGTTGGACTTACGTGGATGCGTGGTCTATGGGGTGGACCCATGACCCCCAATCTCTTGTGCGGGCCTTTGAACTGGCTCAAAGGGCCATAGCCCTGGATGACTCTCTGCCCGAAGCCTACGCCATATTGGGAAACGTCTATCTTTGGAAAAAGGAGCATGAGCGGGCCATCGTCGAGACGGAGAGGGCCATCGCCCTCGACCCCAATGACGCTGATAGCTATGTGCTGCTGGGGGATATTCTCGTGTGGGCCGGGAAGCCGGAGGAGGCAATTGAGCTGACGAAGAAGGCGATGCGCTTTAACCCCGTCTACCCGGCCTGGTACTTGTGGAACGTGGGCCATGCCTATTTCTTGATGGGGCGGCATGAGGAAGCTATTGCAACTCACATGAGAATCCTAAAGCGCAGCCCCGGTTTTTATCCTTCCCAGTTTTACTTGACCGCCAGCCTTACTGAGGTCGGACAGGAGCGGGAGGCCCGGGCTATGGCGGCGGAGATCCTGAAGGAAATGCCCGAGGCCTCTCTGGAGATTTGGAGGTACAGGCTCCCCTATAAAGATAAGGCGGTAATAGACCGGCTATTTGACGACTTGCACAAGGCGGGGATTCCCGACAAGGCGCCGCTGCGGCAGCCCGATAAGCCCTCGATCGCCGTACTCCCCTTTTTGAACATGAGTGGAGACCCCGAACAGGAGTATTTCAGTGACGGCATGACCGAGGACCTCATCACAGATCTCTCCAAAGTCTCGGGCCTTTTTGTCATCGCCCGCAACTCGGTCTTCACCTACAAAGGAAAAACAGTGAAAGTGAAACAGGTGGGCCGGGAGTTGGGGATCAGGTATGTATTGGAGGGTAGTGTGCGCAAGGCAGGGAGCAGGGTGCGGATCACGGCCCAGCTTGCGGATGCCAATACCGGCGGCCACCTTTGGGCGGAACGGTATGACCGGGAACTTAAAGACATCTTTGCTCTTCAAGACGAGGTCACCCAGAAGATAGTTACGGCCCTGAAGGTGAAGCTGACGAAGGGGGAGCAAGATCGCCTACTCCATAGGCACACGGACAACCTGGAGGCTCACGACTATATCTTGCGTGGGAGGGAGTATATACGTCACTTCACGCAAGAGCGGAACGCTCAGGCCAGGCGATTGTTCGAGAAGGCCATTGAACTGGACCCGAAATATGCGGCGGCGTATGTGGGCTTGGCTTTAACCTATTTGCACGGTTGGCAGCTAGGATGGAGCCAAGACCCCAAGACGCTGGATCGGGCTTTCGAGCTGGCCCTGACAGCGAAAACCCTGGACGAAAAACTCCCCGAGTGCCGCGCGTTATTGGCCCATGTCTACCTATGGAGAAAAAGGCACGACAGCGCCATCGCCGAGGCGCGGAAAGTCATCGCCTTCGCCCCCAATAACGCCGATGGATACCAAGATTTGGGGCAGATCCTGACCTGGGCCGGAAGGCCGGAGGAAGCCATCGGCTTGGTGGAGAAGGCGATGCGTCTGGACCCCCGCTACCCCTTCCACTATCTATGGGGCCTGGGTCATGCCCAAGCTTTGACGGGAAGGTTCCAGGACGCCATAGCCACCTTTAATGAGCTCCTTTCCCGAAGTCAGAATTTCGTGCCCGCTCACTTCTACCTGGCTTTCATGTACAGCGAGATGGGCCGGATGGATGAGGCCCGTTCGCATATGGCCGAGGTCGGTCGGCTGAGCCCGGGAGTCAGTCTGGAAGATGTGAAGGGAAGGCTCCCCTACAAAGATGAGGCGGTCCTTGAGCGCGTAATTTCCGCCATAAAAAAGGCGATGGAATAGCGCAGCAAAGCTGGCCGCCGCAGGAATCCTCAAGCGAAATCCCAAGCTCTTAAGAAGTTTGCAAAGGAACCCCCTGGTGAGGGTCCTGCCGTGGCGGAGTGTATCTGTGACGCACTGTGGAAGGCGAGGCTGAGGTGAGGCTAAGCGGTCGACTCTCAGCATTCGACTGACCTCGACCTTCCCCTTCCTTTGCCTCTGTGCTAGATTCAGGGTGAGGGAGTGACCAATTCCCTCCGCCCTGGTCAGGGTTGCTGCAGGTTCACCCATTTTTTCCACATATTGTGGATTTCCTGTTGAAAGTCACAATATATTGGGTTATAAGTTTCTGGTGAGGGCAAATTCAAGGATGGCTGAGGAAGGCCCCGAACCGAACCCGGAAAAAATTCAGTAGGTTAGATTACCTCCCTCATCTGGATGGCTTAAGCCGTGATCCTTCAATTACTTGCCAGCGGCTCAGGGGGAAATGCCCTGCTGATCAAGAATGGAGAGGCCTCCGTCCTTATCGATGCAGGGCTTCCGGCACGGGAGCTCCTCCGCCGCCTGAAGTTAGCGGGGGCGGGGGACCTCGGGGCCATAATCATAACTCATGAGCACCTGGACCACCTGAGAGGCGCTGGCCCCCTGGCCCGTCGCCTTGGAATTCCCATCTATATCAACGGCCCCACTCATGTAGCGGCGTGGCCAATCCTGGGAAGGCTCCCCGAGGTGAGGCGCTTTGATGTGGGAGAACCCTTTGAGGCCTCCGGCCTCTCCTTCCTCCCCTTCCCCGCCCCTCACGACGCCGCGCTTCCGGTGGGCTTTGTGGTAGAAGGGGAGCTCGGGATAGCCACTGACCTGGGCTCTCTGACTCCCGAGGTCAGGGAGAGGCTTTCGGGGCTCAAGGGAATCATTATTGAGTTCAATCATGACCTGGAGATGCTCGTGAACGGCCCCTACCCCTGGCCGGTCAAGGAGAGGATAAGGGGGCCCCTCGGCCACCTATCCAACGGGGCGGCGGGGCGGCTCCTCCGGGAGGTGGCATCGCCTGAGCTTGAGCTCGTCATCCTGGCTCATCTCAGCCAAACCAATAACCACCCTCCCCTAGCCCTGGATGCAGCGGAGCGCGCTCTTGGGGAGAGGCGCCCTCGCCTCTTTGCCGCATCCCAGGGAGAGGTCAGCGAGCCCTTTAATCTGAATAGCCCATAGAAAAGGCCAGAATCCGGAGCAATGAGGAGAAGATAGAAGTGATCCCCCGTTACACAAGACCCGAGATGGAAAGGATCTGGCGTGAAGAAAGCAAGATGCAGAAGTGGCTCGAAATCGAGCTCGCGGCCGCGGATGCCATGGGGGAGCTTGGCCTGATACCCAAGGAGGCGCCTCGGGCCATAAGGGAGAAGGCCCGCTTCGATGTGGAGAGGGTGAAGGAGATCGAGAAGAGAACACGCCACGATGTGGTCGCCTTCCTCGAGAACGTCTCTGAGCATGTGGGCGAGGTGGCCCGGTTCATCCACCTTGGCATGACCTCAAGCGATGTGCTCGATACGGGCCTCGCCCTCCAGCTCGTGGAAGCAGCGGACCTCATCCTTGAGGGCCTTGCGGGCCTTAAGGCCGCGATAAAGAGAAGGGCCCTTGAGCATAAGAGGACTCCCATGGTCGGAAGGACCCACGGCGTCCATGCCGAACCCATAACCCTGGGCCATAAGTTCGCCGTCTGGTACGGGGAGGTCGGGAGGGGGGAGGAGCGGATGCTGAGAGCCCGGGAGGTTGTCCGCGTGGGAAAGCTCTCGGGCGCTGTGGGCAACTTCGCCCACCTGCCCCCGGAGGTTGAGGAGAAGGCCTGCCGGGCGCTCGTCCTTGAGCCCGCTCCCGCGAGCTCGCAGATAATCCAGCGGGACCGACACGCTGAGTATCTTCTGGCCCTCGCCCTTGTGGCCGCGACCATCGCGAAGCTTGCCACTGAGGTACGCCACCTCCAGAGGACAGAGGTGCTCGAGGCGGAGGAGTATTTTGAGGTGGGCCAGAAGGGCTCCTCGGCCATGCCCCACAAGCGAAACCCCATTCTATCGGAGCAGCTCTGCGGGCTGGCCCGCCTCGTGCAGAGCAACGCCTTTGCCGCCCTCTCCAACATCCCCCTCTGGCATGAGCGGGACATAAGCCACAGCTCTGTCGAGCGGGTCATCATCCCCGATTCCTGCATCCTCGTCGACTACATGCTCGCGAAGATGCGCGGCCTCATCGAGCGCCTGCTCATCTATCCCGAGAGGATGCGGAAGAACATCGAGCTGACGGGGGGCCTCATCTTCTCCCAGAGGTTACTACTTGAGCTCGCCCGGCGGGGACTCTCCCGTGAGGAGGCATACGGGCTGGTGCAGAGGGCGGCCATGCAGACCTGGGATGAGGGCGGGAGCTTCAAGGAGGTTCTCATCCGGGATGGGGAGATCCTCCGCCACATTAGCCGGGAGGAACTGGAGGCCTGCTTTGAGCTTGAATACTATTTTCGCTATAATGAGGAGATATTTAAGAGGGTTTTTGGAAACTGAGAAATTCAACCCCGAGGACCGGACTTGTGCTATGATATTTATAGTTCCGCATTTCTTCGGTCTCACTCAGGTTTCCGCACTGGCTGCTAGAGTTCAGCTTACCAGATGAAGGGGAAGGTCATGAAGAGGGGGGAGCAGCTTTACGAGGGCAAGGCCAAGCGCCTCTTTGCCACCGATGACCCGGCGCTCCTTATCCAGTATTTCAAGGACGATGCCACGGCCTTCGACGCCCAGAAGCGCGGGACTATCCGGGATAAGGGGGTCATAAATAACGCCATCTCAAGCCACCTCTTCAAGCTCCTCGAGCAGGAGGGTGTGAGGACTCACTTCGTCGAGAAGCTCTCGGAGAGGGAGATGTTGGTGAAGAGGCTGGAGATCATCCCGGTGGAGGTGGTGGCGAGGAACGTTGTGGCCGGAAGCCTCGCCAAGCGCTTCGGCCTTGAGGAAGGGGCCCCGCTAAGAAAGCCGCTCATGGAATTTTACTATAAGCGCGATGACCTGAGAGACCCCATGATGAATGAAGACCATATTCTTGCCTTCGGCTTCGCAAGTGAGGAAGAGCTATCTTTTCTGAAGGAGGTCTCCCAGAAAGTCAATCGGTGGCTTAGTGCTTTTTTCGATGAGCGGGACATCATGCTCGTTGATTTCAAGCTGGAATTCGGCCGGTGCCCCGCAGAGGGGGGAGCGCTTCTGCTGGGGGATGAGATCACTCCCGATGGCTGCCGCCTCTGGGAGAAAGGCACCCTGAGGAAGCTCGATAAAGACCGCTTCCGCCGAGACCTCGGCCAGATAGAGGAGGCTTACCAGGAGGTCCACTGGCGGGTTCTCTCCTGAGAAGCCATGGCACGAGCTAGAGTCTATGTAACCTTTAAGGAAGGGGTCCTTGACCCCCAGGGCCAGGCCGTGCTGAGCGCCCTGAGGGCTCTCGGCCATGTGGCAGTTGAGGACGTGAGGGTGGGCAAACTCATCGAGCTCACCCTCAAGGACTCCTCCCGCGAGACGCTCGAGCAGGAGCTGGGGGCCATGTGCCGGGGACTTCTGGCTAATCCCGTCATCGAGGACTTCCGCTTTGAGCTCAGCTAGTGTAACCATTTCCCTCGTCCGAAAATCATAAGACCCATGAGATTTGGCGTTATCGTGTTTCCCGGCTCCAACTGCGATCACGACTGCTACCACGCGGTGAAGCATGTTCTGGACGCTGAAGCCAGATTCATATGGCATAAGGAGAGAAACCTCGGAGGAGTGGATTGCGTCATCCTTCCCGGAGGTTTCTCTTACGGTGACTACCTCCGGGCCGGAGCGATTGCCCGCTTCTCACCGGTGATGGAGGCCGTCGTCTCCTTTGCCGAGAGGGGAGGGCTCGTCTTCGGCATCTGCAACGGGTTCCAGATACTCCTTGAGGCGGGGCTCCTCCCCGGCGCAATTAGGCGAAACAAGAATCTTCAGTTCATCTGCCAATGGGTGAGCCTGAGGGTTGAGAATGCCTCCATCCCCTTTACCCGGAGCCTGAGGGAGGGTGAGGTCCTCGATATGCCCATAGCCCATGCCGAGGGAAACTACTTCATCGAGCCCGAGGGGTTAAAGGCTCTGGAGGAAGGGGGGCGGGTGGTCTTCCGGTACTGCACCCCTCAGGGGGAGGTAACCGAGGAGGCCAACCCCAACGGCGCTCTTTCGAACATCGCCGGAATCTGTAACAAGCGGGGAAATGTGCTGGGGATGATGCCCCATCCCGAGAGGTCAGCCGAAAAGGTCCTCGGCTCTGATGATGGGTTGACTATCTTCAGGGCCCTCCTCGATGGGAGCCTCCAGTGAAAGAAAGCGCAGGAAAGGCGGAAGCTCTCTCCCACGGCCTCACGGCCGAGGAGTTTGAGGCCATAAGGGGGGCCCTGGGCCGCGCACCCAACCTCGCAGAGCTCGGCATCTTCTCAGCCATGTGGAGCGAGCACTGCTCTTACAAGAGCTCGCGCCCCATACTCAAGAAGCTTCCCACCTCCGGTCCCAGGGTCCTTCAGGGGCCGGGGGAAAATGCCGGAGCCGTCAGCATAGGGAATGGTTTGGCAGTAGTCTTCAAGATGGAAAGCCATAACCACCCCTCCTACATTGAACCCTATCAGGGGGCGGCGACCGGTGTCGGGGGAATCCTGAGGGACATTTTCACCATGGGCGCCCGCCCCATCGCGCTACTTGATAGCCTGCGCTTTGGAGACCCGAGGCATCCGAGGACCCGCTATCTTGTGGGAGGGGTTGTCTCCGGGATAGCCGATTACGGCAACTGCGTGGGGATTCCCACAGTGGGAGGGGAGCTCTCATTCCATCCCTGCTATAACGGAAACATCCTTGTCAATGTGATGGCCCTGGGGTTAGCCCAAGCCGACAGGCTCTTCAGAGGTCGGGCCCAGGGGCCCGGAAACCCCGTCATCTATGTCGGCGCAAGAACGGGAAGAGATGGAATCCACGGCGCAACCATGGCATCTGAGGAGTTCAGCTCAGAGACTCAGATGAAGAGGCCCACCGTTCAGGTGGGGGACCCCTTCAAGGAGAAGCTCCTCCTCGAAGCCTGCCTCGAGCTCATGGGAAAGGGAGCTATTGTGGGGATCCAGGACATGGGCGCGGCTGGCGTCACGAGCTCTTCGACCGAGATGGCCGCGAGAGCTGGCTCCGGCATCTGGCTTGACCTCGGGAAAGTTCCACGGCGGGAGGTGGGGATGACGCCCTACGAGGTGATGCTCTCCGAGAGCCAGGAGCGGATGCTGATTGTGGCAAGACGCGGGAAAGAGGCCGTGGTCCGGGAGGTCTTCGAGAAGTGGGACCTCGATATGGCCGTGGTGGGGCACGTTACGGATGACGGGAGGCTTCAAGTGGTGGAGGAGGGGGAGCTTGTGGCGGATATCCCCATAGGGGCACTCGTGGATGAGGCCCCGAGGCTTAAGAGGCCGGCCCGGGAGCCCAAGAAGGAGTCGCCCCCGAAGGTCTCAGACCTCCCCACGCCCGAGGACCTGGGCGATGTGCTCATGAGGCTTCTCTCTTCCCCCGGCCTGGGCTCCAAGGCGCCTGTCTTCCGCCAGTATGACCACATGGTGAGAACCAATACCCTCATACTCCCCGGCTCAGACAGCGCTCTTCTCAGGGTTAAGGGCACGAGAAAGGCTCTAGCCCTCACGGCGGACGGAAACGGCCGCTACTGTCAGCTCGACCCCTTCCTGGGGGGTGCCATAGCCGTGGCCGAGGCGGCCCGAAACTTGAGCTGTACCGGCGCCTTGCCGCTGGCACTCACTGACTGCCTTAATTTCGGTAACCCTGAGAAGCCGGAAGTGATGGGGCAGTTTGAGGCGGTGGTAGAAGGGATGGCCGGGGCCTGCCGGGCTCTCGGATTGCCTGTAGTCAGCGGAAACGTAAGCTTCTATAATGAAACCGAAGGGAGGGGCATCTGGCCCACTCCGATTGTTGGCATGGTGGGGCTTCTGGAGGAGGGAGAGCTCTATTCGACCCAGTGGTTCAAGAGCCCGGGAGACTCGATCGTCCTTCTCGGCCCCCTCTTTGATGAAAAAGGGGAGACTCTGAGGGGAGGGGAATATCCAGCCCTCTTCTGGGGGATTCAGGGGGGCTTTGCACCCCGCCTTGACCTTTCACTTGAAGGAAGGGTCCAGGCGCTCACCCGGGAGGCCATAGCCTCTCATCTCATCCACTCGGCCCATGATTGCTCCGAGGGAGGGCTTGCGCTTGCCCTGGCCGAAGGTTGCATCTCCGGGCCCGCCCCCACTGGGGCGGAAGTAAAGCTCCCAGCCGAGGGGCCGCGCACTGACCTGCTGCTCTTCGGCGAGGCTCAGAGCAGAGTCGTCGTGAGCCTTGGCCCCAAAAACTTGAGCGTGCTGGAGCAGCTTTCCGAGGAGAAGGGTGTTCCCTTCTATCTCTTGGGAAAGGTGACGGCTGGACCCCTCAAGGTTGAGAGAGAGGGCGAGCTCCTCATGGAGCTATCTCCGGAAAGGCTCCTCACCGCCTGGAGGGGCGCCCTGGAGGGAATAGCCTGATGGATAAACTTCACGAGGAATGTGGCATCTTCGCCATCTACGGCCATCCCGAGGCCGCGAACCTGACCTATCTCGGCCTCTATGCGCTGCAGCACCGAGGGCAGGAGAGCTCGGGAATAGTCTCTTCCAACGGGGAGAGCCTCCACAGCGAGATAGGGATGGGGCTTGTAGCCGATGTCTTCAGCCAGGAGCGCCTGGAGAGGCTCAAGGGTTCGATTGCGATCGGCCACAACCGCTATTCCACCACGGGCTCCAGCCTCCTCAAGAACGCCCAGCCCTTTGTCATCGATTATGCGGGCGGAAGCCTGGCCCTGGCCCACAACGGGAACCTGGTGAATGCCATGGCGCTGAGAAGAGAGTTGGAGGCCTCTGGCTCCATATTCCGCTCCACCATGGATAGCGAGGTAATAGTGCACCTCGTGGCGCATGCCCAGAAGCCGAATCTGGTGGACCGGGTGGTAGACGCACTGGAGCAGGTGAAAGGGGCCTTCTCACTTCTCATCATGACCAGACGGCATCTTATTGCCGTGAGAGACCCCCACGGCTTCAGGCCCCTGATCCTGGGACGCCTGGGAGGGGCCTACGTCTTTGCGTCTGAAACCTGCGCTCTCGACCTTATTGGGGCCGATTTCGTGCGGGAAGTGGAGCCGGGAGAGATGCTCTCCCTGGGCCCCGAAGACTTTAAATCCTACAGGCCATTTCAGCCGGCTCCCGTCAGGCAATGCATCTTTGAATTCATCTATTTCGCCAGGCCCGATTCCACCATCTTCGGCCAGAGCGTCTACGCGGTGAGAAAGAGGCTTGGGGAAGCCCTGGCCCGAGAGCGAGAAGTCAGGGCCGACATCGTCATCCCGGTGCCCGACTCCGGCGTTCCCGCAGCCCTGGGTTATGCCGCCGCCTCAGGCATCCCATACCAGATGGGCCTCACACGTAACCATTACGTGGGAAGAACCTTCATAGAGCCCCAGCAGGCGATCCGCCACTTCGGCGTGAAGCTCAAGCTCAATCCCATAAGAGAGGTCCTGGGGGGAAAGAGGGTCGTCGTGGTTGATGACTCCATTGTGAGAGGAACTACCAGCCGCAAGATAGTGGAGATGATAAAGAATGCCGGCGCGCGGGAGGTCCACATGGCCATAAGCTCACCTCCCATCCGAAGCTCCTGCTACTACGGGATAGACACCCCCACCCGCGAGGAGCTCATCGCCTCCTCTCACTCGGTGGAGGAAATAGCCCGCTATCTAGGCGTGGATACCCTCACCTACTTGAGTCTGAAAGGCCTGCTCGATGCCGTGAGGGACGATGGTGAGAGCTTCTGCACAGCCTGCTTCACTGGCAGCTACCCCGTTGAGAGTAGCTGCGAGCTGAGCCAACTCCCCCTCTTTGAGGCGGACTGGTAATTCTTTTTAGGGGTTTCCCCAAGATTTCAGTGGTCATTACTTTCTTGCACAAATGTTGCGGGTGGCGCTGCGCGACCGGAGTCCGATGAAATTCTTCTCGGTCCCTCTCGAGTACATTTAAGCTTGAGAGCGAACTCTTTACTGGTGTTTACGGGGATAGAGATTGAAAGGCCATGCACAACTCGGGGTGGCGTTTTTGCCCCGAAAGCTATCCCTTCATCGCTCTCAGGCACGAGCCCAAACGCGGCCATGAGAAGAGTGCCCTCCTTCTACGCTCCTTCTCTCGCCCATGCCTTGACTTTTTGGTGCCCCCACTCGGGGCAGCAGGCTTTTTTGGAAAAAAAGTTCCCCTTCTTTTTTGGGTTGACAAGAACGCTTGCCCAATATATAAGACAAAGCTGTAGGGGGCTTTTCCCACAAAGCAGTTGATTGCCGGCTGACGGACCTGCCGAGAGGAGGCCTCCTCTTGCAAAAAATTCAAGTGGCTCTGGCAGCCCTCTTCATTATCCTCTTCTCCTTGGGCTGCGCAAAGAGCTTACAAAAGGTCGCCACAACCGTCGAAGTCCTGAAGGAAGGCGCTCTCTTAGAGGAATCTTCATCCCCCGGGGAGCCCATGGGCGTGAGCCACCCTGTGCCCCCGCCATCTCCTGCTCCCCTGGAGGCGCCAAGGCCTAATCTTCCTGTGCCGGCTGAGCCGGTCCTCAGGATGAGGCCCGGCCCGACGGTGGCTCTCCCCTCGCCCGACAGGCCCTTCAAGGAGGCCCGCCGGGCAACCCTCTCCCTTCCGGAGCCCCGGTACGACATCCCCTTGGCCTTGAACCAACGGGTTTTCCGCTTCATCCGGCACTATCAAGGGCCGGGAAGGGATGAGTTCACACGGGCTCTGTCGCACTCGGGTATATATATCGAAACGATGAGGCGTATCTTTCAAGAGGAAGGCATCCCGGGCGACCTCGTCTATCTTCCCCTGATCGAGAGCGGCTTCAGCCCTCGCGCTCGCTCCCACAAGGGTGCGGCTGGGATCTGGCAGTTCATGCGGTCCACGGCCCGTCTCTACGGCCTGAAAATCAACTATTGGGTGGATGAGAGGCGCGACCCTGAAAAAGCCACTCGGGCCGCTGCGAGCTTCTTGAGGGACCTCTATGCCCAGTTCGGCTCCTGGCCTTTAGCTCTCGCGGCTTACAACGCCGGTGAGAGGCGAATCGCAAGGGCTATCCGCCGGAGGGGTACCGGGGATTACTGGAAGCTCTCCCGCACGGACCACCTTCCCCGGGAAACCAAAGAGTTCGTGCCTAAGTATTTGGCCACCCTTCTCATGGCCAAGAAGCCGGAGGCTTTTGGCCTGGGCAAGCTGAAGAGGAAACCCCCGTTAAGCTATGAGGTTTTTCATCTTCCCCGTCAGGAGAATCTCAGGAGAGTTGCCCATTTCCTTGATATCTCGGTGGATGAGCTCGAAGCTTTGAACCCGGAACTCAGGCGTGGCCTCACCCCACCCTCGAAAAAGCCTTATGCCTTAAGGATACCCAAGGGGAGCGCTGAGAAACTCAGCGCCGCGCTCGCCCACATGCGCGCTCCTGTCTATGCCATTGCAAAAAAGCATATTGTCCGGGCGGGAGACACTTTAAGCTTCATAGCCCGCCAATATGGAGTCCCCCTTCGGGCCCTCCTGAGCCTCAATAGCCATCTGGAACCCCGAAGGCTTAGAATAGGGACACCGGTGGCCATACCGAGCCTCGCCCGCCAGCAGTAGGAAAGCCCCCCGGGCAGGAGAGGTTTCCGGTAGCGTGTGGTTCTCACCTCTCGCGCACGGGAAGGACCTTATCCAGCGAGCGGAGGCCAATGATGAAGTCTTGGATAAAAGGCGCCGTTATCGCCGCGGTTCTCGTGGCGCTCCCCGTCCATGCCCAGGCCGCGCCGTTGAAGCTGGCCCGGCTCTCCTTCAGCAGCGGCTGGGATGCGCTACCCGCGGTAGTGGCCATCGAACGGGGGTTCTTTGCCCAGGAGGGGCTTGTGGTCAGCGGGCTGGCGGTCACCTCCGCCTTGGCCGTGATGCAGTCTCTGGCGGCGGGGACGACCGACTTTGCCGCCGTTCCCCAACGGACGTTGCTGGTGATCGCGGCCGCCAAGATGCCGCTCAAGGTGATCTCGATGAACGGCTGGGGGACGGAGATGGAGCTGGCGGTGCCCAAAGAAAATACGGCCATCAAGTCGGTCGATGACCTCAAGGGGAAGACCATCGCCATGGTCCGGGGTTCCGAGGCTTTCCCGGTCCTCATTCGCCTGCTCAACAGGGCGAAGATGCGCCCGAGAGACGTCAAGTTCAAGTATCTCGTGGCCGCCGACCTTACCCAGGCCTTCAAGAACAAGCTGGCCGACGCTGTCTTCGAATCGCGGCACTTCACGACGGTGCTGGTCAAGACCGAGCAGGGCAGGCTCGTGCTGATGCATAAAGATATCGTCAAGGCGATCGGTGTTATCGGGGCCGCGCCCCTCGTTACCTCGAAGGCGATGATTGAGAAGGAACCGGACACCGTGCAAAAATTTGTGAATGGCTGGGTCAAGGCCCTCATTTACATCCGGCAGGACCCCGAGGACGCAGCAGGGATCCTGCGGATCTTCTTTCACCGGCAGGGAGTAATAGTATCTAAGGAGTTGGCCACATCCTGGGTCGGCATGACCCGCTATGACCGCTACTTCTGGACCC
Source organism: uncultured bacterium (assembly GCA_964575845.1). Lineage (GTDB taxonomy): Bacteria > UBA8248 > UBA8248 > UBA8248 > CAZNSX01 > CAZNSX01. The sequence goes on along the minus strand of CAZNSX010000001.1, from coordinate 359,274 downwards.
CCGCCGATGTCGCGGATGCCGAATACAACGGGTGGGCGCTCAAGGAGGGGGGAGTCCTCAAGGTTTCTCCTAAGCTCGGCGACTATATGGAGAACCGCTTCGCCCGGGAGGCATTGAAGAGCCTCGGCGTCGGTGGCCCGGGGCCAGGGGGGAAGTAGTCGGTTTCCCGCTAGAATAACTTGAAGGTGATGGGCAGGCTGATTGTGAAACTGAAGTCGGGCGACTGCTCCGTCAAACCAGCGGAGGCTGATACCAGGAGCGTGAAATTCGGGGCGAGGCCGATGGAAGTCCCGAGCGTCAGACGCGCGTCGTTGAAGGAGGTACCGGCCCTTCTCCTCCCGTCAACCTTGGTTGACTTTGTGATCTGGTCCACGAATGAGATGTTTACCGATACCCGCTCGCTCAGGGCGATGTTGAGACCGGCAAACATTTCGATGGCGTCGCCGGGGTCTATTTCTCCGACATTGCCTCCGGGGCTCCGCTTCAGATTGAAGTGGTAATTGCCCCCCGTAAAGAATACGACCGGGTCGGTCCGCCAGGAGAGGGTTAGCCCCGGGGAAACGGTGTAAAAACCGGTCCCGGTAGGGGGCTCTTCGAGACGCAATTCCCCTGGCCCGGTTCTTTCGGTACCGATTTCAAAAGTATCTTTGCCGGTCCTGGTCTTTCCCCGAACCTTCAGGACCACATCCGGCACCGCTCCCCACCCGATGAGGGGCTGTGCCAAGATGGACCCATCGACATCGCCGATATCCCAGTCCCTGATGGTCCGCCTCCGCTCATTGGTGGTGCCGACCCCCAGGACCTCATCGTCCACGCGGTACACATAGGGCACCCTTGCCTCGAGCTGAAGCCGGTCGAGGACTCCGAACCTGCCCGTGAGTGAGCTGGTTAAGATATCCCGATCGAGTCTGTCCACCCGGATCGTGCCGATCACGATCGCCTCGAACAAGGTGAAGCCGTTGACCGCAACGCGGTCTGACGAGAAATGCGAGTATTCAATGCTAGGCTCGATCTGGAAGGTTCCCCTGGGCAGGAGGATGGCCCCCCGCTCCAAGAGTAAAACTTCCACCGGCTTCTCAGGCTTCGGGCGTTCGACCTCCGGGGGGACTGGCGGTGTGGGAGGTAACGGCTCAGGAGGCAAAGGTTCCGGCGGTCGAGGAGCAGCGGGCTTCTCTTCAGGTTTCTCTTTCTCAGTCTCAGGGGCCTGGGCCACTCGGAGTATATCAGTGGGCAGCGATAGAGTGGGTTGATGAGGGGAGGTCCGATAGTTACCGCCCTCTGGACCTCCCATTTCGGCCCCAGCCGCGCTGGGAATGATTAATGCGAGAGAGATGATTGTCAGGAAAAGGAGAAAGGCTGGTTGGAGGAGCTGGCGCCGAACGGTCATCCGGTCCCCTCTCGCATCACGATAAGCAGGAAAAACGAAACCTTGCCCGAGAAGCTCCTCGCTGGTTCTGAATATACATAAAACCGATTCTCTTGAGGCGAAATGCTAACATCCTCCTTCTCCGCTGTCAAATACTATTTTACTTTCTTAATCTCTAGGAGGGAGGACCGAAGCCACCTGCCTGAGGACGGGTTTCCCTCTGTGCCCAGGAAGGTGAGAGGAGCGCCCCACCAGCTCCAAATCGACTAAGGCCCTAAGAGGCTGGACAGGCTGGGCGCAGTTGCGCCGTTCATGACGTTGATGACTGCAATCTGTACGAAAAGATTATTATACACCACGTTATAACTGCCGGGTACCTGGGCGATCTGAAATATCCCTCTAGCGCCGCCGAAATCGCCCACAGCAGCACTCATTCTGACCTGCCCGCTCTCAGCGGTGAACGTGGGCTCGGGCACCGGCGTCGTCGCGCCGCCGTCATTCACAACCAGGTTGCCCGCCGTGTTGCCCAGATTGTCAAAGAATCCCGTGAAAAAAACGCTGAAGGCCAATCCGTTATAACCGCCGCGCATGCTCCCCAGCTCGGCCTCAGAAAGAGGCGGCCCCCATTGTTGCGCATGAAAGAGGCCAAAGGTCCCGTTGGCGGCTGCGACCGGGGATGCGAAGACCAGAAGCGCTACGAGAACTGAGAGAATTGATTTCCACAGCATGGAATGTACCCCCCCCTAACCTCCCTAGCTAAAATTCTCCCGGTCCCGGAGTAATCGTTTGGAGACCACGTTCAAGGATCGGTATGATGTCGCTAGCCCGGGCTTTAAGCGTCCCCTCCAGCGCGAAGGCGTTGCGGCCCTCGCGAGTGGTGCTAAGCACCACGAGGATCACGCCGTTCCACTTCTGGGCGAACTTCTTCAACGGCCTTGACCGGTTGCCGAAGGCCGGGTCGGCGATAAAGACTTCTCCGCCGGCAATCCCCTTGATCACCACGAAGTGATTGTAACCTCGGACATTCATCAGGGTGATGGCGGGAACCTTGAGCTTGATCAGCTTTTTCACGTCATCCACCCGGAACCCGCCGGACATATATCCCTGTTTCTCGGCAAACCACTTCATCTCGAGAAGCGAGAACCCGAACTTCCGGATCTTCTCCTTGTCGCCCAGCTTGACCATGCCCTCGATGACCTCCCGTTCCGTCACCTCGTCCCCGTAGTAATACTTCAGGATCGTGGCCAGGGCGGCCGCACCGCAGCTCAGGTCGTAGGTCTGCCGCACCATGTTCTTGAACCGGAGCTCGACGAGACTTCGCACCCGGAAGTTCAGTTGAGTGCGGCCAGGCACCGCGACAAGGAGTGCCTCCCCCGGTGCGGCGGTTACCGCAAGTAGGATCAACGCGACGCCAAAGCAGAAGAACCTCATCGCACATCCATCACGGTCAAGGAGACCCCGAGAAAATTGCCTGCAGAGTTGAGGTCGCCCGAGGATTGGGCCACCTGGGCGATCCCCCGGAAATCGGCGAAGGAGTCGATGATGACGTCCTCGCTTGAGGCTGGCTGGCCCTCAAGCACATTGTCAGCACTGACCTCCCCCAGGGTCGAATCGCCCAGGGCAGCGAACTCAGAGCCGAGCACTAACCCTACCGCGAGCACCAACACGTTGGCCTGCTGGTTCATGTTCCCTGAGGACTGATTAACGCCTATGATACCCACTCCCCCCCCAAAGCTGCCCTCGATGCGGTCCTCACGTTCTCCACCGTTGGAGATCAGGGTGTTTCCGGTCTTCGTGGCTGATCCCCATAACTCAACGTCCTGGAGAAAGGCTCCCGGCTCTGCCAGCGCTATTACGCGGACGTTGGCCTGGTTGTTGAGGTTGCCCGACTCCTGGTTCACGCTTACGATGCCCCGGTTGCCTTGGAGAGAGTCCTGAATCAGGTTCTGGCTGATGACATCCCGCTCCTCGACCCTGTTGCCGATGAGGGCCTGAAAAACTACGGCCTCGCCCGCAGCCGCACCCTGGGTCGCATTCGCAATCGCCTCGACCTCATCCAACCCGGTGACGGTATACGTAAATCCCGAGTCATCCGCCGCAAAGGAACCCGTAACGGGGTCGGTTTCCCCCTCATCACCGTGCGCCGCGGGAACACACATGAGAAGAAACCCGAAGACCACGGAGAGTACCCCCAGCCGTCTCATCCCAGGCCTCACAAAAAATTAGGGAAGAGGCGGGAGGGAAAAAATCCCTCCCGCCATAGTTGCTTTCTACATGCCAGCGGAGAGGGAGATCACTGTCCCCTGGTTGTTCATGTTGCCACTGGCCTGGTTGACGCTTACGACCCCTTGATTGCCGATCAGCGAACCTGTGATCAGGTCCAGCTTGACCGAGGCAAAATCTGTGACAGAGTTGCCGGTGGTAGCCTGCCCCAGGGCCGCCTCGGAGAAGGCCACTTCTGAACCCAGGCTGCCCTCTCCAATAGGCCAGGGGGGACCGCCGAGGTCACCCAGACCAACGGCCGCAGCCAGGGCGTTGTTCTGGTTGTTATTGTTGCCCGCGTTCTGGTTGACTTGCACGACCCCGACGTTATTACTGATCGAGTCTTCCATCCTGGCCGCCCGATCGGGGTTATCCGGCTCCAGGCGCCCGGTCAGCTGCGTCTCGTTGTCTTGAACAACCTGGTCTCCCTCGGCCTGGCTCTCGATGAACGACCGGTCGTCTCCTCTTGTGGCCACTCCAGCGACCGAGACCATGTTGCCCTGGTTGACCATATTGCCGACATCCTGGTTGAACTGCACGAGCCCGGTATTGTCGAGGATCGAGCCGACGATATCGGCATCCAGGTCAGTACTACCACCTTCACTGGTGTCCACATCACCTTCGGTGTTGACCACATTGAAGAGCGCCTCGGCCTCCGCCGCTCCTTCCAGGTCCTGGTCATAAAACACGTCGATGGTGACAACTTTAACCTTGCTGAGTGTCTCAGTGACAGTTATATCCTTGTCTTTGTCGATGGTAGCGGTCACTGTCACGTCGGCGAAGGCGGGAGCGGCAACCGCGGCGAACAGCAGAGAAACCGCTAAAGCTAAGACCTTTTTCATCACTAGCCCTCCCTACAGTCCCGCCAAAGCCGCGCTCACGGCTACCAGGTTAGCCTGGTTGGCATTGTTGCCGCTTGATTGGTTGACCTGCACGATTCCCGTGTTGTTTATGATCGAATTTTCGAGTTTGGCCGTCTTGTAGACGGCGTACTCAACAAAGGACTCATGCGGACCATTGACCTGACCTAGGTCAGCCTCTGACAGGGCCACACCCGGCTCCGCCAGCGAAAGGGCGCCCGAGAGGGCGTTCGCCTGGTTAGCCATGTTGCCTACCGCCTGGTTGCCCTGCACGATTCCCGAGTTGTTTTGGATCGAGCCCGAGATCAAGGCATCGCGGAAGAGAATCTGGATGCTGTTAATCTCGTTGTTCGTCATCACTTGGTCCGCGGCCGCCTGAGCCTCGGCGTAACCAAACTCGGTACCATTGGCTTCGCCGCCGGGCGTACCGCCGCCGCCTTCATCACCATCTGAGGTGCCACTATCGACGGCGACGCTGACGGCGTTCCCCTGGTTGGCCATGTTGCCTGCCGCCTGGTTGAAGGTCACGATCCCGAGGTTGTCAAGCACCGAGCCGATAATCTCGGCCTGCTTCTCGGCGCAGTTCTCGCACGCGTAATTACCACTATTGTCCTGGTTGATCAGGGCCTCGGACTCCGCCGCCTTGTTCACCTCCATAGAAACATCCACATCGATGTTGACAACTTTAACCTTGCTGAGTGTCTCAGTGACAGTCATATCCTTGTCTTTGTCGATGGTCGCGGTCACTGTCACGTCGGCGAAGGCGGTGCCGACCCCTAAGCCCAGAATGAGCAGGGCCGCAACACTCAAAAGCATCAATTTCCGCATCTTTGTGCCTCCTTAGGCTACGTTCTCACTTGCATCGAAAAATCGATACACAAGCTACTTTTTCTCTCTCGTACCCTCCTTTCTTGGCTAAGGGTTGACTCTCTCGCGAAATACGCTCACTCGTCCTTTTCGCTTTCACCTCCCTCCATTAAATAAAGGGCCGTGGGATAAGACGGATATGGATACTCCCTCCTCCTTTCGGGGTGTCACCTCACCCCCGCTTCCGGGTGAGATGTCACCTTCTTCTCGCTAGGACCGATTGAACTGGGCTTGATCAGCTAGATTTCTAAAGGATTCGCTCGCGGTCTGGAGGAGAATGGATGGAATGACCTCAAGATTTGAGCTGTGCTCGAAAAAGTTCCCTCCTCCGGCCGTGAGAACAACCCCCCTCCTGCGCAGCACAATTCCTTCTTTAATTTATAATGGTGAAATTTCACGATTTAGAGGTGCGAGGCTTTATGCAAAAAAATAGTGGGCTCGAAAATAAGGAGATACCGCGAGGAATTTTTTTGAAGACCGCTTAGGGAGATCGGTGAAATTTCACTCGGGTGAAATTTCACTGTCTTAATATGAGGAAATCTTGAAGCGTGTCCTCCAGCCTACGGCTTTCCCATAACGGTAAAATGGGTCATCCTCGAGGCCGAAAAAGGCTTTGAGGGTGTTGGCCAAGAGTTGCTTCCGCTTTTTCATCTGTGCGGAGGTTCCACACGTTTCGTAGCTCAGCGTACCGTGATGTTCGGCGGCGGCCTCCAGAGCCTTCCATTGCTTATTAGGATTGCCCGTCCTTCTGTCCATGAAACCCATTTGCGAAAAATTGTATCTCTCCCTGACTTCTTGGGCTCTGACCTTTACTGTGTGCCCGTCCACGAACTTGACCTCGATATGCTGCCACCGCAATCCATTTGATAAAGGAAACATTGCCACATTCTCCGGTAGTGGATAGACGTCCCTTTTGTACCGTTGATAACAGAGGGGTTGCACTAACTCAGCGTGACGTGTAAGATTAAATACCTTTAGAGCGCATCCAATCTTCGTATTCTAATGGTGAAATTTCACGATTTGAAGGTAGGATACTAAATATGAAAAATCATGGGAGCAAAAATAAGCAGATACCGCGAGGATTTTTTTTAAGACCACTTAGGGGGACCGGTGAAATTTCACCGTTCTAGCTCAACGAAATCTTGAAGCGTGTCCTCCAACCCAGATTTTTTTCATAAGGGTAAAAGGGGTCATCCTCGAGCCCGAAAAAGGCCTTGAGGGTGTTGGCCAAAAGCTGCTTCCGTTTTTTCATTAGCGGGGACGCTCCGCGCGTATTCCAACTCAACGTGCCCTGGTCCTCGGCAATGGCCTCAAGAGCCTCCCATTGCTTATTGGGGTTCCCCGTCCTTCTGTCCATGAAACCCATTTGCGAAAAATTGTATCTCCCCCTGATTTGTCGGGCTTTGACCCTCACCGTGTGCCCATCCACGAACTCCATCTCGATGTCTTCCCAGCGCAATCCATCTCGCAAGAGAAACATCGCCACATTCTCCCGGTTGATGACCTTGTTGATGAAGTTGTGCCCGGGCTCCTCACCATAATCCAATATCTCTGGGCGGAGATATTGTTATTATAACCCTTTGAATGTATTAACAACAACCGTGCCATAAACCCGACTTAGCTAATTTGTTGAAATTTTTACGGTTATACCGATGGCTCCAACCTCCCCCTCGCCATTTCTGTATGTTCTAAAAGACACTTTTCTTTAATTTATGCATAATGGCCCAAAAATCAAAGAGATAGACTGTGGAAAAAAATGACAGAAGAAGGCACTTTATCAGACACTTTATTGGACATTTCGAGATAATAAGCCAAAAATCAAAGAGATAAGTTGTGGAAAAAATTTGACAAGATTCTTCGCTAATACTTAGGATTATCCTTTCACTTTTTTCCTCGGCCATATCCTCCATGCCCGCGGCTCTTTCCTAAAGCCCCATAATTCAGGGCATTAGAAGAGGATAAGCACGGGAATCGGCTATAGCCCTTTGACCTTAATTGCAGAGGCGGTAAGAGTCCCTGACCGAGCCTCGCCCGCCAGCAGTAGGAAAGACCCTCGGGCAGGAGAGCTTTCCGGTAGCGTGTGGTTCTCACCCGCCAATTGCAACCGGGAAGGACCCCATCGAGCGAAACGAGCCAGATAGGGCTCTGTAATCCATACCAGAGGTCCCCCTGGAATCCGAGGTGAGGCGGAAGAGGACGGGCTCAGGGTTGGACGGAGTGGAGGAAAAACTGAGGTCCGGCAGGAGAGCGCGTGTGGCGGCTAGAATGAATTTTCAAAGGCCCAGGCCAGCGAGAGAGCCTCAGCCCGTCCTATCCCGCTTCTCTATATGGTCTAAGCACCCCACGCAGAATCTGGCATGGGGCATTATCTCCAGGCGCTTCTCCGGGATGGGATGGCCGCACTCTTCGCATATACCGTAATCCCCATTTTCCAGCTTCTGCAGGGCCATATCGACAAGCCGCAGCCTCTCCCGCTCCTTCTCACCAAGGTCCATCATCATCTGGCGGGAGTATGTATTAGCGGCCATATCCGCGATGTCCTGAGTGCCGTCGTCGCCCATCTCCTGGCTGCGCTGTTTGCTGACTTCCACGTCTCCCAGAATCTCTTGCCGAATGGCCTTCAGTTGCTCTCGATACTTACGCTTCTTATCTGATTTCACTCACTACCTCCTCGCGCCCCGAGGCCTGCTCTTAGCCATGATGAGAGGTTCTCATCTCATCCAGTCGGAGAGGGGGCGCCTGACCCCAAAGATGCTCAAGGTCGTAAAAGCGACGAACGTCCTCGCTGAAGATATGAACCACCATCTCCTCATAATCCATCAGAATCCATCGCGCATCCTTGTAGCCTTCGATGCTGAGCCGGGTGATGCCCCTCTCAGCGAGGGCTTCACTTATGGCGTCAGCTATGGCCTTCACCTGACGCCCCGATGTACCGTGGCAGATAATAAAACAATCTGTCACTGAGGAGAGGTCTTTCAGGTCCAGAGCAACGAGCTCTTGCGCCTTCTTGCCTTGGGCGGCCTCAAAGCAGATGGATGCCTTCTCCTCCAGCCTGAATCCCATCCCGCTGCCTTAAGCTCTCCCTTCTGCGACATACCCGGGGAAATCCCCGGGCTCAGTTACTTAGAGTAAAGGTTTTTATTTAATATATATTCTTCAACCCCGGGAGGCAACAGATACTTGATGCTCCTACCCGAAGCCACACGGCGCCTTATCTTGGTGGAGGAGATCTCAAGGGAGGAGATGGGCGTCAGGTACGTCGCGCAAGGGGAGCCCTCCACCAAAATCTTCCCCTGGGCCGTACTCTCGTCCTGAAAGGTAAACCTAAGCCCCGGGTATTTTCCCCCAACCGTCTCCATCAGGGTCCCCACCAGGTGGTCAAGGGGGAAGCCATCCCTGAGGGTAACGATGAAGTTGCAGAGCCGGAAGAGCCGCGGCACCTCCTTCCAGGTGGAAATCTCCAGGAATGACTCCGCGCCCATAATAAAAAAAATTTCCGTTCCCGGAGAGAAACTCCGATGGAGCTCCTCGATTGTGTCAACCGTGTATGATACTCCCCCCCTCTCTATTTCGACCGTAGAGACTTCAAACCTGGGATTAGAGGAAATGGCCCGCCTGACCATCTCCAGGCGATGACCGGCATCTATGACATCATGAGGCCCCTTGTGGGGAGGGAGGGAGAGGGGTATAAAGATGACCTTCTCCAGCTTGAAGCGCTCCCTCACCTCCTCGGCCGAAAGCAGGTGCCCGTAGTGGATCGGGTTAAAGGTTCCGCCCATTATACCCACTAGCATCAGCCTTCACTCCCGTACCTGACCCTCACCGTACACGATGTACTTGTAGGAGGTCAGTTCCTCCAGACCCATGGGCCCACGGGCGTGGAGCTTGTTTGTGCTTATGCCCAGCTCTGCTCCGAGGCCGAACTGGCCCCCGTCAGTGAAGCGCGTGGAAGCGTTCACATATACAGCACCGGCATCCACCTCGTCAAGAAAGTGCCTCGCCGTCAGGTAGTCTCCGGTGACGATGGCCTCCGAGAGCCCTGAGCCATAACGGGCGATGTGGTCCATGGCTTCCTCCAAGCTACCCACAACCTTGACGCTTAAGATGAGGTCCAGGTATTCGGTGGCCCAGTCCTCCTCGGTGGCCAGCAGGGCCTCGGGCAGGAGTTCCCTCGTCCTGGGGCATCCCCGCAACTCCACCCCCGCCTTGATGAGCTCCTCGCCGACCACGGGGAGAAAGCTCGCGGCCACAGCCTCGTGCACGAGAAGGGTCTCCATGGCATTGCAGACGCCGGGTCTCTGGGTCTTGGCGTTCATCACTATTCTCTCCGCCATGGAAAGGTCTGCCACCTTATCCACATAAGTATGACAGAGGCCCTTATCGTGCTTTATTACGGGAACGCGGGAGAGTTCCACAACAGTCCTTATCAGGGACTCCCCTCCCCGCGGGACTACGAGGTCAACTAGGCCCTCGAGCCCCAAGAGCACCCTCACGGCTTCTCGCTCAGTGAAGGGAATGAGCTGGATGGCATCCCGAGGGACGCCTGCCTCGCCCGCCGCCCTCTCCAGGCGGCGGGCAATCGCAAGATTGGACTCAAGGGCTTCACTTCCTCCCCGAAGGATGACTGCATTTCCAGACTTAAGGCAGAGGGCTGCGGCATCGGCGGTGACATTGGGGCGGCTCTCATAGATGATTCCCACCACTCCGATTGGCACCCTGACTTTTCCTATTTGAAGCCCATTTGGCCTTCGCCACATGCGCACGACCTCGCCCACAGGGTCGCGAAGGGCCGCCACATCCCGGATGGCCCCCGCCATCTCCCCTACGCGCTTGGGGTTAAGGGTCAGGCGGTCAAGCATGGCAGAGCTCAGGCCCTTATCCCGCGCCGCGCAAAGGTCCCTCGCGTTGGCTTCAAGGAGCTCCTTCTCCCCTTCCTCCAGAGAACGGGCCATGGCAAGAAGGGCACTGTCTTTTACGCCAGTTGAGAGGGTTCTCAAGCTCCGCGCAGCCACCCCAGCCCTTTCGGCCATCTCCCGAACCTTCAGAGCCACCTCTTCCACAGCTTCCACCTCAGAGGAGCACCAGGTTGTCCCTGTGTATGACCTCATCGTAAAGCCTGTACCCCAGGATGCGTTCTATATCGCGGCTATGGCGGCCCTTGATGCGAGCCACCTCACCGGCTCCATAGTTCACTAGCCCCCGGGCGAACTCCTGCCCTTTTTCATCGAGACATCTCACCGAATCGCCGAACTCATACTTTCCCCCTGAATCTATAACGCCCGAGGGAAGGAGGCTCTTTCCGCCGGAGGAGAGCGCTGACCTCGCGCCCTCATCCACCCGAAGCCAGCCCCGGGGCTTGAGGCTGTAAGCTATCCAGTGCTTGCGGTGCGGGAGGCGCTTGGCCTTGGCTAGGAAGAGGGTCCCCACCTCCTCACCCGAAAGGGCCCTCAGCACCACGTCCCTATCCCTTCCCCTCACCACAAGGGTGGGAATCCCCAGCTCTCCGAGCATCTTCGCGGCCCCGAGCTTCGTGACCATGCCTCCCGTGCCGAGCCTGCTCCCGCTCACCCCGGCCATGGCCTCAAACTCTGCTGTCACCCACTCCACGAGGGGGATGAGTCCGGCGTCCGCCCTCTTCGAGGGGTCAGCCGTATAGAAGCCATCCACATCCGACAGGATGAGCAGGAGGTCGGCTCCCACCATGCTGGCCACCTGGGCTGCCAGGGTATCGTTATCGCCGAACCTTATCTCCTCCACGGCAACCGTATCGTTCTCATTAACGATGGGCACGATGCCCCTCGCCAAGAGGGCATCGAGGGTGTGGCAGGCATTCAGGAAACGCGGCCTGTCCCCCACGTCCTCATGGGTCAGGAGGATCTGTCCAACCCGATAGCCCCGTTTCTGAAAAAAACGCTCGTAAGCCCTAACCAGGTGGCTTTGGCCCACGGCGGCGGCGGCCTGCTTGAGCGGCATGTCCCTCCCCTTGAGGGATATGCCCATGAGCTTGAGGCCCGCGCTTATGGCCCCAGAGCTAACCATGATGACCCGCCGCCCAGAGCTGAGGAGACGACAGACCTGCCGGACGAGGTCCCGGACCACCACCTCATTGATTCCCTCCTCCTCATCGGAGGTGAGGACCGTGCTCCCTATCTTCACGACCACCGTGTGGGCGGACCCCAAGAGGCCCTTCCTTTGGGAGGCTGAAAGCATACTAGGGGTAGGGCTCCGGGGAGGGCTCAAGGGTTCCCTCAAGAGCTCTCGCGACCCCGGCGACGAGCTCCTCCAGCCCTTCACCCTCATGGGCTGAAATGGGGAATACCTCGCCCTCAGAAAGAGCGGGGGATTCCCTGAAGGCCTTGAGCCTGCGCCTGGCCTCGGAGAGGTCCATCTTGGTGGCAACGATGAGCTGAGGCCTTTCGGCAAGAGCGGGCTCAAAGAGAAAAAGCTCCTCCCTCACCTCCCTGAGGGCTTCGGTCGGCTCACAGGGCGAGGAGAGGTCAACCAGGTGCAGGAGGAGGCGGGTCCTCTGGATGTGGCGTAGGAACCGTGTACCCAGGCCCCTTCCTTCATGGGCTCCGGCTATGAGGCCCGGGATATCAGCAAAGACGCAGCTTCTCCCCCCCGGAAGCCCCACAACGCCCAGGCAAGGCGTGAGGGTGGAGAAGGGATAGTCGGCTATCTTTGGCTTTGACGCTGAAAGGCGTGAGAGCAGGGTGGACTTTCCCGAGTTTGGCTTCCCGATTAGGCCCACATCGGCAAGAAGCTTGAGCTCGAGACTAATCCAGCGTTCTTCGCCAGGCTCCCCGGGCTCGGCCCTCCGGGGCGCGCGGTCCGTCGCGGATTTGAAGTGGGCATTTCCCCTCCCCCCCTTGCCGCCGCGAGCCACAAGGACCCTCTGGCCAAGATGGGTGAGGTCGGCGATGACCTCTCTCCTTTCCTCATCCCGTACCACCGTCCCCGGAGGCACGGGTATGATGAGGTCTTCTCCGCCTTGGCCGTGCATCTGCTTTCCGCGGCCGTGGCCTCCACGCGGAGCCTTAAAATGCTGCCTGTAGTGGAAGTCTATGAGGGTCCCCACGTGGGATGAGGCTACGAAGAAAATGCTGCCGCCCCTTCCGCCATCCCCGCCGTCCGGGCCGCCCCGGGGCACATATTTTTCCCTGCGGAAGCTCACGCAGCCCCTGCCCCCAGAGCCGGCCTTAACGTAAACGCGGGCACTATCGACGAACATGCCTTTCGGTGGCGGGGAGCGGCTCTAAAGGGCTTCGGGATAGACGCTGATGAAGCGCCTGCCGCGGGCCTTGCTTTCGAATCGGACGACCCCGTCCCGCAAAGCAAACAGGGTATAGTCCCCTCCCGTTCCCACACCGGATCCGGCGTGAAACTTGGTTCCCCGCTGGCGAACGAGGATGGTGCCGGCCAGCACCTTCTGGCTGCCGAAGCGCTTAACCCCCAGCCTCTTGCCGATGCTGTCGCGGCCGTTGGCCGAGCTGCCACCTGCTTTCTTATGCGCCACCCTGTGCTACCCTCCCTTCGGGTAATATTTCGGTGATACGGATGCGGGTGAAAGCCTGACGATGGCCCTGCTTGCGCCGGTAGTTCTTGCGACGTTTCTTCTTGAAGACCAAGATTTTCCTGGCCCTACCGTGTGCGAGGATGATGCCCCTGACTCTTGCCTTCTCTAGCTCCTCGGGCCCGCACCTGAAGACGCCCTCACCGGCCAGAAGGCGGATGTCCTCAAACTCAACCGGATCACCCGGACTCCCTTCAAGGCGCTCCACCTCCAGACTCTCACCCGCAGAGACCCGGTGCTGCTTCCCACCCGAGAAAACTACCGCATACACGGGCCATTATCCTCCTGATGGTAAGGAACATCTCTGAAACCACGTTTTCCGCAATCTTTTTCTATACCATTCGCCGCAAAAACTGTCAAGGCTTAACCGCGCCTTCAAAAGGTGGAGGCCGAGGACGCCTCTCCTGGCGCAGCAACTTTATGAAAAGCCTCTTGGTATCATAGTCTATATGCCGCGTTATCGCCACATAGCCCTTCTTTTCGACTCGCACATCAAGGCCCTTGTAGATATCGGCCAGTCCCAGCCGAAACTCCAGTGAAATTGGCGTCTTCCCCTGGTAGACCCCGTTCACAAAAACAAGAGCCCCGGCGGGATCGGTGACAATGGTCAGACGCCGGCTTCTGAGGTTGCTGACCTTCCCTCCCAGGCCGCATCCCAGAAGGAGGATGAGAGCCAGAGCCATGATGGAGAAAAGCCCCTTCCCCCTCCGAATGGCCTCAACGCTAAAGAAGGGATTCTCCCCCAAGACGGTGGTCCTCCACGAGCTCTTTCAAGAGGAAGTAATTCGGGCTCTTAAGTTAAGTTGAACAAAAAAATCCCCTCAGGTCAACCTCTCCTTGAAAAGAAGCTGAAGAGATCTTTTCCCTGTGATATAAGAGCCTCCATGGATGGAATGCTCGATATGCAATGGGCCCCGCTAGAGGATGCTTAAATGGGAAAGGAAAAGGTGGTTATTCCCGAGCCCATTCACGAGAGCGGAGTGGCCCTTCTCAGGGAGCACCTTGAGGTGGCGGTGTTGTCGGACCCCAGGGAGCTACCCTACCATATCTCAAATGCCCGAGCCCTTCTACTCCGAACCACGGAACTGAGCCGTGAGATGCTCGAGTGGGGGATGAGGCTCCGGGTCATAGCACGCCACGGAACGGGGTACGACAATATCGATATCGAGACGGCTAACTATTTGAGGATTCCCGTGGTCTACGCCCCGGGGGCCAATGCCGATGCCGTGGCCGAGCACACTCTGGCCCTGATGTTGTGTCTGGCAAAGCGCCTCCCCCAGTCAGGTGGGGCTGTCAGGGAAGGGGCCTGGAACTTCCGCCTGGGACACCCAAACCTCGAGCTCAAGGGAAGGACCCTGGGAGCTATCGGGTGCGGGAGGGTGGGCTCAAGAGTCGTGCGCCTGGCCCGGGTCCTGGGGATGCGCACTCTCGTTTATGACCCCTATGTGAAGGCGGAGGTGATAGAGGCTTTCGGGGGAGTGAAAGTGGAGAGGCTCCCCGCCCTATTGTGCGAGGTCGATATCCTTTCCATCCACTGCACCCTGACGCCTGAGACGAGGGGCATGGTGGGGGAAGGAGAGCTGAAACTCATGAAAAGGGGTTCATATCTGATAAATACGGCCCGAGGGGCTGTGGTGAATGGGGAGGCCCTTGCGGCCGCGCTCAGGGAGGGAAGGCTCGGGGGCGCGGCTCTCGATGTGGTTGACCCTGAGCCGCCAGAGCCCGATGACCTCCTCCTCGGCCTCGATAACGTTATCCTCACCCCTCATATGGCGGGCTGCGGCGAGAGGGCTGCCGTGAGGATGGCCGAGGTGGCGGCCCGGGGAATCATAGATGTACTTTCCGGCAGGCGGCCCGAGCACTGCGCAAACCCTCAAGTGCTGGGTGAGCTCGGGATCAAATAGGTTCGCCGCGGCCGAGTTTAACCTTACGCTTTGAGAGGGGGGAAGCCTTTGTCCCGAGTGCCTCGTGTGATCGAAGCCCGGGAGGCCCTCAGGCGCCTTGAAGAGACCCTTCATCCCGGAGCGAGAAAGTACCTCGCCATGTACAGCAGCCGCATTGACGCCATCATCCGGGAGCCCCACCTCATGAGCATTCCCATGGATGACCACCTGGTCCACCGGGGAGACGGCGTTTTCGATACGTGCACTATCTGCGAGGGGAAGGCCTATCAGCTTGAGGAGCATCTGGACCGGTTCCTGAGGTCAGCAGCTCTGGCGAAAATTTCGCCTCCCTTCGAGAGGGCGAGGCTCAGGGAGATAATCCTCAGGACGGCCGCCGCCGCAGGCCGGCCGGATGCCGTGGCAAGGTATTTCCTCTCAAGAGGAGTCGGCGGCTTTGCCGTTGACCCTGGGGAGTGCCTCGCGAGCAGCTTTTACGTGATCGTTACCTCCCTGACCCGATATCCAGAGAGATACTACCGTGAGGGGATGCGAGTCGTGACGACTGGAGTGGCAATTAAACCTCCCTATTTTGCTCGCACAAAATCAACAAATTATCTTCCAAATGTTCATATTGAACTTGAAGCTTTCCAAAGGGTCGCTGACAGCGGCCTCATGCTGGACGAGCGGGGTTTTGTGGCGGAGGGCTCCAACAAGAACGTCGCCTTTGTGAGCGAGGAGAATATCTTTGAAACACCCCTCTTTGACCGGATCCTCCAGGGGGTGACCATCACGAGGCTCATGCATCTGGCCGAGAGACTCAAGCGTGAAGGCCTTCTCAGGAGCATCCGGATGCGGGATATAAGCCCTGAGGAGGGCATGAAAGCAAAGGAGATGATGTTCACGGGGAGCGGCATTCGGGTGGCTCCCATCGTGGAGTGGGACGGGAAAAAGATAGGCAAAGGATTTCCCGGTCCCGTGGCAAGAGCCCTAGAGAAGCTCCTCGAGCAGGATATGCGGGAGGGTGAGGGACAGCTCACCCCCCTTCCCTGCTATGAGCCAGACTGAGAGGTCCCCACCTTCTTGAGCAAGCTCGCGAGGGTTCTTTCATGAAGATTGCCGTCATGGGGGCCGGAGGGGTTGGAGGCTACTTCGGCGGCATGCTTGCCCGTGCGGGCGAGGAGGTGCACTTCATAGCCCGGGGAGAGCACCTGCTTTCCTTGAAAGAGAGAGGCCTCAGGGTGAAGAGCGCTCCAGGGAATTTCGAGCTTCCTGTCAGGGCGACGGACTCGCCGCGTGAGGTGGGCCCCTCAGAACTCATCCTCTTCTGCGTCAAGGGCTATGACACAGAGGGGGCTTCCCGTCTGATTGAGCCCATGGTGGGGCCCGAAACCGCCATCATCTCCCTTCAAAATGGAATCGACAACGAGGAAATCCTATCCCGCATTCTGGGCGAAGAGCATGTCCTGGGGGGCCTCTGCTACATATTCACAGTGATAGAGACTCCTGGCGTGATCTCGCAGACAGCAGGCCCGAGGAAGATAATCTTCGGCGAGCTTCGGGGTGGAAAGAGCGAGCGGGGGGAGAGAATTCTTGAGACTTTTGAGCGAGCCGGGATAAACGCAGAACTCTCAGAGGATATCCTCTCTGAGCTCTGGCAGAAGTTCCTCATGATCTGCCCTCTGGCGGGGATGACGGCCATCACGCGCTCAACAGTCGGGGAAATCCTGAGTCTCAGGGAGACCGAGGAGATGCTTCTCTCTTTGATGGGCGAGGTAAGGGCCGTGGCGCGGGCCCGAGGAGTCAATCTGCCCGATGATGCCGTCGAGAGGGCAATGGGCGTCATCCAGAGCATTGAGCCTTCCTCCAAGTCTTCCCTCCTCCATGACCTCGAGGCGGGGCGTCCCCTTGAGGTCGAGACCCTCTCGGGCGCCCTCTCCCGCTACGGAAAAGAGGCCGCAATCCCAACCCCCGTAAATGACCTCATCTATGCCGCCCTCAAGCTTGAGAACGAAAGAAGGTTGAAAGCATAAGGAAAAGACCCTTCTCAAATCTCAACCTCCCCAGAAACCCGGGATGGCCCGCCCAAAAAAACCTTGACAGAAAGAAGCCTAGGGATTAAATTTATTATGGACATATGCTCATAACCCAGAGCGAGGACCAAATGGCAAGGCCGAGACAGTGCCGGTGGGTAAGAGGAGAACCCCAGGCCGATTTCTTCAAACCCAGGGGGATTCCCATGAGAGATCTCTCCTCTGTGGACCTCACGGTCGAGGAGCTTGAGGCCCTGAGGCTCGCTGACCTTGAGGGCCTCTATCATGAGGCCGCAGCCGAGAGCATGGGAATCTCCAGGCCCACCTTCAGTCGCGTGCTCACCTCCGCGCGCTGGAAGGTGGCCGATGCCCTGATCAATGCCAAGGCCCTCAAGATAAAGGGCGGAAGTTATGCCCTGGAAGAAGGGAGAAAGGGGCGGCTTCACCGCCGAAGGCGGGGCTGGGGCCCTCATGGCCCGCCCTGGGCGGGACCTCCCACTGGGTGAGGGCGCTCAATAAGGGCCTTTCACCAATCATCAGAGGAGAAGAGTCATGGCAAGGGAAGGAGCTGGGCCCGGCGGTGGTGCCGGAAGAGGAAGAGAAGGTCAGGGAAGAGGCCGCAAGGGCGGCTTCGGGCATGGGCCCGGAGGGAAATGCATCTGCACCAAGTGCGGTACAACCCTTCCCCACAAGAAGGGCACCCCCTGCTCAAGCGTCAAGTGTCCCTCCTGCGGAGGCCCGATGACCCGTGAGATGTGAGTTCATCTGACGCAGAGAAAGCCTAGCTCTCGGGTACCAGGCAAAAGGAGGTGAAAGGAAATGAGAGCTTTTGGAGGTCCGTGGAGAGGCCATGGCGGCTCGCGCGGCCCTGGTCCGGGCGGGGTTAACATAGGCCCCTGCCGCTGCGGGTTCGGCCCGCATGCCTACTGGGTCGGTGCGGCTGAGGCGCGGAGCTTCTGGCAGGGGCCGTGGGGCCCACATCCATCCTATGGCCCAGAGGAAGAGCTTGAGGAACTCAAAAGGGAGAAAAGAGAAGTGGACCGCAGGATCGAAGAGCTTGAAGGGAGGATGAAAGCCAGGGAAGAAGGCTAAGGCTCAATAAATTCTTCAGTTCAGATTTTATCAAGAAACCGGATTCAAGGGTTTTGCTCACCGCAGTTGCTGTTGGTGCCGGGATAACGGAGCAGGCTGGCCGAAAAGCACATCTATGTGTTAGTAACTTCGGCCGAGGTCTGTTCGATTGTGTCGCCAAAGTGCCGCAATAGCAAGAACCACAAAGGATTCCGAGTTCATAACGGCCGCCAGCTATCGATTGGGCGGAAGATCCCGGAAGAAAGTTGCAAACCTATGGTCAAATTCTGGTATCCTGACATTGATCAAGGCTAGTAACGTGACCGGGCGGTGCCCTTCTGGAAAATCCCGGCTGGAATTAAGGAGTAGATATTATTCCCTTATTTGCCCCGATGTGATCCTTCACATGATTTTGAAAGAGAACAAATCTTCTTGACATGAAAGAGCCATTTGCTAGAGTAAGTGCCGACCGCAAGGGGGAGAGCTAAGAAGGGCGGCTATCGGGTGAAGTTCTCGGGTAGGAAGGTCGAACCGAGGGGATGATGATGAGCAGGGCTCTGCTTGCCTTAACTTTATTGGGTGTCTTTATCTCAGGCTGCACCCGGACCGTGAATGTATATATTCCACAGATGGGTACCTATACAAATAACAAATATGGCTTTTCCATTAAGTATCCAGCGGATTGGAGGGTGGAGTCTGAAACTATGGGTTATGTCGTGGGATTTGTATCCTCCTCCGGAAGCCCAGCTTATGTGATCATAGCTTCGCGGGAATTACCGGCCGAATCCAATCTGCAGGAATATAATGCCAAGTTTTACGAGCAGTTAAAAGAGGCCGCCTCGTTCTATCAAAAAGAGCAAGAGAACCTCGCCGTCATTTCGGGAGAGGCTGCGATAGTAACAACTTATAAACTTATTTACAAGATGACTCCTTATTCTATCTTAAGACAGATGACTGTAAACGTAGCAAAAGAAGGAATAGTCTACAGTATAACCTGCACTGCTCCAGAAGATTACGCATTCAAGTCAAATGATTTCTTTGACAAAATGATACAGAGTTTTCAATTTGTGCCTAGGCAACTACCATCACCCGCTCCCCCCCATGAGGAAAAAATTTCCTCAAAAATGAGGACATATAAAGATCCGACATATAATTTTTCCATCGAGTACGTGGAGAATTGGAATGTAATCCCCAATTATCAAGGGAACGCCGTCGTGTTCTCTGAGCTCATGACAGAGCAAACTATGAGAAGCGGTCACACAAGCAATGTGGCAGTATTAAAACCTTCAACACTGCCGTCAGTATTGGCCATGGAAGATATTGTCAGAAAAACCGAGGGGCAACTGGAGAGCAAACAGCCTTCATACAAAAGATTGGATGAGTACGAGACGATCATAAACGGAAACCGCGCGATAATCTTGGTATTTACGGTTTTATTGGAAGAAAAGAATATCTCTCTGAAGAGTAAATATGCATTCCTCGCCAAAGGTGAAAATCTCTATATAATAGCCTGTAACACGCTGGCTGAAAAATATGACGAAAGCGATGACATCTTTGAAAAAATGATTTACAGTTTTATGCCTCCAGAATAAAGGACAAGGCCAAAAGGATTCAGGAGTTGGCTCTCAGCCGGCTGAGCCTTTTTTCTCCCCGCCTGTTATTCCTCCTCTCAATGTGAAACACTGCTCTGGGGCTCCGCAATGGCCTAGGGGAAGAGGGCCCCACCGACTTTATTCGGACGGTTCAGGCCTGACGTAGCAGAAAGCACAAGCCTTTTCCCAGTAATCCGGTTCGGCAAAATTCTCCTTTGTGAACGATATTTTCAACGCTCTTCATCCGCATCCGGTACGCGCCTTTGAACTGGAGAAAGCTGGAGGTTCCGGCCGCCGACGAGAAGCCCGAGGGAAACTAGTCGATCGCGGGCTTGCGGGGGAGGCTGAATCCAATCGTAGATAATGGAAAATTCGCCTTTTCACTCAAGTCACGAAATGGTAAACTTGTTTCAATTCATGGGTGACCTTATCGGAGTATGAGGCCCGAATAAAGAGGAGTGAGGTGAAATCTTCGCGAGGGGGGACTGCCTTCGGTGGCGGTTGAAGGTACTGCACTCCGCCGGGTGATTTTTAACTTTTGCAAGAATGCCTCAGAAGCCATGGAAGGTGGCGGAACCCTGGCCGTAGGGGTGTGCGATACGGGCCATGGGTATCCCGGGGGAAATCCACTCCATGATCTTCAGTGCCTTTCTCGTTACCATAGCACAGGGAGCGGGGCTCCGCCTTTCCCTAGTGCACAAGACAGTGGCCAGCGACCGCGGTGCCATTTCCTTCATCGGCGAGCCCGGCCAGGGTTCAGTCTTCGACGCCTCTTTTCCCCTTAAGGGTTAGGGCCATGGCGACCATCCTCTTAGCAGACGCCGAAAGGAACTATCGGCTGGAGCTTCGGGCGCTCCTGCAGAGGGAGGGCTACGAAGTCCTCGATGTCGGCCGCCTCGAAGAGGCCCTGAACCTTCTAGAACAGGTAGAGCTGGACCTGATAATTATCGATATCCGGATGCCCGGCCTCGATGGGATGCAGCTACTGGAGATCCTCAAGCAGCGCAGGCCGCCTTTGCCCGTTATCACGATGACCTCCTACGGGACGGTCGAGAAGGCCGTGGAGGCCATGAAACTGGGAGCTTACGATTATATTCGCAAGCCCTTCGAGAATCGGCGACTCATTGGCTGCGTGAGAAGGGCGCTGGCGACGGGACGGCTTTTGAGGGCCAGCGAGGTCGCTCACCGCTCCTACCAGGCCAGATTCGAGGAGCTAATAGGGGAGAGCCCGGCCATGAGCTCCGTCTACAAAGCGGTCGAGCAGATCGCCCCGACGAGAGCCACAGTATTGCTGACGGGCGAGATCGGCACGGGTAAGGAGCTTGTGGCCCGGGGCATTCACAACCGAAGCCCGTCCGCCGCTGGCCCCTTCCTTTCGGTCAATTGCAGGGGGGTGGCCAAGGGGCTGCTGGAGAGCGAGCTCTTCGGCCGCCAGCGAGGCGCCTCCACAGGCGCCTTTGAGATGAAAAAGGGATGGTTCGAGCTGGCTGACAGGGGAACCCTCTTCCTCGACGAGGTGGGCGAAACATCCCATGCCTTCCAGGCAAAACTCCTGCGGGTGCTCGATGAGCAGACCTTCGAGAGGGTTGGCGGGACTACCGCCATCCGGGTCAACGTACGCATTATAGCCGCGACCGATCAGGACCTGAAGGTCAAGGTGGAAGAGGGCACCTTTCGGGAAGACCTCTACTCGCGCCTGAATGTCGTTCCCATAAACCTTCCGCCCTTGCGTGAGAGGAGGGAAGACATTCCCCGGCTGGCTGGCCACTTCCTGGCTGGGTTCCGGAAAGAGCTGGGCAAACCCATCAAGGATTTCTCTGAGGAAGCCTTGAGTGCCCTTCAGGCTTACTCGTGGCCCGGCAACGTGAGAGAGCTTGAGAATATCATCGAGCGTGCGGTGGTCCTCTGCGAAGGTCATTCCATCGAGGTCTCGCATTTCTCTCTTTCGCTCACTGATTCGGACGCTTTACCTTCCACACCATCCACCCACGAGTTGATATCCCGTTCGGGCTCCCTGCAGGCGGCGGTAGACGCAGTGGAGGGGACTCTCGTCCGTCGTGCTATGGAGGAAGCAGGATACGTGCAGACTAAGGCGGCACGCTCGCTGGGTCTCAGGCGCACAACTCTTCAGTATAAGCTCAAGAAGTATAATATTCCGCCCTCCTGCAAGGAACAGGATTAAAGCGTATCTGCCGGAATTTGGGCAGAAAATTAATCCCTTGAAATTCAACAGATTACTCGAAAAGAATCTGCGGAAGGTCTGTTGGCTGCCTATTTTTTGGCAGATGCCGAAATTTCAACGAACTTTTTTTGTTAGGACGGTCTGTACCCGGGGTCGCGACGGGGTTGAGCCCGTCACCTCACTCGACCCGTCGAACCTGCTATGGATCATCGCTGCCTAGGCTCCTCCCCTCGACCCCGATGCCTGGGTCCCCGCGCACGACCGGAACTTGCTCTCTCTGATAATTCCGATGGCCATGGCGGTGTTCCGGATGGCCCTCAGGCTCCGAAACTCAAAGCGCTCCTTTTGCGAATGAGCGTTTGGGCACGGCCGTAATCGTCGGCACGAGTGATTTGCTCCCCTACGGGTCAATCCGCTTGAAGCTCAAGGGTACCCTTGAGCTTCGCACCATCCTCCATCCGAAGTCGGCGCGCCTTGAGCTCTCCTTCAAAGCGGCCTGTTTTTTGAATCTCGACCAGCCCCGTTGCCGCCACCTTCCCCTTGAATTGTCCCCGGATGGCAACGACCTTGGCCTGGATATCGGCCTCGACCGTGGCCTCCTCTTCGATGCTCACCTCGTGGCCTTCAAGACAGATTTCTCCTTTCAGGTCCCCCTGAATGAGGAGGTCTCCTTTTCCCCTGATCTTCCCTTCGAAGGTAATCCCCCGAGCGACAATCGCGCGCTGCGCTTCAATCGGGCCGAGGCTCTCGGCGTGAGTGTTGGCTTCCTTTCCATACATCGATCCACCTCCCCTTACATTGAGATCCCCAACATTCGACCTTGCCTCCGGGACTTCCGGCTGCCAATCCCTCCTAGGAGTCCGCTGACCTGCTCTATCTCGGGAAAGAGCTTCCGACGAGAAATTAACGCATCAAGGAGAATATACGGACCGGCACCACAGAAGCCTGGAACCCACCTTTGCCAGCAATTCCGACTCAGGTAGGCCACCAATCCGGTTCACCAAATCGTGCTCATGAAACCGGCTCTAAGGCCTTCTGGTAGACTGCAAGGTCATGTGCGCTGAAGCAGACGAAGCGGACAAGTTCGACCGATGTTGGCCTCGTGATGCACTCCCTCACCGTCTCCACAGCGATTCTTGCAGCTCTTTCGATGGGAAAACGGTAGGCCCCGGTGCTGATCGAGGGAAAGGCGATCGAACGGAGGCCGTGCTCAGCGGCCAGTGCTAGCGAGTTGACGTAGCACTTACGCAAGAGCTCGCGCTCCTTGCTCTTGCCCCCCTTCCAGACTGGACCCACTGTGTGGATGACGTACTTGGCCGGGAGACGGTAGCCCTTCGTAATCCTGGCCTCGCCGGTCGGGCATCCACCAAGGCCCATGCACTCCGCCAATAGCTCCGGCCCTGCGGCGCGGTGGATCGCGCCGTCCACCCCGCCTCCGCCCAAGAGGGTAGTATTGGCGGCGTTGACAATCGCGTCAACCCGTTGTTGAGTGATATCCCCTTGCGCGACTTCAATCTCAGCCATCCTTCACCTGACCTTTTCGTGACCGACGTTCTTCAGGTAAGAGCTCCGGCTGCCGTTACCCCTGTGGTGTCGTCCCCGCTCCGTTAGGGGTCTGACAGGCACCTCCTGGTCCGATTTGACGTGCTAAAGTTAGCCATCAGCCCTCGATATAGCACCATATCTATATTTCGCTGGAGCATATCCTGTCAATAGAAGAAACCGCCTTCAAAGATTAAGCATTCAACCGCCCTTCATTGAAACTCATGGGCCGGGCACCCCTCCGCACCGCCGGCAAAGCCATCTCCTAGAATAGAAAAGCCCGTGGCCCCCTCCACCTGAAGGAATTTCTAGCCCGAGCGAAAGAATATCCCGGCAGCCTCCTCCTCTCTTTGAACGCCCGGCTCGCCCCTCTTCAAGCTTGTCCACATCGGGTATCTTTCTGCAACCCATTGAAAACGAGAAGGAATCTAAAGCTGCAATATAGCCTTGACCTCGAAGGGCTTGCTATCCTAAGCTTTTATGGTCTACGGCAACCCGAACACCGCCATCAGGGTCCCGCCTTTTGACTTCCTGGGGGAGCCAGGATTAACGGGGTGATGGCTCAGGGGCCTTCCGCTCCCTCCCGCTTTGAAGCATGTTCCCGGAACTACTGAAGGTACTCTGGGAGCAAGAATGCCAAACGATAGAAAACTTACCTTGGGAAAGGGAAAAGGAGGAGGGGAGAGCCCCTCGCGCCTGGCCGCCCGGCGCTATGACAGGATTGCTCCCTTCTATGACCTCATGGAGTGGGCCCTTGAGAGGCTTAGATTTTCCCGCTGGCGGGAGAAGCTCTTGAGCAGGCTCCGCGGGGAGAGGCTGCTTGAAGTTGGCATCGGAACGGGGAAAAACCTCCCCCACTATCCCCCGGGTAGCACTACCTGGGGTGTAGATATTTCAGCCGAGATGCTGAGGCGTACCCAGAGGAAGCTGAAGGAGGGAAATCTTCCCTTCAGGCTCCTCCTCATGGATGCCGAGCGCCTTGCCTTCAAGGGCGCCTCCTTCGATGGGGCCTTCGGAAGCTTTATATTCTGCTCGGTGCCTGACCCCCTGAAGGGCCTCAAGGAGATAAGAAGGGTTCTCAGGCCAGGCGGCAAGCTCCATCTTCTTGAGCACGTGAGACCCGCCTTTCCCCTTGCGGCACTCCTCTTCGACCTCATGAACCCGATTATGGTGAGGCTGACCGGCGCAAACATAAACCGGGACACCCTGGAAAATGTGAGGCGGGCGGGCTTCACCATCCTCCGGGAGGAGAACCTCCTGGGCAAGACGGTGAAGCTCATCGAGGCCGAAGCCCGGAGCTGATCCTCGGCCGCATAGAGGGTGGGCACCAGAAACAGGACCGACCAGCCTGAATTCACTCCCGGGGCAGCCCGAAGGGGTGAGGAGGATGGAGACGAGCAAGACCCTCCAAGAGCTCGGCATCTTATCATCATGGCGGGGATATCTGAGCCGCTTTATTCCCCCGCCTATCTCGCCACCTGGCCTCACGGGCTCAAGGTTTCCACCTCCCTCACGTTCCAACCTCACGTCCAAAGGTAAAGGCGGGAGGTCTTCCTCCAGCGCCGAGCATCTGTTCTTTCCTTCTCTTGAGAGAGGTTTGATATCGACAGAGAAAGGGGGTCTTTGATAATATATTTTTTTGTGAAGGTCTCATCAAGATCGCTTTCCCAATGAGGCGGAGGCTTTTACCGAGAGGCGCGCTAGCCTCTCTCTCACCGGGAGGACGGGCGAATGGTCGGCGGATACGCGGGAAAAGTTCTCCGAGTGAACCTCACGAGCGGGGAGTGCCGGGAAGAGCCCTTGGACATGGCCATCGCACGAAGGTTCATCGGCGGGAGGGGCCTGGGCGGAAAGTTCCTCTTCGATGAGGTCGGCCCCGAGGTCGAGCCCCTGAGCCCTGAGAACAAGCTCATCTACGCCACCGGGCCCGCGACGGGCACTCTGGTCCCGGGCTCGGGGCGCTATGCCATACTTACGAAATCCACTGAAACGGGTCTCTTCCTTGACTGTTACGGGGGAGGTCATTTCCCGGCGGAGATGAAATTCGCGGGGCTCGATTTCATCATCATCGAGGGGAAGGCCGAACGGCCCTCCTACCTCTTCATAAGGGACGGGCAGACGGAGATCCGAGATGCTTCGCACCTCTGGGGGATGAAGGCCTATGAGGCCGAGACGCGCCTCAAGCAGGAGGTGGGAGATGAGGCAGCTAGAGTTTCCCTCATCGGCCCAGCCGGAGAGCGTCTCTCCAATCTCGCCCTCGTGCAAAACGACTACTACCACCATTGCGCCCGTGGCGGCCTTGGGGCGGTCATGGGCTCAAAAAATCTCAAGGCCGTGGTGGTCCGCGGAACCCGCGGCGTGCCCATAGCCGACCTCAAGCGCCTCTCGAGCTATCTCTTGAACGAGGTCGAGAAAAAGATGGGCGGCGGCGGGGTGCTGGGCGCGGTGGCTGACAGGACTGAGTACGGAACCCCCCTAACCCTCAACATAACCCAGAAGGTGGGAATACTTCCCACGAGAAATTTCAAGGAGGGCCAGTTCGAGGGGGCACGCGAGATCGACGCCTACGCGTTCCGGAGGAAGATAGCGGTCTCAGATAAGTCCTGCTTCGGCTGCTCCCTCACCTGCACCAAGTTCAGCCGGGCCAAGGTGGGCCCCTATGCGGGGGAGTTCGTGGGCGGAACTGAGTATGAGACGAACGGCATCATGGGGGCCAACCTGGATAACGCCTCCATGGAGGCCGTTCTCCACCTCAACCTCATCTGCGATGACCTCGGGCTCGACACCATTGGGGCCGGGGTGCTCGTGGGCTTTGCGATGGAGTGCTACGAGCGGGGAATCCTCTCCAAGGCCGACCTCGGCGGGCTCGACCTCAGATTCGGCAATATCGAGGCTGCCAACCGGCTCATCCACATGATAGCCTACCGGGAGGGGATAGGAGACCTACTATCACAAGGTGTCAAGAAGGCCTCGCAGGAGATAGGAAAGGGGAGCGAAGAGTTTGCTATGCACTGCAAGGGCATGGAGTATCCGGCCTACCGGCCCGGGGTCAACTCGCTCGCCTTTGCGCTCGGCTTTGCCATAACCGAGCGGGGCGCCTGCCACAGGCGCTGCTGGCCGGCTATTGTCGAGCAGAACCTGAAGCCCTTCGTGACAGACGGAAGGGCAAAGCTCGTCAAGGACCTCTATGACCAGCGAATCCCATGGCACTGCGGGGTACTTTGCGATATAGCCGTCCTGACCCCTGGCCTCGATTTCGTGGACGCCGCAAACCTCTTCTCAGCGGTCACGGGCTGGGAGTTGACGGCTGAGGAGCTCGCGGGCGGCGCTCTCGGCGACACGGTCGCGGCCCTTGCCCGGAGCTATAACGTCCGTGAGGGAGCCACCCGGGCCGATGACATACTCGCGCCGAGGAGCTTCGGGGTGGAGGTCTCAAAGCCGGGCGCGGGGCATGAGTTCACGAGGGAGATGCTTGAGGAGATGCTCGACGAATACTACGCGCTTAGGGGCTGGAGCCGGGAGGGGGTGCCCGAGAGGGAGACCCTCGTTAGGCTCGGCCTTGGCGATGTGGCGGAGGAGCTCTCCCGGCGGGGGAAGCTCCCGGAGGAGGGCTAGCGGGATGAAGAAGATGATGGTGGACGCCAAGATCTGCACGGGCTGTCGGAGGTGCGAGGCCATCTGCTCTCTCACCCATGGAGACAGCGCCATAAACCCCGAGCTCGCCCGTATCCACATCCGGGACGACATCTTCAACGGGATAGACATTCCCGTGGTATGCCGCCAGTGTAACAATGCCCCCTGCGCCTCTGCCTGCCCCTATGAGGCAATAACACTCGACTCCCCCCTGGGAAACCCCGTGGTCCACGATGATAAGTGCACGGGCTGCATGGCCTGCCTTGAGGCCTGCCCCTTCGGGGCGGTCTTCTTCGATGAGAAGAAGAGGCTTGCGCTCATATGCGACCTCTGCGGGGGCGACCCAATCTGCGTCAAGTATTGCCGGGCCCTCCCGCACATAGGCTACTCGGCCATCGTCTACACAACCCCCCGGGAGTGGGGAAAGCGCCGGGTCATGAAGCCTGAGAAGAAGGCGGCAAGTGCCTAGGGTCGTCATTCGGCCTTTCGGAAGATTCCGCTCGGTTGCGGGGAGGGAGGAGCTCGCGGTTGAGCTTAAGGAAGGTGGCACCGTTAGTGACCTTCTCGCGACCGTCTCCCGCGGCCTCGATGGCGACCTCCGGGAAAGCCTTCTCGACCCTGAGACCTCCCGCCCAAAACCCTGGGTCGTCATCTTCGTCAACGAGGAGAACATAGCCCACCTCAAGGGCCTTGAGACCGAGCTCAGGGAGGGAGACGAGGTAACCATCCTCCAGGACATAGCAGGAGGGTGAGGGGGTCTCTCTAGCTCTAAGCTTTAAAAAACCAAAGAGGCTTTAAGAAAGTGGATTTTCCCTCGCGGGGCAGGGGCACATTCTTTTCTCCATGCAACCTTATTGGGCCTCCCCACCCCGGTCAAGACGCCCTATCTTGAATCGATTCTTCTTCGCTCTCAAACGCCTACCTCCCCCAAGCTGGTCTATAATAAAAAAGATACTGAACTGGAAGCTACCCAATAATGGATCCAGAAGGTTTGCGCAAAACCATGGACCTCATCGTAATTGGTGCGGGCCCGGCGGGCCTCTCGGCGGGATATGCCGCTGAGAGGGCGGGCCTCCGCTACCTCATCCTGGAAGCCGACAGGATAGGCAACACCATCCATAACTTCCCCCTGGGAAAACGCCTTTTCTCTGACCCTGAAGAGCTTGAGTTCGAGCCGGAGACCTTCCCGCCCACTCAGGGAAAGCCGACCCGGGAGAAACTCCTCCTCTACCTCGAGGGCTTCTCCAGGGAGAAGAGGCTCAAACTCCAGGTCCATAACCGAGTCCTGGGTATAAGGCGCGAGGCGAATTTCTTCCGGTTCAAGGCTGAGCACGGCTCCTACAGCTCCCGATACGCCATTTTGGCCATAGGGATAGATGCCGTGCCCAATAAGCTCGGGGTTCCAGGGGAGGAACTTCCAAAGGTCCACTACCGTCTTCGGGAGGCCTCGCCTTTCGCGGGAAAAAGGGTCCTTGTGGTAGGCGGGGGCGACTCCGCCCTAGAGGCCGCGATGGCCCTTGAGGAGGCGAGCGCTCGGGTCACGCTCTCTTACAGAAGGAAGAGGTTCCGGCGGCCCCAAAAAGTGAACCTTGAGCCCTTCATGGAGAAGGTGGCGGCCGGGCGCATAGAGGCCATCTACCCCTCCCACGTTAGGGCGATCGGCCTGCGCGAGGTGACCCTGGAGTTCAACGGAGGCGCATCAAAGGCCCTCCCCAATGAGGTCGTCATAGTCCAGGCCGGCACCATGCCGCCTCTTGAATTTTTCCAGAAGCTGGGCTTAACACTCAGGGGGCGATACCCCGCCTATGATGAGAGCACCTTTGAGACGACGACGAGAGGCCTCTTTGTGGCGGGCCACATAACAAGAGAGAAAGGCATCGCGAACGCCATAAGCCACGGCCCCAAGATAATAGGTACTCTTTTGAGAGAGGGAAAATAGGGGAGCAACATGGCGGCCAGGGCTTTAGTCGGCACCTCAGGCTTCAGCTATAAGCACTGGCGGGGGCCCTTCTATCCTGAGGATCTCCCACAGAGGGAGTGGCTCGCCTATTACACGGAGCATTTCTCAACCCTTGAGCTGAATAACCCCTTCTACAGACTTCCCCCCAGGAAGACCTTTGAAGGCTGGAGGGAGAGGGCTCCCGAGGGTTTCACTTACGCGGTTAAGGCAAACCGCTTCATAACCCACATAAAGAAACTCCGCGAACCCGAGGAGCCCCTGGGTCGCTTCTTCGAGGCGGCGGAGGGCCTCGGGAAGAAGCTCGGGCCCATACTCTTTCAGCTCCCGCCGAGCCTAAAGAGTGACCCCGAGACTCTCTCTCAGTTCCTGGCCTGTCTCCCCCCCCGCCATCGCTACACTTTTGAGTTCCGCCACGAGAGCTGGTTCCGCCGGGAGATTTATGAAATTTTGGAGGCCGCAGGAGCTTCCCTCTGCATAGCCTCCTCCCCCAGCTACCCCATGGAGGTGGTAGCCACCGCACCCTTTGTCTACCTCCGCCTCCACGGGAGCGAAAGGCTCTATGGCTCTGAATACAGCCGGGAGGAGCTCAGGGAGTGGGCCAGGAGGCTGAGGGCCTTCATGCGGGAGGGGCGGGATGTCTATGTCTATTTCGATAACGACTACCAGGCCTTTGCCGTGAAGAACGCTAAAGAGCTAAGGGGTCTTCTCTCTCGAAAAACCGCGCTCCATTCGGGAAATCCGGATTAATACCCTTTTGATACCCCATGTTTGCCCCAATTATATTCCTTCTTCAATATACGATAGGAGCTCATCATCCAGAATCCTAGGGTTTGTCATGATCCTTCTCTTTTGAACCAGCGTCTTTTTCAGGAGTGTCGCGGCATCTTCTTTCCTGACCCCTAGCTCTGAGGGCTTGGAGGGAAAGTCAAGCGCACTTATCAGACGTTCGATGTTCTCAAGAAAACTTCCGGCGTCCGCCTTAGAAGAGTCGCCTCCGTCGCCGCCAGCCATGAAGCTTGCCAAGGTAGCATAATCTTTCTCACAGACTATAAAATTGTAACTCAAGCCGATCTTGCTGCACGCTGCAAGGCAGACTCCGTGGGGTGCATCAACCATGCCCCCCACTGAAGAGGCCAGTGCATGGACTAACCCCAGCCCACTATGGCTGAAGGCGACGCCCGCCAAATGGGACCCCAAAGACATACGCCTGCGTGCTTCTCGGTCGCTTCCGTCCGATATGGCGTGTCGGTAGGAAGTCCAGACGGAACGGAAGGCTTCAAGTGCCAGACATCGGCTGAAAGGGTTGCTCCCTTGATAAAGAATAGGGCGCTCGGGAACTTCCGAAAAAGAGCGAGCGGTAAGACTCTCGCACGCATGCATTAAGGCGTCGTACCCCGAATTTCTCGTAATCATCGGGGGAAGCCCCATGGTCAGCTCTGGGTCTACGATAGACACTACGGGGCGTATATATTCTGATGAGGCCCCACGCTTGACACCCTCTATCGTAAAAACTGTAGTCTGGGTGCTCTGCGAACCTGTGCCCGAAGTCGTGGGAATACAGACTACCGGAATGACTGGACCCGGAACCGAGCCTTCCCCTAAGTAGTCTCCCAACGAACCCCCGTGAGTCATGATGATGGACATGGCTTTGGCGAAATCCATCGAACTGCCTCCTCCGAGCCCCAAGAGGGCATCGAAGTCAGACCCAAAACTCTCTCTCTGCCTCTCCATGTCACTGCTCCTGGGTTCGGGTGGAACCTTATCGAACACTTCAGATTCGACCTTGCCTTTCAACAGGTCAAGCACCCTCTGAAGGATGCCGCTTGCCGCAATCTGAGAATCGGTGAAGATCAGCACACGTTTAAAACCCTTAGCTTCGAGGGTTTCCGGGAGCTTTTTCAAGGCTCCGAAGCCAAACAGGGATGGAGACGGAGAAAAAGTGATGATTTCAGACATGACTGTTTCCTCCTCCCTTATACCTCAAACGAATGCAATGGTTCTGAGCCTGTGAGCATAAATCCGCATGTCCTGGCCGCTTATCTGGGCAGATGCGTGAAATCTCTATCGCGGCTGTCGAAATAGCGTCTGGCGGGCTTGCTTCTTCTACTGGTATACTTTTCTTTCCAACACTCTTAGGTCATGGCCAGGCAAAACCATATCCGCCAATGAATCCATCTTTCTGAAAGATTCGTAACAATCACGTAGGTCAACATGTATTCCGGGTGGGATGTGCGCCGCTTGAGCATTTCCTTCCCAGTTCTCAAACAGCGGACAACTATCCCCTGCTATCAAGCAGCGACCGCTCGGTAGGTCAACGAGAACCCCTTGAAAGCCCGGAGTGTGGCCCGGAAGGGGGACCAATCTAATTCCTTCTTGGACTTCTCTTTCACCTTCAACAGCCTCGACCCGGTCTGATGACTTAAGCCACGGCGGTGTCATTCCAATGATTTGTGATTCATAGTAACGGGCATGACACGGGAGAGGGTAGATCGCGTACCGCAGTTCTTCTGCCTGGACCAAAAACCTGGCGTTCGGGAAGAGGTCGTTATTGAAACAGTGGTCCCAATGAAGATGAGTGTTCACGATGATGTCGATGTCTGAAGCTTTCAACCCTAACGCTTCGACCGCTTTGACAGGGTCTTCGTCGGCATTGCGCTCAACATGATGGTGATACTTGACCGCCCAATCCGGGTCGCTTCCCCCGGTATCCACGAGTATCCTCTTCTCGGCTCCTTCGATGAACCACATCAGTATGACGGATTGAATTTTTGTGCCTTGGTCGATGCCGTAAGTGTAGTTAGATTTCTCTGCTGCCAGAAAACGGCCGGTTGAAATCGGCTTAATCCCAAGGTTTGACACTTATCTTTCCTCCGCAAAGATCAAAGAAGGGTCTCTTTCCGGTTTCCCATGTCAAACTTCACGCACGGCCTGGTTCTTACGCCAAATAGGTTCAAATGGGTATTTGCCCGTCATTATAAAGCTTCCTTTTTAAAGACAAGCCTAGGAGGTGGCCTTTGCTCGCTCTTCCTGGGACATCCCGGCCAGGCGCTCAACTTCTGACAGTTCTAGCCCCAGCCCCTCGGCCACGCGGCGGCCGTAATCCACATCCGCCTTGAAGAAAAGTGCAGCCTGGCGAAGCTGGATGCGTTTTTGCGCTCCACTCAGATGGTCGACGATATTGCCCACCAGGTTCTCACGGTCGTGATCGGTCATGACGTCGCGATACAGGTTGCCGGCCTGGACGAAATCATCGTTAGGGTGAGTGAAAGGATGACGGGCCACTAGCCCCGAGACCTCAAAGGCAGGCTCACCCGCCATCGGGTCCGGGCCGGGTCCGCCGAAGCTGTTGGGCCAGTAATTGGGTCCACCCCCTGCGTTTACGTCAACACGCATGAACCCGTCACGCTGGTAGCTCATTTCGGGGGCGTTCTTGGGCGCGTTCACTGGGATCAGGTGGTAGTTTGGTCCCAGTCGGTGGATGTGGGTGTCGTGATAGGAAAAAACCCTGGCTTGCAGCATCTTGTCCGGCGAAATGGCTACGCCCGGCACCACGTTGCCGGGGCAGAAGGCGGCCTGCTCCACCTCTGCAAAGTAATTGACCGGGTTGCGGTTCAGCACCAACTTGCCGACCTTGATGGGCGGAACCTCTCCATGTGGCCAGACCTTGGTGATATCAAGGATGTCCCAGCGGAAATCCTTGGCCCGCTCCGATGTCAGGACCTGCATCTCAAGCGTCCAGGACGGATAATCCCCGCGCTCAATGGCATCAAAGAGGTCACGAGTGGCGTGATCTGGGTCTTCGCCTGAGGTCCGCTTCGCTTCCTCTCGGGTCAGGTTCTTTATTCCCTGGTCGGTCTTAAAATGATATTGCACCCAGAAATACTCGCCCTTCTTGTTATACCATTTGAAGGTATGGCTACTGTAGCCGTTCATGTGACGGTAGGTGGCTGGCGTGCCCCTGTCCGAGAAAAGGATAGTCACCTGATGAATTGATTCCGGTGTTAGCGACAGAAAGTCCCAGAACATATCGGGGTCTGGCAAGTTGGTTGCCGGGTGACGCTTCTGAGTGTGGATGAAGTCGGAGAACTTCAGGGGGTCCCGGATGAAGAAAACCGGGGTGTTGTTGCCCACGAAGTCGTAGTTGCCTTCTTCGGTGTAAAACTTCACGGCAAACCCCCGGGGGTCGCGTGCTGCATCGGCCGAGCCCTTCTCGCCGCCCACAGTGGAAAAACGCGCGAAGACCTCAGTCCGCTTGCCGACCTCCGAAAGGAACTTTGCCGTGGTGTACTTCGTCACGTCGGCGGTGACTTCGAAATAACCACCCGCGCCCGCACCTTTGGCATGCACCACACGTTCGGGGATGCGCTCGCGGTCGAAGTGAGCCAGCTTCTCCAGCAGGTGAACGTCCTGCATCAGCACCGGCCCGCGATCACCGGCGGTAAGGCTATTCTGATCGTCAGCCACAGGGATTCCAAACGCGGTGGTTAAGGTCTTCCTTTTCTTTGCCATTTGCTTTCTCCTTCCTTTATTGCCATAGTTGTTTTCTTGTTGAACACCAATCCTTGCCGGGACGAGCGCACGAAAAAATAAATTATCCGAGATTTCCCGTATAGGCGCTCTCCAGTGACGTTGCTGGCCTTGCTCAACGTCACGATACCGCATTTTACCACCGGCTGAAAGCCGTCTTCCGGCGTCTTCCGCCCAACCGTCGGCTTCCTTTCCCCTTCACCCATCGGCTCCCCCCCGCCAGAAGCCATCTGGATGCGATTAACGTTTCAGTTTTACATTAGAGAGCGCCCTGAAGCCTGCGACAAGCCGCGATCCATCCGGGAAACCGGGTCTAAATCCTTCTTGATCTCCAAAGAGGCCGGGTCTTATGGTAGAGGCACTTCAAAGCTCATAAAGATTTCCATGAGGGAGGTGAAAGCACATGGCAGAAAGACCCACTCGCAAGAAATCCTGGGCAGAGCCCTTCAAGATGAAGATGGTGGAGCTGCTCAGAATGACCACTCGGGAGGAGCGGGAGCGGGCCATATGGGAGGCGGGCTACAACACCTTTCTGCTCAAGTCAGAGGACGTCTACATCGACCTCCTCACCGATTCCGGCACCTCGGCCATGAGTGACAGGCAATGGGCGGGGATGATGATGGGCGATGAGGCCTATGCCGGAAGCCGCAACTTCTACCACCTGGAGGAGGCGGTCAGAAACTACTATGGCTACCGGTACATGGTCCCCACACATCAGGGCCGGGCGGCGGAGCACATCCTCTCCAAGCTCACGATAAAGCAGGGGGACAAGGTGCCGGGAAACATGTACTTCACCACCACCAAGCTCCACCAGGAGCTGGCGGGAGGGGAGTTCAGAGACGTCATCATCGATGAAGCCCATGACCCGGCGAGCGAACATCCCTTCAAGGGAAATGTGGACCTGGAAAAGCTTCAGGCCCTAATTGATGAGGTTGGGCCCGAGAGGATCCCTTACATAAGCCTTGAGGCGAACGTGAACATGGCCAGCGGGCAGCCCTTCTCGATGTCGAACCTGAGGGAGCTGAGAGCCTTTGCAACCGAAAAATGCGGCATCCCCATCATGCTCGACGCGACAAGGGTGGCCGAGAACGCCTTCTTCATAAAGAGCCGAGAGAAGGGTTACGGCGGGCGCTCGGTGGCCTCAATCGTGAAGGAGATATGCTCCTATACTGACGGCTGCACCATGAGCGCGAAGAAGGATTGTCTCGTGAACATAGGCGGGTTCCTCGCCATGAATGACCCCGAGCTCTTCGACAGGGCCCGCAACATGGTGGTCATTTACGAGGGCCTTCACACCTACGGCGGCATGGCGGGGAGGGACATGGAGGCGGTTGCCATAGGGATCGGGGAGTCGGTGGATGAGGAGCACATAAAGGCCAGGGTGGGCCAGGTGCAGTATGTGGGGAGAAAGCTCCTTGAGGAGGGGGTGCCTCTCGTGGTACCCATCGGCGGTCACGGGGTTTTCCTGGATGCCAAGGGGTTTCTGCCGCATCTTCCTCAGGACCAGTTCCCGGCCCAGGCGCTCACGGCTGAGCTCTACCTGGACTCGGGCGTGAGGGCCATGGAGCGGGGGATAGTCTCCGCTGGCCGCGACCCCAAGACAGGAGACCATGTGTATCCCAGGCTCGAGCTCGTGCGCCTCACCTTTCCCCGGAGGGTTTACACCCAGGCCCACTGCGACGTGACCGCGGAATCGGTGCTGGAGGTGTTCTATAACCGGGATAAGGTAAAGGGGTTGAAGATGGTCTATGAACCCAAATATCTAAGATTCTTCCAGGCTCGGTTTGAGCCCCTGGGCTAGCCCTGCCGCCTCACCTCCCGGTCAAAGAGATACCAGCCTATCTGGACGAACTTGAGAAGTGAGTTCACGTGAGCGAGATTTATGTCGCGGAAGAACTTGTTGGCGATG
This sequence comes from uncultured bacterium, assembly GCA_964575845.1. Taxonomy (GTDB): domain Bacteria; phylum UBA8248; class UBA8248; order UBA8248; family CAZNSX01; genus CAZNSX01. The sequence continues at coordinate 324,017 of CAZNSX010000001.1, read as the reverse complement.
AAGGCCACCGGAAACCAGGGCCCGAAGTGAAGGGTCCTTTTCACTATTGAGCGGTTTGAGTAAAATTTCCGCCAGGCCCCCTCCTGACCCGCCTTGAGCTCCTCGGGGCTCATCTGGGCCGGCTGGAAAACCACCAGGCCTTCATTATAATTCCACCAGTTCCGGGTAAGGATGCGGCCCTCGGCCTCCAGCTTCTCATAGAGCTCTGTGCCCGGAAAGGGGGTGAGGATGCTGAACTGGGTCAGCTCTAGCCCGGCCTCAATGGCGAACTCCACCGTGCGGTCAAAGCATCCAGGGTCATCGTGGTCAAAGCCGAAGACAAAGGACCCCAACACCCTTATCCCCTTCTCCCTTATCCTCCGCAGGTCTTCCAGATACTGGTCGGGATTATTTATGCGCTTTCCCATCTCACCTATGCTTTCTTTGGAGATGGACTCTATTCCGATGAAAAGCCCCCGGCAGCCGGACTCGTAGGCCAGGGCCATAAGTTCCTCATCCCGGGCCGCGGTGAGAGTCGCCTGGCCGCCCCAGATAATCTTTAATGGTATGAGTGCTCGGAAGAGCTCCTTGGCCCTCGCGGGGTTCCCCATTATGTTGTCATCGGTGAAGGCGAAAATGTTCCGCCCCTTCATGAGGGCTATCTCCCTCGCCACCTCATCCACGGGCCTGAAGCGGAAGGCGCTGCCCGAGAGCTTTCCCACCGAGCAGAAGGAGCAGCCCACAGGGCATCCCCGCGAGGTCTGAACGGTGTTTGGCTGGTAGTACCCCTTGAGCTTGAGGAGTTCTCTCCGGGGAAGGGGTAGCTTCTCCACTGAGGGAAAATTTTCCGACTGGTAGAGCCTCTCGAGCTTTCCCCGCCTGAAGTCCTCGAGCAGCCGGGGCCAGACCTCTTCCGCCTCCCCCACCACCACGGCATCTGCGTGAGCGAGGCCCTCCTCCGGGAGGCAGGAGACATGGCTTCCTCCCAAAACCACAGGCACCCCCTTCTCCCTGAAGGCCTGGGCCAGGGCGTACATGCGGGGCGTCGTGCAGGTCATGGAGGTGATGCCCACAAGGTCTGCCCTGCCGTTCAGGTTCACGCTGGCGTTATTCTCATCCGTGATGAAGACCTCTATGTCGGGCGGGGTGAGGGCGGCCAGAAGACAAAGGTTAAGGGGGGGGATGAGGCCCTTCTTCTTGGGCCTTCTCATTGCTCCTGGAGAAGGTGCTCTCCGGTCATGAGTGGGGTATATCAGATGAACCTTCAAGGAAAATCCTCCCTATAACTCAAGCATTGCTCAGAGACCGAGAGCTCTCAGGTGCTCTATGGCACACCGGGCAGCACCCTCGGGGTCGGGTTTGGGCAGGCACTCCACCGACACGAACCCGCTGTAGCCCGTGTCCTCAAGTGCGGAAAGGATCTTCTTGAAGTCAAGATGCCCTCCGCCCGGAGGCCAGCGATTGCTGTCGGCCACGTGGAAATGGGTGAGGAGGCGAGCATGCTGCCTGATGCTCTCCTCGATATCCACCTCTTCTATGTTCATGTGGAAGGTATCGGCCAGGATGCCCGTGGCCCCGGCCCCCGCCTCCTCTATGAGGGCCGCAGCATCGGAGATAGTGGGGAGGAGGTCTGTTTCATACCTGTTTATGGGCTCAAGGGCGAGCCTTGCGTCAAGCTCCTGCGCCAGGGCGTCGGCCTCCCCGAGTCCCTCGCGAAGCCAGGCCCTCACCCTCTCGGCCGCGACCCTCTCCGGAGAGCGCCCCCTGATGAGGCCCAAGATGACTCGGGCTCCAAAAGGAGCCCCGCGCCTCACGAACTCTCTGAGTGACACGAGAGCCTTTTTCCTCACCTCCTCATCGGGGTCTGTGAGCGAGAGGCCATCCTCAAGATAAGCCCTTCCAGTGCCGATCGCCGCGAGCGCGAGACCGTAACGCGCGAGAAGCTCCCTAATAGCATCTATCTTCAGGTCCTCAGGCCTTCTAATTCCCAGCTCCACCCCCTCATAGCCAAGCTCCGCCACCCGCCTCATGGATTCTTCAAAATCACCTCTAATGGCATAGGCGGAGAACTTGGCCCCCGGAGCCGAGATGACCATGCTGAACTTCATGGGTATAAGCCTTCTCCCCAAAAGAATAGCTATAGCTGCCGTGCTATAATCCCATGGAGTCCGGAAGCCTGGCTCAACAAGATACCATAAGAGGTGGCCTATTATAAACTCAGTCTTGCCTCTGGGGAAGAATAAGTATGGAAGAAAATTTCATTTTTTTCCCCGAGCCCAAGCTCGAGGCCAGTCCTGAAGAGCTTGGTCTTCCCTGCGAGGAGCTCTTCTTCAGGGCGCAGGACAAGCCCCTCCTGCACGGCTGGCTCATCCCCGGGAAGGGAAACCCTGCGAGCATCCTCTGGTTTCACGGAAATGCCGGAAACATCAGCCACCGCCTTGAAAATATCCTTCTTCTCAGAGAAAGGCTCCCCCTTAACATATTCATCTTCGACTACAGGGGTTACGGAAGGAGCGAGGGGAGGCCGACCGAGGAGGGCACCTACCTGGATGGCCGGGCAGCCCTCAAGGCCTTGAAGGAGAGGAAGGAGGTGGACCCTGCGAGGATACTCTATTTCGGCCGCTCGCTCGGCAGCGCCGTGGCCGTGGAGCTCGCTCTGGAGGAGCCTCCCCTGGGGCTCATCCTGGAGTCTCCGTTCACTTCCATGAAGGAACTCGCCAGAAGGTTCCTCCCCTTTCCCCCTCTGGCTTCACTCGTGAGAACTCGCTATGACACCCTTTCAAGGATAGCTCGCCTCAAGGCTCCCATTTTGATAATTCACGGCGAGCAGGACGAGATAGTGCCCTTTGAGCAGGGAAGGAGGCTTTTTGAAGAAGCACCTGCGCCCAAGAGGTTTTTCCCCGTCCCGAGGGCCGGTCATAACGACTGCTATATCGTGGGGGGTGAGCCTTATTTTAGAGAAATAGATAAATTCGTGAGGCGGCTTGAGCCGCGAAGACAGCATAACAGTTGAGTTCAATCTCTTAACTTGAAAGGAGCTACAAATATAAAGTATTTTCTAGTTTTATGTCTTTATCCCTTTGCTATTAAACGAAAATATCTTCTAGCTACGGAGTCGCTTAGGAGGATAGGAGTCGCCGCCAAAAAACCTCCGAATGACAAATCATGCAGGAAAATAGTTTATAATTAGGGAAGAGCTCCCCCCCCGGGAGATAAAGGCTGCCGGGAGAAACGTCAGAGGATAGAACCCGAGGTGGCCGAAGTCAAGGGCCTTCATGGCATTACCCGAGCCCAATATTGATGCCCCCCGATATAAAGACCCAGCTCAAGCTCGCCGTCATGGTTGCTAACATCTAAGGCGAATCCCAAAACCTCAAAAAAACGCATTTCAAAGGTTTGAGGAGGGGGTCTTATCATTAAATGACGTTCTTGGGCGGCCACCTCTATGATGGATAAGAAATTATAATGGGACGGAACAGAGGCTAAAGATGAAAGAGCAAAAGGTTACGCGGCGAGAATTTCTGAAAAATGCAGCGGCCGGACTCGCCCTTGGGATGGCGGGGGTGCCTTCTCTTCTGGAGGCCAGGGATGAGCCTGACCTGGTAGTCATCTCCGGCGAACCCGCCGCGGCCACGAAAAAGGCGCTTGAGGCGATGGGGGGCATCTCGCGTTTTGTGAAGAAGGGCCAGCGCGTGGCCATTAAGCCAAACATGTCCTTTGCCAGACCTCCTGAAGCGGGTGCCAACACCCATCCCCAGGTGGTGGCGACGGTGGCCCGCGCCTGCATTGAGGCCGGGGCCGAGCGGGTTGTGGTTATGGATCACACTTTGGCGCGGCCAGAATTCAGCCTTGAGCTCTCAGGCATTAAGAGAGCCTGCCAGGGCATCAAGGGCGTCTACGTCCTCGGCGTCGAGGAAAGGAAATTTTTCAGGGAAATCAGGGTCCCTCAGGGAAAGGTGTTCGAAAAAATAGAAGTTTTCGGAGAACTCCTGGAAAGCCATGTGCTCATTAACCTCCCTGTGGCCAAGACCCATGGGACCACGGGCGTAACCCTGGGCATCAAATGCCTCATGGGGCTAATATGGGACCGCCAGTCCTTCCATTACCGGTACGATATAAACCAAGCGCTTGCCGACCTGGCCATGACCATTAGGCCCCAATTAACCATCCTGGATGCCACCCGGGCTTTGGTCACAGGAGGGCCGGGAGGTCCCGGGAAAGTCCAAAAGCCAAATCTCGTCATCGCCGGCACCGACCCTGTGGCTGTGGATTCCTACGGGGTGACAGTCGCTCCCTGGTACGGTCAAAATTTTAAGGGTCGACAGGTCGAGCACCTCCTCCTCGCCCACGAGCGGGGTCTGGGAGAGATTGATGTCGAGAAGTTGAAAATTTTTGAGGGGAGCGCGTGAGAACTTTCATTCAGGCCCTCTCCCTTTTCATTTTCTCCGCCCTTTTCATATCCGCCACCTACAAGCTTCCGGACTGGCTTCCGGCGGATATCTACTTGCGTCTGGACCCCCTTTTGGGGCTGAGCGCCCTTCTCGCCAATGGGGAAATCATCGCCAGGACCCTGTGGTTCCTGGGTCTGGTCGGGGCCACTCTGCTCATCGGCCGGTTCTTCTGCGGCTATGTCTGCCCCATGGGCGCAACCATTGATTTTCTGGACATTCTCCTTTTCCGGAAGAAAGATCGCCCGGGCCTCGAGAGAGAGGCGGGCTGGCGGAAGGTCAAATATCTCTTGCTCATCCTTTTCCTCGCCTCCGCCCTGGCCGGCCTCTCTCTGGCCTTTCTCATGGATCCCTTGACGATCCTCACCCGTTCCTACACCCTCTTTTTCTATCCCCTGGCCGTCACTCTGATGAATCTCCTCTTAGACCTTTTTCGCCCGCTCTTCCGGACCCTGGGATGGGTCGGCCTGTCTCACCTTTCCTATCGTCAGCCTGTTTACTATATGTCCTACGTTACACTGCTGATCTTCGCCGGGGTCATCGTCCTGAACCGTTTCGCTCCCCGTTTCTGGTGCCGCTTCCTCTGTCCCCTGGGGGCTTTCCTGAGTCTCATTTCTCCCGTCGGTCTTTTCAAGCGGAGGGTGAATGAAGAATGCAATGAATGTCTGGAATGCCGGGAAGCCTGCCTCATGGGGACGATCGGGGAAGACCCCAGGGCACAGCAACTCCCTGAATGCATTCAATGCCGGACCTGCGCCCAGGTTTGCACCCAGGGGGCGATCGCTTTTCCGGCCTTCGCCCGCTCAAATGTCGGGGGAGAATATTCGTACGTCAATTTCTCCCGGAGGGGATTCTTATATTCCATGGCTGGTGGTATGACGGTTGGCTTTCTCGCCGCCCGCACCCCCTCCGCCTCCCTTAAGAGTAAGCTTAAGCTCATTCGCCCTCCCGGCGCGATCCCCGAGGCTGAGTTCCTGCACACCTGCATCCGATGCAGTGAATGCATGAAATCTTGCGTCACCAACACCCTTCAGCCCAGCTTTTGGGAGTCCGGTCTCTTGGGCCTATGGACCCCGAAGCTGATTCCCCGTTACGCCCCCTGCGAGCAGAACTGTAATGTTTGCGGCAAGGTCTGTCCCACCCAGGCGATCCGCTCCCTCTCCTTGGAAGAAAAGACCCACGCCAAAGTGGGCACGGCAGTGCTTAAGAAAGAGGAGTGCCTAGTCTGGGCTCAAGATAAGCTCTGCCTCATCTGCGATGAAAGTTGCCCCTACAATGCCGTTGTTTTCCGCACCATTGACGGATATCGTCGCCCCGTGGTCATAGCCTCCCAGTGCAATGGCTGCGGGTACTGCGAAGAGAAATGCCCCGTTCAGGGGGAGTCCGCCATCGTCATCGTGCCCAACGGGGAGATTCGCCTGAAAGAGGGGTCCTACGTGAAGGAAGCGAAGAAGCTTCGGCTACAGTTCAAACCCGACCCCGGCGATGACAGGTTCATCCTGGAAGAGTACGGCTTGAAGGATGAGGGAAAGAAGGGGAAAGGGCCCTTTCCCCTGCCACAAAATGCCCCGCCGAAGAAGCCAAAGGGATTCCTGTAAAAGCTAGAATTCATAGGCTTGAGGAAGTATCCTTATCATCAGGCGGCCATTGCAAAGAGCCACCCGGAGGCCAACCTAGCCACTGAAGGAGTCCCATCCCATGAGCCCTGAGCCAACGCTCCTCTGCCTCGAGTGCGGAAAGGCGCATAGCCAAGGAGAGCCCATCTGGCGCTGCCCCTGCGGAGGGCTGCTTGAAGTGGAGGTGGAGGCCCGCTTTCCCTGGGAAGCCATCTCCAAGAGGGCCCACTCCCTCTGGCGCTACCGCGAGGCCCTTCCCATCGAGATGGACCCGCCTGTCACCCTGGGCGAGGGGATGACCCCGCTTCTCCCCTGGAAGCTCGCGGGGCGGGAGGTATTCCTCAAGCTTGACTACCTTTTCCCCACGGGCTCCTTCAAGGACCGGGGGGCATCCGTTCTCATGAGCAGGGTGAAGGAGCTCGGGGTAAAAGAGGTTTTGGGCGACTCCTCAGGAAATGCGGGGGCGGCCATCGCCGCCTACTCCGCGCGGGCGGGGGTGCGCTGCCGGATGTATATCCCGGAGGGGACATCCCCGGAGAAGGTTGCCCAGATAAGGGCCTATGGGGCTTCCGTCATCAAGATAGCCGGCGGTCGCCAGAAGACGGCTGAGGCTGCGCTCAAGGCGGCTGAGACCACCTTCTTTGCCTCCCATTACTGGAATCCCTATTTCTTCGAGGGCACCAAGACCTTTGCCTTTGAGGTCTTCGAGCAGCTTGGGGGAAGGCTTCCGGATGCCTTCGTCGTCCCTGCGGGAAACGGCACCCTGCTTCTCGGCCTCTGGAAGGGGGTGAGGGAGCTATTGAGGGCGGGGGCCATCAAGCAGGTTCCCCGCCTTTTCGCGCTTCAGGCCGAGGCCTGCGCTCCCCTCGTGAGGGCTTTCGACGAAGGAGAGGAAGAAGTGCGGGAGATTCCCGCTGGAGACACCCTGGCTGAAGGCATAAAGGTCCCGCTCCCTGTGAGAGGACCCCAGATGCTCAAGGCCTTGAGGGAGAGCAGAGGGGGCGCGCTCGCGGTGCCGGAGAATGAGATCCTGCCCGCCCTGAGAGCCCTTGCCTCAGGGGGGCTTTTCGTTGAGCCCACCTCGGCCATCGCGCTTGCCGGGGCTAGGCTCCTGATAGAAAAGAAGCTTATCCGAGAAGAGGAGGATATTCTGGTTCCCCTCACGGGCCATGGCCTGAAGGCCACGGCAAAGCTCGAGACCCTGCTCTAGGGATATCTTTTACCCTGGGATTTAAGATAGGGCATATTTCTACCACTGGAAAATAAGTCGGAGGCCCATCGAGACCATAGAGGAAGGGAAAAAGCTCGTGCCCAAAGAGGCAGCCTGACCCTCAATCCCGGAGAGGATCTGACTGTCCGGGAAGTGATTGACTTTTACAAATATTGGTTGAGAGAGCCGCATATATTCGGACTAATTAGCAGTTGGCGCAATTTGAAGGAGCGGCACGTCAGCTGGCTGAGATAATTCGACTTCCCTGGCATCGGCAGGAGGGAAAATCCGCCCCCCAAGGAATCCTTTTGAGCGGATTGCCAGGTTTGCCAGCAGTCGAGCAAAGAAGGCAGGTCATCCTTAGCCTTTTTGAAAAGCTCATCGTAAATCCCGATGGAAGCCTCGGTGATCATGCTTTGATTCCTGAGACCGAAGAGAGTGAGGAATTCTTCAGTGGAAAACTTTTACAAGAGCCTCGTGCCATAAAACTTTGCGCTGAAAATCTTGCCTGAAAGTCAAATTTAAGCTCACGGCCTAAAGCTATTAAATTCAATAAATTCCCCCATTTTTCTAAGATTCTCAGCTAATTTCCCATAATCATTTCTGCTTGACACGAGTTGAAGAGAAATTATAATTGTATTGATTCCCAATCGCATTGATTTAAATGAGTATCCCCTTTATTATTATGGTCAGGGCCTGATTTATTGAAGGACCTGGGTAAGAGGCTTACCTACAGCCACATATTTCAGATTCAAATCTTACCGGAAATAGTAGACCTAAACCCTTATCGCTGGTCTTTTCCAATTGGCTCTCTCGCAACCGAACTGCTAACCACTCTTGCCTAGAGGTTGCGGCGCATAGTGGGGCGAGAGTTGTCAATCAAGCTCTTCCTACGGGCTAGAGCATCCTCTATAAGCCCAGTGAGAGCGGCGGGGGCCATCTCAACGTCAGTCCACTGGACCCAGACCGCATATCCGCTACGCCAGTTGTCATAGAAACGGTTAGGCACCTTGTAATTACCATTCGGTAGCTTTGGGTTGGTCGGCAGGTTGATTCCAATGAGCCCGCCCTGCTGGTTCAGGGTGGCACAGACCTCCCAATCGATATATTTTCGCTTATAAGTATCAGCGCCACACAACACGATTGTACATGAGGAGCCAGAGATATACTTTTCGCGGATCCGCCTCATCACGTACTCCGCGTCATCGCTGTCAAACAAGCGATCGAGAGAGTTATCACGGATCAATCTGTGTGTAGCAGAGAAATAATTCGAGAATGAGTCGTAATAAGGTCGATCTACATCATGGTGGTAACTAATAAATACCACTCGGCGCGGTATTGATGTGTATGTCGCCATCTCTGTCCCTTATCTGCAATATTTTGCCTCAAGTTCTGCCACGATTCGTTGGGCGAGATAGGGAAACAATTTGGACTCTTTCAGGACTTTTATATCCAGGGCAGTATTAAACTCCTCAGCCCGATGTTCGTCCAAGAGCGAAAGAGAGGCACCCCCAGGGGACCCTAAAGGATATGCCGGTCGGTCTGGACAGCGCTCTTTAAATAGCTTGAACTCGCCTTCGATTCCTTCCATACCACCGATAAACACTGCGCAAATCGGATCAGTGTGCTTAAGCATTGATATACGCATGAATAGAAGGCTTTGGTCTCTATCTGGATTGCTTGGATCTGGTTTGACGTCTGTCGTGATAAATTCTGCCCAGCCTTGGTCCCTGAGCCGGTAAGCCTCTGGTGTGAACTCAGATTGGAAGTATGCAGACTGATAAATCTTAATCAGCTTCTTAATACCCACCTCTTGCGCTACCTGCAGAATAAGTGGTGAAATGGTCGGATGTCCACCGAAAACCAGTCTGCCATCAGAAATAAGAACGGTCTTCGTAAAAATGCTTACAGCATCCGTAATCTCCCGGGGATGGGCAGTCTTAAAATACTTCCAATCTCGGTCCTCACGCGGTAAACTGGCAGACAAAAAAACAAACCGTTGCTTCAAACTCTGCTTCAATTCTTTAGTCAAATCTTTTAAAGCCACCGGGTCCTCTCCTATAAGCGTTTTCAATACCGACCGCGACCAAATTCCTCCAGGAACCGCCGGCAAACGGTGTAATCAAACATGTTTAAATCGCGATTCTCGGTAGTCCACTCTAGCAGTTCATACCGGTCCCTAGCCAGGCAAGTCCCAGTATGAATGAGTGTTCCTCCAAAGGCGTGCGGCTGACGGTTACGGTCAAGCTCAAAGAGTCCCCTTACTTCAGCAGGCCGGGGAACTATCTGCAGGACTCGCCGACGGCCTCGTGCGGGAGTTTCAATTATTGCCACCCAGTCTGGCAACTCATGGAACAGCAAACCCAGTTCATTTGCGTGCGCCTGTACGGAACCGAGTAAATACTGTCTCCTAAGCGAAAATGTCCTAGCGTGTTCTTGCTCGACAAGATCCAAGAAGTTCGGAATGTAGCTAGAATCTAGCAAGTACTGCTGATTACCCCTTCGCACTACCTGGGAAGAACTCAATCGCACCCGCGTAACGCGGTCAACGCCGGTCAGTTCCGGAATCTCTTGGGTTGTATTAGGCCACTTTAATGCGATGAGCCCCATGTGGTGATCAAGCGCGTATACGATTTCGTACTTGACCCAAGGGGATCTATGAGCATCCGGTGACTCCAAAAAGACCAGAAACGCTTTGTCTTCGAGGTCTTCTTTCAGTCGCTCCTGAAAATACTCTCCTGGTTCACCACTGAACCGATCAAGAAAAACCTCAAAGCCATAACGGTTTAGGACATCAAAAACCTGATCGGCCATAGCGCAACCTTCAGGCCGGCGATAGCTGATGAATACCCGTCGTTGCACCTCCGAAAGCCCCACCTGCCGAAGCACCGTATGGGCGATAAGCTCTATCGTGTACGGGCCATCGAGAACGCATCCGTGGATTGGTTCGAGCCGCGGAACAACCTGCTCCTCAAATCTGTAGTGACTATCGACAATAGGGACTATTGGGATTTGGAGGTGAAAAGCCTCATCCACTTGACGAATGCATTGCTCGTTTGACCGCGCGGCTAAACTACCCAGAAATAAACAAACTGCTGGCTCGGAAACCGAACCGAGAGTCCCCTCGCTAAATTGAAGCGAGCGTGCGGGAAGACCACGATCGGTAAGAATCTGATTAAGAGCGGCTCTGATTCGCTGGGCCCATTCATGACGATCCAGATGGATAACGTACACATCCGCCACTTTTGTCCCCTCTTTCCCTCAGCGCGCTACTCTTTCCTTGGCCTCTTTCTAGCTGAACACAAGGAAATTATCCTTATCTTATAAGTATTTATACAAGAAAAAGGACCAATATTTCAAGTCTTTTGAAGGGGGTCAAGTAACCCTCCACTAGCTGCTCTCACGCACACTTTGGCAGTAGCTCTTTCAATCTACGAATCCAGCGGGACGGAGAGCAATCTTTTGAGATTCTCCCAGCTCCACCGATAGACACGGCCCGCACCCAGAACGGCCCATTTTTCTGAACCGTCCTTGTAACCGATGATTTGGAACTTGGGCTTCTTGAGTTCGTTCGCGAGCTTGACTTCCTTGAGAACGCCGGGAGCATTCTTCGTCTTCGGCCCCAGCATAACAATGAATACGTCAGACCTGGCGATGGCCGCTCGCGCCTTGTCAAGCCAGTCCTTTTCTGGAGCCGCCTCTTTCACGGAAAAGTCGGCAACTTCGAATGGTGAGTCATCGTGCTTCGCCTGACCGATGATAAAGTCCTTGAGGGTCTTGTCGTTGTCGAAATCGAAGCTCACGAACACCTTTTTCTTGGCCATTTCTTCCCCCCGGGTGCTTTCCCACACCCAATGGCCAGCCGCTGGAGCGGCTGGTTAGGGGTCGACTCGCTCGGCCTGCGGCCCACGGTTCAGCAGATCCATGTAACCGAGATTTCCCATATCAAACTGTGATGCTGCCCTCTGGTCCTCTATTGCCAGTAGAAAAGATTGACCCCTTCCAGAACCGCTGTCAAGAGGTTTTCGAGACCCGTAAACCGGGCACTGAGCACCATCTCCCACCGCAAGAAGGGGCTCTCGGCACTGTCCATGTCCAGGATGAGCCGCCGATGGGGCGTGCGCGCCATAGCCCGCTCCATCCATTCGGCGTTCAGTCGATTGAGCCCCTTGAGGTTTTCCCCAGTCACGAGGACTTCGGTCTCAAACCGGCTTAAGACGCTTGTGCTGGCCGCGTGCTTCTCAAGCGCCCGGCGGCCAACGAGACCGCTTGCATCGCAGGGTCCCCGGCCAGCCTCAGCGCATCGTTGGTGTCCTCATACCCGGCAAGAGGGCTATAGACCGACTGTCGCAATAGCGGCACCAACTCATGCTGGACGTTCCTGCCAGAACGGGTCTCTTGAAAGTAGACCGGCGCTCTCCCCGTCAAACCCAGCGCATCATCCAGCTCCTGGCACGCCAGCAGACCTGCATCCGAGGTGATCCTGGCTCCTTGAAACTCCAGCTTGAGCCGACGGTCGAAATCGAGCCTCAGGGGCCTCCCTTGCGGCTTCACCCATTGGGTATCCCCCACCATCGGGCAGAAAGAAGCGCTAATTGATTGAAATATAACCCATAAAGGACCAGGACGGTGGAGAAATTGCCGCTTTAGATGAGAAATATAGGTTTACTCAGTCTTTCTATCCCTAGTGCAGAAAGGAGGGGGTTAAAAGGGCAAGAAGAGTGTTTTTCAGCTTCCTAGAGCTCAATCCTCCCGCCTCCACTCTCCGGTCACCCTTCTCACCTGGCGAAGGATCTCTTCCTCGGGTAGGAGCTTGAGCTCCCCCCCTGCGCAGACCTCCCGCCCGCCCACGACGACCGCCCGGATCGCCCTCTGGGTCATGGAGTAGACGATATTGTTCTTCAGATTCTGAAGGGGCTGAAGGGAGAGGTCGCGCGTATCCAGGACCACGAGGTCAGCTTCGTAGCCTGGGGCTATCAGGCCCACCGGCAGTCCCAGGGCCTCACCTCCCCCGCGGGTCCCCATGTGAAAGGCCTCCTTTGCGGTGAGGGCGGTGGAGTCGAGGTGGACCACCTTCTGCAGGAGGGCCGTCATCCTCATCTCGCCGAAGACGCTCACCTGGTTATTGCTGCAAGCCCCATCGGTTCCGAGAGCGATGCGAACGCCAAGGCGCTTTAAGTCTCTTATCCGGGTGAGCCCATCCCCGAGGAACATATTGCTCGATGGGTTATAGAGGAGAGAGGCGCCCATCTCCGCCATGAGCTCGAGCTCCCCTTCATCGAGCCAGCAGCAGTGCACTGCGAGCATCTCTGGCCCGACCACCCCGAGACCATCCAGGTACCTCATGGGAGTGGCGCCGTGGTGCTCACGGGTCATTTCCACCTCATACTTTCCCTCGGCCACATGGATGTGGAAGGGGGTTCCCAGGGAGCGGGCAAGGGCCGCCCCCTCCTTGATCATGGCGGGCGAGGCGCCGTGGGGGCTGTGGGGGGCCGGGTGGATAGAGACCATGGGATGCCCTTGATATTTTTCCATGAGCTCGCGGCAGCGGCGGGAGGAATCCTCGACCTTCTCTATGTATTTTCTCGGTGCCCCCTCCCAATCGTACATGGCTCTTGCGAGCACGAGGCGGATTCCCACCTCCTGGGAGGCCGCAATTACGGCTTCAGCGTTCTCGTTTCCCTCATCATGCAGGTAGAAGAAATCGGCGACTGTCGTGACGCCGTTCCTTAGCATCTCGCCGAAAGCGAATAGCGCGCCGACGCGGCACTCCTCTGTGCCGAGGCCGAGTGAGAAGCGGTAGATACCCTTATCCCTCCAGTCAAAAAAGCTCATGTCATCGCAAAAGCCCCTGACAAGGCTCTGGAACGAGTGGTTATGCGCATTTACGGTGCCGGGGATTATGGCCGCCTCCCCGTAATGAATGAGCTCTCCCCTCCCAAGAAGGGCTGGCAGGGGAGCAACCTCCTCGACCCTCCCGCCATTCACAAGGATGCCGTGGCCCTCGATGAAATCCTCGTCCGAAAGGATTTTATCGGCTGCGAAAATCTTCAACGCTTCACCCCAGAAGGGCTTCCCTCAGCACTCAAACGCGGTGGCCCCATCCTTTATGACAGAGGCCACGTGGTTCAGGCCGAAATGGTAAGGAAGGTGAAGATAGTTGGGGATATCGAGGATGAGGAGGTCGGCCTGCATCCCTGGGGCGAGCCTTCCCAGGCGGTCCTGCCGACCGAGGGCCGCAGCCGCCTCCCGCGTCACGGCAAGTAGGGCCTCAGCCGGGCTCATCTTCATCTGCGTGCAGGCGAGCGTGGTCATGAGGGGAAGACACTCACTCATGCAGGAGCCCGGGTTAAAGTCGGTCCCGAGGGCAACCCTCACACCACCATCTATCAGGGCCCGCGCCGGGGCGTAGGGAAGGCCGAGGAAGAGGGCGGTGCCCGGAAGGAGGACGGCCACGGTACCGCTCTCTGAGAGCATCTCTATGCCACGGGGGCTCACGTGCAGGAGGTGCTCGGCGGAAGTTGCCCCCAGCGCCGCCGCGAGCTCCGCGCCTCCAAAAGGGGAGAGCTCATCCGCATGGACCTTGAGGCCAAGCCCCAGCGCCGCCGCGGCTTCAAGAACCCTCCGGGATTCCTCCCGCGTGAAAACCCCCTGCTCGCAGAAGACATCGCAAAACTCAGCGAGCCCCGCCTCCGCCACGCGGGGCAGCATCTCAGAGACCAAAAGTTCCAGGTAAGCTTCACGGCGGCCCTCATACTCCTCAGGAACCTCATGCGCGCCCATGAAGGTCGGGACGACCTCCAGGGGATGGAGGCGGTTAAGCTCGGAAATTGCCTCAAGGGATTTGAGCTCCGCCTCAAGCCCGAGACCATATCCGCTCTTGACCTCAACGGTCGTGACCCCGAACTCGAGCATCCTGTCAAGGCGCCCGAGGCCGAGCCCCACCAGCTCTTCCAGCGGAGCCTCCCGCGTGGCCCTGACTGTGGCCTTGATCCCGCCCCCCCGGGCCGCTATCTCCTGGTAGCTCCGCCCGAGGGCCCTTTCCCTGAACTCCCCCTCCCTTGTGCCAGCAAATACGAGGTGAGTGTGCGGGTCTATGAGGCCGGGCATCACCACCCGGCCGGAAGCGTCGATGCTACGGGAAGCGGAGGAATACTCCTTCGGAATGTCCCCCGTCCCTCCAACCCAGAGAATCTGACCCCCCGAGGCCGCGAGCGCGCCATCCTCTATGATGCCGAGCCTCTCTTCATCCCCGCCTGAGCCATCCATCGTGAGGAGCTGGGCGGCCCCCTTTATGAGGAGGTCAGCGTCCTCGCTCATCCCTCCTCCTCCAGCATGGGAAGGTCAAGGGCGTGCCTTCTGGCCTCCTGGGTCGCCTGGGGGTAGCCCGCGTCGGCATGGCGCATGATTCCCGTGCCGGGGTCTGTCGTGAGAACGCGCAGGAGCCTCCTCTCGGCCTCCTGCGTGCCGTCGGCCACGACCACCATGCCAGCATGGATGGAGTAGCCGATCCCGACGCCTCCCCCATGGTGGAGGGATACCCAGGTGGCTCCGGCCACGGCATTGAGGAGCGCATTGAGAACGGGCCAATCGGCTATGGCGTCAGAGCCATCGAGCATGCCCTCGGTCTCGCGGTTGGGTGACGCGACCGAGCCCGCGTCCAGATGGTCCCTTCCTATGACGATAGGGGCCTTAAGCTCACCCTGCGCGACCATCCGGTTGAAGAGCCGTCCCGCCCTCGCCCTCTCCCCGTAACCAAGCCAGCAGATCCTGGCCGGGAGGCCCTGAAATTTGACCTTCTCCTTGGCGAGCTTGAGCCAGCGCGAGAGGGCCTCATCCTCTGGAAACTCCCCGGCTATGGCCTCATCGGTCCTGTAGATATCCTCTGGGTCCCCCGAGAGTGCGACCCATCTGAAGGGGCCTTTACCCCGGCAGAAAAGGGGCCGGATGAAGGCGGGAACGAAGCCCGGAAAATCAAAGGCCCGCTCGACTCCAGCCTCCTTTGCCTGGGCTCTTATGTTGTTGCCGTAGTCGAAGGTGAGAGCGCCCATCTCCATGAGCTCCAGCATGGCCCTCACATGCCGGGCCATGGAAGCCATCGACCGGCGGACATACTCATGAGGGTCACGCTCCCTGAGCTCAAGCGCGGCGGGAAGGGAAAGGCCCGCGGGCACGTAGCCATTCAGGGCGTCGTGAGCCGAGGTCTGGTCTGTGAGGAGGTCGGGAACAACCCTCCTTCGCACAAGCTCTGGCAACACCTCTGCACAGTTTCCGACGAGGCCCACCGAGAGCGCCCTCCCCTTCTCCCTGGCCGAGAGCGCAAGCTCCAGGGCTCTATCCAGGCTCTCTTCCATCCGGTCGAGATACCCTCCCTCGACCCTCCTCCTTATGCGCTCGGGGTCAACCTCGATGCCGAGAAAGGCGCCCCCGTTCATGGTGGCGGCGAGCGGCTGAGCCCCTCCCATCCCTCCGAGCCCTCCCGAGAGGACGAGCCTCCCCCCGAGGCTTCCGCCGAAGTGCCGCCTCGCGGCCTCGGCAAAGGTCTCATAGGTGCCCTGGAGTATCCCCTGAGTGCCGATGTAGATCCAGGAGCCGGCCGTCATCTGGCCGAACATGGTGAGGCCCAGGGCATCGAGCCTCCGGAACTCTTCCCAGGTGGCCCAGGCTGGAACGAGGAGGGCATTGGCTATGAGGACGCGAGGGGCATCGGCATGGGTCTTGAAGATGCCTACCGGTTTTCCCGACTGGACGAGGAGGGTCTCATCATTCTCAAGGCGCTTCAAGCATTCCGTGAGCTTCAGGTAGCATTGCCAGTTGCGGGCCGCCTTCCCCGCTCCTCCATAGACTATGAGCTCATCCGGGTTCTCGGCGACCTCCGCATCGAGCACGTTCATGAGCATCCTGAGCGCCGCCTCCTGGCCCCACCCCTTGCAGGAAAGCTCGGAGCCACGGGGAGCCCTTATCCTCACCCTGAGGGCTTGAGGGACCTCAACCTTCTCCCTGACCTTGGTCGGCCTTCTCTTTGCCATGGCCTCTCAGTGAAGTGGCCCGACGGCGGCTTCCGCGGCATGGATGAGGCCCCCGCCTGCCACCATCTCGCGCACCGCCTCCATATCAGGCCCCGGGTTTCTATCTTCAAGAAGCTTTGGCACCTTGCTTCTCACGAGCCGCCAGGCCGCCTCAACGCCCGGCCCCGGCTTAAGCGGGGAGAGGAAATCCAGGCCCTGGGCCGCCGCGAGAAGCTCAAACGCGATGATTCTCTCCACATTCCCCAAGACCTGATTCCCCTTTCTCGCGGCGAAGCAGCCCATGCTCACGTGGTCTTCCTTATTGGCCGAGGTGGGGATTGAGTCCACGCTTGCGGGATGCGAGAGAACCTTATTTTCTGAGGCGAGCGAGGCGGCTGCAATCTGGAGCAGCATGTAGCCCGAGTTGAGCCCGCCCGAGGGGGTCAGGAACGCGGGGAGGTTGCTGAGCGCCGGGTTCACAAGGCGCTCGATTCTCCTCTCAGAGATGGAGCCGAGCTCGGAGAGCGCGATCGTCATGTAGTCGAGGGCAAGAGCCACGGGCTCCCCGTGGAAATTGCCGCCCATGAGGACTTCATCCCCTTCAGAGATGACGAGGGGGTTATCGGTGACGGAATTGACCTCGGTCTCGAGCACTTCTCTCACGTGCCTAAGGGCATCGCGTACCGCGCCGTGCACCTGGGGCATGCACCTGAGGGAGTAGGCATCCTGAACCTCGTGAGGGAGGAGCTTATGACTCTTGGCGATGAGGCTTCCACGCATGAGCTTCGAGAGATTGCGGGCTGAGTCTCTCTGGCCGCGGTGAGGGCGGAGGTCGTGGATCCTGTGGTCAAAGGAGGCGGCCGTGCCCATCAGGGCCTCCAGCGTCATGCAGCCCGCGATGTCGGCCGTCTTGACGAGCCGCTCAGCCCGAAGCAGGGTCATGACCCCCTGGGCGGTCATCACCTCTGTCCCGTTTATGATTGCAAGGCCTTCCTTGGGGCCGAGGGTAAAAGGCGAGAGGCCCGCCCTCTTGAGGGCCTTCCCAGCCGGCATGGCCTTCCCGTCATGGATGGCCTCTCCCTCGCCTATGAGGGCGGCTCCCAGGTGCGCGAGCGGGGCGAGGTCGCCGGAGGCCCCGACAGAGCCCTGCTGGGGGATAACGGGGTGGACCCTCCTGTTCAGAAGCTCAACCATCGCCTTGACCAGCTCTGGCCTCACGCCCGAGCACCCCATCGTGAGCACATGAGCCCTCAGGAGTATGACGGCCCTTGTGACCTCCTCACTGAAGGGCTCCCTCGTGCCCGCCGTGTGGCTCCGGATGAGGTTTAGCTGGAGCCGGCCCATCTCGCGCTCATCCACCCGCACGTTCGCGAGAGAGCCGAAACCCGTCGTCACGCCATAGACGGGACGCCCTGAGGCGATGATTCGTGAGATGGAGTCCCTCGAGCGCTCAATCTTCCTCATGGCCTTCTGGGAGATGGCAACCTGGGCCCCATCGCGCGCCACACGCTCCACTTCCTCGAGCGTGAGGGTCTCTCCGTTGAGGCTGACCGGGCTGGTCATATAGTTTTTCTCCTCAACCCCTTTAAGCCTTTTTCTCTTTAAGAATCTCCCTCAACGCCCCCAAAAACCGCTCGTTCTGCTCCCTCGTCCCGATGGTGATGCGGACATATTCGGGGTAGCCGAAGAGGTGGCCCGGCCTGATGATGACGCCCCTCTTCATGAGCTCAGGGTGGAGCTCACTTGAGTCGAGGCCTGTCCTCAGGAAGATAAAGTTCGCCTCAGTGGGCACATAGCTAAGGCCGAGGCGGTCAAATTCAGTGTAAAGAAATCGCTTTTCATCCAGCACGAGCTGCTTGCTTTTTGCGACATGCTTTCCATCGGAAAGTGCCGCAAGCGCCGCGGCCTGCGCAACGAGGCTCACGTTGAAGGGCTCCTTGACCCGGTGCATGTAGGAGATGAGCTCCTCACTCCCGATACCGTAGCCCACCCGGAAGCCAGCCAGCCCATAGACCTTTGAGAAGGTCCTCACTATGAAGAGGTTCCTGAGGCCGGATGCCCTTAAGGAGAGGGAGTCGGGAAAGCGGGCGTCCTCCACAAAGTCAAAGTAGGCCTCATCCGCCACCGCGACGACGTCTTGGGGGAGGTCTTTCAGGAAATCACTGAACTCGGGCTCCCTTATTATGGTGCCCGTCGGGTTATTGGGATTGCAGAGGTAAATGAGCTTTGTCCTCGGCCCCATCTTTCTTTTTATATCATCAAGGTCGATTGCGAAATCTTTGAGAGGGCTGAAGACGGGGACTCCCCCCATCACCCGGGTGACGGTCTCATAAGGCGTAAAGGAGGGATTGGGGATGATGCATTCATCCCCATCATTTATCAAGGTTCTTCCCAGGATGGAGAGGACATCGTCTCCCCCGTTTCCGACGATGAGCTCCCCCTCTTTAAGGGAGAGCATCCGGGCGAGCTCCCTCTTGAGAGCCCTTGCGCTCCCATCCGGGTAGCGCCCCACCCCCTCGACCGCCTTCCGCGCGGCCCTCATGCCCTTTGGCGAGGGGCCGAGGGGGTTCTCGTTCGAGGCGAGCTTCACCACATCGGTGAGCCCGTACTCTTCCTCGACCTCGGAGGCGAGCCTCCCCGTGATGTATGGCCTGATTTCTCCGATTCCCCGCCTGAGCAGGCGCTCTATCCTTCCTTCTGCTGGCTCCGACATATCCTATCACCCTAAATTTTGAAAAGCGGAAAAAAGGACGCTGAGCCTAAAGTCATTTCTAGATTTTAGCAGATAATATGTTGTTTTTTATAAAACTAGCTCCCTCGTTAATGGCCTTCCTATTAGTTTCCAGATACCGCTCCTTGCCGCCCGCCATGAAGTGCTCAAGAGCCCTCTCAAGGCTCTCCCGGCAGACCACCCCGGTTAGCTCGACCGCACCCCCAAGCATGACCATGTTGGCCGAGAGGATGTTCCCGGCCTTGAGCGCGAGCTCATTCGCAGGGATTCCGAAGGACCCCCTCCCTCCATCGGGAGGGCCTCGCTTTATTGTGGAGCTATTCCAGAGGAGCAGCCCGCCCCCCTTGAGCCTCCCCCTGAAGCGCTCAAGGGAGGGCTCATTCAGAATGATGAGGAGATCTGCCTCTTCAACAAGCGGCGCGCCAAGTGGGCCATCAGATATGACCAGGGAGCAGTTTGCCGTTCCCCCCCGCATCTCGGGCCCGTAGGAGGGAACCCATGCAACCTCCTTCCCCTCTAGCATTGCCCCATAGGCCATCACCTCCCCCAGGAGGAGTACGCCCTGGCCGCCAGAGCCCGCGGCCAGCACCTCATAGCGCATCTAAGGGCCACCCCCCGGCACCTTGAACTCCCCGAGGGGGAAACAGGGCAGCATCCGCTCTTCCACCCATCTCGTAGCCCCCCTGGGGCTCATGTGCCAGTTGGGAGGGCATGTGGAAAGAACCTCCACAAGGGAAAACCCGAGGCCCTTCATCTGGCATTCAAAAGCCCTCCTCAGGGCTCTCTTCGCCTTGAGCACGTGCTCTGGCGTGTGGACTGAGACCCTTGCGAGGTAGCAGGCGCCCTCAAGGGAGGAGAGGAGCTCCGGCACCCGTATGGGCCCCGCCCCTCCTGCGAGCTCACGGCCCAGAGGGTCGGTCGTCGTCTTCTGGCCGGGCAGCGTGGTTGGGGCCGACTGGCCTCCCGTCATCCCGAAGATGGCGTTATTGACGAAGACGACGGAGATGTTCTCCCCCCTGGCCGCGGCATGGACCGTCTCCGCCATGCCTATGGCGGCGAGATCTCCATCCCCCTGGTAGGTGAAGATGAACTTATCTGGCTGCGTGCGCTTTAGGCCCACGGCCACGGCGATGGCCCTCCCGTGGGCCGCGCCCGCCATGTCTATGTCCAGATAGTCAACGATGACCTCCGAGCAGCCCACAGGGCCGACCCCGATGGCAACCTCCCTCAGGCCCATCCCTTCTATCACTTCGGCCAGAAGCCGCGTTATCACACCGTGGGAGCAGCCCGGGCAGTAGTGGAAGGGCTTCTCGGTGAGCAGCGCTGACCTCTTGAAAATCTCTTTCACCCGAGAGCCTCCGCCCCCTTGAGCATAGCCCTGGCTTTCCCCAGGATCTCTGTTACAGAAGGTATGACGCCTCCCGTTCTCCCGTAGAACTCAAGCCCATCGCGCTCGGTGAGCGCAATCAGGACATCCTCATACATCTGCCCCAGGCTCATCTCGAGCACGAGAAAGCGCCTGTAGCCGCGGGCCTCACGGGCGAGCTCTTCATAGGGAAAGGGCCAGAGGGTTATGGGGCGGAAGAGGGAGACCTCAAGCCCCTCCTCCCGCGCTCTCTCCTGGGCTGTCGCCGCCATTCTCGCGGCCGTGCCGAACGCGATAATCAGAAGCTCCCCTCCATCCCCCTTGACCTCAAACCTTCGCTCCTTCGCGCTCATCTCCCGGTATTTCTCCGCGAGCTTCCTGTTGAAGCGCTCGAGCTCTTCCGGGTCAAACGCTATCGAGTGGATGACCCTTCGCGGCCTTCCCCGCGCCCCTGTGAGGGCCCAATCCTTGGGCGGAAGCTCTTCAAGGGAACCATCCCCGAGCTCCACCGACTCCATCATCTGGGCCAGAAGGGCGTCGGCCAGGATGATGACGGGGTTTCGGTACCTGTCCGCGAGCTCGAAGGCAAGGCCCGTGAGCTCCATCATCTCCTGTATCGTGGAGGGTGCGAGCACGATGGTATGATAGTCGCTGTGGCCGCCCCCGCGGGTGGCCTGATGGTAGTCTGAGCCCGCCGCATGGATTCCGCCCAGGCCCGGCCCTCCCCGGGAGAAATTGGCGATAACGCAAGGGAGCTCCGCCGCGCAGAGATAGGAGATGGCCTCCTGCATGAGGCTTATCCCAGGGCCGGAGGAGGAGGTCATCGCCCGCACGCCGCCCAGGGCGGCGCCGTAGACCATGTAGATCGCCGCAAGCTCGCTCTCCGTCTGGAGGAAAACGCCGCCCGGCACCTCGGGCATCCGCCTCGCCATGTACTCAAGGAGCTGGCTCTGAGGCGTTATGGGATAGCCGAAAAAGGCCCGGCAGCCCGCGCGGATGGCGGCCTCACCCATGGCCTCGGCACCCTTTATCAGCACTTTCTCCGCCACCGCGCCCCCCTCAATCCTCCCTCAGGATCCGGATGGCAACGTCCGGGCAGATGAGCGCGCACCTCTGGCATCCTGTGCAGCCGTCATAATCGAGGATTTTAACTGTAAGAAAACCCGAAGGGTTGAACTCCTCGCCCAGGGCGAGGATACCTTCCGGGCAGACGGGTATGCAGAGCTCGCAGCCCTTGCAAAGCCGGCGGTCAACTCCGACCCTGAAGGCGGGCTTGGTCTTGGGCAGCTCGGATCACCTCTTCCCAAAGTCTGGGGGGCGAAAAAATCTACTATAAGAATTCTACTTCAAAGGCCCTCCCAAGACAAACCTCTTTCGGCCACTGGCGGATGCCGCATCTCTGCGCCTCAGGAGGGTCGGGGCGCAGCTCAGACGTCCTGACCTGGCGGGGATGGAATTGATTTGTGGGTAATTCTCGCAAAGAGGCGGGATTGGAGATCTTAATTCAAGACCCCCCCTCAATGGAGGGTCTCAAAGAAAACGCAGCCCTTCTCTAAAGCCCTGAAGGGGCCGTGCTCACGCCCCGCAGGGAGGCAGTGGTAGGAGCCCGCAGAAAGAAGGGTCCCCTCCCCCGCGAGAGCTCCCTCCAGGATGAAGACCTCGCTCACAAGTTCATGCTTGTGGCGCTCGAGCACCCCTCTCGGCTCCACCTTGATGAGGAGGGTTCCGGCGCCGGGCCTCTCCCCGTCGCTGTTGAGCTTTTTCAGCCACTTTCCCGGCCCTATGGGCGTCCACCCAAGTTCCCCGGAGTCAAGCTTCGTTACCGCTCCTTTGGCCATGATATTTTCTCTAAAGGGGGAGTGGCCTCATGCTCCTACCGGGTAAAGCCTCCAGGCGGTTCATTCCCTTCAGGGTCGTCATCGCTTTTTCTTGTGGCGGCTCCGGGCCGTGAGCTTCTTATGCTTATGTTTCCGCATCTTGGCCCGCCGCTTCTTCACCACGCTTCCCATAAAAACACCTCCTAAGACGCAGTATGATATTAAAGTGTTATATTTAGCACATATTTTAGAAAAGTCAAGCCCTTGTCTGAGGGAACCTTCAGTAAAATTTCATAGATTTTATGGCGCAAAATACTCAAGGTTTGGCTAACTCAGCTCGGAGGGTGGTTTGCACAAAACCCAGCGGAGACAGATATCCTGAAGGAAAACCCCCCTCAAGACGCGATCCTTCAATCACCGTATTCAAGCTATGTAGCTCCAATTCTGAGATGTTCAAGCAGGATGATATTTAATTTCTTTATGTTCATCTGGAATTACGTCCAAAAAACGTGATCCCTCAATATCAGGCTGTTCTCCTCTCTTGTAAATCGGTCTGTAAACCTTAGCTGCCGACCTTTTCCTGGCATGAAAGAGATGGAGTTCTTTAATGGCCCTGGTCATGGAGACAAACATCAGGCGGCTTTGTTCGGCCATATCTTCTCGAGATAAACCACTTTTTGGAAGAGTCCCTTCTTCCAAACCAACAATACATACTACATCCGCCTCCAATCCTTTTGCGCCCTGCAAAGTCACTAATTGCACAACCCTCCCTACTGCTCTACCGTCTATTTCTCTTGAGGTTTCCACCCACAATTGTATCTCATCCAAGAAAGCCTTTGTCTTCTTCCATGGAACAATAATTCTTACTACCTCAGCAATAAAGCTCGCTGGATCGCGCTGAGCTTCATTCAACACACGAAGTCGTTCAAAAGCACAAAAAGATTTTGAATATAATTCATCATTCTCTTTGTTTGATTCAATAGCTTTCCAGAAACTATTAATTTTACCAATTTTAAAATATTTCCATAACAAGCTGATCTTTAAGAGGGCATTCTCCCTCTCCTCTAGTTTCTTAGGCATCTTTACCTTTGCAGACGGAATGCGGGAATCGGGATTATTAATATACGCATCCAAACTTTCGCGAAAAGCTAAGCTGTCAGAATTGTCCCTTAGCCATTGATAAAGCGTTGAAATAAGAGGTAGTCCTTCTCCCGGAAGCACGGGTGGAGCACTATAGCGGATTCTTGCTCTTCTCAACTCTGCAACAATTCCCTCAGAAAAAGCTCTATATGGCAAAAGGATTAAAATCCTCTCCGAAGCAATAACTCGCTCAACAATCGACCTCACAAGATATGCTTCTTTTTGATCACTTGCAACATTGTGGATTACTATTTTCCCTGCCTCCTCCTCTTTGTGCTCAATTTGACCTTTTGAAAGTCGCGTTTTATCATATTTTCTAACAACGCTCTTCGCACCTTCAAGAATATGCCGGCGGCAACGAAAGGATTTCTTTAGAGACTTTATTTGTGCTTCATTGCCAAAATGCTCTCCAAATCTCCTGATAAATTTTGGCGAGCCACCACGCCATGAATAAATACTTTGATCATCGTCACCAACAACAAATAGACCCTCACGTTGTCCCTTCGACAAAAAATAAATAAGCTCAAATTGACCTGCGTTTATATCTTGGTACTCATCAACTAATAGGTGTTCGCAATAGGAACGGTATTTTTGAAGCAATGCCGTATCTTCTTTTAGAACCCTGCAAGCAAGCAATATCTGATCATCATGATCAACCGCAGAACATTTACGAAGAATATTCTGATATTCTTCGCAAATTTTACACTTACGGTTGTCTGACGGACTACAATTTCCAAATTGGCGACATCTCGCAGTCTCCTCGCCATCATCCCTCTTAAAACCAGCCAGTTGAGCAGCATCTCCAACGAGAATATTTCGAAGTTTATCTGTG
Organism: uncultured bacterium; assembly: GCA_964575845.1. Lineage (GTDB taxonomy): Bacteria > UBA8248 > UBA8248 > UBA8248 > CAZNSX01 > CAZNSX01. The sequence goes on along the minus strand of CAZNSX010000001.1, from coordinate 299,870 downwards.
GAAACGACACGAATATTCTCACTTAGTCCAAGCTCCGACCCCTTTTCTCCCAAAATCCTACTCCCTAAACTATGCATTGTGCAAATCATCTTAGGTTGCTTTTCGGGAGGAACATAGAGCCTTGAATTACTAACATCCGAAATTCTTTCATGCATATTTCTTGCTGCTGTATTAGTGAAAGTTATTACGGTAATATTCTGAGGGGATACATTTTCTTCCTCAACGAGGTACTTGATTCTTTTCGCGAGCTGATATGTTTTACCTGTCCCTGGTCCCGCTAGTAGGAGAAGAGGGCCTGGAAGTTTATGTAATTCATCTTTCATATTCAAATCAAAACCATTGTAATAATAAAGTATAGAGCCACACGGAAATTAGCCTTCTCAAGGTTGCCAAGGTCGCCGAAGTGCATTTGGATCAAGCGCATCGAAGCGTAAACTCGTTATTGCCTGAACCTGCCTATAAACCCTCATAATCTATCAATATCTTTAATCATTGCTCGCATCATATCAAATTCTTTAAGCTTGGTCTTCTTGTTTCCAACACTCTTACGAATCTCAAGAAGAAGATCCCCCCACAGACGCATCATTTCTTTCGGGTCTTCTTTGCCCAAGGATTCTGCATGGTATGTGTGCTGCATGAGAGAGTTATAGGCGCGGACTACTTCATCTGAGCCGAAAAGGTTGAGCTCAAATGCGGCCTTTCTGTAATTGTAGGAAGTAACTTCCTTTATGGCTTGTGTTTGACTCTTTGAGTTGGCAAAAAGATGAATATAGGGGTCTAATATTTGCCTATAGATCTTTCGGCGTTCTTCTCGCAACCTTTCTTCTGTAGCGCGCAGCTCTTCAACACGGGCTTTAAGAAACCAAGTTACTATTCCTCCGAGCACTAGTAGCAAAGATGGTGCAAGCGGTAATATCCAGTCCATATCTTCACCTTCTCAACTATTGTAGCTATATCAGATAACTAATGGATTAGAGTAAAAGCTTTCGCCAATCCTCCTTTTGCCAGGTTAGGGATTTAGCAAGATGGTAGTGAGTGCCACGAAGTCAGGATTCCAGCCGGGCGGTGGCCTGGTGAACGTCCGGAAAGGTTTCAATAGAGGCTACACCGGCACCCACTGTCACGCAAAGGTTTATAGCATAATCTTAAGCCATTGTAAATAATTTTGCTGAATTAATAGGATATTCTTAAAGATTTTTGAGAAAGCATTCAACCTTCCCCAGGGTTTCCTCAGGGCTGGCCTGGATTTTCGGGCTAAAACCGCCTCTTAACTGAAGGCGCGAATAGCCTGCCCAGGGGCTGTTACTCGGGCCTGGGGGTGTTAAAATCTAGGGGTGCGCTGAGTTCCTCGGGGGAGCACCCCGCTTAACGGCTGAAAGGGCGGATGAATTCTGCAGAGCTCGTAGAGAATCTGGCCTCCTCCATCATTGAGGGCACTCCCTACGCCGCGGCCGAGGAAGCCGCTCTCGCGGCCCTTGGCTTCAGGAACGAAAGGAGCGCCTGGGAGAACTTGAAGGCCCTCACCGAGAAGGAAAGCTTCCCCGGCGAGGATGCCGCCTTCCTCAAGGAGCTTCTCCTGGCCGTAGCCGATTCTTTTGAGCCGGATAGGGCGCTCAATAACCTTGAGCGCCTGGCGGAGAGCCTGAGGGAGCCGGGGGAGCTATTCCGCCCCCTCGGGGAGAGGTCTTCGCGGGAGGCCCTGCTGGCACTGCTCTCGGGAAGCCAGCATCTCACGGATTTCCTTCTCCAGGAGCCGGGCCACGTCTTCCGGCTTCTTGAGCCCAGCGTGCTGGACGCCTCAAGGCCCAAAGAGGAGATGGCGGCAGAGCTCATGGGGCTTCTCTCTCAGGCGGGAAATCACGCTGAGAGGCTCAGCGCGCTCAGGCGCTTCAGGAAACGGGAGTTCCTCAGGATAGGAGCGCGCGACCTCACCCGGAGGGCTGACCTCCCTGAGACCACGGCCGACATCTCCCATCTCGCGGACGTCTGCCTTGAGGGGGCCTATGAGAGCTGCTATCGCGAGCTTACGAGGACCCACGGAGTCCCTCGCTTCCGGGACCCTGACGGGGAGGAGCGTGAATGCGAGTTCACCGTGCTCGCCATGGGAAAGCTGGGGGGGGAGGAGCTTAACTTCAGCTCCGACATCGACATACTTTTCCTTTACTCCTCCGATGAGGGCGGAACCGAAGGGGTCGAGATAGAGGGGCTCGGGCGCCACCAGCAGCTCACAAATCACGACTTCTTCGTGAAGCTCTCCCAGATGCTGAGGGCGGCCATGAGCCGGATCACCGAAGAAGGGGCCGTCTTCCGGGTGGACCTGCGCCTCAGGCCCGAAGGCCAGAGCGGGGACATCGCCTACTCGCTGCGCAGCTACGAGATCTACTACGAGTCCTGGGGGCAGACCTGGGAGCGGCAGGCCATGATAAAGGTGAGACCCGCGGCGGGGAGCAGGGGCCTGGGGGAGAGCTTCATGCGGACGATCCAGCCCTTCGTCTACCGGAAGCACCTGGACTTCGCGGCCCTGGATGAGATAAGGGCCATGAAGGAGAGGATCGACCGCAGCCTCCTCAAAGGGAGGGATGCCCTGAGAAACGTGAAACTCGGCAAAGGGGGCATACGGGAGGTGGAGTTCATCGTCCAGGCCTTCCAGATGGCCTACGGAGGCATGGAGCCCCGCATCAGGGAACGCAACACCCTCAAGGCCATAGGATGCCTGGGGGAGCTGGGTCTTTTGGCGGAGAGAGAGTGCCGCGGCCTCAGGGAGGCCTACACTTTCCTGCGGGAACTGGAGCATCGGATTCAGATAACTCACGGCCTTCAGAGCCATAGCCTCCCGACCGACGGCCCCGGCCTGAGGGCCCTTGCCAGGAAGATGGGCTTCAGGGGGGGAAGCGAGGCGGAGGAGACAGAGGCGCTCCTTCGCGCCCACGACCGCCATACCCGGGAGGTGCAGGGGGTATACGATAACTTTTTCTACCAGAAGAGGCCCCTTTCAGCGGAAGGGGAGCTGGTGACATCCCCTCTCACCGGGGAGGAGATGGAGCCCGAGGAGCTTTCAAGGAGCAACTTCCAGGAGCCGGAGGCGGCGCGGGAGCGCCTGCGGCTCCTGCGCGAGGGGCCTCCCTTTGCCCACGTGAGCGCCCGGGCCAAGCGCACTTTTGATGCGATCCTGCCGACGATCCTGGAGGAGAGCTGGCGGCTACCCGATGCGGATCTAGCCCTTTTGAACCTGGAGAGGTTTGTGGCCGCCGCGGGGAGCAGGGAGACCCTCTTCGAGCTTTTCCTGGCGAGGCCTAGGGTGCTTACCGTGCTGCTCCACCTCTTCTCGGGGAGCGAGGCCCTCTCCTCCATCCTCATCCGCCAGCCCGCGCTCCTTGATAGCCTGCTTGACCCTGAGGTGCTCACCTCCTCCAAGTCTCTCCAGGTCCTTGAGGGGGAGCTGGATGAGAGCCTTGGGCGGGTGGGAGATGAGCGGGAGCGCCTCGATGAGTTGAGGCGCTTCAAGCAGGCGGAGGAGCTGGCAATCGGGCTGAGGAGCATTCTGGGTGAGGCCGACATCCTCGCCACGCTGGATGACCTCTCGCGCCTCGCGGAGCTTTTTCTCAAGAAGGCCCTGGAGATGGCGCGCCGGGAATTTCAGGCGCGCTACGGCCTTCCACGCGAGGAGACGAGCGGCCGCGAGGCCAGGTTCGCCATAATAGGCCTGGGCAAACTGGGAAGCCGGGAGCTCAACTTCGGCTCCGACCTGGACCTCCTCTTCATCTACTCGGCCCAGGGGATGACCGAGGGGACCCCCGGCCCAAGGGGAGGGACCCCCCTTCGGCTCACCAACTATGACTACTTCTGCCGCCTGGGCTCGCGGGTGATGGAAATCTGCGAGGGGCTCGCGGCTGCGGGCCCCGCCTACAGAGTGGACCTCCGCCTCAGGCCCGAGGGAAGGAAGGGGGCCCTGGCGCTTGCGATTGCGGATTTTGAGCGCTTCTGCCGTGAGAGGCTTGAGACCTGGCAGCGCCAGGCCCTTGTGCGGGCCCGGCCCGTGGCGGGAGATGAGGAGCTGGGAAGAGCCTTCCTGGAGCTGTCCCAGGGCTTCGTCTACGGGAAGCCCTTCGGCGCGGCCGAGGCGGGGGAGATAGAGCACATGCGGGAGAGGCTCGAGCGGGAGCTCGCCCGCGAGGTGGGGGGACACCTGGATTTCAAGCTCGGCCGGGGCGGCATAGCCGACATAGAATTCCTCGTGGAGTTTCTGCAGCTAAGGCACGGACGGGAGAAGCCAGCCCTCCGCATCACGAATACCCTAAGGGCCCTTGAAGCTCTTCAGCGGGAGGGCCTCCTGGGCGAGGAGGAGTTCTCTCATCTAAGGGAAGGTTACCTTTTCTTGAGGAACCTTGAGAGCCGCATGCGCATCGTGAGGACCCGTCCCTTGAGTGCCTTCCCCGAGGAGCCCTCGGAAATAGAGGCGCTCGCCCGGCGCCTTGGCTATGCGGACGATGAGACGGGAAGCGCACGCGGGAAGCTCTTAAGGGACTACGAGCGCCATACCGGAAGAGTAAGGGAGGTCTATTCTGAGGTCCTGGCTCGACCCTTCTGAGAGCCTCCTTCAACTCTCCTAAAGCCCACGCTCCCCGTTCGTTAGATAAATTAAGGGGATGAGTGCACCGCTTTGAGAGAGCTCATGAAGGTCGAAGCTTCCCTCAACTAAGGTTTACTGCAGGGTCATTTCGGCCCGGAGAGCGCGCTCGCCAAAAGGGCTCGCCTCAGGCCCCCTCCCTCCGGGATGAGGCGGGTCTTTTCCTCCGTAACGGGGGCCTCCAGAGTCAGGAAGGGCTACTTCAGATATTGAGGAAGCTTGAGCTTAAGGCCCTCGAAATTCCTGAAGGTCAGGTCCCTGAAGTCGAGGCCGTTCAGCCTCTTTATGTCAAGGAAGATCTCGACATAGCTCTTGACGATCTTCTTTCGCTCCGCGAGGCCGAGCTCGGAGAGAACCTTCTCTATATCTTCCTCCCTCCCTTCTATCTCCATGAATTTCCCGTAGGGCAGAGTGTCAAGTGCGAGCTCACAGCCCAGGAGGGAGAAGCTCTCCCTCTCCTTCTCATAGGTGAGCACCTCCCGATAGCCCAGGCTCTTGAGAAGCTCCCTCGCCTTCTCGAAGTCGCGGACTTCAACCTCCCTCTCGACCCTTTTCTTGAAGTCAGACCCCTTCTCCTGAGGCCCCTTGAAGGTGAGCCAGCATTTAAGGTCGCGCCTCAGCCTGAAGAGGCTGTCGCGCTTTCCTAGGCTCCCTTTTTCATCATCGAACCAGATGTTCTCCTCCCGCGCCTTCCCCTGGGCACGGCCCCCCCTTTCAAGGATCAGCTCCCTCAGGGAGGCAAAATCTCTAAGGTATATCTTGGCCTCAACTTCTACATAAGATTCCATGCCTTAACCTATTGATTCATAAAGCCTATTAATTTGAAAAAATTCTTTTCGGCTTCCTGGTCTTTCCCTGAAAAATCTTAACACATATTGCCCCAAGTCAAACCCTGAATAGTTTTTTTCGCAGGAGCCATTGCTCTATAATCAGGGCCGAGAGAGTGTTGCCGCCGGGGGTATTTCCTTGGCGCTCTCAGGCCAAAGCCTTTAAGAAAGGGTCCTCTTTGAAGCCCCGGAGAAAAACCATTGAGCTTTCCCGCGGCATCTCCATCATCCTGGGCCCTGGCCGCGCGTTTGGCTCTGGCGAGCACGAGACTACCCTCTCGGTTCTGGAGATGCTTCAGCAGCTTCCCTCAATCGCCGGAGCGAAGGTCTTAGACCTCGGAGCGGGCACCGGGATACTGGCGATTGCAGCCGCGAAGCTCGGTGCGGGGGAAGTCATAGCGGTGGACATCGACCCCGATGCGGTCGAGGCCACGCGGAGAAACGCCCGGCTCAACGGGGTACAGGATAAGGTCACGTGCATGTTAGGAGATCTAAAGCAGGTTCCAGAAGGCGGGTTTGACCTCATCCTCGCAAACCTCTATGGAGACATCCTGCTCGCCCTTGCGCCCGAGCTCGCAGAAAAGCTAAAGCCCCGCGGCCACATGATCCTCTCGGGCATCCTCTATCAGGACCACTTCGAAGTCAAAAACCGCCTCATCCGCCTCGGCCTCAGGCTCATAAGGAGCAGGATGGGGGAGGAGTATTGTACGGTGTGGTGGAGGAGATGAGATCCCGGTGCAGCATCAATTTGAGGTTATCTAAGGTTATCTTGCGAGAGCGACAACACGGAAAGTCCTATGTAGGACCTCTCCCCATGCTGCCGGAAGCCAGCTCTTTTTGCGATGCCCTACCTACCCCTATACCGCGGCTTGCGCTTCTCCATAAAAGCCTGAATGGCTTCTCTGGAGTCCTCGGTGTCATCGAGCGGGCGCCTGAGCACGTCGGAGAGGACTTGAGCTTCTGCAATGCTCAGGCTCATCCCGACATTGACTATCTTCTTGACCGCCCTTATGCCGAGGGGGGCGCTGTCCCTGATAGTTTCCGCCAGTTTCTGAACCTCGGCCCTGAATGAATCTGAGGCCACCACCTTATCCACGAGGCCGATCCTCTCAGCCTCATCGACCTCCACCTCCCTTCCCGTGAACATCATCTCTTTCGCCCTTCCGGGGCCGATGACCCGGGGGAGTCTAACGGGTGCGCCGGCTCCGGGGAAGACACCCCAGGCCGTCTCGGGAAGTCTGAAGGATGCATGAGAGCAGGCGACCCGGATGTCGCAGGCGAGCAGAAGCTCCAGGCCGCCCCCGAGGGTTTTGCCGTTTATCGCGCCTATGACCGCTACCGGCAATTCCTCGATTTTCGCAAGAAGCTGGTTTGCCCGGTTCACGCGTCTCCAGACGTCCTTATTCGATAATGCCCCCCTCTGGTGGGGGTCGAAGAGGCCCATGCAGAAGTGCTCCTCACCCGCTCCTGTGAAGACCAGGACGCGCTCCTCCTCTCTCTCCTCAAGCTCTTTCAATATATCCAGGGATTCCTCCATCATCTCGAGGGTAAGGCGGTTCAGGTGAGCGGGGCGGTTGAAGGTGATGGCGGCAATGCCATCTCTTTTTGAAAAAAGAAGCTCTTTTTCTCTCTCCACGGGCCTATCTCCTCCATTCGATAATGGTGAAACCCAGACGGCCAGGTTCGGTCGATCTCCCCTCCTATGCAGTCAGCTTGACCTTTGATGCCAGATTTCTGTAGTACAGGCACAGCCCCAGGAATAGGGCGAACCCCACCCCATCCGACCACAGGCTGGGCTCTATCAGCGCAACCGAGCCGATGAAAAAGAGAGCCCTTGCCAGAGGATTCACCCTCATGTACATGAACCCCTGGATCGCCGCCGCAAGCGATATCACGCCGATGATGGAGGTGAGTGTGGCTCGCACCACATCCAGGGGCTCCCCTATCAACATGAGAGCCGGAGACAGCGCGAACACGAAGGGTATGAGATAGGAGGCGGAGGCCAATTTCACGGCTTCGAAAGATGTCCTCATGATGTCGGCCTGGGCTATGCCTGCGGCCGCATAGGACGTCACGGCCATTGGCGGCGTTATCAATGAGATGGAGCAGAAGAAGATGACGAAGAGGTGGGCCTGCGCCGGGCTGATTCCCGCGTCGACGAGCGCCGGAATCACCAGGCCGACCTGAATGATGTAGGCCGGTATCAAGGGGACTCCGGTCCCAATCACCAGGCTTGAGAGGGCCGCCAGGCAGAGCAGCAAGTAGAGGTTGCCCCCCGAGATGGCCAGCATATTGCTGGCGAATCGCTGGCCGATCCCGGTGGTGGTGATCACGGCGACGATTATCCCCGAGGTCGCGCAGGCCGTGGCCACCATTGTCGCCGTTTTGGCGCCCTCCTCCAGGGCCCGCAGGATCGCCCTCACTCCCATGCGCGTGCCCCGGCGGAAATTGCTGACGATGATGATTGCGGGGATGCTGTACGCCACTGCGAGCATCGGACTGTAGCCGCGCACCAGCAGATAGACGAGGAGGACCAGCGGCAGGCCCAGATGGCCCTGCTCTTTCAAGACAAGCCGCACATCGGGCAGCTCGGCGCGGGGGATGGGCTTAATGTCGTTTTCGACCGAATAGAGATGGACCATTATCCCGACGCTCAGGAAGTAGAGGGATGCGGGAAGAAGGGCATATCTTATGATGGTCACATAGGGGATGGCTGTGAACTCAGCCATCAGAAAGGCCGCGGCCGACATCACCGGCGGCATCACATTGCTCCCCGTCGATGCCGCGGCCTCCACGGCGCCCGCGAAATGGGGCCTGAACCCTATCCGCTTCATCATGGGGATGGTGAACACCCCTGTGGTGACAACGTTGGCCGTGCTGTACCCCTGCACCATGCCCACCAGGCCGCTGGCTAGGACCGCGATCTTGGCGGGACCGCCCCGCGACCAGCCGGCCACGGCCGTGGCCAGCTTGATGACGAACTCACCGAAGCCCGAATGGTTCAGGAAAGCCCCGAAGATGATAAAAAGGATGATGTAAGTCGCCGAGATACCCGTGGGAATGCCGAAGATGCCTTCGGATTGGAGGTATTGACTGTCCAGTACGTACTCCAGGGTCTTGCCCGTGTGAAAGAATACCCCCGGCAAATAGGGGCCGATGAAGGCGTATACCAGAAAGCCGAGGGCAACGATGCCGAGGGATAACCCGATGGTGCGCCTATTTGCTTCGAGAACGAGCAGAACGGTCGAGATGCCGAAGATGAACTGCCAGATTGTGAGGGGCTCGATGTAGTACATCCGGTGGGTGATGGACTCGTAGAAGATAAAGAGGTATCCCATCGCCGCGAGCCAGAGCCCCAGGAGTCCGTAGTTCAAGAAGCTGAGCGGCCCGGAGGGCCCCCTCCGCCCGCGGAGGGGGAAATAGAGAAAGGTGATGGTCACCATGAGCGAGAGGTGGATAATGCGGAAGAGGAAGAGCTCGGGCGGGCCGAAGAAACCGGTGTAGATGTGATAGAGGGAGGTGCCGATGGCAACGCCCGCCGGGATTCGCCCGCCTAGCTGCTTCAGCATTTCCCCCCTCTTGCTTACCCCCTCGTGGGCGCCTCTTTCGCATCGGAGCAACCCACACGGCATCTGACGGCGGTAGGGTACACTCTCCCCCCTCCCGGCCTACCGCCCGGGAGAAATTAACCCCTAGCCTGGATATACCACCAAGATTCCTTTAGTCGACCGGTAAGGGAGTCGCCTCCCCGGCTCCCCCTGACCCTCGCTGAATGAGCTGCTCTCGCCAGCCAGCCTATAGAGCACCTACCTCTTTGAAATACCTCTCGGCGCCTGGATGGAGCGGGATGCCCCGCGAAATGGAGACGTCTTTCGGCGTGCGCGTCTTGAAGGCGGCGAAGGTCTTGACGAGCTTGTCGAGGTTCTCCACATAGGCCTTTGTGATGGCGTATATCTGCTTCTCCGGAAGGTCCTTATTGCAGAAAGCGACCAGCTCTGTCTTGACGCTTTGAACATCTCTGTCCATTCCCCGGTAAGCTCCCGCCTTTATCACGCCGGGGATTGCGGCCTCGTTCATGGTGTGAAGTTTCTCAATCACTTCCTTCCGAATCTCCAGCAGATGGATGGGCTTGAAGGAGGCGAGGTCCAGAAAAGGTCCCTGAGGATAGGGGCCGTAAAGCACATAAGCGTCGAGGTGCCCGTCCTTCATCGCCAGGACGCCGTCCGTCATCCCCAGGTGGGATACCTTTATGTCGTCATAGGTCATGCCGTTTGCCTTCAGCACGAGCTTGAAGAATGCCTCCACAGAAAATCCGACGGGTTTGGCGTCCACTCGTTTCCCCCTGAGGTCGTCGATTGTGCGCATACCCGTGTCAGCCCACACGGCCACGTGCAAGAAGTTTTCCGTCATCAGGAAAACCTGCCGGATGTTCCTCAAGGGTTTCTTAAACGGGAAGATACCGTGGGGGTCCTCTCCGGCCCAGGCCGCTGGCAGCACCTCGGTAGCGGTAAACCCGAAGTCCGCCTTGCCGTCGTTAACGGCGAACATATTCACAACGCCGCCCCCGGAGCCGACCTCAAGCGTGTAGCCGGTCTTCTCCTGTACCACCGCAGAGATGGCGGTCGCCATTGCATACCAAGGGCCTCCGGGCGGCGCCACCCACCATCTCAGGACCTTTTTTTCCTCCGCCGCCAGCGCAGGCTCCGCCAGAAGGTTGAGAGCCCCTCCGCCGCCCGCCGCGAGGCTCCCCACCACGCCCACGCACTTCAAAAATTCCCGCCTGTCCATATTCCCCTTTTTCATCTCTCTGACCCTCCTCCCTAACGCGCTGCTTCCTCATGACCTGACTGCAGAAATCGGCTCCAAACAGTTAAGAAATTCATCGGTCTCCTCTAAGGATGGCCCCTCATGATGTCTTGACGCATTTGACTGGGAAAATTCAAAACCTCACATATTATTGCGCGGCGTCCGCGTCCACGGAGGTCTATCCTGAAAATAGAAGGTCCTCCGGTGCCAGTTCCCTATGCGACATGGCCAAAGCGCGCAGATAATCTATTTCATCATCCCGTACTCCAAGCCGGAAGGCATTATGCGGACATACCTGGCTGCAAAGCGTACAGCCGACACACCTTTCGGTAAGAACCTGGACCTTCTTGGGGAGCGCTCTTATCGCGCTGAACCAACAGACATCCAGACAGCGATAGCAGCCCGTACACTTGCCGTAATCAACTTCCGCATATAGCGGCTTCTCCTTTTCCATGACATCCTTAGTGGTCTTCAAATGTTTAAGCGCCATACCCTGGAAGTCGGCTATCTTCGCGTATCCGTGGCGGTGCATAAAATTCTCGATGCCGGCCAGCAAGGATCCCGCATAGTCGGCCCCTCGGATCATGATGGGCGTGCAGTACTGCACCGCTTCGGCCCCCGCCATCAGGAACTCCACAGCGTCCTTCCAAGTGGAAGCGCCCCGCCCGCCGATAACAGAAACACCCGTGACCTTCGCTATAGAGGCTACCCAGGCCAGGGAGTGCATCTTCAAGGCGGGCGAAGTTCCGGCGCATATCCCGTGATTGATGGGCATCCCGTTCTCTATATCTATCCGAAGCGCCCGTGCGTTCCCGAACATACTCACCCCGTCCGCGCCCGCCGACTCAAAATCCTTCGCCATCTTATCAAACTGAGAGCCCTCAGCGGAGAACTTCGCAATGACGGGCACGTCAACAGATTTCTTGACCCTCTCTATGACTCTGCAACCAAAAACCGGGTTCAGGGTGAAGTAGAGCCCGATGTGGGCATCTTCTTCCTTCATCCCCAGCGGTCGCATATCGGCCGGGAAGGGGCAGGCAAAATTTAACTCCAGCGCCCGTGCCCCTGAGTCCACGAGCATCCCCGCCATACGCTCCCACTCTTCCAGACCCCTGCCAGAAAAATTGGCGATCAGGACGCAGTCCTTCTCATGGCAATAACCGGATATGCTCGCAATTATCTCGACAAACTTCTCTGGAGGGAAGACGGAGTTGTGGTCGGTGAAAAGCCAAGTGTAATCGTCGGGCACATAATAGGGCTCATCAGGGTTACGCCTGTAATCAGCCAGGTAATAGAGGGGCCGGGGATAGCGTTGCAGTGGGGTGAAATAGGAGATGTTCTTCGTGCATATGGCCCCGAAACCCGCGTCAACGCATTTCCTGATGTTTTCCGCAGTGCCCGTTATTGGACCGGAACCGGCAATGATTGGATTTTTCAGAGTCAAGTTCCCGACCTTGACTGACATATCAGCCATTTGACTTCTCCTTTGACAGGAAATTGTTACCATTGGGTTTAGTCGGGGGTCTTGGAAGAGATCAACACGGTCTGAAGCAAACCCCTCTCGGCACCCCCCGCCTCGGGCTCAGCCTTTCGTTGCGAATATAACTTGAGATAGAAACTTAGTATAGCAAAACATCTCAAGAGAAAGAAGCTTCGCCTTCTCCCCTTCAATTCCCATCCTCGGCAACCATTCTAACCCTTACGGCTGGCCTTGAGCCCTAGCCCCTGGTCCAGCCTTAGTTCCCCTTACCTCACGCGCTGGCACCATTGCACCGAGGCAACATCCGGTGATATAAGTCATGGCATAACTCAGGGGAGGCTCTCAAAGACCGCTATGCCTGTCACTATCCTCGTTATCGAAGACGAGCCCCCGATCATCGAGCTCCTGGAGTACAACCTCCGCCGCGAAGGGTTCCGGGTCGAGATCGCAACCGATGGAGAGGCCGGGCTGGCCTTTCTTGAGCAAAACCCGGTGGCCCTTGTGCTCCTTGACCTGATGCTGCCGGGCATCCAGGGGCTGGATGTTTGCCGCATCCTGCGTGAGAAGAGCCGGACGCGAGCTTTACCCATCATCATGCTCACGGCAAAGGCGGAGGAGGCTGACAAGATCCTGGGGCTGGAGCTGGGTGCTGACGACTATGTGACGAAACCCTTCAGCGTAAGGGAGCTTATGTCCAGAGTAAGGGCGCTGCTGCGTCGGACGCAGGCCCTGAGGATAGAGGCCGAAGCCGAAGCGGGGACAATCCTTCGCGGGGGTCTCACCATCGATCAGTCCACCTACACGGTTACAGTAGAGGGGAGGGTCCTTCGCGTGAGCCCCACGGAGTTCAAGCTGCTCAAGGTTATGGCGGCGCGCCCCGGCCGGGTGTACACCCGCGAAGAACTCCTCGACCTTGTCTGGGGCGATGAGGCCTTCGTGGAGCCCCGGACTGTCGATGTCCACATCCGCCGTCTCCGGGCCGCCCTTGAGCCAGACCCACAAAACCCGCGCTGGCTCAGAACCGTCCGCGGCGTGGGCTACACCTTCGAGGAGTCCTGAAGGTGAGGCGCAGGCTCGCCACCAAGCTCCAGGCCACATACCTGCTCGTCATAGTCATCTTTCTGCTCATTGCGGGTCTCTACCTGCATCAGGCGCTGAAGCGCTTTTACATTGACAGGATGGCCGACCACCTGACGGCCCAGGCGCGCCTCATCCTGGAGAAGCTCGGCCCGGCCGAGCCCGGCCGGCATCAGGATGAGTTGGCCCGAAGGCTCAAGGCGGCCGCCGGAGCCAGGGTTACCCTCATTGGGCCCGATGGGACGGTCTGGGCCGACTCCGATGAGAAATCCGCCATAATGGAAAATCACCTCTACCGGCCCGAGATCCAGCAGGCGCTCGAGGGGATGCGGGGGGTAAGCATCCGGCACAGCGAGACCGTTAAGATCGATTTCCTTTACGTGGCCCTCCTGGTTCGGGATGGAGGTGAACCCAAGGGATTTGTCCGGCTGGCCTTGCCCTTGACGGAGCTCAATGCCACCATTGCAGCCATCCGGAAGAAATTCCTCGCCGCCTTCCTTGTGGCCTCCCTTATCGCTCTTATCATCGGCTACGCCTTCTCCCAGACCATTACCCGTCCTATCCAGGCCATCACGCGTTTCACCAAGCGCATAGCTGAGGGCCGCTTTGGCGAGCGGCTTGCCGTCGGCTCAAAGGATGAGCTCGGCCAATTGGCCGAGCAGGTCAATACCATGGCGGCAGAACTCCAGCGGACCATTCATCTCATCCAGCAGGAGAAGACAAAGGTCGAGGCCATCCTGAAGAGCCTCAGAGACGCAATCTTTGTTGTCAACGAGGAAGGAGTTATCGCCTCGGCCAACCCGGCGACGGAGGTGCTGTTCGGCCTGGCTGGGGCGCGCCTTGTGGGGCGCTCCCTCACCGAAGCCTTTCGCAATCCGGCGCTGGACGAGCTCTTCCGGAAATCCCGGGCCGAAGGCGGGCCCGCCATGGGCCCGGTGAGCCTGAAGACTCCCCGGGCCGTGGAGCTTGAGGTGAACGTCCTGCCCGTGGAAGAAGAGGGGGAGGAGGGAACGGCACTGCGGTTCATCCTTGCCGCTCACGACATCACGCAGATGAAGCGCCTGGAGAGGATGCGGGCTGACTTTGTGGCGAACGTCTCGCATGAGCTCCGGAGCCCGCTCACCGCCATCCGAGGCTTCATCGAAACCCTCCAGGCCGGAGCCATAACCGACCCGCCCGCGGCTAGGCGCTTTCTTGAAATCATGGGGGTCCAGGCCGAGCGGTTGACGCGGTTGCTGGAGGATCTGCTGACACTATCCGATATCGAACTGGGCAAAGTCATGCTGGAGCGGCGTCCAGTGGCATTGCGTGAAGTTGTGGCGGAGTGCTTTGCCACTCTTGGGGCAAAAGCCTCAAAAGGCGGGATTACCCTTCATGCCGGAGACCTGGAGAATGTTCCACAGGTGAGTGCCGACTGCGACCGGCTGATGCAGATTCTCATGAACCTCGTCGATAACGGCATCAAATTCACCCCGCATGGGGGCTCGGTCACGGTCTCGGCCCGAACTTTGCCCCACGAGGAGAGCCCTCTTTCGCCCATGGTTGAGGTGGCTGTTACCGACACCGGCATCGGCATCCCCCGGGAAGACCTCCCCCGCATCTCCGAGCGCTTCTACCGGGTTGACAAGAGCCGGAGCCGCGAGCTGGGGGGCACGGGACTCGGGCTCGCCATCGTCAAGCACTTGGTCCAGGCACACGGGGGAGCCTTCCGCATAGAGAGCGAACCGGGCAGGGGTACGACCGTGCGTGTTACCCTCCTCCAGGCTCACTAGGCCACTTTCCTCCCCCTCCTGAACCCTTTCCCATTTCACCTTCATCCAATCGTCATCTCGCCGTCATCATTCTGTAATATTTGCCGCCTATATTGTGCACAAGAAGAACGGACGTTCCTTTTTAACCCTACATCAGGAGGAAATGAATCAATGAGGCTGAGCGGATTAAGGGCATTTATGGGGATTTTGGCCGTGATTATGGTGGGCATGCTCGTTGCCATCTCGCCGGGTCTGGCCTATGGCCAAAGCATCTTTCAGATTAAGGGCAGCGACACCATGGTCAACATGGTCCAGCGCCTTGCCGAGGTCTACATGAAGACGCACCCCGGGACCTCCTTGGCCGTCACGGGCGGGGGCTCTGGGACGGGCATTGCGGCGCTCATCAACGGCAAGGTTGACATAGCCAACTCCTCCCGGGCCATCAAGGAGAAGGAGGTTGAGCAAGCAAAAGCTCGCGGGGTATCCCCGGTAGGCTTCGTCATCGCAATGGATGGCCTTTCGGTCATCACTCACGAATCCAATCCCCTGGACTCCCTCACGGTTGAACAGATAGGCCGGATCTTCAAGGGCGAGGTCACAAACTGGAAGCAGGTGGGAGGCCCCGACCTTCTCATATCCCTTTATGGCCGCCAGAGCAACTCCGGCACCTTTGTCTACTTCCGTGAGCGGGTGCTCAAGGGGGACTATTCGCAGAGGATGAAGCGGATGAACGGAAACGCCCAGATCGTCGAGGCCGTAAAGCGCGACCGTGCGGCCATCGGCTATGTGGGTGTGGGCTACGTGAAGGACGAAGCCTCGGGCAAAGTGGTGGCGGGCATCAAGCCTCTCGCTATTCGCAGCAAGGCCGGAGCCCCGGCCGCCAGCCCACTGGATGCTGAAGCCGTGAAGGCGGGCCATTACCCCCTCGCCCGGCCCCTCAACCAGTACACCAACGGGGAGCCCAAGGGCGCCATCTTGGATTTTATCCGCTGGGAGACGGGTGAAGAGGGCCAGCGCGTGGCCGTGGAGATGGGCTTTTTCCCCATCACAACCCACTACGCCCGGCAAAATGCGAAAAGCCTATGAGGTGCATAAACCGCAGCCGCTAATGATTCTCCAGGCGGCGAGAGGGTATACGTACTAAACGATGCGAGGTTTAAACCTGGAAAGAGGGGCGGGCGTCCCGGGCAATATGGATGGGTCCCAAGCGGGGACCCATCCCTTGTTGCTGGAAGGTATCGCTCGACATCCGAAGCGCGCCAGACTTCTCAGGAGGTGGCGGGAGCGCGCCCTGGAGGTCTTCTTCGCACTGCACGGCGCTCTGGCAATCCTGCTTCTGCTGGGCATCTTCGTCTTACTCTTCGCCAAAGCCCTCCCTGTCTTCAGGGAGATCTCCCTGGCCGACTTCTTCACGAGCGCCACATGGAATCCGGCAGGCTATGAGCGCGAGAGCTACGGCCTCCTTGCCATGATCGTCTCCACCTTGATCGTTTCAGTGGGGGCCATGGTTATTGCCATCCCCATAGGCATCGGGTGTGCCGCCTATCTGGCCGAGGTTGCCCGCCCGCGGGTGCGTGAGGTGCTGAAGCCGACAATCGAGCTGCTTGCAGGGGTGCCGTCCGTTGTTGTGGGCTTCCTGGGGATCGTGCTGGTCGGCCCCTTAGTGGCCACATTGACGGGTGAGTCCCAAGGGCTCAACTCCATCAATGGCTCGATACTGCTGGCCGTAATGGCGCTTCCCACCATAATAAGCCTCTCAGAGGACGCCGTCACCGCAGTGCCCCGGTCCTACAAGGAAGCCTCCCTGGCGCTGGGCGCGAGCCAGTGGCAGACCCTGGTGCGGGTGAGCATCCCGGCGGCGCTCTCGGGCATAAGCGCGTCTGTGATGCTGGGTTTCGGACGGGCGATCGGCGAGACGATGACGGTCCTCATGGCGACAGGGAACGCCCCGGCCCTTCCGACGCGGCTGACCGACTCCATCCGGACCCTCACGGCCTCGATCGCCATCGAGCTCGGGGAGGTGCCCTACAACACAACCCACTATCATGCCCTTTTCTTCGTGGGTCTGGTGCTTTTCCTCATGACATTTGGGGTCAACATTGCTTCTGAACGTATCCTTCAAAAGTATCAGGAGGTCGAGCGGTGAAGGCCTTTCTGGAAAGAGTGGGCTTTGGGACGCTCAGACTTTGCGGACTTATTGTGGTGGCGATCCTTGCTCTCATCTTGTTCGACATCGCTTACAAGGGGATCGGAGTGGTGAGCTGGGAGTTCCTGACGCAGCCGCCCCGCGAGGGGATGACAAAAGGCGGGATCTTCCCCGCCCTGGTGGGCACGGCCTATGTGAGCTTCATCACCGTTCTCTTCGCAGTGCCGCTGGGGATGGCCGCGGCCATAT
This sequence comes from uncultured bacterium, assembly GCA_964575845.1. Taxonomy (GTDB): domain Bacteria; phylum UBA8248; class UBA8248; order UBA8248; family CAZNSX01; genus CAZNSX01. The sequence continues at coordinate 282,907 of CAZNSX010000001.1, read as the reverse complement.
ACCTCAACGAGTACTCCCGCCAGGGAATCTTCATCCGGATCATCCGCCTCGCTATCAGGAACCTATCCGGGGTGCCCTCGATCGTTTACGGCCTCTTCGGCGTAGCAATCTTCGTCGAGATGATGCGCTTTGGCACATGCGTTCTCTCGTCGGGGCTCACGCTGGGGCTCCTGACACTCCCCTGGACCATCACGGCAAGCGAGGAGGCGCTGAAAAGCGTCCCCAAGACATACCGAGAGGGCGCCCTGGCCCTCGGCGCGACTCACTGGCAGGCCATAAGGTCCAACGTTCTCCCCTACGCCATCCCCGGGATGCTCACCGGGACAATCCTGGGTCTGGCACGGGCCGCCGGCGAGACAGCTCCTATCCTCTTCACGGGCGCGGCTTTTTATCTGCCTTTCCTTCCGAAGAGCATCTTCCAGCAGTTCATGGCTCTACCGTATCACCTTTACATCATGTCCACCCAGCACCACGCGATCGAGCAGGTGAGGCCCATTGCCTACGGGACAGCCCTGGTGCTTCTAACCCTCGTGCTCGTGCTGAACCTGGGGGCCATCGTGCTTAGGGCACGCCTCAGGCAGAGGGCGATCCAATGACGCCAATTGATGGGAAGGCCAAGGTCCTCATTGAGGGTCTCTCTGTCTTCTACAATGAAATCCAGGCCCTGAAGAACGTTTCTATGGCAGTTCCCGAGCGTCAGGTAACGGCCCTGATAGGTCCCTCTGGGTGCGGGAAGACCACATTCCTCCGCTGCCTAAACCGGATGAACGACCTCATCGCCGGGGCCAGGATCGCCGGCGAGATCCTGCTCGATGAGGAGGATATTTATGGACCGGGGGTTGACGTGGTGGAGATAAGAAGGCGCGTGGGCATGATCTTCCAGAAGTCAAACCCTTTCCCCAAGTCCATTTTCGACAATGTGGCCTATGGTCTCAGGATAAACGGGATGCGCCATAAGGGAAAGCTCTCGGAGGTTGTGGAGCGAAGCCTTAGAGAGGCGGCCCTTTGGGATGAGGTGAAGGACCGCCTCATGGATTCAGCCCTGAAGCTCTCCGGAGGCCAGCAACAGAGGCTCTGCATCGCTCGGGCGCTGGCGGTCAGGCCCGAGGTTCTCCTTATGGACGAACCGGCCTCGGCTCTTGACCCGCTCTCCACGGCCAAGATCGAAGAGCTGCTCCATGACCTCACTCAGCAATATACTTTCGTCATCGTCACCCACAACATGCAGCAGGCCGCCCGGGTGAGCGACTGGACGGGCTTCTTCTATATGGGCGAGCTTGTGGAGTTTGATAAGACCACGGCCATTTTCACTAATCCCAAGGAAAGAAGAACCGAGGATTACGTGACCGGCCGTTTTGGCTGAGGAGCCAGGGTAGATGCGAGAGCAACCGAGCACACACTTTGAGGCCGAACTGAAAACCCTGCGCGAGATGGTCCTGCGGATGGGAGGATTGGTGGAGGACATGATAGCCAGGTCCATACGCTCGCTTGTCGAGCGCGATTCAGGGCTCGCCGAAGCCGCAATTGCCTCTGACGGTCGGGTAAACACAGGGGAGGTCGAAACCGATGAGCTCTGTGTCCAACTGATCGCCCTCCATCAGCCCATGGCACGCGACCTGCGGTTTATCACCACCGCGATGAAGATCGTCACCAACCTCGAGCGTATCGCCGACCTGGCTGTCAATATCTCCGAGCGAGCGCTGGAGCTCAACCGCGAGCCAACGCTCAAGCCCTACATCGACATACCTAAGCTGGCCGACCACACGCAGAAGATGCTCAAGGAGGCGCTCGATGCCTTCGTAACCGGGGATACGAAACTGGCCTTGAGGGTGTGCCAGGATGACGATTTCGTCGATGACCTGAACGACCAGATCTACCGCGAGCTATTAACTTTCATGATAGAGGACCCGCGCACCATCTCCCGCGCCACCAAGATAAGCTTCGTCTCCAAGTATCTTGAGCGCATAGCCGACCACGCCACCAACATCGCCGAGATGGTCGTCTACATGGTCGAAGGCCGGGACATCCGCCACCTTTACCCGGATGGGGCTACCTCCGATTAGCCTTGCTAATTAACCCAAGGGGCCCGGGAGGCCCCTTTGACTTGAAGGCACAATTGCACATAAAGCATAATATCAGCTTTCTACTTTTAACGCTTTGAAACTGTGAGGCTTAACATCACTTGAGCTATCGTATATATCGAGAGTATTACGCCCGCCCGGAAGAGTGCTCTTTACGCGTGGTGCGGGTGAGGCCTACTTATTCAGCGCCTACCTCTTCTAAAACGGGGAGCATTATGTTTGGGCATTGGGGGCAGACCTCACGGGCGCTGAGAATTAGCTCAACAGCGAGCCTGGCTCCCGTGTAATAGATTTCCCCGCAGGAGCTGTCCGCGCTCACCTTGTGGTGGAAGGGCCTGAGCACGCTGCAGTATTTGGAGCCGAGGGTCGCGAGAAACCTCTTGTGGAGCTCGAAAGCAAGCTCGCTCGCGCAGGTGATGTCATCCTCGGGGCCCTTGCGGCCGAATATGTATCCCACCATCATGACCCCGGAGGCCAGGGCCCCGCAAAGGCTCTCCGTTATGGTTATCTTGAGGTCTTCGGGTTTTGCCGCGCCAGCCTCGGGCTTCTCACCCGTGGAGTGGCTGGCCAGCGTCTCGGTCAGGTTGACGTCAACTTTTTCCCTGTGGGCACCGCCGCCTCCATGGAAGCCCGTGGCCATGCGCACGAGGCTCTTATCTATATCGAGCTTGAGAGTGTCCGCGACCGCGGAGAATACGCTCTCGCTTCAATGAAAGCCCTGCTTTCGGTACTGGTTGGCCAGGTTTCCCGCCGCTTCGGAAAGCGCTTTTATGTCCATAATTCTCCCTCTTGGCCCATGGAACTGAAGCCCACAAAAAAATCCCTCCCTGCGAGTGGGGGGCGCTCAATGCGAGAGCTAATTCTAGCTCAGAAATTCCCCCTTTCTCAAGAGGGAAATCTTAGACCATGGCTCCATAATATTTGGCCATTAAGAGATGGGTAATCACGATAAGGAAGGAAAAGAGCGTTGCCGAGAGGGAGAAGAGAAATAGGCCGCGGATATACCTTGAGGCAATGGCCTTCACCTCCCCTCCCCCTCCCTGAAGGTCCAGCACGAGGGCCCACCCCACACCCGCGACTCCCAGGAGAAACCCCGCCGCCACGCCTAAGGCCCCGGGCGCGCTCTTGAGCCAGCAGTAGAGGCAGTGGTGGTAGGGGAGGTTCATCATAAGGGGGGCGATCTTCTCAACTAAGGCCACCCAGAAGATAGGCACCAGGAGGACGGCGAGGATTGTTGCGACTATGAGATAGGGCCTTCGCCAGAGGCCCCTCCAGAGGATGAGCGCGAGGAAGGCCAGAAAAACGAGGCTCGCAACCAGGTAGGCGTTAAACAGGGGCCCTGCACTCCTCGGCCCCAGAAAGAAGCCTGCGACCAGGGCCGTGGGCCTCGAGGCCACATCGGCCACCGTGGAGCAGCAGCTAAGGCCCAAGGCCGTGGGAGGCCTTATGGAGAAGAAGAGGTAGAAGTCGCCCAGAGATTCCAGGACTATGGGTATGGAGATGGCCGAGAAGAAGTAAAGCTTGCGCTGAAGTAAAGGATGGTGCCGCGTCTCCCCATCAACGGCATTGAGGAGGAGCCAGGCCACGCCCAAGAATATCACGGGAAACTGAAAGTACTGGAGCGCACCCGTGAGCCCGGGGAGCACCTGCGTCACCCCGAAAGCGCACATGGCCCCAGGGATATCGGGCACGTCGCTCTCAAGGGCCCAGTAGAAAAGGGGCATCGAGAGGAGTCTCACAACTATTACGATGGTCACGATCAGAAAGAGGAGCCTCGCCCTGGTATCGAGGTCCGTCATCCTCTCGGCCGTGAGCTCCCCCCTTGCGGCTCGCGCAGTCCTGAATGAGAAGACTCCTCCGTAGACCCCCAGGACCACCGCCACGAATGAGGCGAAGAAGAGGAGTATAGTGGGTGTGTGAAGGATCATGGCGAATCAGTCCGCTAACTTAAGCCAGACGTTGGCTCAAGCCTCTGGTTCCCGATAGCTGATAACCTGCGGGCGGGCTGGCGCGGAGATGAACCCCCTGCCGGCCCCGGCCCGCTCTTGCCTCTTTGACTGACTCTACTCGCCCATGATCTTCTTGTAGGTCACCTCTTCAAAGCGCAGCACCTCACCACCGTGCTCTTGGGCAAAGGCCTGGGCCGCCTGCTTCGTCTCGAAGGCGAAGGCCTCTGGTCCCATGGGCCCATGCTCCCGGCCGCCCACCACATAGTAGGCCGAGCCCGCGTAATCGTACCTGCCGCTCGGCCTGAGGGTGACCCACACCGCCATGGGCTTCACCTTCCCTTCGGCCAGGAACCGGAAAAGGCATTGCGTAGAACAGAAGTGGTACCGCTTCTTGTCTTTTCCGAGAACCTGGGCCCGCGTCTCCGGATATCGGGCCGGGTACATGCCGCAGACCGCGCACTCCTCCTCGGCCGCGGGCAGGGCGATCTTGCCCGTCTTCTGCCGCTTGTTGAAAATCATCGCGCGGGCCTTGGGCAGGGCTTTCGTGGCGGCGGCAAGGGCCTGCTCAAACCGCACCACCTTTCCCCCGCACTGAGCCGCGAAGCGTTCGGCCTCGGGCTTGCTGGCGAAGGCGAGCTTGCTCACCATGGTCATGGTGCCAGGCGCCTTTGAGCCCAGGACGAAGTAGGCCTCCTCCGCAGGGATCATCTTCTCGGGTGCAAGGTAAACCGCCACACGCACGTCTTGGGGCGGCTCCCCGGCCCGGGCCGATTTGTCGGCCAGGCAGTGTAGGGAGCAGACATAGTGAGTGCCTTCTGAGTTGCGAAATACATACCGCGTGCGGGCCCACATGTTGCGGTTCATGCCGCAGCTGGAGCATTGCACGTGTGAGGTGTACTCGTGCATGGCCTTCAGCGGGTGCTCTACCATGCAGGGGTCAGCGGACTTCTCCCCCTCGCCCGCACCCGCAGATGGAAGACCGAACCCCACGAGCACTAGGACTAGACCCAGGCCAAGGGCTAGCAGAACATGCCTCTGGAGCCAAAGATGCGATACGACCTTTTCCTTCATAACCTTTCCCTCCCTCTCCACAGAGGCTCGGCACTTCCAGAAATAGGGCGCGCCGGGCCAGGCTCTAAGATGATTCATTCGGCGGCGCAACCGCGCACGACAGAAGCCGCCACCCAAGGACACTCAGTTTCGATGGACTCCTTTCGGCCAGCAGCGGAGCCTTCCTATCGCTCAAGTATCTCGTGCACCGTGCCATCACGAAGCCTTATGACTTTGGTTCCGAAGTCCATGAGGAAGGGGTCGTTCGTGGAGACCACCATGGTCTTGCCTTCGGCCTTGAGCCCGTTGAAGATCTCGAGGACACCCGCCATGGTCTCGAGGTCGATGTTGGAGCTTGGCTCATCGGCGAAGATTATCTGCGGGCCGTTGATGAGGGCCCGCGCTATGCACGTCCTCTGGGTCTCGCCCCCGCTGATCTCCTCCACGCGGTGCTCAGCCCGATGGCCGAGGCCCAGGCGCTCCAGCAGCGAGCAGGCCCTCCGCCGCCTCTCCTTCCAGTGGACCCCCCCCGGGATGAGCGGGTAGGCCACGTTCTCCCAGGCCTTGAGGCCCGGGATAAGGTTGAACCGCTGATATATGAAACCTATCTTCTCGCGCCTCAGCTTCGACATCCAGAAATCCGAGAGCCGCTCCACCTCCTCCCCCTCGATGAATACCCGGCCCCGCGTGGGCCTATCCAGAGCCCCCAGCAGGCTAAGGAGGGTTGATTTGCCGCTTCCCGAAGGCCCCTCGATGATGACGCTCTCGCCTCGGTCGATCTCAAGCGTTGCCTCCCTTATGGCGGAGACCTCGTTGGGCCTGCCAGGGTTGTAAATCTTCGTCAGGTCCCGGGCGACTATCAGGGCTTCTGCCATGTCCCTACCTCATGGCGTCGGCTGGAGGCGTCACGGCCGTCCGCCAGGTGCTGGTTATGGAACCCACAAGGGTTATGGTCACCGAGAGGAAAAGAGCGATGGCAACCAGGTAAGGGGAGAAAGCCGCAGGCACCGGGAAGGGCGGATAGAACTCCTCATGGGATATGAAGAGTCGAGAGATGATGAAGCCGTTGAAGACCTTTATCCAGACTATGGCCGCGATGAAGGCGAGTGCCACCCCCATGAGGCTCAGGATGATGTTCTCGAAAAAGTTAAGCTCAAGTACATCTGAGGTTCGCCAGCCGCAGGCCTTGAGGATTCCGACCTCGCGGCGCCTCTCGGTGAGGCCGTACACCGAGAGCATGGAGATTAGGGGTATGGCCAGGACGAGTATGATGATGTAGAGGAGAGAAAAGATGGTTTGCCGCTCCCGGTGGCCCTTCTGGATGTACTGGTGGATGAGGGACTTGCTCTGAAGCCGGAAGAAGGGGCTCAGGAACTTCAGCTCGCCCAGGACGGCCGTCTCGTAACCGGGGAGGATGTACATCATGAGCTCGGTTGCCTTCCCCTCGAGGCCGAAGTATTGCTGGGCATCCTCAAAGGGCATTACGATGACGTCGTAGTTCCAGAGGGTCACGTCCCGGGAGGAGAAGATGCCGGCCACCTTGTAGCCATAGAAATTTCCCGTGAGGTCTGTCAGGGAAACCACATCGCCCGGCTTCAGCTCCCGGCCGAGACTCCTTATGTAGTCCACATAGCCCCGGCCTATGAGGAGAACCTTCCGCTCGCCGGGCTTGATGGTCCTGCCCTGGATGATCTGGGTGGCAAATGCCGGGATCTCCTCGGCGGGGAGACCCACGGCTATAAGTAGCTTTGAGCCCTGGGATATGCGGCCTATGATGCGAGGCACCACCCGCTTCACGTAATCCACCTCTCTTATGCGCTCCAGGAGGTCTAATGATATGGGCCCGCTTCTTCCGCCGTAGTCCATGGAGAGGAGAAGCTCGGGGCCCAACTCGACCGAGCGGGCCGCCTGCTCCTTTATTGCTTCCGAAATTGCCAGGGCGATGATCAGCGGGGTGAGGAACACAACCAGGCAGAGCACCACAACACCGCTCCTGTGACCATAGCGGATGACGTTTTCGGCCGCGGCCTCAAGGAGCCTCAGATGCTTTTCCATGGCCCTTATCCTCCGGCGCTCTGAGGAGAAGACTGTGGGACTTTATGGGGCTGGCCTCGAAAGCCGTCACCACCATGGCGTCATAGGTGCAATAGGCATAAGAGCCGGGCACCGGATAGACCGTGGCGTAGCAGATGGACTCAAGCCTCGGGTCAAACGCGTGAAGGCACCACTTGGGAGAGCTGACCGCCCCCAGCCCCAACCCTCCCACCATCTGCTGGAAGATCCCGTGACGCGGGTTCCTCAACCGGGCATCCCGGGCCAGGGAATCATAGAAGGTGAAGCCCAAGATGCCGGCGACAGCCACGACCAGAAAGAGCAGAAGCGATAGACCCTCGGAGAGGCCCAGGCGCCTCGAGGCTCGGCGCACGAGCCTCAGGATAAGGCTCCCTATTGCTTCGGTTCCGTAAAGCTCGATGCTCAAGGAGCCCTCCGCTCGCTCGCCTCGGATTCTGCCTTAACTTTAAGGAAGGGGTTAAGTGCTATGCGCCCGCCGAAGACTTTCATGTATTTCTTGGCACGGCTCTGGAGGCCCGCTAACTCCGATGCGAACACGTGCAGCTTGAGCCCGCAGGGCTTGCAGGTGATGACGTCATTTTCCACATAGATGACGTCATTGGCGTTCAGTTTCTCCCCCGTCTCCTGGTCCGTGACACTGACCCACTCGACCCGGTCCTTGAACTCCCGGTAGGCCTCGAGTGCGCAGTGGATGCAACAGTAGCGCTTTACAGTGCCGTCCTTGAGATGGAGCCTCGCCTCGAAGGTCGGGTTTATACTGATGCCGCAGAGGTCGCACCTCTCGACCTCGTGGCCATACATGTAGTAGGAGGAGAAAAGACCGAGGCCTATGGAGACGAGGGCTACGAGGAGAATCACCCTCCAGGGACGCATGACTTGAGTCCTCACGCCGATACCACCGGCTGTGGAAATGGGTACGCCCTTATCTTTTCTTCTCCATCATCGTATTTTCGATAATCTCGATTGCGCCATCGAAGTCCAGGATCCGCCCGCCGTACTCCTTCTGATAGCTTTCGGCTTTATCCCTGGAGGCGAATGCCAGGATATAGGGCTGCATTGAGCCCTTGGGGACAAGGCGGCTCTCGCAAAGAAAATGGGCCGCCCTCGCGTCGATGAGGCGGGACGTGGGATAGTCCTCGGTTCGGATGGAAACGGGCTTCTCCTTTACGTTCATCATCAGCACGTGGACGCACTGTAGGCTGCAGAGGGGATACACCCTTCCGCTCTCAACCCTGACGTAATAGGCGGTCTCACTCTTATCCACGTCCATGCCGCAAAGCGAACAGCGCTCGTAGGCCATGGCCCCCTGGCCGAAGGCGACCAGGAAGAAGACCGAAAGGCCGAGGGCCAGCGTCCGATGAGGCGCTCTCATGGCTCTCTCCCTCCAAGCCCGGCCCCGTTTGCTGAGGGGCTCACATAACGTCTTCACCCCCACAAGGCCCCAAAAATTAGGGGTGAGGTACAGCCTCACTGTACCCCACCCCCCCTTGAGTGGATCTCTGCTCGAGTCCCTTAGAGACTGCTCTCAGCCTTCTCCTTCTGACTAAAGAGGCTCGTCAGGAAGGTCCAGATAGTTCACATAGGCCTGGTAGATCATCCCCCGCCGGAAACTTGGCCCTGTGACAGGCCTTCCCTCATAAAGCACCTGGCCTCCCGAGGGACGGTCAAACCCGGCTATGAGGCGAAGGAGCACGGTCTTAGCGCAGCCAGTGGGACCCACGAGCGCGATGAACTCCCCCCTACCTACCTTCAGGTTGAAATGCTGCAGAACGGGGGTGGAGTCAAAGGACAGGCTGATGTCCCTTAGCTCCAAGATATGATCATCGGCGGCCATGGATAGCCACCTTCCCCTTGGTCCGGCTGAGATCAGTTGGTGGAAGCAGGAGATCGCGGGCAACCCTTCAAAAAAGCTCTAAAATGCCCACTCTCTCGCAAGACCGTCTAAGGATAGTCCACTTTTTATTACCAAGAATTAGAGTGAATGTCAAATTTTTCGGTCGAATTTCCCCGCCGAACTTCGGGCGACGCCTGGAAATGCCTTCGGGGGGGCTCGGCCAAATCAAGAGCCATCGGGAACTCGGTCGATGCGGCGTGCTAGAATACGGCCATAGTGAGAACTAATGGCGATGATGTGAGCCTCGTGACCAATTGCAGAGCGGAGTTCCGCGGAAGCGATGTTGTGGTGGCAAGGGAACTCTGCTGCACCCCAGGCGAAATATAGGACTCTACGGCATAGCGCTCCTTGCCGCGGCTATAGCCTTTATGGCCTACAAGAGCGCTGGAGGCGGGGCCGGCTGAGGTATCTAGCTCTCGGCTCTACTCAAACCAAGGGAACCGGCCCCATCTTCCTCCCCTTCTCCTTCTTAGTGTACTGTCTCGTGGGATAGGGCCTCCTAATCAGTTAGAGCCTCCCTTTTCAAGAGCGGGGAACTTTATCTCGGGGCAGAGAGGGCAGATCTCACGGGCGCTCAGGATGACCTCAACTGCGAGCCTTGCTCCCGTGCAATACACCTCGCCGCAGTTCCCCTGAAGATTTCGGGAGGGATCGGCGCTTATTTTGTGGTGGAAGGGCCTGAGAACGCTGCAATATCTGGACCCCAGCGTTTCCTGGAACCTCTTGTGGAGCTCGAAGGCGAGCTCGCTCGCACAGGTGACGTCATCCTCGGGGACCCTCCTGCCGAAGAGATATCCTATCAGCATGATCCCCGAGACGAGGGCCCCGCAAAGGCTCCCCACCTGGTTCATCTTACTCACGCTCGTGTCGCTGATTGCGTAAGCCGAATGCCTTGAATCCTCAGGCTTTTCTGCCACCACTTCCTTGTGGGCACCGCCGCCGCCGTGGAAGCCAGTGGCCATGCGCACGAGGCTCTTATCTATGTCGAGCCCGAGAGTTTCCGCGACCGCGGAGAATACACTCTCGCTTCAATGAAAGCCCTTCTTGGAGGGTGTATACCGGTACTCGTCGGCGAGGTTTCCTGCTACTTCGGAGAGCTCCTTTACGTCCATGCTCGCTCCTCCCTCCGGAAGTCTCCGGAAAGAATCCCTCTAGCGGTACTTCTCAAGCTCACCGGCCACATCCTCGAGGCCGAGCCCGATGAGCTTCTCACGAGTGGGAAGGCCTGTCTCCTTTTCCCAGCCCCTCAGTTCGTAGTACTCATCCAGCATCGGCTCGAGGTTAATTGTCTGGCCCTTCGCCGGCCCCTCGGTCAATGGCTCCTCCAGAAATCTCTTGGGCAGGGTGTCGTCCTTTCGGGTGAAGCCCTCGCGCATGTTGAACATCCTGTCGGTGTTGATCAGGCGCTCCCCTACTCGGAACAATTCCTTCCCATCGACCTCAAGGCCCGTCACGATGTTGAAGAGCTCGGCCATCTTATCGGCTTTGCCCAGCTCCACCCTGCCCAAGAATTTACATAACCCAAGAACTTCCTGAGCAGCCCGAGAATCTTCGTACCATATGAGCAGCCTTCCCTTATTGCTGTAAGAGAGCGGGTCGGCCGCCTCCTCCGAGCCAAACAGCTTCTTCACCTCAGCGGGCGGATATATCCCGAATTCTGCATATGGCGTCGCCCGGCAGTGGTCACCTCCCCGGCTCGCCACAGCATACCCCAATCCGTAGCCATGGAGACCTCTGGGGTCATTCATCGGCGGTTCCATGCCTTTGACTTGGAGGACGAAATCCAGCGCCTCGCCGCCCAGCTTCTGGGCGAACCTGTAAGAGCCCTCGGCGAGGAGGTCGCCGAAACCCTCCCTCTTGCCGATCTTCTCTATGAGCTGCAGTATGGCCTTAGAGTTTCCCCAGGTCAGCTCGATGCCGTCGGTGTCTTTCTTTGTCAGCAGGCCCCTCTCGTAGCACTCCATGGCATAGGCGATGGTTGAACCGGTGGAGATGATGTCGATCCCGTACTTGTTAGCAAGGATGACGCCCTGCACGACGCTGCCGAGGTCGCTGTTTCCGCACATGGCTCCCAGATGGCCGGTGGCGGCAAATTCAAGCTTTGAGCCGTAGAAAGGCCCGCCCGGTCCGAAGCCGATGAAATAGTGGTTACAGGCGAGAGGGCAACTGAAGCAGGCTTTGCTTTTTACAAAATAGCTCTCCTCAAGGCGTTCGGCCGTGAGCTTTTCAACTCCTTCAAAGACCGTTGTCTGATGGTTCCTGGTCCCGAGCACCCCGATCCTGTTGCGGTGGGTAATATTATAAGGGGTTCCGTAAGTGGACATGAGCTCGTAGTAGTCTCCCTCCATGAGGGTCGTCTTGTAGCTCTGGATGAACTTCTCAAGCCTAGCCGGGTCGGCCACCTTGACGCTCCCCTTCCCCGTGATGGCGACGGCCTTCAGCCTCTTAGACCCCATCACGGCGCCCATCCCGCATCTTCCTGCACCCCTGGCGTTATCGCTTATCACCGTTGCGAACCTGACCAGTTTCTCGCCGCCGGGGCCTATACTGGCAATATGAACGTTGGGGTTCCGCAGCTCGCTCCTTATGGCCCTCTCCGCGGCTGCGACCTCCAGCCCCCAGAGGTGACTCGCATCCATGAGCCTGACATCCTCGCCCGAAATCGCTAAATACACGGGACGCTCCGAAACGCCTTTTATGACCACACCGTCAAAGCCGGCCCTTTTGAGCTCTAATCCCAAAAAGCCGCCTCCGTTCCCATCTCCAACGGCGCCCGTCAGCGGCGACTTCGCCGCCACGGTCCACCTGGTTCCCGAAGGCGCGGGCGTGCCCACGAGGGGGCCGGCGGCGAAAAGCAGCACGTTATCCGGACCCAGGGCGTCCGTCTTGGGTCCGAGCAGGTCATACAGTTTCTTAGAGGTGAATCCCCTGCCGCCGATGTAGTTCTCTGCAAGTGGCTTCTCCAAGGGAACCGTATCGACCCTCTGGGCCGTGAGGTCCACGACCAGAACCTTTCCCATCCAACCGCCGCGTGATTTTCCGTAATCCATCATGGCACTCCTCAAGAAGGCGAGAGAATCCTAGGGCTCTACGACCGGGCTGAATAGCGTCTGGAGCTGCATCTTTTTTCTCATACGAAGGGCCTCATCCAAGGCCACGAATTTGAGCGCCTTCGGGGGGCAATGCTCCTCGCACTTCGGTGCTCCATCGCAGAGGTCACACTCGATGGTTATAACGGGGAAGAAAATTCCCATTTCTTCTGTCCTCAAAATTTTTATCCTCGACTCCCCCGCATCGACTCCCTTCTCCATGGCGCAGACCGCTTCGCAAATAGCGCAGCCATTGCACTTCTCAAGGTCAACGGATAGAGGGTTTTCAAGTGGGTTCATGTTTCACCTCCTCAGCTATGTTATATCTCCTATGCGGGCCAGCCTCCTGAAGATGACGAAAACCCCCAGCAGGATCAAGACCTGGATCATACAGAGGGTGGCCGTCGCGGCAATGGGCTCATTCTCATAAAAATAGTATATGGCGACCGACAGCACCTCGGTCCCACCCTTATACAGGAGGACGGATATGGGGAATTCGCGCAGAAAGATGACAAAAAGCATTATCCATCCCGCAAATATCCCCGGCTTGAGGAGGGGGATAGTGATTCTGCGCATAGTGTGAATCCAAGAGGCTCCGCACGTGCGGGAGCTCTCCTCGAGCTCAGCCGAGAGGGAGAGAAGAGCCGTCGTCACACTCCTCTGACCGTAGGGGATAAAGCGCGATATGTATCCCACCAGGATGATCCAGAGGGTACCGTATAGCGGTGTTCGGATGTATGCCAAAAGGATGCCCATGGCCATTACGATGCCAGGGACGCCGACGGGCATGGTGCTGAGGAAGTCGAGGGCCCCCCTTCCCCTCAGCCTTCCCCTGTATATGGCATAGGAGCTGACGAAAGCTATGATCATGCAGAGGGTCGCCCCTACTAAGGCGAGTTTGAAACTATTGCTTAGCCCGAGCCTGGCAATCTGGCTGGTCAGCGTGTGCCTGTAGTTCTCTAGTGTCAGGATATCAAGATTGATCTTCCCATTCCAGTATCTGTGTATGGATACGATGAAAAGGGTAGCGATGGGTAAGATTACCGCCACCAGGATATAGGCGAGGTTGAAGGAAAGGGTTATATATTTGAATCTTCCCAGGTCAAGCACATGGGGCCTATATCCTTTGCCCGTGATGGTAGTATATTGCCTTGGCAGTATTATCCTCCTCTGTAAGTAGATCAGACTGATTGTTATGAGCATTAGGCTGGAGGCCACAGATGCTCCCATATTGTAGTTTGCGGGAAACTCCTGAACAAATGAGAAGATCTCCGTGCTGAGGGTTTCGATGAAAAATGGGCTTCCGAGTGCAAGGGGCACACCGAACTCACCGGCACTGGAGACAAATATGAATATGAGGCCGGAGAGTATACCCGGTGTGGTCAATGGGAGGGTAATGCGGCACATCGTCCCCAGCTGGCCCGAGCCGCTTATTCGCGCTGATTCCTCAAGGGCTGGGTCTATCCTTCTCAGAGCCCCTATAACAAAAAGATACATGATGGGCATGAAGAATAGGGCTTGAACCCAGGCTATTCCCCAGAGTGAATAGACATTCAATGGAGGCTCTGCCAGATGAAAGGTGTCCATAAGAAAATGGTTGAGCAGTCCCACCTTTGGCGAGGCGAGGTATGTCCACGCAATGGCCCCCACGTACGGGGAGAGGAAGAAGGGTATGATGTTGAGCGGTTCAAGGAGGTTGACGAGTGGGGTGTTCGTCCTGGCGTTTATCCACGCCAGGGAGAGGGCCAAGAAAGCAGCCACGAGTGTCGCAAAGGAGCTTGTAAATATCGTGTTGTAGAAAGACCTCAGCAGCCTGGGGCTGGTGAAAAGGTAAATATAATTTCTTAGGGTGAAGGGTTCTTCTATCTTCAGTGTCGCTAATTTGAAGCTTTTCAGCATCAGGCTGACGACCGGGAAAAGGATGAGGAAGGCCACTATGAGGGCCACCAGGCCGAGAACAACAACCTCCTGATTTAAGCTGACCTTCTTCAGGCAATATCCCCCCTCTTCATGGGGAGACTGAATCAGTTTGACAGGGGGCCAAACAAGAGGGTATGTCTGGCCCCCTGCAGAAACCTCCTTCAGCTATTTTCCGAATATCTTGCGGAATTTCTCCCTGAACGCCGCCCTATCTCCGGGGCTTATCTGCGTGAAGTCAAGGGGTAGCACTGTCAGGTTCTTATAGGAGGGAAGGAGCCACTCGGAGCCCTTGGGTACCTTGATATCGCTTCTGAAGATTCGCTGTATCTCACCGTCCTCGATGATCTGCGCCCCCTCCCTGCTGAGGATGAAGTCCTGGAAGAGCTTCGCCGCATTCGGATGCGGCGCCTTGGCGGGAATGCCCATTGGCACGGGAAGGAGTGCCAGCCCTTCCTTGGGAAATACGACCCCGAAGTCCTCCTCGGGCATCCTCCTCCATGCATCCCACAGGCGGCTCGCCTCCACCATGATGGTCAGGGGGTATTCCCCTGTGAGCATCTTTTCGACCATCTCAGCGGAGCGGAAATATATGGCAGGCTCTGTCACGTCTTTGAACTTCTGAATGAAACCCTCGCCCATCCTCTTCTCTATATCCATGGATAGCTCGAGCTGGGAGAGGGATTTCACGAGGTCGGGGAATATGGTCTTGCCCTTGAGGGCCGGGTTCAAGAGGTCTGCGTACCCCTTTATATCAGCCTTTATATACTTTTTGTTCCAGGCGGGCGGAAACTGGTGGGCGAAGTTCACCCCCCAGTGGGGGAGGCGCATCGGTATGCCGAGGGCTTTCGCCTGCTCTTGGTAATGGCATCCACTCGGGGGACTCATAGGCCATGAGCCAGCCGTTCTTTTCGGCTATTATCCACATCTCAGGTGTTGCAGATGTGAGGACATCTATCGTAACTCTGCCGGACCTGAACTCTTCCACCATGAGGGCCGCTATCGCACCGGTGCCCTTCATGGCGTGCTGGACCTTGAAGTCATCCCCAAGGTTGTACTTCTTCTTGAACGCCGCGGCGAGCCTCTGGTTTGTCGGCGGCCTGATGAGGCAGGTGAGATAGCTTACCATTCCTTCCTTCTTGGCCCCTTCAATGAGCTTGGTCGTCCTCTCATCAAATTGCGCGGTCGCAGAAGGGATTGAACTCGAGACCAGGAATGCGGCGGCGATAAGCAAGGTGAAAAGGAGGTAAGAAATCTTTCTTGTAGACATGTCTCCTCTCCTCTTCCGTTTCGTTGAGGCCCCTTTAAACCACCACAATAATGTCGATACCCTTCAACACCCCCTTTCGATTGTGTTTGAGAGAAACAGGAAAAATCTCGCATTCGACACAGCCATCTGATAGAGAATCAAAAGGCCAAAGGCAAGCGTGGGATAGGAGGTTCTCATAACTCTCGCCTCCAGCTCAAGCTCCTACCTGGGCTGCCCTGCGGGCAGCCTTGTAAAGATGCCGCCCCCTTCTCCGAGGCTCCCTTTTCAGTCCTCAGGCCCCCCCTCTCAGAAGAAGGTCAGGACATCTCCCTCACCGAGCTTTGCGCCGAGGTCAAAGATGCCGGTCGTGGCCTCCCCGGGCCTCTCTATCAGGATGGCGTTGAAGGTATAGAGTCGTCCCTCCTTCGGGTTCACGACCTGGAGAGAGAAGCCCTCATATCTCTCGTCTAGCTGCTTTATGAGCTCTCCCAGGGTCTCGCCCTTGAGTTGCACCGTCTCCCGGAGCTTGCCGGCCAGCTCGGAGAAGTGAACCCCGTAGTTGCAGGTGACCTTAGGCATAAGGCGCTCCCTCCTTACCGGTACCTCTCAAGCTCATCGGCCACATCCTTGAGTCCGAGCTCAAGGAGCTTCTCCCGCGTGGGGATGCCCGTCTCCTTATCCCAGCCCCGTGCCTCGTAGTACTCATCCAGCATAGGCTCGAGGGGAACCGTTACCCCCTTGCTTCCCCCCTCGGCGAAGGGTTCCTCCAGGAACCTCTTGGGAAGCCGGTCGTCCTTGCGGCGAGCCCCTTCCCGCACATTGAAGCTCCTCTCCAGGTTGCAGATTCTCTCACCCGCCTTCCAGAGGTCTTTATAACTGAACTCCACACCGGTCGCCGCGGTCAGGGCCTTGGCATATGGACGGAAATCAACATAGAGCTTGCCTCGGTTGGTGAAAACGCAGGTCTCAAGACAGTTAAGCGCCGCCCGGCTATCGAACATCCACTTGACGAGCTTTCCCTTACTCTCGGGGCTCTGGCGGGCGAAGGCCTTGCCTATATCGAAGGGAAGCTCATCCAGGATCTCCTTTGAAATCAAGGCGAGCACCGGAGGATAGGGCACATGGATGCGCTCATGGTCAGCACCCATGTCATTCACCGCGTAGGCGAGGGCCACGTGGAAGAAGGCCCTGGGCTCTATGGCGGTGAAATCGAGCCCCTTCACCTCGAGGGCGAACTCCTCGCTCCCCTTCCCAACCTGCTCTGAGGCCTTTTTGACCCCGTCGGCCAGGATGGCGCCAAACCCCCGCCTGTAGGCTATCTTCTCGACCATCTGGATGGCGGCCGGGGCGTTTCCGAATTCCAGGGGGATGCCGTCTGTATCCTCCTGGCTTATGAGGCCCTTCTCATAAGCCTCCATGGCCCAGCCAAGAAGCGTGCCCATGGAGATGTAGCACAGGCCCAGTTCGTTGCAGAGCTCGTGGATCTTGAACACGCCGTGAATGTCGCTTATCTTGAGCCAGGCACCGATGCTTATCTGGGTTCCCGCCTGGATTCCCTGGAAGGAGAGGTCGCCCCAGGGGGTTCCTCTGGCCTCCATCCAGTGGATGCAGGAGGCGTAGGGACAGCAGAAGTCCGCAAGGGGCCCCCTCACGAAATCGCGCTGAAGGCGCTCGCCCCGGATCTCATCCAAGCCCTCAGGGAAGAGGCCCTCCCGGGCGTTACTCGTCATGAAAGCGCCGAAGGCGGAGGTCACAGTGGGCACATACATGGTCCCGTAAATCTGCCAGGGCCTGACATAGGGGTCGCGGGTCGTGCGGTAGTTGAGCTCCTCATAGATGTCATCCAGGGCCTCCAAGAAGCCCTTGGGGTCGGCGATATCCACCCCGCCCGTGCCCTTGACCGCGATGGCCTTGAGGTTCTTAGAGCCCATGACCGCCCCGGCCCCTCCCCGTCCGCCCGAGTTACCGATGTTCCCGAGGATAACCGCGAGGGGGGAGAGGTTCTCGCCGCCGGGGCCTATGTAGCGAAGGTGAACCTCATCATCCCCGAGTTCCTGCTTGATGAGGCGGTCTGTCTCGAAGGTGGTCTTGCCCCAGAGATGGGATGCATCCCTTAGCTCGGCCTTTCCGTCATTGAGCCAGAGGTATACCGGTCGCCTCGCCTTTCCCTTGAAAACTATGGCGTCATAGCCGGCAAACTTGAGCGTGGGCGCGAAGAACTTGCCCGAGTTTCCCTCCATAATGAGGCCGGTGGCCGGAGATTTACAGGTCACAGTCATCCGGCCCATGCCTATGGGCGTGCCGTTCAGGGGGCCAGTGCCGAATATCAGGGCATTCTCGGGGCCAAGGGGGTCGGCCCCCACTGGAACCTCGTCATAGAGAATTTTCATGTTGAGGCCCCGGCCGCCTATGTAGTTGCGGGCAACTTCCTCTGAGAGGGGCTCCTCCGTTATCTTCTCCGCGCTCAGGTCAACCCTGAGGATCTTACCTTTCCAACCCTTCATCATAATCCCCTCCCCTCCCTAACGCAGACACCAGGGCGCTCTAGCCTTGTAGGAGGGACGACTCTCGCGCTGACGCCTGAAGGTGAGAACCATCCCGGCAAAGTCATCCCTTTTCTGCCAGACAAGGGCCCCGGTGGGGCAATACTTGACGCAGCGGGGAAGCTCACGACAGTTGGGATAGGGGTCAACATCGCAACTCACAAGAGGCGTGTTAAGCCCCTTCTCTTCCTGATGGACAACCCGCACGTTGGCCTCAAGAGGGTTGAAGTAGCCATTCATCTGAAAGCAGCATATCATCTCGCACATCCGGCACCCATTGCAGAGGCTATCCTCCACAAAGATGCGCTTCTTTTCCACGTCGGGCGTCAATTTGAAATCCTCCCCTCAAGAGAAACCCTGCTCACGCTAGATAAGCGAAGGAAAAGCAATCTTAGGGACGTGGCTCCAGCCTCCCTCATCCTTGACGGCAAATCTTAGCTGAGTTTTCATTGCAAAGGCGAGACACTCTAACCTTTGCGCTTCGGGAAGGAAAAAGGCGGCTGAACACCATCCAAAATAACGGAGAAGAAGCCCCTGGCAGTCTCTTTTTTCTCTCTCAGTTCCCTCCCAGGGGCTAAAGCCCGAAGAGAACGTCCGGCTCTCTAGCCTTCTCGCCTTTAAGCCCCGGGGCCAATCACTCCCTCCCGAGCCTTCCCATGGCCTCAAGCTCTGAGGCCACGTCCCCGAGGCCGAGCTCAAGGAGTTTGCTTCTTTTGGGATAGCCCGTCTCCTTCTCCCAGCCCCTGAGCTCATAGTACTCATCGAGCATGGGCTCGAGATTTATCACTCTTCCCTTGGCCGGCCCGTCGGGGAGGGGCTCTTTGAGGTAGCGCTCGGGAAAGGTGTCATCTTTGCGGCTCAGCCCCTCCCTCACGTTAAAGGCCCTCTCAAGGTTATTTATCCGCTCGCCAACCCGCATGAACTCAGCCGCATCTAGGTCCATTCCCGTGACGGCCCCTAAAACCGCCGCCTGGGTCTTGGGCAGCATGGCCGTGCCGTACATGGCGGTGAAGATGCACAGCTCAAGGCAGTTCTGTGCTGCCCTGAGGTCCTCATGCCACTTGACGAGATAGGGCTTTCCTTCTGAGGAGTAAGGATCAAGCGCCTTGTAGTGATCGGGAAGCTCTTCATGCAGGGCCTGATCCCAAGTCCGCTCGCAGAAGAGGATGCTACGGCAGTGGTCCCCGCCGCGGCTCGCCACGGCATAGGCGAAGCCCCAGCCGTCGCTCCCCCGGGGGTCAGCCGTCGAGAGGCTGATCCCCTTCACGTGTAGGGCATAGCGCTCGGCTCCCTTCCCTATCTTCTCCCCCGCAGAGCGCAGGCCTTCGGCCAGAGTGTCTCCCAGACCTTCCTCACGGGAGCCGGTCATCTCGATGAGGCTCAGGATGGCCGGGCCATTGCCCCAGGTGAGATCCAGGCCACCCAGATCCTCTTTCTTCAATATCCCTTGCTCGTAGCACTCCATGGCCATGCCTATCAGGGCGCACATGTCCATGACATCCACACCGTAATCATTGACAAGCTGCTGGGCCCTGACCACAAGGCTGAGGTCATTATTGCCAATACGACTCGTGAAGTGCTCCAGGGGGCCGAGCTGAATGCTCTCGGCAAGAGCTCCCGCGTGGGGGCCCGCCTCCACCGCGAAGGTGTGCGAGCAGGCAAGGGGGCAGGAGAAACAGGCACGCTTCATTACATGATGTCCCTTGAAGAGGCTCTCCTGGTTTATGGCATCAATATCCGGGTAGGTGGCCTGCCTGTAGTTATAGCTGGGGAGGACGCCGAGCTTGTTATAGAGGGGGATTATGCCCACGGTACCCCACCTCTTATACATTTCATGAAATTCCTTGTTCTCCTCCCAGCTTTCCACGATGAGGCGATAGGCCCGCTCAAGGGCGGCGTTATCGGCCACCTCCACCCCGCCCGTGCCCCTCACGACTATGGCCTTGAGGCGCTTTGAGCCCATGACAGCCCCCATGCCCGTCCGGGCGGACATGCGACCGACATCGGTGAGAATACCGGCAATCTTGACGAGTTTCTCTCCCGCAGGCCCTATACACATAATCCCCAGGTCAGAGCCGCCGAGCTCCCCTCTCAGGAGCCCCTGCGTCTCCCCAACCATCTTCCCCCAAAGATGGGAGGCATCGCGTACCTCCACTCTCCCGTCTTCGATAAAGATGTAGCAGGGCTTCTCAGAGACTCCCTCCACGATGATGCAGTCATATCCCGCATATTTCATCTCGGCCCCGAAATAGCCGCCCCCGTTGGAATCACCCAAAAAGCCCGACAGTGGAGATTTGGCCGTGATGGTGAACCTCTGGCTCCCCGGTGCTATGGTCCCGCTCAAGGGGCCGGGCGCGATGAAGAGCTTATTCTCAGGGCCAAGAGGGTCGGCACCGGCTGGAACCTCTTCATAGAGTAGCCGGGCGTTCATGCCCCGGCCGCCGATATAGCCCTCGCGAAGGTCCTTCCTCGTCTCCTCCACCCGCGACTTCCCCGTCCCCAGGTCCACTCTGAGAGTCTTGCCTTTCCAGCCCTTGAGACTCATCGCGAACTCCTCCTCTTTTTCCGCCCGACTAGCTTGCAAGAAGGGGAGAGGGATAGGGAGAGAGCTTCAAGCCCCTCCGCCCTTGGGCAGCCTCCTTGAGGGGAACGAATTTTATGCACTCGGTGGGGCACCAGAGAGCGCACTTCTCGTCTCCCCCGCAGAGGTCGCAGCTAGCCGTCAGGAGCGGCAGGTGAACTCCGAGTTCACGATTCTTGCTCACCCTGATATAGGACTTCTTGGGGTTGTACTGGCCGTGGTGCTCAAAGGAACAGACGAGTTCGCAGATGCTGCATGCGGTGCAATTTTCCGGGTCCACCATCAGGACTCTATCCATCTTCCATCCCCTTCTTAGTAGCCCACTATACTCTCGAGCTCTCTGCCCTTTATCACTTCATCCTTCAGCGAATCCGCTGTCTGGCGTACGAGGTCGAGGAACCTCTGGCTGAGTCGAACCTCGGGCTCCCATCTGGCATCCGGCAGGTCGATTTCGATAACTTCTTTCACCTTTCCGGGCCTGACGGTGAAGACAACCACGCGTTTCGCCAGATAGACGGCCTCCCTGACGTTATGGGTCACGTAGATTACCGTCATTCGCCTCTCAAGCCAGAGCTCCAGGAGCTGCCTCTGGAGTTGATCCCTTGTGCGCCAGTCGAGGCTGTTGAAGGGCTCATCACACATGATGAGGTCTGGGTCATTGGCCAGCACCCTCGCCATCCCAACCTTCTGCTGCGTCCCGAGGGATACGGCATGCGAGTAAAAAGGCAGAAACTCTCTCAGCTGGAATTTCTCGACGATTTCCTGGAATATCCTTTCCCGTTTATCAGAATTAACTCCCCTCGTGTCAATCCCGTACCGGATGTTGTCCTCGATGCTCAGGAAGGGGAAAAGGCGTATGTCCTGAAAAACGACGCCCCGGTTATAATCCGGCCCCTCAACAGGGCTCCCCTCGAAAAGCAGCGAGCCTCCCGTCACGCTCTCGAAGCCCGCGATCATGCGCATGAAGGTCGTCTTCCCGCAACCGCTCGGACCGATGAGAGCTACGAAATCCCCTTGCTCGACCTGTAGGTTGAACCCATCGAGCGCTACGATGTCGGGCTCAAAAACCTTTCTAAGGTCGCTTGCCTCTACGATCGCGGTCATCTACATCTCCAAGAATGGTTCCTATGCGATCCTTGAGCTGATGTACTCGACAAGCTCCGCGTATCGCTTAGTGAAGCGGACTTCCCCCTTCCAGCGCGGCTCGGGGAGGTCGACATCTACGACCTCCATTATGCTCGCCGGCCGGCTGGATAGGATGAGCACTTTCCGGCCCAGGAAGACAGCCTCCTCAATACTGTGGGTTGTGTGGATGATGGTCCTCTTGGTTTCCTCTCCCATGCCACCGGTGGCGGATGCCGCCCGTGAGCCGTCCGTCCTCTCCCACACCTTAAGCAACTCGGCCTGGAGGGCCTCCCTGGCAATCCAGTCGAGGCTGCCGAAGGGCTCATCGCAGAGAATCACACGGGAGCGGTTGACCATTATTCTGGCAATCCCGACCCTCTGCTGCATGCCTCCGGAAAGCTCGTAGACATAGTTGTTCTCGAACCTCCCGAGGCCGATGCGCCTCAGCCACTCCCGGCCATCTCTCTCGTATTCCTCTCTAGGGTACCCCCTGGTCCTGAGGCCATAGACCACGTTATCCAATACCTTCATCCAGGGGAACAAGAGGACGTCCTGGTAAATCATTCCCCGTTCGGGGCTCGGCCCCATAACGGGCTCTCCCCTGTAATAGACCCTCCCGCTGGAAGGCTGCTCGAAGCCCGCGATGAGCCTCAAGAGAACCGTCCGGCCGCACCCCGTGGGGCCCACGAAGACGACGAAATCACCATCCTGGATATCCAGGCTGACCCCCTCGAGGACCCTGAAGGCGCCGTAATGCTTCGTGACGTCGTCAAGGCGGATTATGGGCTCGCCGCTCATCTCAGGCACGTCCTTATTCCACCCTCATCCGGCTTATGAGGGATCGGCCACGGGGACAGCCCACCAGAGACTTTCCCCCATAAGTCATATGGGCTTTTGGGGAAGCTTTGTATAATCTACCCATAGGCGCTTCACGAGTTCTTTCACATCCCCTTTGATGGCTCCGAACTTTTTCCCCACCTCCCCGTAAAATTTAATCGACTCCAGAGTGCGCTCCTGGTCTCCAGCAACGCTAAAGTCATAGCTCTTTATGAGCCTGAACTGGAAGTCGGCCTTCGCCACGCCAGGGACGTATTTCTTCTTTATCTGGATGTCGACGCACTCCCGGATGTTGTCATCGCTCTCGGCGAGCCAGTGGCTTGCCGCTTCAAGGCATTTGTTGAACTGCCATACCATGCCGGGGTGTTCGTTGACGAATTCCCTTGTCATCTGTACCTGGCAGCACACCATGTCCTTCCAGCCCTTGGCCGTGCTCATGTCCCAGATCATGTTGTGCGGGATGTTGAGCTCGCCGATAAGCATGGGGATGGGGTCCCACATGATGATCGCGTCGACCTTCCTCTGTCTGAAGGCCGGGATCATGTCGGGAGGAGATACGACAAGAATCTTGACATCCCTAAGGTAGTCCAGGCCGGCCTCATGGATCTGGCTGAGGGCAATGCAATACGGGAAAGTACCGATTATGTTCACCGCGAGGGTCTTGCCCTTCAACTCCTTCCAGCTCTGGATTTCCGGCTGGGCCACCGCCCTGATGCAGCCCGTGTGGACGCCGCCCGTGAGGACGAAGGGCATCCCCCGGTCGATCAGAATGAGGGCCTCAAGGCCGGCTCCATAGGCCATCTGCAGCTTGCCGCCGATCAGGCCCTCATTGACGGGATCCCTATCGGAGATGGTGGTGAGGCGGAAGTTCTCCGGACCATACTTCTTGTAGAAGCCCTTCTCGTACATCATCCGCATGGGCGCGTGGCACATGGCGGTGGGAAAGACCCCGAGCGTGGGGTTGGCAATCTTGGAGGCCGCGCTGCTCTCCCCTCCGAGGCCGTGCAGCAGGCCGGCTCCCCCCGCGCCTGCCAGACCGGCAGAAGCAACTGCTCCCTTAAGAAACCCCCGGCGACTGATTTGCCCTTTCATCTCATCCTCCTCCCTCAACTGCCTCCTTCGTTCTTATACCGGTGCCCCTGGAAGGATAAGCTCCTTGGGCCACCCCCCATGGCTATCTCCTCGGAACTATACCGGCTCCTTGGGAAGCTTTGTGTAATCTCTCCATATGAGGTCCACCATCTCTTTCTCGGAGCGCTTGATGGCGCCGAACTTTTTCGCCAGGCCGACGTAAAATAAGATCGACCTGTAAGTGAGATCCTGGTCGCCTGCAACTCCGAAGTTATAGCTCTTTATGAGCTTGAACTGGAAGTCGGCCTTTGCCACGCCAGGTGCGTATTTCTTCTTTATCTGGATGTCGACGCACTCCCGGATGTTATCATCGCTCTCGGCGAGCCAGTGGCTCGCCGCTTCGATGGATTTATTGAACTGCCATACCATGCCCGGGTGCTCCTCGACCATGTACCCGGGCATCATGCCGAAGCAGCAGATCTTGTCCGCCCAGCCCTCGGTCTTGCTGTTGTCGAAGATGACGTTGTGGGGAATGTTGAGCTCAGCCAGAAGCGGCACGATGGGGTCCCACATGGTGATCGCGTCAACCTTCCTCTGCCTGAAGGCCGGGATCATATCGGGAGGAGATACCACGAGAATCTTGGCATCCTTCCAAGGGTCCAGGCCGGCTTCATATAACTGGCTCATGGTAATGAAGTAGGGGAAGGAACCCAATACATTCACCGCGATCTTCTTTCCCTTCAAATCCCTATAGTGCTTAATTTCAGGCTGTGCACCCGTCAGGATGCAGCCCGTGTGCACTCCACCTGTCCATTTGAAGGGCATCCCCCGGTCGACCTGGATGACGCCCTCGAGGCCCCCGCTATAGGCATAGTGCAGCTTACCCCCGATGAGCCCCTCCCTGACCGGATCCCAATCAGAGAGGATCGTGAGGCTGAAGTTCTCCGGACCATGCTTCTTGTAGAAGCCCTTCTCATACATCATCCGCATGGGGGCGTGGCACATGGCGGTGGGAAAGACCGCGAGCGTGGGGTGGGTAATTTCAGAGGCGGCTTTGCTCTCCCCTCCAAGGCCGTGCAGCAGGCCGGCTCCCCCCAAACCTGCAATACCGGCCGAAGCTGCCGCTCCCTTCAGAAACCCTCGGCGACTGATCTCTCCTCTCATAGCATCTTCCTCCTTCAGTTGTCGCCTTCACCCTGCCGAGTCATCCACTAATAATAGAGACCACCAGCACTTACAAAAATCACCTCCCGAATGTCATCTCCCTTGAGCTCTCACCTCCTTTCGCGAAGGCAAGCCCTATCGAACGATTCCGACCCGCCAGCGCAGCAGACGCGATTCTACAGCCCGTATAGCCTCGTACCCGGCAAGGCCTATGATGCCGCTCCACAGCATCCCCGCTATCACCTTCCGGTACTCACCCCATCCTCTCGTGTACATGAGGTACCACCCGATGCCGGTGCTCGCACCTATCATCTCCGCAATGATCACAAGCATGATGCACAAAATCCAACCCGTCAGTATCCCGGCAAAGATGTTCGGCATGGCGAACGGCACGGCGATGCGCCATAGGATCTGCCTTTCCGTGGAGCCCAACATCTCACCGGCCTCCACATAGCGCCGGTCTATATTGCGGATGCCCAGAATGGTATTGTTGAGCACTGCAAAGAAAGTCCCTATGAAAAGGAGCATCGACATGGACCACCACAGGGTCGGCATGGCAACGATCAGTATGGGGATCCATGTAGGCACCGGTATGGCGTTGGCGATGCGGAGGAAGGGGTTGACCACCCGCATCATATATTTACTCCATCCGAGGAAGATCCCCAGGGGAGCGGCAATGACAATGCCGGTCAACCAGCCCGTCAGAACGATCCCCAAACTGGCCGTGGTGCAGTCCCACAGGAGCAACACGAAATCCTCATGAAAAGTGTCCACGACATGATTGAGGGAAGGGAAAATAGGGGACTTGAGCTGCTTCAGAAATGGCGCGCGATTGGTCAGCACCTCATAAGCCAGCAAAGTCAGAATAGCCATGCTGAAAACGTCGCTCAGGTACATGATTCTTTCACGCGAGAAGCGCTCGGGAAAAAACTTGGAGATTAACAGAATGGCGTTGAAAGCCACCATGAAGACAAGCGCCATTGCGGGTATATAGAAAGTCTTTTCAGGAGTGGAATAAAACCCGCGATAGGGCGCGAGGTAATTCACCAGGATGAGGACAACGCCGCAAATTGTGGGCGTCAATGTTATCCGTAGATAGTTCTTGTGAATGGACGCCATTTTTCCGCAGTTCTCCTTCTAGAATTGTGAAAAGGGCGGATTTTTCGCCAGCTCCCTTAACTTTTTCATGATGACTGAATAAGTAATATTACAAAATTGGTCATATTGAGCATAAAAAAATTATGCCTTCATTATCTTCTTCTTTACAAACTTTTGATTCCGATCGCAGAGATCTCCCAAAGTTACGTGCCTCAAAGGCTCAAACATTCGGTCCTTGATAGTTTCGCAGTAGTATGGCACCGCGCAGTCACAATTCTTATCCCCCGGGCAAAGAAGACAACCCTTCTGGGACCACCCTTCGAAGAGGTCGAAAATCTCAAAAAGAGAGATAGTGCCTATCCCACGTATTATCCTGTATCCCTTTTCCCTGCCCCCGTGAAACGATTTGATAATTCCGGCTTTCGCCATCTTGCTCAAGATTCTTGGCAGGTAAGTGATCGGGATATTTCTGTTGCGCGATATTTCATCCGCAGTAACAGTCTTATCCACTGCATTTTCAGCCAAATATACTGCGGCACAGACTGCGTGTCTGGTCGTAACCTTGAAAATCGTTCCCAAAGAATTCCTCACGCCCTTGCAGCGCGCCATCTGTACTGACTGAGCGGGAGCACCCCGGCTCATCGCGCTCCGGTCCCCCTTGTTTCCACGGCCCTTCCAGGCCGCGGCTTCCTTTTTGCCGTGCATGACCTCCTCAATGTTCTTCATATCAAGGACAATGGGATCACGTGAGCGTTGACCTCCGGAGGGGGACATGCCGTTTCAGGATTTCCCTTCATCGAGGGGATGAAAGCCCTCTCGCGACCGTCTCGTTCTCGAGCGAGCCCGCGCTCTTTCCCTGCCACCGCGAGCAAATCAAGGGAAGCATGGGGTCACAGGAACTCAGAAAAAAAGAGGCCCCGAAAACCCCGCACCCCTATGATTGACGAGTTAAGGGAGCTTTTTATGTTTGCCGAGGAAGATACTTATTAGTTGGCCCTTAACCCCCGGAAAGGAGATAATGCTTTCTAATATCTCTAAGGCCTGAATGTCAAGTATTTTTTGGATTTCGAAAAAAATTTCTCGAAGCCATCTCTCCTGCCAGGAAACCTCAGAAACCAACGGCCTCAGGGAGAGGGCGAAATGAAAAGGCCGGGCGCGAGATGCTAGTTCGCTCTGTGGCGACTTTCGCGACTCGGCCTCGTCGCCAGGCTTCAGGCATCAGCTCAGGTAGATCTTCCTCGCTCTCTCAAGTTCCTCCTCGGTGGCGCAAGAGTAAGTGAGGGCGCGGCTCGTCTCAAGGCCCTCAAGTGCCCTCAGGTCGCAGAGGATTTCGGCGAACTTTATGGCCACCCCTGCTGCATCGAGTACGGGCACCTCTGTGCCCGGCACTTTAGTGTAATCAAAGAGAACGAGGGAGGGCGCGAGCCAGGCGTCGTCGCAGATCACGACCTCCGCGCCATCCTCTATGCAGGCCTTGGCCACGGCCTCAAATTTTGGGATGATCGACCCCTTCACCACTTTCTCATCAAAGAGACCCGCCACGTCATCAAAGGTGAGCTCGCAGCTCCGGATGGGCTCCCGGGCAATGGCCCGCGCCTCAAGGCCATAGGCCCTTATGTTTCGCTCCTTGGGCGGAATGAGCCGGCGGAAGACGGTGATTCCCGCAAAACGGCTCCCAAGCGTGCAGGCCAGGAGGAAGGCGGATTCAGAGATGCCCACAACCGGAACCTTGAGGGCCTCCCTCAGGTATTGCAGCCCCGTGTCCGTGGCCGCGCCCACCACCACGGCATCCGCCCCTTCCTTAACCGCCCCAAAAGCCCTCTCCACAAACCAGCGGTTATTGAGAAACTCTATGTAGGGGTAGTGGACCGTCCAGGTAGAGCGCTCTGGAAAGCAGAGCTCTACCTGGACGTCTTTTCGGCGGGATGTAACCTTCTTGAAGTATTTCTCAAAGCCCTCCCAGACGGGAGATAGGTCCTTCCCGATATGGGGTTCTGTCTCCCGGGGAAGAAGGTTTATCCATGCTAGCTTCACGTACCTCCCCTCCCTGTATGCTAGGGGCCACAGGGGACGAACCTGCCGTGGCCGTGCTTTCCCACCGTCTCCCCTTCTTCCATGACCACCTCTCCCCGGACCATGGTGAGCACGGGAAGCCCTCGCACTTTCCTTCCCTCATACACGCACCACTCTTTGGCCCGGGAGTGAAGGTTCTTCCCGCTGATGACCCCTTGCCTCTCGGGGTCCACAAGCACAAGGTCGGCATCGGCTCCCGGAATGATAGCCCCCTTCCTGGGATAGGTGCCCATGAGGCGGGCCGTGCCCTCAGAGCAAACCTTCACCATCTGCTCTATGGTTAGCCTCCCCTTGAGAACACCCTCTGTCATCATAAGGGGGAGCCAGCTCTCCCATCCGTTGGCATAGCCGGGAAGGGCCGACCAGAGGTCTCCTCCCTGCTCCTTCTCAGCCCGAGTATAGGGGCAGTTGTCGGTGCCCATGGTCTCGATGGTCCCCTCCCTGAGCGCGGCCCAGAGACGAACATTATCTTCAGCGTCCCTGAGTGGCGGGTTTATCTTTCCCCATGGCACCAGGCCCTCATCACGCTTGGTCAGCACCAGGTACTGGGGGCAGGTCTCACCATATATCTGGATTCCCCTGCCCTTCCAGTAGGCGACGCGCTCAGCCCCCTCGGACGTGGAGACATGGGCGATGTGGATCCTGGCTCCCGTGGCCTGGGCTATCCAGGCGGCTGAGTCGATGCTCATGGGCTCGATGAAATCGGGACGGGCGTCGGTCCAGGCGGCGAGGTCTCCCCTCCCCTCGCCCTGAACCCTGGGCTGGAGGAGGTCCATGATGTCCTGCTCCTCGCAGTGAAAGGTGATGAGAGCGGGATATCCGCGCCTAGCCAGGAACTCGCAACCTCTCAGGACCATCCCGTCATCGCACCCGAGCTGCCCCAGCTTTCTCCCCTCCTCCCCTTTGTAGGCGGTGTAGAACATCTTGAAGCCGCCGATGCCCTTATCGCAGAGAGCATCAAGCTCCTCGAAATGCTCCTCCACCTCGATGGCCGCGTGGAAGCTGAAATCCACGAGGGAGTTCTTCTCGCCCCAGCCGATTATCTCGTCTATCTGGGGGAGATACGGGTCCATGGAGGCGACCATTGAGCGGAAAGAGGTCACTCCCCCGTGGACTGCGGCCTCGGTTTCGGAGATGAAATCGGTCTCGATGCGCGCCATGGGGCCTCCCGCCCCCAGATGGGAGTGCATGTCGATGAAACCCGGCATCACGAATTTCCCACCGGCATCTATGACCCGACGCCCTTCGGGCAGGAGCCCGTCCTGGCCCACCGCTGCAATACTTCCCCCGCTTATGGCCACCCCTCCCATGATGACACCCATGGGGGTGACCACCTTGCCCCCTTTGACAACGCAATCCACCTTCATCTGGAGGTCCTCCCTCGGTCGCCCTGAGAGCAGCCCGGAACAGCGGGCTCAGGGAGCTTCTCCCACGCAGGGATACCCGTCCCTATCTTCTTGGCTTATCAGGCCCTTATCGTGAGCCTCCGTGGCCCAAAAGAGAAGCATGTCCATGCAGATGTGGCAGAGGTCAACCTGGTCCCGAGGCTCCTGGATTCAGGAAAGGAAAATATCCGCAAGTGCCGCACCGAAAGCCCAAGGGAAAGGTCTTGGGCCAAGCTTAAAGCCCGGCCAAAGAATGAATCCTTACTTCGGAAAGATTGGAACCCAGGGAAAGGGCCTCTCCCCTTCGACCCGCCTTCTGGAAGGCATTGCGATTCTGCCAAAGGGTTCAGTCTTTGTCAAATATATTCATCCGAAGAGCTCGCGCAGGAACCCGGCCTCGAGTTTACGCAAGAGGGGCGCAAGAGCATTTCCCTTTGATGATTCCTCGGTTGGGTGGTATAAATATTAGGAAGAGGGCTTCTCCTTTCGGATGAAGCCTCATGCTCTAGCGCCCCTGGGCCGGGTTCCTCAAGGGGAAAAGAGAAGAGAGCAGCCGGGATAGTGGGTGAGGGAACGGGCTCCGAGGCTCTCCCTTTGAGCCATTTTATTCCACAAGATATTGGAGAGCTTACCAAATGGGTGAAAGCGAGATTCCTGAATGCGCTAAGTGTCCTGTTTTCCGCTGCGACCACAGGCGGGGAAATCAAAGGGCGCGCCGCCCTGACTTCTGCCCCACAGTTAACTATGCTGGGGCCATTGGCGAGACGGTAGCCGAGCATGAGGCCCGGGATGACTACAGTCGGATAAGTTGGGCCTGCGATGAGGTGGTTAATGCGGGTTATGGCGAGTGGCCCAGGGTGCGAGAGGTGATGGAGTTCGCGCGCCTTCTGGGGATCGAGAAGCTCGGCCTAGCCTTTTGCGTGGGCCTCAGGGAGGAGGGGAAGCTTCTGGCGGAGGTTCTCAAGGAGAACGGCTTTCAGGTGGCCTCGGTGTGCTGCATGGTGGGGGAAGTTCCCCGCGAGGCTTACGGCCTGGAGCTGAAGGAAGGGCGCTCGGATATCATGTGCAGCCCGCTTGCACAGGCCGAGGTGCTGAACCGGGAGGGCACGGAGCTTAACATAATCTTGGGCCTTTGCCTCGGCCACGACATCCTTTTTCAGCGGGCCTCCAAGGCCGACACCACAACCCTGGTCGTGAAGGACCGCCTTCTCGGCCATAACCCTGTGACCGCCCTCCATCTTTTCAGGAGCTATTTCAGGGAGAAGCTCACCCTGAAGGCTGAGGCCCCGCATCATCCAAAAGTGAAAGGTAAAGACAGCGCATACTCCTGAGCCACTGCGCCTTGAAGAAGTGGCTCAGGAGCGGAGGCAATCCCACCGCAGGGTTACCGATTTCCTTTTTTCCTATAACCTGAGAGGAGAATGAGCTTCTCTTGTCCGAGGAGAAGGGGGAGAAGGAGCTGGTTCTGCTCATCGGCCCTCAGGCCTCCGGGAAAACGAGTTTCTACCTCGAGAGATTCTCCCGAAGCCACGCCCATGTTTCCCTGGACAGGTTCGGAAGAAAGAAGAATAAGAGGCATAAGGAGCAGAACCTAATAAGGGAGAGCCTCGCGGCCGGGAGGCCCACTGTGGTTGACAATACAAACCCAAGCCGGGAGAGCAGGCTCGCTTACTTCAGGCTGGCGGCTGAGTCAGAGGCCCGCGTTCTCGGCTATTTCCTTGCCGAGGGAAGGGAGGAATGCCTCCAGCGGAACCGGACCCGGCGCACAGGGGAAAGAGTGCCCGAGGTGGCCATTCATTCAACCTTCTCAATCCTTGAGCCCCCCTCCTTTGAGGAGGGCTTTGATGAGCTCTATGAGGTGAGACTCCTGGGCGGCGGCTTCAAAGTGAAAAGCCTGGGAAAGCGCTCAGGGTCCTAGCTCTCAAAAAGGGTCTCAAGGGGCTTTCTGCGCAGTCTTTCCGAGATAATTCGCCTGAGGATGACCCAGGTATCCCAAGCCCTTATCTTGGACTCTCCCCGGCGCCTTCGGTACCACACGGGCACCTCCTTCACCCTGAGGCCCTGCCGCAGGGCGAGGCAGGTGAGCTGCGCTTCCACGTCGAACCCTGCCGCCGTCACCCCGCCCGCAAACTTCTCAACCCGAAGCGCTCGGAGACCGGAGTTTATGTCTTTCAGGCGGCTTCCGAAAAGGAGGTTTATGCTTTGTGTGTGGAGGATGTTGACCAGGCGGTGCGAGAGGGGGATGTCGCCCATGCGCCGGGAGCCGACCACCATGTCGTAGTTCCTCATGTATGCGATGAGCTCTGGAATACGGTCCACAGGATAGGAGTGATCGCAATCGATGAGGACGATAACCTCATAGCCTTCCCTCACGGCCACCTCGAGAGCCTTCTGGATCCCTTTTCCCTTTCCCGAGCCATTGCGCTGATGAGCGGGGACGCCGAGGCGCCGCGCTATCGCAAGAGTGCCGTCCGTGGAGTTCTCGTCGCTGATGAAAAGGTCCAGCCCCAAGGCCCGAACAGCTTCGACCATACCCTCTATGCTCTCGCGCTCGTTCCGGGTGGGGAGGCAGACGACAGCCCTCATCCCTTGAGGCTACCCTTTCCGAAGAAGGCCTTGTACCATTCGTAGGATTCCCTGAGCCCTTCATCCAGGCCCCATGCGGGCTTCCAGCCTAAGCGCTCCCTGGCTTTTTCGCAGGCGAGATACTGTTCCTTGATCTCCGCCTTGGCCTCGGCAAGGACCTCCGGTTTCAGGTGAGGCACGCCGGCCACCGCGGTTATCCTTTGGACCAGCTCCAGCACGCTCACCGGCTCCTCGCTCCCGAAGTTAAACGCCTCGCCCCTCACCCCCTCCCGGTCGAGTGCCTGAGCCAGGAGGAGATAAGAGCGGACGGCATCCTTAACGTAAAAGTAATCCCGGATGAAGGTGCCATCGGAGCGGAGCACAGGCGGCCTCCCCTGGATGATTGCCCGCATGGTCTCGGGCACGATCCGGCTGAAGTTGAAGTCCCCGCCGCCGAAGATGTTGCCGCAGCGCGCGACGGCAAGGAGCAGGCCGTAGGTGTGGTAATAGGTCTGGGCCAAGAGGTCTGCGCAGGATTTCGACGCGTCGTAAGGGTGTCGGCCGCGGAGCTCAAAGTCCTCCCGGTAGGGAAGGGTCTCGTGGCTGCCGTAAGCCTTATCGCTCGAGGCCACCACCACGCGCTCCAGCCCGGGGGCCGTGCGGCAGGCCTCAAGCAGGTTCCAGGTCCCCTCGATATTGCTCCTGAAGGTGGAAAGGGGAGAGCGGTGCGCAGCGCCCACGATGGACTGGGCTGCCAGGTGGAAGCAGCTATCAATCTCGTACTCGTTCAGCACCCGCTCCAGGAGAGGGAAGTCCTCTACCGAGCCCAGCACAGCCGTCACCAGTTCCAGCTTCCCCTCCATGCGGAGAAGCGAGGGGTGGGCCAGGTCTCTCACCAGGCCCACTACCTGGGCCCCGCCTTCCAAAAGGGCAAACGTGAGCCAAGAGCCCACGAAGCCGGTGCACCCTGTGATGAAAACCCTTCGTCCCCTCCAGAAGGACGGCTCGGCCTCCGAGTTCACCACACCCTCCATGGGCAGTCACCCCTCTTCCAGAGCGCGTTCAGCTCCTCATGGTCCTTGTAGGTGTCCATGCACTTCCAGAAGCCCGTGAACTTGTGGGCGGCCAGCTTGCCTTCTCGGGCCAGCCGCTCCAGGGGCTCCCGCTCCAGCACGCTATCGGGCTCCAAGTAGTCGAATACGGCCCGACCGAAAACGAAAAAGCCCCCATTGACCCAGTGGCGGAGAGTCGGCTTCTCCCTGAATCCGACTATCTCCCCCTGAGCATCCATCTCGAAGAGGCCGAAATGGAACCCCGGGTTGACGCAGGTGACGGTTGCGACCTTTCCCGAACGCCTGTGGAATGCGAGCAGCTCCCGCATGTCGATGTCTGAGAGGCCATCGCCATAAGTGGCGAAGAAACAGTCCTCCTCAATGTACTTCTCGATCCGCTTAATACGGCCGCCCGTATTGGTCTCAATCCCTGTATCGCAAAAGGTTATGGACCATTGGTGAACGTCATTCTCCACGGGCGAGCTGTTCTCCAGCCTCCCCCCGCGGAGGCGGAAGTCGTGATGTTTCCAGTCGTCATAGTGGACGAAGTAGTCCTTTATGGCCTGTCCTCTGTAGCCCAGGCAGAGGATGAAGTCCCTGAAGCCGTAATGGGCGTAGGTCTTCATTATGTGCCATAGGATGGGCCTGTCGCCCACATGGAGCATGGGTTTGGGGATGCTCTCGGTGTACTCCCTGAGGCGCGTGCCTGCACCTCCGCAAAGGATTACCACCTTCATGCCCTCAAAGCCTCCCTACAGCGAGCCATAAACATCCTTAGTTATACCAAAAAATCACCTCATCACGGTCTCGATACAGCCCTTTCAGGCCCGCTGGCCCAGCTTGGGCTCCTGGCCAGAGAGGAGGCGCTCTATATTGGTCTTGTGCCGGAGGATGATGAGGGCTCCAACGAGGGCGGAGACTATGCCGTAAGGCGCAGGATATCCGGCTGCGGCTCCGGCCACGGCGAGGGCGGCCGCGCCTCCCATGGAGCCGAGGGAGACCCTCCTGGATAGGCCAACCAGGAGGAACCACACAGCGGCGGCCACGAGACACGCCAGGGGCATGAGAGCGAGGAAGGCACCCAGTGAGGTGGCCACCCCCTTACCCCCCTGGAAACCCGTGAAGAGACTGAACATATGGCCTAGCACCACCCCCAAAGCCACAAGGGCCAGGAGTATGGTCTCTCCCTCTCCACGGATGCCAGCCCCCTCCAGCGCCGCCCTTACCACCAGAACAAGGACAAGCCCCTTCAGAGTGTCGGCCGCCAGAGTGAGGGCCCCCGCCTTCTTTCCAACCGTCCGCAGCACATTGGTGGCGCCTATGTTTCCGCTCCCCCTCTGGCGGATGTCCCCGCCGCCCCAGGCCCTGGCCAGAAGCAGCCCGAATGGCACTGACCCCACACCGTAGGCCGCGGCCACGAGGAGCACTGCCGTCATCGCCATGAGCCCTCCCCGAAGCTCAGGGCCGCTGGGCCGTCTGGAACCAGAACTGGTGAAAGTAACCGATGCAGGAAGCAACCGAAAGGAACATCGCCACCCAGAGCGCGGCCATGCCCACCGTCGGGAGGAAGTTCCAGAGAAGGAGAATAATGGCCACCACCAGGAGGCTTGTCTTGAGCTTGGCCAGGAAGCTGGATGAAAAAATGAATCCGCGGGAGGCCCCGAGCGTCCGGAGTCCAGTCACGAGCAGGTCCCGGCCCAGAAGTACAGCCACCATCCAGGCGGGCACCCGGCCCACAGCCACCAGCGGAAGGAGGGCTGCCAGGGCCAGAAGCTTGTCAGCCAGCGGGTCCAGGAGCTTCCCCAACGATGTTATCTCCCCTCGCCGCCGGGCCAAGTGGCCGTCGAGCCAATCCGTGAGGGAGGCCAGGCCAAAAATGAGGGCCGCCAGAAGAGATTCTCCCGTATAAGTAGAAAGGAGCACCACTAGGAGCACGGGCGCAAGGAAGATCCTGAGTAGGGTGAGCTTTGTGGCGATATTGAGCTTTGAGAGCTTCAGGGGCAGCTTGATGGCTTCAAACATAGGGTTCTCAGCTCAGTTAAGGTAATCCCTGAGAGCCTTGGTCTTGGCCCAGACCCTCAACCGACGCTTTGCCTTCTTCTCTATCTGGCGGATTCTCTCCCGGGACAGGCCTATTCTCTTCCCTATCTCCTCCAAGGTCATCGGCTCGCCCTCGAATCCGAACCTCATCCGCAGGATCTGCTGCTCCCGAGGAGGGAGCTTCTGGAGCATTTCCTCCATCTCATCGGCAAGGGAGCTCTTGATAATATCCTCTTCAACCGAAGCCCGGTCTGTGGCCTCCAGCATGTCCAGATAGCTGGTCTCATCGGCGTCGCCGATGGGCGAGTCCAGGGAGAGGTAGTGGCGGAATACACGAAGCACCGCCTCCACCTCCTCTTCCCCACAGCCCACTCCCTTGGCCACCTCTTCAGAGGTGGGCTCTCTGCCCAGAGACTGGCGAAGTTTTTGGTATTTCTCCCCTATCTTGTACAGCATGCCAGCCTGCTTGATGGGAAGCCTCACGGTGCCCGCCTGGTCGGCAAGGGCATGCATGATGGCCTGCCGGATCCACCAGACCCCATAAGTGATAAACTTAACCCCCTTCTCCGGGTCAAACCGTTTGGCCGCCTGGATGAGTCCGATATTTCCCTCATTTATCAGGTCTTCCAAGGACAGGCCGCATCCTCTGTATCTATTGGCCACGCTCACAACATACTTGAGGTTGCTTCTCACCAGCTGGTTCAGGGCTTGCTTATCGCCCGCCCGTATCCGAACGGCCAGCTCCTTCTCCTGCTCCCGCTCAAGCACGGGAATGTTTCGTATCTCC
Organism: uncultured bacterium; assembly: GCA_964575845.1. Lineage (GTDB taxonomy): Bacteria > UBA8248 > UBA8248 > UBA8248 > CAZNSX01 > CAZNSX01. Next base: position 247,284 of record CAZNSX010000001.1, on the reverse strand, counting down.
TTCAAGTACATCGCAAGGGTGTTGCCGGTTACGGGTTTGTACCGCTCATCGTTGAAGTCCAGCTCTTTCATGAAGGCTCACTTTTCAGTCCATTGCCCCAAGGCCTTGATGCGCGAAAGCCTCCTCCTCGCACGCCGCGCATATGAACTCCCGGGAAACTCTTTCACCAGTCGCCCGTACGCCTTCCCCGCCTTTTCATAACTCTCCTCCGCCATCAGAGATTCCCCCAGGATGAAAAGTGCATAGTCCCGCTCTTCATTCACATCCTCATACTCATCGAGAAATTCCCTCAGCCTGGGGATGGCCGAGACGTAGAGCCCTTGACCATAATAAAAACGGGCGATGTAGAGCTCATGCCGGGCCAGGTGGCGGCGAAGCTTCCTTATCCTCTCCTCCGCCTCTCTGACAAGTTCGTGATTCGGGAAGCTGCGCTTCAGCTTCTGGAAGCTTTCCAGGGCATCACGGGCAAACTGAGGGTCTTGGTCATAGGATAGGATGCGCCTGTAGTCACTCAAGCCCAAATAGTAAAGGGCGTGGGGGGTTTTGGTGTGAATGGGATAAAGATCGACAAATTTCTTATAGTGGAATTTGCTTTCCTCGTACCCTTCCTCCTTGTAGTAGGCATCGGCCAAGTTCAAGAGAGCCTCGGCCCTGAGCTTGCTGTCGGGATATTCTTGTAAGAGCTTTTGGAAGGCCTCGCGGGCTTTCGTAAAGTTGCGCTCCCTGAGGTCCTCCCTCCCCAGAACGAAGAGCTCCCCCGCCGAAACCCTCTCCTCGGGAGCGCGGGCGCAGCCCAGAGAAAGCCCCAATGAGATGGCCGCTAACAGCCAAAGAATGCTCTTCCCTCTCATGAGTTTACAATCCATGAGGCGGAGGCTCGCCTTGCGGCGGCTGGCCGATGGTAGAGGCACCCGCCCCGCTCATCCCGGCCCATTTGAGAGGCAAAACCATACCGGGCAAATGCTCTCAAGAGAAAATCAGGGGCCTACCCCCCAAAACCGAAGGCTCGAAATCCCTTTACGGACCCCAAATTATCCTAATTATCTTCGCCCTATATTGTCAAGGTAATTTATCTATGAGGGCCTCTTACCCCAGACGATCGGGCGAGGCCGGAGGGTTTTGCATTTGATCTGAGGCAGCTTCAAACCTATAATAATTTTCGCCTCTTCCAAGGCGAGAAGACTCCTTCACAAGCTTTTCCGCGAAATGAATGGGGGAGCAAGCGCCATCAGAGAAGGTTATACCACTGGTGCCTGCGCCGCAGCAGCCGCGAAGGGCGCAGCCCTTGTGCTCGCGGGAAAGGAGCCGGGCACCGCGGTGGAGATTCCCCTTCCGGATGGAGGTCGGCTTCTCGTTCCCTTGGAGGGGTGGCGGAGAGGGGGAGGTGGCGTCCTTTGCCAAGTGAGGAAGTTCTCTGGGGATGATCCCGATGTCACCCACGGATCTCTCGTGGGCGCTCTTGCCAGGCCCTTCCCCCTTTTCTTCCTACCACGGGCCGAAGTGGCCAGTGGGCAGGGGGATGGCACCCGAATAATTGTGACCGGAGGAGAGGGAGTGGGCATCGCCACGAAACCTGGCCTGCCGGTTCCTCCCGGAAGGCCCGCCATAAACCCAATCCCCATGGCCATGATAAAGAAGGCCGTCGGGGAAGCCCTTGGCGGCGCGTCGAGAGCCGTTGAGGGGATGGCCCTGGAGGTGGAGGTGAGGGTACCCCTGGGCTCCAGGCTCGCGGCCGCGACCGCTAACCCCCGGCTTGGCATCTTGGGAGGGCTCTCCATCCTGGGCACAACGGGTATCCTGAAGCCCATCTCTACCCCGGCCTGGCGGGGAACCATCGCCTGCGCTCTTGACGTGGCGCGGGCCTCGGGCTTGAGTGAGGTCATTCTTTGCCCAGGCAGGGCAAGTGAGATTTTTGCCCGGAAGAGGCTGAGACCCGCCGAGGAAGCAATCATCCTCATGGGAGACCACGTGGCCTTCTCCCTTGAGGCATGCCGCGAGCGTGGGTTTAAGAAGATAGTGGTGGTGGGCAGGCTGGGGAAGCTATCCAAGATGGCCGCCGGGGAATTGAGAACTCACATGGGCGATTCCTCTGTGGATTTCGACCTGCTGTCCCGATGGGCACTCGAAGCAGGGGCTACCGAAGAGGTGGCCCGCCGGGTGGCCCGTGCCAACACGGCCGGTGAGGTTGCGGAGATTCTCAAAGGCCCTGCAAGGGAGCGCTTCTTCAGGAAGGTGGCCGAGGGGGCCAGGAAGAACCTGGCCCAGAAGGTGGGCCGTGGGGCGGAGCTCTCGGTGCTTCTCGTGGGCCTCGGAGAAGAGCTACTGGCCAGGGCCGAGGGCGCTTGAGGGGAAGGCCATTGCCCAAAGTATATGTGCTGGGAGTAGGATTGGAGGGGGCGGAGAGTCTCTCGTCCCAGGCGCGGGGAATCGTCCGCCGGGCGGAACTCCTGGTGGGTGGTAGGCGCCTTCTGGAGCTTTTCCCCGAGAGTCCGGCCCAGAAGGTGCCCATCGGGAGGGATTTGGGAAAGGTTGTCGCTTTGATCGATGGAGCCCGACATGATAAGAGGGTTGTGGTCCTGGGCACTGGCGACCCTAATTTTTACGGCATCGCGGCCCGCCTCCTCGCCGCGCTGCCCAAGAGGGCTCTTGAAATCCTGCCCAATGTCAGCACCATGCAATGGGCTTTTGCCAAGGCCAAGGAGAGCTGGGATGACGCTCTTCTTTTGAGCGCTCATGGGCGCCCCATTGGGGAAATCCTGGACCTTATTAGCGGGACCCACAAGGTCGGCATCTTCACAGACCCTAAGAATTCTCCCTCGGCCATCGCCGAAATGCTCCTGCAGTCGGGCCTTCGGGGCTACCGTGCCTGCCTTTTTGAGAATCTGGGGGAGAAGGGGGAGAGAATCAGCCGTCTCGGCCTCAAGGCTCTCAGGAGGCGGAGTGCCTCCCCCCTGAATATACTTCTCCTTCTGAGAGATAAAGGCGGGCCTGAGGGGCGAGCCCTGGGCCCGGGCATTCCTGATGAGGCTTTTGAGAGTAAGGGCATCCCGATGACCAAAGAGGAAGTGAGGGCGGTGAGCCTCTCCAAGCTGAGACTGCGCTCAGGGGACACTCTATGGGATGTGGGAGCCGGGGGAGGCTCCCTCGCTATCGAAGCCTCTCTGTTGAACCCCCGGGGTATTGTTTATGCAATAGAGCGCAGCCCGCGGCGGCTGGGGGTTCTCAAGAGAAATGCGCGGCGTCTGGGTGCTTTCTCCCTCAAGGCCATCTCCGGCGAGGCCCCTGGAGCCTTGGAAGGGCTTCCCGACCCCGATGCCATCTTCATCGGAGGCAGTGGAGGAAAGCTCCCCTCCATCCTCCGTGCCTGCGCCCGGAGGCTTAAACCCTCGGGCCGGCTAGTCCTCAATGCCGTAACCCTGGGAACACTGCGCCAATGTCTTGCCCTCATGGAGGAGATAGGATGGCAACCGTATGTAACCTCCCTTCAGGTGTCAAGGGCCGAGGGGGAAGTTCAGCTTCTGAAAGGAGCAAACCCGGTTTTCATTATCTCGGCCCGGGGGAGGCTCAGGGCTCAGGCAGGGTAGCCCTGGGCGAAGAGTTGTGTTGAGGAAAAGCTTTGCCTATATCGTCCTCTTTTTCCTCCTGATGGGCATGGGGGCATGCGCCGGCGGGAGAGTGCGCGAGCCGGGGAGCCATTACGAGGTTTACGGAGGCTCTAATGTGCTCGAGGGGCGTGCGGGTAGGGAGCCTCTTCGCCACGGCTACCGCCTCTTGGGTAGGGCCATGGGTAGCCATACCTTTTACGGCAGCTATCCCCTCTATCTGATCTTGGTGGGAGAGGGAAATGTCCTCCGGCTCGACGCCCTGCAGTTCTCTGATGGGTCCTTTCTGGATTTAAACACCGTGGCGCAGGAAGATATCCGAGAGCTCCCGAAGGCTCGGGGAATTCCTGACATGAAGTTCGCCCTTGTGGGCATCAGCGCGGAGGGGCGTTACGAGGGAGGCTATCTTCTCCTCAAGCCCAGAGTCCGGGAAAATAGCTCCGTCACCGTTTTCGTGGCCGAATAGCCCGCCTCCAGAAGAGAGGGGAATCTTCCATGAATCCGTTGAGGAGAGGGCCCTTAGGACGCCTTTTCGGCGTGGGTGTGGGTCCAGGGGACCCCGAGCTCCTCACCCTAAAAGCCCTGAGGGTCTTGAAGAAAGTGGACGTCGTCTGCTACCCGGTCAAGGCCGCCGGTGAGAGAGGAAGGGCATGGGAGGTGGTGGCTCCCCACCTTGAAGGGGGCCGGCAGGAGACCCTTCCCCTCCCCTTTCCCATGGTCAAGGAGGACCCCCTGCGGGAGAAAAGCTTCCGGCGGGCTGCCCTGAGTATAGCCTCCCGCCTGAAGAGGGGCAAAGATGTGGCCTTCATCTGCCTCGGCGACGTGAGCCTCTACAGTACCTTCGCGGGACCTTTTAAGTTTCTGCAGAGGGAACTTCCGGAACTGGAGGCGGAGCTCATCCCCGGAGTGCCAGCTATGTGCTCGGCCGCAGCCAGAGCCCTCTTTCCCCTGGCCCTCGGAGACGAGGCCTTCCTCCTCCTTCCGGCCACCGCTTCCAGGGCCATGATAAGGGAGGGTCTACTCGCCTATCCCGCCCTCGCACTCTATAAGGTCCACCGGAACCTGGAGGGGGTGCTTTCGGTCCTCGAGGAATTGGGCCTCGCGGACCGCGCACTCGCCATCAGGCGTTGCGGCATGGAGGGGGAGGAGGTGGTAAGCGACGTGAGGACCCTCAGGGAGAAGCCTTCTGATTATTTCACCACTATTCTCCTGCGAAAGGAGAGGGAGCCTTGAGGGAAGCTGCCCGGAAAGCAAGAACTCCTGTTTATTTCATCGGCGCGGGGCCGGGAAACCCCGAGCTGCTCACCCTGAAGGGTAAACGCCTCCTGAAAGAAGCCGAGGTGGTGCTGTACGCCGGCTCACTCATTGGGCCTCCGCTCCTTGGGTGGGCTCGGCCAGGGGCAGAACTCCACGATAGCGCCTCCCTCACTCTGCCCCAAATCGTCAGGATAATGGTCGATGGCTTCCGCTCGGGAAAAAGGGTCGTGCGCCTGCACTCGGGGGACCCTTCCCTCTATAGCGCCATGGCTGAGCAGATGGCCCGCCTGCAGGAGGAGGATGTCCCCTTCGAGGTGGTGCCCGGGGTATCCAGTGCCTCCGCCGCGGCGGCCCGCCTCAAGCGGGAGTTGACCCTGCCGGAGCTCTCCCAGACCGTCATCTTCACCCGACGGGGAGGCAGAACCCCGGTTCCCGAGAGGGAGCGTCTGGAGGAGCTTGCCCGGGTTGGGGCTACCATGGTCATCTTTCTCAGCGTGGGGATGGTGGAGGAAGTTGTGAAGGAGCTCTCCGCGGGATACCCCCCGGATACTCCTACGGCCGTGGTCTACCGGGTGGGCTGGGAAGACGAAAAGATTATCCGCTGCGAGCTGGGGAGCCTGGCGAAAAGCGTAAAGAGCGCGGGCTTAAAACGTCAGGCCCTCATACTTGTGGGAAGGGCCCTCGGTGAACTCCCCGGGAAGGGCTCGAAGCTCTACAGCCCCCGTTTCCGCCACGCGGGGAGAAGGCTCAAGCCCTAGCCGTCCCCCTTCGGCACTTCCTGCAGATGCCGTGAAGCTCTAGCCTGTGGCTGGTAACGGTGAAATCCAGCTCCTTTGATATTTCCGCCTGAAGCCGCTCTAAACGGGGACTGGAGAACTCCACGATCTCCCCGCACTTCTCACAGACCAGGTGGTCGTGGTGCTCGTGGGCATAGACGTGCTCATAGCGGGTCTGTCCGTCCCCGAAACGCCGCTCCGCCGCAAGGCCCGCCTGAGAGAGAAGCTTGAGGGTGCGGTAGACTGTGGCGAGGCCTATGCTCTTGTCTTTCCCCTGAAGGTGTCGGTAGAGCTCCTCGGCGCTCAGGTGACTTTCGATCTCGAGGAAGGTATCCAGGATGAGCTTTCGCTGTCGGGTGAGCTTAAGCTTATTTTCGGCGATATAGCCCTCAAGGATCTCTCGTTCTCTGGGTCTTTTCCCCATGTCATTCCCTGTCATGACTATGGCCGGATTATAAGGTCAACCTTCCCCCTTGTCAACGCCAAGAGGGAAATTGAGGGCGGCTATGAAGAGCTCCTGAAACTCCGGCCTTCCGGCGAGCTCTACATACTTTATCCGCTCTTTAATGACCTCCGCCATATTACGAAAGTCCTCTGAGAGGAGGAAGAGCCTTCCCCCTTCGGCGGCCGCATTTCCGACGAACTCCACCCTTTCCTCCGGCACGGGGGGAAGGAGCCCTATCCGTACGGCACTCTCCACCCTGAGCCCCGCGCCGAATGCCCCCGCGAGCGCGACCCGCTTCAACTGCTCAAGCCTGAAGCCCAGTCGTCCCAGCAGAAGCTCGGTGGCCGCCGCAACAGCCGCCTTCGCCAGTTGAAGCTTCCTGACATCCTGCTGGGTGAGGCGCACGGCCCTTCCGCGAAGGGACTCCCCCTCATGGGCCAGAAGAAAAAGGGGCCCCTCGGGTGAGAGGCACACGCGCCGCACGAGGCCCTGCGGGATGGAGGCGGGGAGCTCCTCCGGGCGAAGGAGGCGGCCTCCAGGGTCCATGAGCCCCGCCTTCAGCAGGAGAGCCACAGCATCTATGAGCCCCGTACCGCAAAGGCCCGCGGGAAGGCCTCCTCCGATCACACCCAGCTCTATGTCTCCCTCTCCCATTCTCACCTCGGCGATGGCACCCGCTCTCGCTTCCATGCCGTCTTCGACCTCGCCTCCCTCAAAGGCCGGTCCCGCGGGGGTGGAGGCGCACCAGAGGCCGTTGCGGGAGCCCAGAAGGACCTCCACATTCGTCCCCAGGTCCAGGGCCAGAGTTAGGTCCTGGGCTTCCCCCAGCCCCAGGGCCAGGATCACCCCAAGCGCATCAGCTCCCACGAAGCCAGCAAGAGGGGGGAGAAAATAGCCCCGCGCCGCCCGATGAATCCTGAGACCGCGGGCCCTCGGGCTGAACTCGAAACCTCTATCCGCGACCGGCGCAAAGGGCGCGAGCCCCAAGGAGGAGGGGTCTATGCCGAGGAAGAGGTGGTGCATGGCGGTATTTCCCACAAATACCACTTCGAAGAGATGACGCCTCTTTACACGGGCTTTGCCGAAGACCTCGGCCAGAAGGGCGTTCATGTCGGAGATGACCGCGCGCCTCAGCTCATCTCTCGCGCGAGGCCCTTGCGAGGCGTGGCTTATCCTCGCTATGAGGTCCGAGCCCCACTTCCTCTGTCCGTTAGGCCTCGAGGCCTCGGCCATGAGGATCCCATCCTTAAGGCTGATGAGATAGGCGCTGAGGGTCGTGGTGCCGACGTCCATCACGAGCCCATAAACCGCGGCGGTGGTATCGCCGGGCTCGACATCGATGAGGCGTGAGCCCCTCAGTGTGGCGGTGAAGACCCTCGACTCCCAAGAGCCAGTGGGAAGCCTCTCGATGCAGGAGAGCTCGGCGTCGAGACCTCCGGCCGCCGGGGGGAGGTTCTCTTCTATCCTGGATAGAAGTGATTTGGGCCGCTCACCTTGTGCCTTGGACAAAGAAAAGGCATACCTTCTCACCGCCGGGGAGAGGGAGGGGAGCTCCTTTTGGCGCAAAGCCTTTCTCTCGGGCGCTAGCTGTACCTCAGGGGGGAGCTCCACCCTGAGGTCCCCCATTGCCTCGTGCTGACACGCAAGACGCATTCCCCTTGCGAGTTCCTCTTGGGTAAGATAGTCCCTGTCGGCCGCTGTCGGGAGATAATCGTCGAGGTCCCCTTCTCCCAGGAGCCTCACACGACACTTGCCGCACCTTCCCGTACCGCCGCAAATGGCTTCCAGGGTTGCTCCGGCCCTACGGGCCAGCTCGAGAAGAGAAGTCCCCGGTTTCGCCCACGCGGTCAGGGCTTTCCCGCCCAGCTCCCTGGGCCACAGAAAAGAAACCCTATGGATGGGGTCCTTCGCCATCAATCCTTCTCAGATTTTCTCACTGCTAGAGGGAGGAACCCTTTAAGGGGGCCTTCCCACAGGAGGTCTTTCTCCGCCCTCTCAGCCCAAAGGCATTATATAGCCAGTCGCCACTAAGGGGAAGGTGGCTGAGGATGAAGTCTCAACGCGCCTTGAGGAAAGCTCGAAATTCCTGGGAAGGTTCTGAGTTTCTCTATGTGCTCTATCAACTCTGGCGGGATTTAATCCAGCTCGAACGCCTGCTCGTAGCTCACTTTTTCCTTGAGCCCTTCGAGGCGCTTTTTATCCAGAAGGAAGTTCCCCATGACGAGGTAGTCCATCTCTGTGCGCATGAAGCAGGCGAAGGCCTCCTGCGGGGTGCACACGATGGGCTCCCCCCTCACGTTGAAGGAGGTGTTTATGATGACGGGAACCCCGGCCAGCTTCTCGTACTCGGCTATGAGGTCATAGAAGCGGGGGTTATCTTCGCGGGAGACCGTCTGAAGCCGGGCCGAGCCGTCCTGATGGGTCACAGCCGGAATCACCCTCCGGTCCTCCCTCACCCGGGCCGTGAGGAGCATGTAAGGGCTCGGGCATTTTATTTCAAAATAGTCCGCCGCGCGGTCGAGCAGCACCGTTGGTGCGAAGGGGCGGAAGCTCTCCCGGAACTTTATCCTGAGGTTCACCACCTTCTGCATCTCGGGGTCACGGGCATCGGCGAGGATGCTCCGGCTTCCCAGGGCCCTGGGGCCGAACTCCATCCTCCCCTGAAACCACCCGACCACGTTCTTCCCTGCGATGAGCCGGGCCGTCTCCCTGAGAAGCTCCCTCTCCGGGAGTTCCTCATAGGGTATACCTTCTCCGTCCAGGAAAGTCCTTATCTCCTCGTCCCCGAAGGCTGGCCCAAGGTAAGCATCCTTCATGGGGATCCGCGCGCTGTTCCCCAGGTAGCTGTACCAGATGAAGGCCGCCACCCCCACCGCACCCCCAGCATCCCCGGACGCGGGCTGGATGAAGACCTCTTCAAAAGGTGATTCCCTCAGAACCCTGGCATTGGCAACACAGTTGAGGGCAACGCCCCCGGCCAGGCAGAGAGCCCGCAGCCCCGTCTCCCCGTGGAGGTGACGGGCCATCCGCAGCATCACCTCCTCCGTGACCTTCTGGATGCTGGCCGCAACATCGAAGTAGTGCTGCTCTATCCAGGTCTCGGGGACGCGGGGGGGTCGGCCGAGGATGGCCTCGAAGCGATGGTTTATCATCTTGAGGTCGGAGAGGTAGCCGAAGTAGTCCATGTTGAGCTTAAAGGTGCCGTCCTCCTTGAGGTCTATGAATTCACCGAGAATCAGGTCGTAAAAGCGGGGCTCGCCGTAAGGCGCGGCGCCCATGACCTTGTATTCCCCGCTATTGACCTTGAAGCCCAGATAATAGGTGAAAGCGCTGTAGAGCAGGCCAAGGGAGTGGGGGAATTTTATCTCGTGGGTCAGGTGGATGCGGTTTCTCTCCCCCCATCCGCGTGCCGTCGTGGTCCACTCGCCCACACCGTCCAGGGTCAGGATGGCGGCCCTCTCGAAGGGGCTCATGAAGAAGGAGCTGGCGGCGTGGGATTCATGGTGCTCGGTGAAGATGACCTCACCCTTATAGCCGAGCTCCTTTTTTATGAGGCCCCGCGACCAGAGCTTCTCATTCATCCATAGGGGCAGGGCCTGCATGAAGGAGCGGAACCCCCGGGGCGCGACCGAAAGGTAGGTCTCCATGATGCGCTCGAACTTGAGGAAGGGCTTATCGTAAAAGCCCACGTAGGCCAGGTCTTGAACTCCTATTCCGCCCTCCCTCAAGCAGTAGGCGATGGCTTTTTTGGGGAAACTGAAATCGTGCTTCTTTCGGGAAAACCTCTCCTCGGAGGCCGCAGCGATCAACTTGCCGTCTCTCAAGAGGCAAGCGGCCGCGTCATGGTAAAAGCAGGAGATGCCCAGGATATCCATTTCTCTAATGCTTCCGTCTAGAACTGTCGCCGGTAGCGTCCAGGCTCGAAGGGACCCTCTTCCTTAGGGGACCAGTAGGAAGAGGAGGAGCCACGCTTGAGCCCCAGGATGTCCTTGCCCATAAGCCGGCAAAGCAGCCCCACCGGTGTCAGGACAGCAAAGAATAGAACCCCCAGGATGACGCGTGTGTTAACGTATGCAACCGCCCTCGCAAAGACCACCCAGCAGCGATAGACCCTCAGAAAAAACCTTCGCATTCCGCCCATAGCTCCCCTCAATGCTATCCCCGCCGGGCGCCCAATAGGCTCAAACGATTTTAGTTTCCTTGGAAATTCCTTATATTTTATGCCCGGATAAGATATTCCCGATGGATAAATTAATTCTCAATAACCTCACTCGCCCTCGCCGACAATTCCTGCCTATGCATCGCGAGCATTAATCCGAAAAATATCCAATAATATATAGAAAATGTCATGAATATCAATCCACCGTTCAAATAAGTCGGTAGCATCGTACTTCCGGCTATTCCAGATATCCCATAGGCTATCGTAAGCCCTAACATACCCACAGCCCATCCCTTGGTGAACGCATTCAAAGATTTTCTTATTATAAAAAGACAATCTCTCAGTAACAATATAATTACTGTTATCATCGCCCCTATTCCAAATACACCCATCTCCGCCGCCAACTGTAGGTAATCATTATGAACTCCCGCCAGCCGCCTCCATTTATATCTAATCTTCTCCCCCTTCTGGATTTTTTCAAAGATCGTTGATCCTCTCCATCCACTTCTAGATATCGGCTCTATAATCGTCACCCTGGAATGCTCAAAATATTGCGCCGGCCCAACACCAGAAAGAATATTCTCTCTGAATACCCGAGTTGCATCTTTCCATGCCATCACCCTGTTTCTAAAACTCGTCCCACCATAAAGAAAGCGTTCTCCTCTCTCGTACGGCATCATTTCTAAAAAGGTCAGCAATAACACACTTATCAGTACTATACCAAGAGCGCTCCTACTCATCCTTCTAAATAAACTGACAACTAGTAAACCTCCACCAGCTGCTATAAGCGCAGTCCTCGAAACACACAGGATCATGCTTATTGTAGATAAGATAAAAATAAAGAAGGCTATAGCGCGTGGTCTTCCCTTTGGAAGTGCTACGGATAGACCAAAAGATAATATAGAATACGACACGCTGAACATCGCGAGCGCCCCATAGGGTATTGTCGATACGGCCGTAATGTGGCGGAAATTATAGCCTAAACCAAAACTCCCCCTAGAGATTATCCAGCAAAACTGGATGCCCACCACTACAATCAAAACCAATATAGCTGTCCATTGCAAGCTTCTAATTCTTTCCTTTGAGTTGGATACCTCGCTGACTATGTAGGCAATGAGAAACGGGGACATGAGAATTGCTTGATTGCCAAACAGCACCCTGATATTCGAATAGCTGAAGCTTATGCGATATGCGTTTCCTAGGATCGAGATGATCCCGGCGAACGCGCAAAGGTAGAATCCCCAAAAATATTTATAGTCGCCTTTTGGGGGTGGAAGGAAATGCGCTTGGTTAACATTAGCCGGCGAGATCCCAAAAAAGCACCTGAGGAACCATGCAGAAATTATTAGGAAGACAAGAGCATTTGCGATATTGAGAAATTTAAAGGAAGGCAGAGGGAAAGTCAGTGTAGCTGAAGTCAAAACTAATAAAATCAGAAACGGATATAGTCGGAAGGAAGCAAGCAAAAGGATTGCCAGAGCAGCAATTGCCAGGGCGGTGAGCGCGGGTTCAGCAAAGAATGAAAGGCCCCCGAAGAAGAGAAAGGCCAGGGCAAGCAGTAGAAGCTCTGAGCCCATTGGCCGCGCACTTACTCTCATGACCTAGAACCCAATATGCTATGCAATATTACGTCAACCACCTTTAGACACAATATTATCTTTAGGGGCGAAGAGAAATTCTCTCCTCCTCAAAGCATCGCCGATGAGGTCGGCAATGGCTTCAGCCCGGCGCTCCCACCGGTACTCGTAAGCCAGGCGCATTCGCTTCTCTATGAGCTCCGGGCCATCCGACTCTATCGCCGAGCGGATGGCCACCTCGAAGGCCTCAGGAGATTCAGCCAGCACGATATGGGAGGCGAAGGGCAAAAGTTCGGGCAGGGCCGTCGCCACCACCGGCTTCCCCATGGCCAGATATTCATGGAGCTTGTTGGGGAAGACAGCACGGTTGAAGAGCGAGTCCTCCCGGTAAGGAATCACTCCGACATCGAAGGCGGCGCAAATGGGAATCAACTCCTCGAATTCGACCCACCCCAGATTGTGGACGTTTGGCCGGGAGGAGAGCCGCCGGTAAGGAGCCCACTCGGCCTGAGAGGGCTTCAGCTGTAACGGCCCCACCAGAACCAGTGACCAGTGAGGGTTGCGCCCGGCGAGCCAGTCCAGGAGAGCTAGGTCTGTCTCCTGGTGGATCGTGCCGAGGTAACCTATAACAGGGCGGGAGAGTCTCACCACGCGGGAATCAAGGGTGATGTCCGGTTCCGCTGCTCGGCTGAAGAAGGCGTAGTCCACGCCATTTGGCATCAGGTGGACAGAAGGGTTCAAGGGGCGCATCTTATCGGCAAGGGTCTTGGAGGTGGCTATTATGAGGTGTGCCCTCTGGGCAAGGAGTCTCTCGGACCGGTCAATTAACAGCTTCATCCTCGCCGAAAGCTTCTTGGCCGCGGAATGGTCATCATAGCATTCATAAACCACTAAGTCTTCATCAAGAGTGCCTATCCAATTGAGCTGCAAGGGATGATAGATCCACAGCACCGTGGGTCCGTCTGGAGCCTTACAATTCTCCTTCCACTTCGATAGCATCCGGCGAAGGGGTCGGCGATTGAATCGCATCCCCCCAGGGACCTTCAAGCTGAGAATGTCATTTATGAGCAGAAACGGCCTGGCTGAATAAACACCCGGCGCGAGCGGCTTTACCCGTCCTCCTCCGGTCAGGCCCTCCCAAAGGCGGCGAGGCCGAGTGATGGCTGTCACCACCGGGTCGGCTGGACGCTCCAGAAGCAGGAGTGAGCCATATCGAGCCAGGGGGAGAATCGCGCCGGGCCGGTGGAAGTGGCGCCAGTCCTGCGAAAGGATTGCTATGGTGTTGAAGCAGGCCTCTGCCGCGACATCGACTGGCCCGCCTGCAGCCCTCCGTTTCATATTTCCGGCATCAGCCATTGCGGCCTCTCCCCGCAGGGCCCGCAAAGGGGCAAAGCATCGAATTCAAGCCTCTCGTGCGCAGCGCGCAACCTCCCGTAAGCCTCCCCGCGCCAGACCGCGGTGAGGCTCTCCTCAGACAGATCCCCCAATATCACCTGGCCATCGTAGTCAAGACAACAGAGAGCAACCCGCCCATCCCAATGCACGTTCATGGTGCCGTAAAGCTGACGACAAGGGGTCCTGGGGACGGCATCCCCGCGCCGGCGGTAACTCTTGAGAGCTTCCGGCTGGCTCCCCGCCCAGTCATGGATAAATTGCGGCCGGTTGATATGGAAGCGGTCCACCAGGCGCCGGAATTCACGGCATCCAGGAGATGACTCAAAATGACGAGAGTTATCTTCAGGATAACAGGCGTTTATGCGCACCTGAGGCTTATCGAGACCGCGTCTACGCCGCAGCGCAATGAACCCTGTGAGATTATCTTTGATGGTGTCAAATCGTAGGGGGGGACGTAGCTTCTCAAAACCCTCCTCGCTGAAATCGTCTACGCTGACAATGAGTAAGTCTAACCCGCTCTCGAGGATTTCCTCCGCCAGGGAGCCTTGGAGAAGCGAGGCATTGGTAAACATATGAACACTGGGCACGCCCTTTTCCTTGGCATACCTTATCCGCGTTACCACATGGGGGTCGAGAAGCGGCTCGCCCGTGGCATTGAGCTGAACCCTCCGGATTCCAAGGGAAACGGCTTCGCTGATGACCTGCTCGAAAAGACCCACATCCATGACCCCTTGGGGCCTTGTCATCCGCGGGTGGGCGCATATAGTGCAGCGGGCATTGCAGCGGTTAGTGTTCTCGATTATTAGGATATCTGGGGGAAGCCGATGCACATTCGCGGTAATCCATCTCATGTTCCTGCCCGATAGGTAGCGGAAGAGAAGATTATTGCAGAGAAAGGGACTCTGGCTTCTCTCCAAGAGACGCTCCCTGGCGGGAACCGCTCGCTTGAGGAGGTTAAAGGTCTTTTTGTAGGCCTTCATCTTCACCCCGCGGCCAGGCCCAATCCAGAGCTTCCGTGCCCATATAGACTCATCGATCCCCCTGGGAAGCCATCCGCTCCGGCCCTCGATTCAGCTCTTCTTCCATTCATTCATCAATTCCCCGATATTTCTTTCTTCAGCTCTGGAAGAACAAACTCAGCGGCCATGAGATGACCACGAGCATTGGGATGGGCGTCCCAGTGGTTGACCCATAATTCCCGATAATAATGACCTTCAAAAGCTTCAAACAGGTCAATGTATTTTATGCCGTATTCTCTCAGGGCCGATTTCAACAGCTCATGCTTATCGAAAAAGGGGTACTCTCCCTTGGTCAAGTGTTCAAGCTGCGGCCAAATTAGCACCAGGAGCCTGATGCCTTCCCGCTCCGTGATATTTTTAATATCTCTAAATGCTTGCCTGCATGCTTTCCAGCCTTCTGTGCCCTGGGCCAAGTCGTCGGCAATGCCCCTCCTCAGATGGCCATACTTATAGAGGATACCGTCTATCCTGTTTCTCAGGAAAGCGAATAGATAAAATCTCCCGAACCTGACCCTTATATTTACCAGAACATATCTCCTCAGCCTATGAAAGAAGCTGATATCTTTAGCTTTCCTTGATGGCTGCGGCTTTCTCACTGACAGGGGTGTCAAGTCATTAATCTCAGCATCTGAAACATTGAAGTTAATAATGACCATATCGGGCTGGTAGGATAGGGCTTTCTCGGAAAGCAACATTTTTTCCTGGACGGTGTTATACCCGTGGATGCCAAAATTGAAGACTTCAAATCTCGGGCCTGAGTTTTCACGGCCTTCATTGAGAAGTCTCTCAAGTTGGCTTGTGAAAATCTTTTCCTGGGCGACTCCCGCTCCGAAGGTGAATGAATCGCCGAAAACTATTATCCTGAAGATACTCTCACCTTTGGCCCTCTTGTACTCTCTCACATCCCTGAAGCCAGAAGAATTGGTCTCGGAATATGTTCCAAGCAAATCAGGCCCCCGGTAGTTCTTCTTGAGCTCCCAACCTCTCGTGGCACTTGACTCAAAAAGTCCATTGGGGTAGGGAGGTGGTTCAGTAGGCAGAGAAGGAATCAGGGGGAGTAAGGGTGCCCTCTCGTAAACCCTGACAAAGAACTCACAGGCTATTAACACAACGATAATAGCGCCCAACAGCACTATAAGGTTTTGAATTGCCCGCTTCAAACTAGAACCTTTCATTACTACATCATCTCTCAAACTCTGCCACAGCCCTAAGAAGCGCCTCCCGGCGGCGGGAGAGGGGAAACTCTCGCAGGATGCGCTCCCGCGCGGCGGCCCCTCCCCCACTGGCAAAAGCCCTCGATATGGCATCAGCCAGGGCCGCAGGCTCCAATGCCTCTGTGTACTCCCCTGCCTCTCCCACTACTTCGGGCAAGGCAGCCCGCCTGGATACGACAGGTACGCACCCGCAGAGCATGGCCTCGGCCACAGAACACCCGAAGGATTCGTGCACGGAAGGTTGCACATAAACCTTGGCCGAGCCCAGGATGCTCGGCAGCTCTTCGTATGAGATATGTCTGGTGAATTCCACGTTGGGGCCTGCGAGCTTGCGCAGGAACTCTACGGATTCATCAACCCAAGCCCCCACAATGGCAAAGCGCACCCGGGGCATGAGGGAGGCTGTCCGGACAACCAGCTCTAGTCCTTTTTTCTTTATGTTGCCCTGACGGATTGCGCCCACAGTCACGACAAAATCCTGCTTCTCTTCCGCTGGCTTGAACTGCTCGCCGTCAAAACCGTGATGGATGAGTCGCACTTTGCTGGCGGGCACACCCGCGTTCTGCAGAGCTTCCTCTTTGTTGATGGAGGATACGGCGAGCACCAGGTGGCTCAGGCGGAATACCTGACGTCCCAGCCATCTCTTGGGCCCCTCCCGCATGTTCCCATAGCCGATCTCAGGCTCGCAGGCCACCTCATACCCACCGGCCACGACCACTACCGGCCTCCCCAGGAGACGGGCCACAGTCAGGGGATAGAGGTTATAGATACTTGCGAACCAGCAGAACACCAGGTCGCACCAGGAGACATCTCGGCCCACTCTGAGTATGTCCTCAGGATGCGCCCTCCAGAGAAAATCTTTGCACTCATGATGGGCGCTCAAGATCTCGTAGTCCCGCTTTATGTAAGGGGCCAGCTGAAAATTTACGTTATGAAGGAAGAGGACTTTCATCTCTCGTTTGACAATTCCCATTCACATGCTAATACACTTCACCGTCCATCCCTCGGCAAAGCTCTTGTCCCTTCATGCAATAAATTCGCACCACCGGCCCAACGCTCTTGGCTTCCTGCGGTCGAAATTCTTTTACAAGGTGGCCCGTCCTTTTCAGGGTCTCATAGCGCTGCACCTTAATACCGAACTCTCGTGGCATCGCATAATATCTATCATAACGATTGCTGTTCATAATGATGTACGATATCCCCTCCTTTTGATAGAAGGACGGCGGATGGTCGGCCGTGGAAGTCAGAGGATAGACATCGTAGGCCTTCGATGGAGACTTTACCCGCAAGCGATAGCGGAAGTACCGTGCCTTTTGGTTCTTGATGATATCGGGAATTATCTCGTAGCCCTCTCTGGGCAGCGCGTCTGAACGCTGAGTTTCCCATCGCATCTCTCTCAGCATGCTTTCCCTCGTCTGCCCAAGAGGCACGCCATATTTTTCGGTAGCTATCTTAGTTCCTGTCGGAATATGGGCTTCTATCCAAATCTTGGCCAAGAACCTGGTGTCGGGCAGTCGGAGGGACGCATCGTAGCGGATAACCCCCACAATAGCCGGGCTGAGGACCAGCGCCCCGGCAAAGTAGCCGGCCGCCACCCGCCCACGGCCTGCGACGCGGAGCAGGCTCAGAGCTTCCACCAGGAGCCGTGCAGCAAAAATGGCTGAGATGAGAAGGAAGGGCATCCAGTAATGCCACCTTGCGGCAAGGGGCTTTCTGGCGAAAAGCGCGAGAAATATCACCGGCAGGACCATGAGAAACAGGTCCTGTCGGGTATGTCGGTAGCCCGCAAAGACCAGGCCCCCCAGAGCAAGAAGGGCTACGGGCCAACCAAGATTCGGAGCAAGAACAGATGGAATGAAATCATACCAGGGCCGCGGTGTGAGCGCACCAGCCCAACCTGTGTCTATTTGTCCGCGAATTGCGGAAAGAGTAGCCACGAACTCCCGCCATTCGATCAGCGCATAGGGGCTGCCCACGGCAAAACCAAGGCTGAAACCAAGCAGCACCATGGCGAGGAGAGGAACAGCCCCTCTCCCTTGCCTGAGGCCAGGGTAAACGGGCCGGGAACCCCATGGGGCTGCAAGAAGCAACGGACCCAGAACCAGAGCCCCCACATATTTCGTGGCCATGGCCAATCCGCCAATGAACCCCGCCCACCACCCCGAGCGCATCTTGCCCTCCTCCAAGAGGGGCTGGGCCCAGAGCATCGAGAGGCACACCAGCAAGGTGGCCATTATGTCATTCTTAACATAATGGGACTCGGCCACATGGATTAAGATGAAAGCTGCGATGAGGGCCGCCACCCCGCCGACAAGTCGGTCGCGGTAGAGCCTGCTCCCCACCAGGTACACAACCACCACAGTCGCCGCCCCCAGAGCGGCCATGAGAAGGCGCGCGAGAAGGTAGAAGGGACCTGGATTGATGAAGTACTGCACAGCAAAGTCGGCACTGGAGGAGAAGAACCCGATAAGCCACCCTACTGCAAAATAAATTGCGTAGAGGAAAAACAAAACATACATGGAGAAGGTTGGCTGAAGAAACCAGTGAGGGTTGAAATCACCCGTTCCGAACCTGAGAGCGTTCAGAACGTAGAGGGGGGCATCGGGATGGTAGATGTAAGGGAGGCCGTGGGTTATCCCGTAGAGGCGAAGCCCTAGCGCCAGGAGAGCCAGATACAATATGGGGCTCCGCAGCCAGCGGCCCAGGCGGCCGCGCCCGCATCTATCCTTCAACCGTGCTTTCCCTAAACTGATGGGCGGATCATAGGTAAGCGCCTTCCATAAAAGGCGCCTTCGATCTAAGGTTTTTCTCCTGGAGCGCGGGCAAAGCCCCTGCCAAGAGCCATCTCCCGGAGCAAGACCTTGAGAAAGATGAATCCTGTGGGGAGTGAACTGGCCTTGCTCTCACCGCCAATCCGATGGCCTTCCAGGGTTGGAATCTCGGCCACACTCATACCGAGCTTCATGGCCCGGATAGACATCTGGTATTCGATCACGAATCCAGGTGCATCGGGGTTAAGGCGCTCGAAGGCCTCCCGCGTGACGGCTCGATAGCCGTTGATTGTGTCTGAAATATAGGGTCCCCGATTCCAGATGGCGTTGGCAAGCCGAGTGAAGCTTCGGTTTGCCCAGGCCCTCCAAGGAAAGCGAAGGTCGTCCTCTTCGTTGCGAGCGCCCGGCAGGAAGCGCGAGGCGATGGCCATGTCGTAACCCTTCTCCAGGAGGGCCAAGAGGCGCGGTATGTCAGCCGGGTCCTCGTTTCCATCAGGGCTGAAGAAAACCCAGCGACTGCCGTGGGCCCTCGCGGCCGCCGAGCGGAAGGCCTCCCCTCGGCCCGGACGGTCCTGGATATAGACGGGGATCCCCTGTCCCTGAAAAAACTCCACGGTACCGTCCGTCGAGCCACCATCCACGACGAAGGCCTCATCCACAGACGGAAAAGGGATGCTCTCGAAGAGGGCTTTGCTCCCCTCCACCTCATTCAGGGTGAGGATTATGAGGGTTGTCCCTATTTCACGGCTGACCGGTACCATGCTACGGTGTCAGCAATGCCCTCCGCCAGCTTCACCTTCGGCGCATATCCCAGAGTGCTGCGGGCACGGGAGATATCCGCGTTTCGCCGGGGTTGGCCGGCTGGCTTGCCGGTGTCGAAAACGACTTTGGGCCTCACCCCGACAGCCCCAAGGATGAGCTCTACGAGCTCTCTTATGGTTATCTCTTCATCAGTTCCGATATTCAGTGGCTCGGCCGAGGGAAATTTCTCTATCGCAAGGAGCATCCCCTCCACGATATCTGTGACGTAAACGAAGGCCCGTGTCTGCCTCCCATCTCCCCATACATATAAGGGGTCTTGCCCTTCGCAGGCCTTGCGGATGAGGGCGGGAATCACGTGGGCCGTCTCCAGGTCGAAATCGTCCCTCGGACCGTAGGCGTTATAGGGCCGGACGATGGAGATGGGAAGTCCATATTCCTCGTGATAGCAGCGGGCCTGAATTTCTGCTATACGCTTTGACCATCCATAGCCGTAATTGGTGGGCTCCGGCTCATCGCGAAAACCCTCACTTTCAGGGGTGGGAATCCGGCAGTGCCGGGGATAGACGCAGGCTGAGCTCACGCAGAGAAACCGCTCGCAGCCCGACTGTCGGGCTGCCTCCAGCAGATTGGTGTTGATGCTCACGTTCTTGAAGAACATTTCCCCCGGATGGGCCGCATTAAAAGCCACTCCCCCGACCTTGGCCGCGAGATGCATGGCCACCTGAGTTCCCCGACAGGCCTTCCGGCAGAGGGCAAAATCTCTCAGGTCGCCCTCCACCAGCTCTATTTCTCCAAGGCAGCCGGAAAGGTGCTCGGGGCGGCCCCTCTCGAAGTTATCCACCACACGGACCCGGGCGCCCCGCTCCAAAAGCGCCTCCACAAGATGGGAGCCTATGAAACCCGCGCCTCCGGTGACGAGCACACTGAGACCTGACCAGAAGCTCATGAGCCCTTGCCTCCGGTGTGAACTACCCCTCTCCGGGGATTAGTACAGTGGGCGAGAGCTTCTCTCTTCAGGGCGGGCTCCCCCTCAAGGATGGGGATAAGGATTCGGTGGAAGGCCTCGACCATGTAATCCAGGTCCTCTTGCTCTAAATACTGATGGCAGCCGACATAGAAGGCATTCCGGCCCAGATATTCCGCGTGGGGTAAGGTCCCGCGGTATCTTTCGGCCAGATGCCCATAGGCCGGTTGCTGAGTGGGGATGCAGCCGAAGAGCGGCCTCGTCTCGATGCCCTGTGCCTCAAGGGCCATTCGAACTCTCTTTCGTGGGAGCAACTCGGGCACCTTTATCACCACGGGATATGCGAGATAGCTCACCTCCTCCAGGAAAGGAGGAAGCTGGATGAGT
Organism: uncultured bacterium; assembly: GCA_964575845.1. Taxonomy (GTDB): domain Bacteria; phylum UBA8248; class UBA8248; order UBA8248; family CAZNSX01; genus CAZNSX01. Next base: position 226,956 of record CAZNSX010000001.1, on the reverse strand, counting down.
TCACTCAAGGGTGCCAGGTGCTCGCTCAGGTAGCGGACATTGTGCAGCCGCCTCTGGAATATCTCATCCGCCTTCCTAAGCTGCGATAAGCCAAGGGCAGCCTGGAATTCCATTAACTTGAAGTTATAACCGATGAGCTCGTGAGTGAAGCGGGGGTCAAGGTCCTCAGGCCCGTCGGAGAGGTCGGCCCGTGGACAGAGGCCCTCGATGCGGCGGCACTGGCGGCAATCACAAACGCGACCGTTGGCCTTTAACTTCCTGAGGAGGAGCATCAGCTCCTCATCGGAGGTGGTGGCGGCTCCCATCTCCCCCGCTTGGATGTTATGGGCAATGTAGAAGGAAAAGGCCCCGCTATCGCCGATACTCCCCGTGGTCTGCCCTTCCCAGAGACTTCCGTGGGCCTGAGCCGAATCTTCCAGCAAGAAGAGCCCGTATTTCCGGGCAATCGCACCGAGGCCACCCATATCGCAGGGAAACCCCATGAGATGGACGGGGAGGATGGCGAGGTATTCCTCGGGGTCGGGTGAGGAATCGATGAGCGCCTGAACCCCTGAAGGAGTGATGCCGAAGGTCTTCGGGTGAACGTCCGCGAAGACGGGCTCGAAGCCGCTGAGAACAATGGCATTGCAGGTGGCGATGTAGGTGAGGGGTGTGGTGATGACCTTCTTCCCTCTCATTTTCCGAAAGCGTGAATGGGACTTGAGGGCAAGGAGGGTGGCAATGAGGGCGCTCGTGCCGGAGTTGAGTGCCACGCAATATTTGGTACCGATGTAGTCGGCAAATCGGCTCTCAAACTCCTGCACCTTCTTACCCTCGGAGAGACGCCCCCGCTCCAGCACCTCCATTATGGCTTGGCGTTCGGCCTCCAAGAGCCTGAAATCTCCAACCTGTATCCTTCTCAATGGGATAACCTCTTCCAGAAATTCAGAATCATCCTCAGGGCTGCCCCCTCCCTCTCTCCCCCATCAGGTCTGCTTGACCTCTTCCAATGGCTCCCGGCTTCGCTTGCGAGCTCGGCCCTCCTGAACCGCGGCCAGATAAAGCTCAGAGAGCTCACGTGCCGCACGGTCTATGGAAAAGTGGCGCTGGGCGCGCTCCCAGCCTGCGCTCTTGAGGCGCTCCACAAGCTCATGGTCATCCAGCAAGCTCATGATGCCTTGGGCGATGGCCTCTGCCTCAGGCTTCACGAAAACCCCGCACCCTTCACCGATGACTTCCCTGTGGACCTTCCGGTCAACCGCCAGGACGGGCACCCCGCAGGCCATGGCTTCAACCGAGACCAACTCGAACCCAACCCTTTGGTCGCTCGTCATGAGGAAGAGGTCCAGGGCCTGGTAGACAGGGAGGACATCCCCGAGCCAGCCCGGAAGCAACACCCGACCCTCCAGACCATGTGCCCTGACCAGCTCTTCTATGGCGGGTTTTTGCTCTCCATCACCAACCAGGATAAACCGCACGTCATCTCTCAGGGAGATGACCTTCGCCGCGGCCTCGACCATGAGGTCGAACCGCTTCCACTCGTGAAAGAGGCCCACCCCTCCAACGAGCTTCTCTCCGGAGGCTAGGCCCAATGCGGCTCTTGCCTTAGCCCAGGCATCGGGGTTCGGAGGCCGAAACCGGTTCAGGTCAATCCCGTTCCAGATGGTCAGCACCTTATCGGGCTTAATACCGCAGCGCTCCACCCGATGGTCGCGGATTGCGTTCGAGACAACTACGTTCCGGCGAGTCCAGGGGCTCATGAGCCTCCAGAGAAACCTGTGGCGCCAGAGCTCTCTCGCCTCCCCCCCATGGTCATAAGTCATGATCAGAGGATGGCCCGCCAGGATGACGGCCATCCGGCCATAGATATTCGCATAGTACTGGCTTGTATGGACAATATCATATCCGCCGGCTCTTATGAAAGCTCTCAACTTGGCTATAGCCTTGAACTTATTTGCTTCAGGCATGACGTGTGTCTTGATAGCAAGCCTTTCATAACGCTTCCTGCCCATTTCCTCACTTGGACCGAATGCGCCACACACTGCCACATCAAAGATTTCCCCATTCAGCCGTGAAAATATCCTTTCCAGAGCAATATGACCTCCCCCGGTTTTATCTTTAAATGGCCCTGTAACTACTAATATACGGATCTTCTTGTCTTTCATGGAAACTCAAATGTCGACGCGCTTAAATGTCGGCTTTCTCAAATAAGAATCGCCCCTACTCCAGCTCTGCTTGAAATATATATTCATGTTCATGGCCTTTACAGCTGACAAAATTCCGTATACAGCCAGCATGATGATAAAAGGCATTATGGGTACCGAATGTCCGGCTAAGGCAACAGCAATGGTGTGTATCCCCGTAAAGTATAAGATCAGAAAAATAATTGCATAGACCTCCTTCCTGTTCTTAATGGCAAAGAACATCCCGAAGAGCGCAGGAAACCATATTAATGAATTCATAACTTTCAATACCTTCATGTTAAACGAAGAATATGAGAGGTACCAAAATCTCGGTACCTGCCAGAGCATCTTATGAAGAAGTCGTAATGGATTTCTAATTAAATCCTCTGATGCCTTCTCATCGAGATAAACCCACCATTCGAAGTTCTGCTGCCCCCCGTCCAAGACCAAATCTTCTTTCGAAAGCCTTTTCCATAAGGGCCTGTTTCGATTATAATCGACCATAAGTCTCAATTTTTGTTCAAGCCAGTATTTCTCCAATTCCCTGACGCTCTTATTTGGTATGAAACTAGGATCATGCTTAAAGCTCTCGATGCTCCCGAAATATGATGACCCCCATCCATATCCCAACATAATATGGCCCTTCGAAACCAGGTAGTTCCTCACCATCCATGGCGACATGGCTAAACCCAGGCAAAGGATCATCATGACCCATGAGGAAACAATTTCCTTTCTTCTCCGCCAGTAGAGCATTAGCATTACGGCCAGAAGCGGAACGGGCAACATGGTCGTGACCCCTTTGGTCAGAGAGGCCATGCCCAAAGATATGCCGACCAAAAGACCATTTCTCAGGCTTGGGTTTTGAAAATATTTCACCAGGCAGAAAGCGAGTATTGCCATCATAAACATGTAAAAGCTATTAATTGTAATCACAGGAATATGCCAGAGCGCGTGCGGAAATATGGCAAGGAGAAGGGCGGAAATAAGCGCGACCCTCCTATCGAAAACCGTCTCGGCAATGACATAGAGTATCAATACCGTCAATGCGTAGAAAATAGAATGAAACAGCTGCACTAGCCATAGCGAAGGACCAAATACCTTGTAAATCCCGGCCAGGAAAAGAATATACATGGGCCTCCAGTAGAATACGGGTGGACCTCCCTCTGCAAATACATAACCCTTTCCCGAGCTAAGATTAAGCGCCAGTTCGTGCAGGCGGTCGAGATAGATCCTATCCTGAGAGCCCGGAATATGAGGAAAAATAGCGTAGGAGAAAACAATAGCAACGAGAAGAGCAATCCCGGCGCAGAGAAGGGCTTCCGGCGGGAATGTATCTTTCTTCTTGCGAAAGAACTCTCTCGCGCGGGAAAGGAGCTTATCCAAAGGCATCTACCACCTTTTTATAAAAATCGCCTTGAACATGTCATATATCGGATGAAGCTGGCTGAAAAACCTCTCGCGGGGATGCCTGAGCACTCCTCTCAGGTACTGCCAGCTGAGGTAATACTCCCCATACGCCTGCTTTGCCAGCTTTCGGATCTCCCCACTCGAGAGGTGGGGGTAGCTGGGCTCCCCATCTTCCAAGAAATTATTTCTCTTCAGATACTCATAAAGGGGCATCTTGGGATAGAGGTTGATGAGGCTGAACTGAGCGGTGAAAAGATTTAAACCCTTTGCCCAGCGGATCGTCTCCTTAATCGTCTCCCTGGTCTCGCCGGGGAAGCCAAAGATGAAATCCCCGTGAACAAGCAGGCCCGCTCTGTTGGCATCCTCAGTAAACTTAGCCATCGTCTCAGCCGTCAGCCCCTTTCCCGCCCTCTTGATGATGCCATTATTTGAGGATTCGAAGCCCACATGAACCGTCCTGCAGCCAGCTTTTTTCATCAGCTTAAGAGTTTCAAAATCGGCCTCACCCCTCAGATAACAGCTCCAGGTCATATCAAGGCCAGCCTCCAGGATAGCCTGAGAGAGCTCAATAGCCCTTTCCCCGGGCAAGGTATCATCCTGGATGAAAACTTCCCTTGCTTCCTTCACCTCTTTTTTAATATATCTAAGCTCCTCGATTACATTTTCAATCGACCGAGTGTTATATGCCCTCCCGGGAATGAAGGAATGGACCCAGAGGCAGAAATTGCACACACCCCAGGCGCAGCCCCTCCCGGTGAAAAGGTCAACGAAGGGGAAGAGCTCCTGGGGTACCTGGTAGTTTCTGAGATTGAGGTGCCTCCTGTAGAAATCAGTCACAAAAGGGAATCCATCGAGTTTATCCCTCGTCAAAAGGGGTCTCAGCTCATTTTGAACAATTTTCCCATCCTCTGTGTAACAAAGGTTTCTTATCTCGGTGAAAGACATTCCCGAAACAAGCTCCAAGACGGGGAAATCAAACTCGCCCTTTACGGCGCAGTCTGTCCTTGCTGAGTTCTCCAATATCTCCGATGGATTTATGGAGACGAAGGGGCCGACGAAAACAAGCCTGCTCTCTGTGAGCTCTTTGAGCCTTTCCGCGAAGCTGATGTCACTGGCTTCGCTCTTAGTGGAGCTGTAGACCACAGTCCACTCAGGCCGGAACGCAACGCTTTCCCGCATGGCGGCCTCACGGCTTAAGTTAGAGGCGGGGCCATCTATTATTCTCACCTCATGCCCGTGCTTCTCGAGAAGGGCCCCGCAGTAGGAAAGCCATATGGGATACCACTGAGTGTGCGAAAGAGATATGTAATCGCAACGAGCATTGCGCATATACTCCGGCAAGTAAGGCGGGCTCAGCAATAAAACTCTCATAGGCCCTGCCCTTCTCCGTGCCTTTTCCCCCCTCGCCAATATTTCCAGGCCATCGCCAGATTTCTTATGCTGCAATCCAAAGGCTTCGTAGCTATTTCTAGTTTACCCTCTCTTATCCCTTTGATTATGGACCTTCCATCCCTTTCGGCCTCAATCAGAGAGTAAGTCGTCCCCAATTGCCAGAGGCGATGGCTATCCGTGGAGCCCACCATCGGAAGGCCATGTCTTTTAGATAGCCTCTCCGCCCTCCCGTTGAAATTGAGAATCCGGAAGTAGAATCCGCTGAATTCCACAGCGTCAAAAAGAGATATGTTTCGCTCAAATTGAGAATTAAGAGAATGGGGCGCAGGAAAATAGGGGTGAGGGGCTATGACTAATTTGTCCTCTCTCTGCAGGTTCGCCATTTCTCTCAGATTGCTTATCCTCTCAATTTCTTCTTTTGCAAAATTTAACAGCACCACGTCCTTGCCCTGAACCCTGACCTCGATACCAGGTATTAAAATAATTCCCTTTCTCTCTGCATACCGTGCAAGATGGTCACTATAGGTGAGCATATTATGATTCGTTATGCTCAGGACATCATAGCCCTTCCCCGAAGCGTAATCTATGAGCTCTTCCGCCCCATAAGGAATATCTCTATCCCAGGGGTCTTCGCCGGTGTGGATATGAAGGTCGGCCTTGAGCTTCATTAATCCCTATTTTTGCGCCATGAGCGAGAACAGCGGAGCCAGCCCCCGGGGATAGGAGTTTAGTTTCATCAGAATCGAAATCCTATTGACCCTCCTATTAAGACCGAGCCAATGGAACCGGGGTTCGATTCTGGCAAAACCGGCTTTTCTTACCGCCGCAATCAAATCCTCCACTTTGATCCCCTCTGAGCCATATTCGGCCAATTCATAGGTCTCTTCATTGAGCTCTTCCTTTGCATTTAGGTAATGCCTTTTCATGCCGAAGAGCTTTCTGTATATTCGCATGGGTAAATAAAATAACTTCATGAACCTCGCGTCGAGGTCATGGTCGGTGTAAAGAACTCCACCCCTCCTCAGCACCCTATATCCTTCATTCAATACCGGAAGATATTCACCGCAGTGGTGAAAAAGAGCAAAGCAGGTGACCGCATCGAACGAGTTATCTCTGAACGGAAGAAATCCGGCGTCTCCGCAAACGCATAATCCGAGCGTGTCCCTGAATTCTCTTATCATCCCGGAGGAAAGGTCTACTCCATAGGTATGCCTGAAATATCGCTTCGCCTTGCGGAGGATCAAGCCAGTGCCGGAGCCGACATCCAGCAACGACCCGCCGCCTACCCTGTGGCTCAGCCCCTCTATCACCCCATCCAACCAGAAGCTGAGCTCTTCAGACCTCCTCCTGTCCACTTTTTCATAAACGTCCGCCACGGTATCAAAGAAAATCTTATTGGCCCGCTTGATCCGGGCTTCCCTTTCGCCACCTTCCAAATGCATCCGGACTTTCCTCAGCACTTCACCGGGGCAAAGAGCCCCGGAAGCCCTTCAAAATCTTGTCGCTTCGGTGCCTCCACGACACCTGCAACCGGCGTGCCGCCAAATAGACGCGCTTTCATCCGGCTTTGCGGCCCAAAAATAGCGCATCGAGAGCAGCCCCGCTCTTTTGTCGAAAAACACCGGTCCCGGCTCACGCCTGGTCGGGATGGCAACCCGAAAGGGGCCTTAAAACCCTTCTATTTCGTCCTTTGGGCGGAGGGTTTACTAGAAAATTCTTGACAGGCACTACTTGACTTACTTAAGATTAAGTAAATTCTATTAAATAGGCAAGAGTTTTTTTCTGAGGTTTTAGGAAGGTGAAATTCTTCAATAAGTTATCTATCGGGACCTCCCTAGTGCTGGCCAGGGCGCTGCACCGCAGGGTCCCCTTCATAGCGCAATTTACCCTTACCGACCGCTGCAACCTGAGGTGTAAATATTGCTACTGTAGGTATCCGGAAAGAGATAACGACCAGCTATCAACGGAGCAAGTCCTGAAAATCGTCGATGAGTTTGCCGCCCTTGGGACCCGCCGCCTCAGTCTCGTCGGCGGGGAGCCTTTGGTGAGGCGGGATATAGGTGAAATCATCCAGAGGGTGAAGGCTCTTGGGATGGAATGTGCCTTGACGACCAATGGCACTCTCGTCCCGCACCGTGTAGATGAACTCCGTGCACTGGACATCCTTTGTGTCAGCTTTGATGGCCCTCCACATGCCCACGATGCCATGCGAGGATCTGGAAGCTTCCGCGAAGTCATGGAGGCTTTTGAGTGCGCCCTGGAGAATGGCATCCCCCTAAGGGCCGGCGTGGTGCTGACGAAGCATAACTTGCATGAGTTGGATTTCATCATGGACACCGCCCGGCGCTACAACTTTCAGGTGGGATTCACGACCTTACTTAACCAAGTATCTGATGACGGGAAGCGTGCGGCCGAGGACATTCCCACCGATCAAGAGTACCGGGAAGTGCTCCGGCAGATTATTCAACTAAAGCGAAGAGGCGAGCCCATACTTTTCTCTGAAAAGGCTTATCGTTTCGCCCTTCAGTGGCCCTTGAGCTACAAAGTCGATAAGGTCCTAGGGAGCACACCTCCATTTCCCGCTCCCCGCTGTTATGCCGGGCGATACTTTTGTCTCATCGATTCCAACGGCGACCTATACCCTTGTTCCACGACGGTTTCAGACAGAGTGTTCGGGGCGGAGCAAGGTTCATCTGTTAATACCAATTGTGTAGAGTTGGGCGTGAGGAAGGCGTGGGATAACCTCGCCTCCCACATCTGCCAGGCCTGTCACATTCCGTGCAATAATGAGTTTAACTATTTTTTTGGCCTTGACCCGGGTGCCTTGACCAACATCTGGACTATTTATCGCCTGTTACCCTCAGGCAGCAAATGAAGGAAATGAACATAACCCATCCTATCTTTTACCTTATAGGAACTTAAAAACATAACTTGTTGAAATAACTTTTGGCAGCTCTAAAACTATGCCGACCCCGAAAATACTCCTTATCTATCCGAGGTTCAACGGAGATTCATCTGGCAGTGGATCATTACATCCACCATTAGGAGTATGTTATTTAAGTTCATATTTAGAATCGTATGGTAAAATAGTTGATATTCTGGATTTAACTTTCTATAACAATTGGAGCAATGTATATAATAAAGTAAAATCTATTAGCCCAGACATTGTAGGAATATCATTTTCTAGCCCCCTTGCACACTATGCCTTTCAATGCATTCATCTCATCCGCCAAATAAAGAATGTTCCAATAATTGCCGGTGGCCCTCACCCATCACTAGCACCAGCTGATGCTCTCAATAAAGGAGCCGATATCGCAGTAATGGGAGAAGGTGAAGAGATTTTTTTGAAAATTATAGAATCACTCGAGATTGGAAAATCATACAAGAATATAAATGCTATTGCATATAAGCATAATGGTGCGATCACAGTCAATGAAAGAGATGGCTTTATACATAATTTAGATGATATTCCTATGCCTGCGATAGAAAAATTGGACCTCGATAAATATATTAAGAAAACAAAAAGAGTAACAGTCATAACAAGCAGAGGATGTCCAGGGAGATGCTATTATTGTCAACCTGCAATTTCTAAAATGTTTGGTAGAAGGATTCGAAGAAATTCTCCCGAAAGGGTAATGCAAGAAGTGATTAGGATAAAACAAAATGCTCCGGCTAGAAATAAGTTTATAATTGAATTCGTTGATGATGTCTTTACTTGGAATTCAAATTGGATCAAGAAATTTACAGAATACTATAAAGAGGAAAGAATAAGAATTCCTTTCTGGATAATAAGTAGAGCCGATCTATTCAATAACGATATAGCCCGAATGCTAAAATCGGCTGGCTGCATTGGCATAAGCTTCGGTGTTGAAACTGGCTCTGAAAAGTTGCTAACACAGATGAAAAAGGATATCAGCACAACGCAAATTATAAATTCATTTGATATCTGTCACAAGATCGGTTTGTTGACTGTCGCTTTTTGGATGGTCGGGACCCCTGGGGAAACAGAAGAGGACTTCGTGCAAAGTCTCAAACTAATGAGAAGACTCCATCCTGACATTTCTGCTGTAAGTCTTACAACTCCTATGATAGGCAGCGAACTATACTATGGGATCAAGGACTCCCATGGCGATTTAGTAATAGAGAATTATAATCAATATGGCTATTATAGCAAAGCAGCATCATACTTTAAAGGGAACGAAAGGAAAATAATCCAAAAAAGGAAAGCCATTTTACAGAGAGCATCATTCATAAGCACCTATAAAAATTTACCAAAGTATTTTAATATGTGTTTTCATGCGCAATCTTCTACCTATTTTAGAATATTTATCGATTCGCTCAAAAATAGAATTCCATATATGAGAATATTTGGCTAATTCACAAATTGCGTCTTTTCGTGTACTTTCAGCTATCTCTTGATTTGATGCTTGGTAACAGGATAATCCAGATGTGGGACTATCTTAGGGCGAGAGAAGTCTGCCGTCATGGCCCGAGAGCAATGGGCATTGAAATTACGAATCGCTGCAATTTGAATTGCATTATGTGTCCCCGCCAGCAAATGTCAAGGCCGGTGGGAGATATGAGGATAAAGGAATTTGAATATCTTATCAATCAAGGTGGGAACCGTCTTGAATATGTTTGGCTCCAAGACTACGGTGAACCTCTGCTTCATCCACAAGTATCTGCGATGATTCGTATCTGCAAACAGCAAGGAATACGAGTCAGTATATCGACTAATGCGACACTGCTGAACGAAGAGATTGGCAGACAGATCATCGAATCAGGTCTAGACTATTTTATGCTCGCCCTTGACGGGACCAGCAAGGGAACTTATGAATCCGTCAGGAAAGGAGCTGATTTCGATAAGGTTATTAATAATATTAAGCAGTTTCTCGCTACTGCTGCCAGACAACCCCGGCGCCCCTTTATCGTGATGCAATTGGTATGCATGCCGGAGACAAAGGCAGAAGTGGCGTCATTTCTGCGTGAATGGAACCGTCCAGGGGTCGATGCTGTCCGTATCCGGCAAGTTACCTATAGCATTAATCGGGAAGGAAGCAATGAGGAACGGCAGTTTGTGAATGTTAGGAGAAGAAACCCTTGCTTCTGGCTCTGGGCTGAACCGCAGATCAAATGGGATGGTCGCATGGTGCCCTGCTGCCAAGATGTCAATGCTGAACTTGCCCTAGGCAATGCCCTGGAAGAGCCTTTCTACGAACTCTGGAATAACCGACGCATGCAACACCTCAGGCATCTGCATATCGCAGGAAAAGCTGATGAGATTCCTCTATGCCGCAGTTGCAACATGTATCAGCCAACGCTGAGCATGGCCTTGGTGAGCTTGTGCCTGCCGCCCTTTCTGGTCAAGAAGTTGACGCCAAAGGTGGAAACCTTGCTATCCCGTATACGTTACCGGTGAGCCGAGAATGCGCCTTGCTTTCATAACAGGCGTTGACCCCCGCCTGGTGAAACTATGGGTGTGCCAGGAAACGAGCCCCGTGGGAAGCCTCCTGCCGCCTGTGGACCTGGCGGGCATGGCAGCCCTGGCCCGAAGGGAAGGAGCTGAAGTTCAGGTCTGGGACTTGCGTCTGGCGAGGCGTCCCTATCTCGACTACCAGAGAAGGCTTGAGGCGTTTGGGCCTGATGCCGTGGTGCTCAACATTACGACCACTAGCGCCGCAAAGGATTTTGAACTTCTAGCCGCCACTCCTTCCCGGGTCCCCGTCATAGCCTTTGGCACCCACGCCATGGCGCGGCCTGAAGAGTGTTTTGAGAATGGAGTCCGCCTGATCCTCACAGGGGACCCTGAGGCGGGTCTCCAGAGCCTTCTTGACCAAGGGCTGGAAGCTTCTTCTCAGCCTGGAATCATAAGCTCCAAGAATCCCACTGGCTCCAACGGACCCGCGTATGTAGAGGATTTGGATTCCCTCCCTTTTCCCGCTCTGGAGTTCCTTCCTCTACGCCGATACCGGGCTCCTTACTTTCGCCAAAGCCCCTTCACCATAATGCTTAGCAGCAGGGGCTGTCCTCATCGCTGCACATTTTGTCTGTATCCGGCGCTTTTCGGGCGAAGGGTGCGGGAGCGCTCCCCGGAGAATATCTGCGAAGAGATCGCCCACAACCTTAAGGCTCACGGGGTGGGCAGCGTCTACTTTCTCGACGCCACTTTCAATATCTCTTCAAAACGGGTGGAGTCCCTCTGTAACGAGATCATTGGCAGGGGGCTGCTGATATCCTGGATTTGCAACATGAGGGTTGACGGGGTCACTCCCCACATGCTCAAACTTATGCGAAAAGCCGGCTGCAGCTGGATATTCTATGGAGTCGAGGATGTTGACCTCCTGGATTCTATCGCCAAGGGCATAACCTACGAGCAGACCCTTGAGGCCTTCAGGATGGCTCGAAAGGCTGGCATCGCCACGATGGCCTTTCTCATGCTTTTTCCAGGTGGAGCTAATTCTGAAACGGCCTATGAGCAAAAGTTGCTCCGCTTGCTGGAGAAGCTGCGCGCCGATGCCTTCCAGTGCACCGTTGCTATACCTTTTCCGGGCACTCCCATGTATTCAGGTTGGACGGGCAATGGCAAGCTATCTGACTCATGGGAAGACTATGATCCGGGCGGCTCGGCGCTACCCTACGGCTCAGAAGTGGACCTCGTCCGGGTCAAGCGGAACATATACTTCAGGTATTTCCTTCGGCATCCAAGTCAAGTCCTGGGCCTCCTGCGAAGGATTAATATTAAAAGCCTCTTTTACATTGCAGGACGCTATGGCGGCTATCTGGTGGAGGCAGCCAGAGAGAGGGACCGCACTTATAGGTAATCGAGAATAATGGTTGTCATCGTTTTCATCTATGTCCTTCTTTACCTCACCATCTGGTGGAGTTCAGCCGGCTACATACTCTTCCTCTATCTCCACAACATGCTCCGTTATTCAGAGGAGCCGCCTGAGCCAATCGTCGAATATCCGACCATGTCGGTGATAATCCCCGTTTATAACGAAGCAGAGCTCATTGCGGAGAAGGTGGGAAATCTCAAGAACCTCCGCTATCCACAGGATAGGGTGGAGTTCATCTTCGTGGACGGGGACTCTACCGATGACACCCTCGCCCGCCTGGAGGGGGCCATAGGCGGGGCGCCTAACTTCCGGGTGGTGAGGGCGGGCTGCCGCGGGAAGATCCCTCAGGTCAATAAGGTGCTGCCCGGACTGACGAGCGATATCATCGCCAACACCGACGTCGATGCATTCGTGGGCGGCGATGCCCTTGAGGAGCTGGCAAGGGAATTTGCCCGCAACCCTCGGGTGGGTGTCGTGGGGGGAGTGGTGGTGCCCCGGGACGGGCTGCCAGAGGAAGTTCAGTATTGGAAGGCCCAGAATCGGGTCCGCATCCTAGAGAGCCGCGTCATCTCCTCATCCATCGTCACCGCTCCCCTTTATGCTTTCCGCCGGGGGCTCATCGAGAGCTTTCCAGAGGATGTAATAGCCGATGACATATACATTCCCTTTGAGGCCAATCTGCATGGGCTTAGGGCCGTTTACTCCCCGCGCATCATGGTGGAGGAGCTCCGCACCCCTAAGACTCTGGAGGGCCTGGTCCGCCATAAGCTCCGCAAGATTAACGCCTGGATAACCGAGGTGTTCCGTTTCTCATATCATCTGCCCCGGCTGAGCCTCCTGTGGCGGGCGATCTTCTTCACGAGGGCCCTTCAGCTTCTGCTCTTCCCCTGGTTTGCGCTCTTTTTCCTCCTGCTCACCGTGAGCATCCTCAGTTTCGGCTTCTGGGAGCTCTTCGCCTGGGTCCTGGGGATAAGCGCAGTGAGCACATGGCTTGCGCATCTCGCCCTGGGCTCGATCCCCCTGCCGGCCGCAAAGGATTCCCGGGATAGCATTTTGCTCACCATAAAGATGTTTCTCCTCACTACTTTCCTTCTCAACCTCTCCGGTTTGGTCTATCCCTTCTACCGTCAGGGAAGCTCCTACTCAAAGGTCGCAGCCCCCGCGCGGGTCCCTGAACCATCTCCCATTTCAGACCCCCCGGAGGCGGAATCAGTTCCAGGGCGCGTCCCTCATCCCGGCGAAGGAACGGAAACCACAAGCTCTGAGAGTCCCTAGTCCTAGCTGAACCTAAGCGTGAGGAAGAAGGACGCCCTCTTAACCGGAGAAGTCCGCCTACTGAGAGACCTTCGCGGCGGCCGCCCCCTTCGAGAGGAGGACCTGGAGAATTTCTTCCGGAAGCGGAGGGCAGCCCATAACAAGGGGAAATCCGTGCCGGGCGGCCACTTCCCGAGCGCATACGCCCACGCAGACCGGTCTCACGGCGTCTCGCGGGATGGAGCACTTGGCCCCCACGATGAAATCCTGCCGGCGAATGACCCCGTGCATGAGAAGGGCGGGCCAGAGCCGCGGGGAGCGGGCCATGGAGCGCATGGCCTCTATGACGGCCTTGTTGCAGGCCGAGCAACCGTCCTCGGCGCAGTGGATGACGAGGCCAAGGCGCTTGAGACGGTCGGGGGTCGCCCTGCGAAAGGGCGAGACAGAGGAGGCGAGGTCCTCCCCAACCACTTGAGCCTCGAGCCGACCCACGCCCATGAGCGAGGCAAGCCTTATGTGCTCTACTTCATCCGGCCCTATTCCCATTATGCGGCAGCAGGTGGCGTCAACGGCGACAGGGTCGAGGCCGGCCACCAGAAGGCCCACGCGCTTTGCCCTCCCCAGGCGGCCCGGCCCATCGCCCTCGAGCCCGACCATGCCATCGACCAGGGTCAGGTCCGGAGCGATGCAGGCGGCCAGGGCGGCGATGGGGCGGTGAAGCTCATACTGCACGTGGAAGAGCTTCTTGGTCTCGCCCAAGAGCAGGCCCTTCTGGTTCTTGAGGCCGAGGGTGGCGATGGTGTTGAAGTGGGTCTTCATCACGGGGACGTTGATGTAGGATGTCTCCTCATCGAAGAGAAGGGCCGGCAGGGAGAGAGAGCCGAACTCCCATGAGACCTCCCTTCGCTCGGCCCCTCCCAGGTCCAGGAGCTCCACCCCCGTCTCCGCCGCCAGGCTCTTATAGCCCGCGGCATCAAAGCATTCCTCGGTCCGGCAGCCCGGCTCCGCATCCTCGCCGATGAGGATCTCTTCGGTCCCCATGCGGCGCAGCTGCTCGATGAGAGCGCGGACGAGAGCCAGGGAGGTCACAATTCCCCCGCCGCCGGGCACCGGAGCGCAGAGGTTCGGCTTGATGAAGGCTTTTCGCTTGGGAGTGAAGGCGAGAGGATGAAGGAGAGAGGCTATGGCTTCTGAAAGTATTTGCCGCCCCCGGCGGGCCGGGCGAGCGATGCTGACGATTGGGCTGGAAGAGACGTTATTGGTTAGGGGCAAGCTCCTTCCCTCACGAGGGATGGCGGAGGGGGGCGTCACTGAAAACCTCGGCGGCATCCAGAGGCAGGTGGGGCTGGCCGAAGGTCAAGGACAGATAGCGCTCGATGAAATCTTTATCCTCAGCAGCCAGGCAGCGCTTGATGTAATCGGCGAAGTGCTCGCATTCGAGGGCCCTCTCCCTGATCGCACTCACCGGCTCCCGGAGCACGTTTCCGAAGGAGATATGAATGAAGGGGCAGGGGAGAACCTCCCCGTAGGGGGTGATGTAGAGGATCTCCTTTATGGCGCCGCATCCCCAATGCCAGTAGTTGGCCTCGAAATCGGTGCGCAGGTATCTGTACTTTCTCGTGAGGCTGTGGATGAAGGCCATGTCTTCCGGGGTGAGAAGTATTTCCTCATTTTCCCGCCAGCGTCCGGCCGGCACGGCCAGGTTGAAGCACATTATCACCCGCATTTCTTCAGCCATCTCGATGAGCCGCCTCAGGCCCTCGCTGTGAAGGTTCTCGTGCGAGACGGTCGTCCCGATCGTCACCCTCAGCCCATTGGCCAGGGCACTGCGAATGCCCTGGAGGGTCTTCGCAAAGGTGCCGGCGCGACCCCGGAAGCGGTCGTGCTCCTCCGGGATAGCGCTATCGAGGCTCACGGTCAGGATATCGACGCCCCAACTCTCGAGGGCCCTTATGCGCTCGGCATCGAGAAGGGTTCCGTTGGTGGTCACCGAGATGAGGGAGCTTCTCGGCGCGCAAGCTTTGATAATCTCTTCCAGTTGCGGGAAGAGGAGGGGCTCGCCCCCTTGGAAGGAAAAGTTAACCGCCCCCAGCTCCCGACACTCCTCCGCCACCCTCCGGTAGTCCTCCACCGCCATTCGCTGGGCACCATCCTCCGGACGAATGAGCGCCTTGGCGAAGCAGTGCACGCAGTTGAGGTTGCAAGCAAAATCCAGAGCAAAGTCCACATATCTGAGGGGTCTCGCGCCCGCGAGCAGGATGCGGGCGTAAGTCGCCAGCAGCCTGGCGATGAGGAGCGGCTTTCGGCGCCCGATGATGTACTTGAAATTCAGCCAGTAGCGGTTTGGACTGGCCATTCCCCTCTCACCCGGAGCTCTTCTCTCTCCTCAGAAAAGAGCATAAATAAAGGGAGCAATGGCACTGCTCTCGGTGAAGACGACCAGCATTCCGAAGAGAAAAAGGATGATGAGGATGGGCGCCAGCCAGAACTTCTTCCGCTCCCGCAGGAATTGCCAGAATTCCAAAAGAGTGCTCAGCTTTTCCATGAGAGCCTCTCCAGGGCGAAAGGGCTTCTGGTCAAATCCGAGCCCATCTCGCACCATCTTCCCATAAGGAAGCTCATTTAATACTCCTTTCCCAGCGGAAGATTTCGCCGTCGGGATAAAAGGGCGCTCCTGTCTCCTCCCTCCGACGTCGCAAAGCCATGGGCAAGCGCATGGGGGCTTCGAGAAAGCCGTGTAGCCCGTGAATTTGCCCCCGAGCCAAAAATAGAATCAGTCGGGGAAGAAGATACATTAGATGCGAGTAGATACATTTCCATCCCCTTCTCCAGACCCGCAGGGCACCTCATACCCTCCCGCCGCCTCCATTATCGTTCGTCGCAAGAGCCGGGCAAGGGAATCATTCCCTTCGCCAAACCAGCTTTCCCACCCTCATGATATCCTCCAGAAGTTTCGGACGCTGAGGCCGGGAAAGAGCCGGTTGATCAAGCCCATGGGCAGCAGAGTCTTCAAACCTCCACCTAAGAGATACCTCATTTGCCTGGGAATCTTAGGCCAATGGTGCCAAGGGAAGAGCCCCAAGAGTAACGCTGCTTCCCCTCCAAGCACGCTGAATTCAGTAAAGCCGTTGACGCGGAAGATTCTTGTTACCCTGCCGGGAGTTACGAAGTGCTCGACCACCTGGCGGTCCCAGCTGATGGCATCGAAGGTGTTCCTTGCATAGAAGCCGAAGCGCTCCTGCGCCCACTTCACGAGCCCGGCAAGGTTGCTGTAGTTCGGGACCGAAAGCAGAAGGACGCCTCCCCCTTTGAGAACCCTTCTGAACTCCAGGGCGGCTGCCCCTTGATCCTCAAAGTGCTCAAAGGTATCCAGGCAAATTATAAGGTCAAAGACATCTTTCCGGAAAGGAAGCCCCTGGCCATCGGCCCTCAGGATGGGAGCGCGGACTACCTCTCTGGCCTTATCTATGGAGACGGGCGCAATATCTATCCCGACATAATGCCCCCCATGCTCTTGGCAGTAGCGACCTATGTGCCCGCCCCCGCAGCCCACCTCGAGAATGAGTTTCATCTCAAGTTCAACGTTAAATTTCCTTAAGAAATCCTCCCAAAGGGGCAGGTTTCTGAAATCTTCCAGGGTTGTGAATGGGCCAGCGACAGCGCTCCTCTTCTCTTGGTAGTACTCTGCCATCTCCCTCAGACGGCCCACCTTATGCCTCCCTTGATGCGACTCCAGAAGGCCTGGCCCATCTCCAAAACCTCCTCATCCCTACGCGCATTCAAAAAGAAGATAATGCTGAGGAGGCCGAGGAGTGCGAAAAAAAGGGGCGTTCTCGCGGGATACAGCATCACATGTCCTACCAGGGCGGCCGAGAGACAAAAGTGGCCCAGGGCCCCTCTCTCCAGTCTGAAGTTTATCTCCCGCTTAAGGAAGAAGTAAACAAAGAAGGTCAGAAGAGCCATGCTCGCAAAGTATCCAAACATCACTCCCTGAATGTTCCAGTGATGAATGCCGAGGAGCGAAATGCCTGCAAAGAGCGCCCCCCATAGAATTCCCAAGAACATGAAGGCCCTCAAGAATTTCAGGGCGAGGAAGGATACCCCCAGGGGCCAGGCGATGGCCTTAAAGAAGTCCCCTGCCATCTGAAGCTCGAAGAGGGGGGCCGCTTCTTGGAATCTGCGCGAATATAAGGCCCATATCAACTGGTATTTGAAGAGCAGGATGACGCAAATAGTCGGCGTCATCAACATGAATACTAGCTTCAGTATCCGGTTCAGCTCGGTCGTCACTTCCTCCCCGCTCCCCAGCTCGCTGAGCCTCGGCAGCGTATAAACCAGAAGGGCCCCTATTGTTAAAGTAAAAAATTGATTGGAGATTCCGTAAACAGCCTGGTATAAGCCGTTCTGGAAGGCTCCCAAATATGCAATTATCCAGCCCCTGACAAGAAAGATGCCCAAAGAATTAGCGGCGCCATTTACCAGGCTCGCAAGGCCGAACTTCACCAATTCTCCCAGGATAGACCTGTCTAATAATGAATAATTCCACGTGCCGAGCGCGTACATCTTCTTTAGACGCCGGTAGAACATATACGCGATAACCAAGTTAACAACAGAAAAAATCAAGATATGATAAACCGCTCCACCAAGGTTAAACAAGATCACCAACGGAACAACAAGTAAGAGCCCTACCCAAGAACTTACTATTCCCATGAATGCATATATTCTTATCGCCTTCAAACCCTGGACGAAAGACCTCAAGAGTCCCACTCCTGCCACAAACGGTAATCCCAATGCACAGATTATTATATAATTTCTGAACTCATCGTTACCAAGGACTCTCCCGGCCAACCATTTCGATAAAACAATTATTATCATAGAAAAAAACATAAAAAATAACATTACACTAAAAGACGAGGTAAATATTACCTTAGATATCTCTCCTTTCATATCCTTCGCGTTGTACACAGACAGATACCTGACTACTCCCACGTTCGCCCCAAAAGGTGAAAGAGCAACCAGCAAGTTCATGAAGACCATCAATTGAGCGAGGATTCCTACCCCATAAGGTTCCAGATAAACCGCCAGCACCTTCTGTCTGAAAATATTCGCCAGAGCTTGTGAAACAAAAGAAGAACTAGTTATAAATGTGGCCTCGAATAAATAATCTATTTTGTTCTCTCCTCCCTAGTTCTTCCATAGATAAACTCTCTTTCATCGATCCGTCTACCCAAAATGTTGATCACGAGGGCCGCCAAGCCAGCGTACGGTCTAACATATAACGGATCCAGCAATATGGCTTCTCTCAATCCTCTCACCGATGCACTAAACTTCCCACTTCTCATCAAGTACC
The DNA here is from genome assembly GCA_964575845.1 of uncultured bacterium. Classification (GTDB taxonomy): domain Bacteria; phylum UBA8248; class UBA8248; order UBA8248; family CAZNSX01; genus CAZNSX01. Next base: position 208,555 of record CAZNSX010000001.1, on the reverse strand, counting down.
GGGCCTTCAAGTAATTAAGTTGTGATAGCCTTCGCCTCCATGAAACTTTTTGATTTCTGATTTCCTCCGCACATTTATGCGTGACCGAATTAATCGCATCTATGGTCCCCTGCAAATTATGAATGCGGTCGCTGCTCAGACTACTTGCCCTTCTCCATAGCAGGATTAAAGGCTCATCCACGTAATTTAACTTGAACCTGGAGGCGATCCTGAGCCACATCTCATAATCTTCAGTACCGACCAGTTCTTTTTTTTCATCAAAAAAACCCAAATCCTCAAAACACTTCCTTCGCACAATACAACTCGAAGTGGGAATAAATGTCCTCTGAAAAAGGTCCCTAAAAACGGACCCGGCTGCGGGTTTCCAATCCTCAAAATATCTTCTTTTCAAATTATTTTTACCCCCTACAGCCACATACGCATCGGAGTATACCAGCCCTACCTCTGTATCCTTGTTGAATATTTTCATCTGCTTCTCTAACTTTGCAGGAAACCAGACATCATCCGAATCTAAGAATGCAATGTACTCACTCCTGGACATCCTAATTCCGAAATTTCGAGCGCTGGCGGGGCCGCCATTTTCCTTATAAAAATATCTCACCTCTCCTCTAAATTTTTTTGAGATAATCGCGGTCTCATCATTGGACCCATCGTCGACAATGACTATCTCGAAACTCTTGAGCGTCTGATTCAGCGCGGATTCTATACAAGCTCTTATCGTGTCCGCGCTGTTATAGGCCGGGATTATAACACTTATCATATCCTAATTTCCCTGATGTTTTCGTCCCTCCTTCACTGAAGCAATTGATCAACCCTGCAGATTAGGATTCTGTGGACCCAGGGAGCACCTTTCATCTCCTCGACCGTCTTCATTCCGTATTCCTCCGCAGTATAGCCGTATGCACGGTAGCACCCACGACCTCGGGGCCGAAGTCTTGTAAATAGTGGTCAAGGGCCCTCCCTTCCAGAGGTTGAGCCTCGAGGTCTAGCATTTTGGCCTCATGCCCGCCTTGCAGGACGGCGGCCAGGTACTCCAGGCCCAGAGGCTCAAATCGGGTCTCGTTGGGCCCCTCGTATAGCCTGCGGCTTGAGAGCTTAACCAGAAGTATTTTCATGCTGTCACTTCTTTGCAATTGAGAACTTACTCTCAATACTTAAAATTCAACCTGATCTTATAAACAGAGGCCCCACGGCTGTGATGGGCCCGGATTCCGAGCCCGAGCCCCAGAATTCCCCAGAACATCACCTGAAGAGTGAGGTCATGAAAAACTTTCAGGTTGCCCATGCAGATGATTATCCCAACCAAAGATGAGAAGATGCCTAGTTGCAGGTCAGCCAAAATCGGCTCACCTGTATTCTTTACAGATGCCCATATCTCGCGGAGGGAAAAAGCCAAGATAGAAACCATAACCGCGGAGCTCACCAGCCCGTTCTCCACGATGAGCGCAAGAAGCATGTTCCTCACTTCGACGTCCGGGCCTAGAGTCGGCTTCAGATAGCCGACGAGTTCCGACATCTTCGTCCCGACGCCAAACAAGAGCTCACCCCAAGACAAAGAGGATAACACGAGGAATGCTCCACCGAGCCTCGCCCAGAGCTGCTCGGGGGAAGGTCCCAGCAAAGACCTTCCCCCAAGAACCCAAACCGTGAAAACCCATCCGGCCAGCAATAAGGTCATTAACCAATACATTGTCTTTTTATCTCTGACAGAGAGAAAGATTGCAAAAGCTATGAATATTCCCGCGAGACCCGTGACAGACCGGTTGAGGAATATTTCAACAAGAACCAGCATGGCGCTTACCATCCAGAAGATGTATCGTGCCTTCGTAGTTGAATGGTATAGGTAGCAGAGGATCAAGGGGCCGGTCAGAACCAGGTAGGTCGAAACGAGCATCGGACGCCCGAACATGAGAGAGGTGCGGTAGTCGCTCAATATATTTGACCTGACCAGAGACACGGAGAGGTCTCCCTGCAGCAGGCCGCTCACCGACGAAGTTAACGCCTCCATAGCTCCAACCGTCGCCACAATTAAAGAGACCAGAGCTATCGCCTGAGCGCATCTCTTGGCCAATATGCCGCTAATTTTTGTGTTCATTATTATCACGGCAACCGCGAATCCTGTGACAAGATAATAGATTGTGCCCCGGAAGGAATAGTAGGGGCTAACCGAAATATAAGCGGTTGCTATTCCAGACAGGAAAAACATCAAGAATAAGATAAGCAGGGGAGACCGGTAGATGTAAAGCACCCCAGAGCCAAGCCTGTGCAGCATTAGTATTAATCCAATGTCTATTATCAGTATGTGGAGAAGATGGACCTTATGGGAGAAGAGCACAATATAGAGCCACGGCTCATAGCTTCTCGGTACGAAGGATAGAAGGAGCAATATGACGAACAACATGGTGCCCACGGTCAGATACTTATGGAATAGCTTCAGGGTGGTGAGGTATAAGACCTTAAAGTCAAGGGCCAGACACCGCTTCTCTATATATTTAAGGTCATAGACCAACTTCTTCCGGTCAGGGGTGTCATAGCCTCCTCTCACCTGGGCGAGACCAGTTATGCCAGGCTTAACCTGAAAGCGGCAGGTGTAGTGCGGTATCTCTCGTTTGAATTTCTCAAGGACCTCCCACCGCCGCGGCCGCGGGCCCACTAGATTCATATCCCCCTTCAGGATGTTGAAGAGCTGCGGAAGCTCATCCAGTCGGCTCATCCTGAGAAACCTTCCGAAGGGGTATGTGTGCTCCATGACAAGGGAGATCTTCGGGTTCTCCTTGGGAAGACTCTTTTCGGCCCCCTCCCTCAGGGTCCTGAACTTGTAAAGGGTGAAGGGCTCCTCTTCCTTGCCTATCCGAAGGCTTCTGAAGAGGACGGGACCCCTGCTCGTGAGCTTTATCAGGAGGCTGATGATGCCGAGTATAGGAGATATGGCTATGACAGCCACAAGGCAGAAGGCTCCCTGCCAGAGGCGGGTGGTCATCTCGTAAAGGGACTTATCAGATAAAACGTGCCTTGAGCACTCTAGCTTGGCTTCCATTTTTCCCACCAGAGCATAAAGACCAGAAGACCCCAGATATTCCGGCTAAAATCGGCCCGCTTCTCTTGATGACTTTCCACCAGCCTCATAACCGCTTCTGGGTCGAAATAGCCCTGCCGCCTCAGCCTTTCGGGGGAGAGCAAATCTCTCACCGCGGGAAACAACTCACCCCTGAGCCAGCCGGCCATGGGGACGTTGAAGCCCCTTTTCCGGCTGTGAAGAACGCGGTAGGGCAGACACCCCCGCATCATCCTCTTGAGCAAATACTTGGACCGCCACCCCCGATGGTTCAGATTGGACGGGACGTTGAACACAAACTCCACTACTTCATGGTCCAACAGTGGAACCCGAACCTCGAGGGAGTGAGCCATGCTCATGCGGTCCACTTTCACCAGGATGTCGTCGGCCAGATAGACCTTGAAGTCAATGTATTGCAATTGCCTGAGTTTATCGGCGTCCCAGCGCCTATCGAGCAGGCCCTTGAAGTGTCGATAAGAATCCTCCGAGTGTCTGAGCGATTCTTCCTTGTAAAGGGCCTCCTTCGCATCCTCATCGAATATGACCTTCCACATGTAATGCCCCTCTTCGGGCGGTGAGAGGGCGCCTTTGACAAAACGCTTGGCCCTGTAATCCACGCTGACCCTCCTGTGAGAGACAGGCAGGGTTTTGACCAGAGAAGGGAGCAGGAAGGCGGTTATGAAGGACGGGAGCTTCCTGTAGAGCCTCGCCAGTTTGTAAGCGCTATAGGTTTCATATCCTGCGAAGAGCTCGTCTCCACCATCTCCCCCCAGTGCCACCTTGACGTTTTCCCGCGCCATTCGGGAAAGATAGTAAACGGGGATGGCTGAAGAGTCGGCGAATGGCTCATCGAAAAAGTGAGCCAACAGCGGCAGCATATCCCGGGGCTCCGGTCGGACCACCATCTCGTGATGCTCCGCCCCAAACCTCCGAGCAACCTCCCTGGCATAGGGGAGCTCGTTAAAACTCTCCTCTTCAAACCCTATTGAAAAAGTCCTGATGGGGCTCACCCCCACCTCGCTCATGATCGCCACCAGGGTACTGGAGTCAACCCCGCCGCTGAGGAAGACCCCGAGGGGCACATCGCTCATGAGGTGCCGCTTCACCGAGCGGCGGAGAAGCTCATGAAGCGCCTCCGAGTAATAGGACTCCTCACGGGGTGGGCTCTCCCCTTCGGGCAAGGGAATGTCCCAGTAGCTTCTGAGCTCAACCTTTCCCCTCTCCCAGCAAAGCAGATGCCCGGGCGGGAGCTTTCTTATTCCCCTGAAGATGGTCGCCGGTGCCGGTATATAATTGAAAGACAGGTAGTCGTGAAGGGCCTGCAGATCCACCCGCCGCGGCACTTCCCCCTTGAGAATGGCCTTTATCTCAGAGCCGAAGACGAGACGATCCCCGCCCACGAAATAGTAAAGGGGCTTAATCCCCACTCGGTCTCGGGCTAGAAGAAGTCTCCGCCTCCTTCCGTCCCAGAGCGCCAGGGCAAACATGCCGTTCAAACGCCTCAGAAAATCATCTCCGAACTCTTCATAGGCATGGACTATGACCTCTGTATCCGAGCGGGTGCGAAAGCGGTGCCCTTTTCCCTCCAACTCAGGCCGAAGCTCGGGATAGTTATATACCTCGCCGTTGCCCACGACCCACTGAGTCTCGTCCTCATTGCCTATGGGCTGTTGCCCCGCCTCCAGGTCGACGATGCTCAGCCTTCGGTGTCCCAGACCGCAGGGAGAGAGTGCGGAATGGTCGCCCCGCCCCGTGACGAATATGCCCTGGTCGTCTGGCCCTCGATGAGTCATGGTGAGGCACATGGCTTCGATGAGCGCGGGGTCCACGGGGCGAGTCGGGTCAAAGTTGAGCTGCCCGCAGATCCCGCACATCACCCTCCCCTCCTGGCCACATCCCAGCTGCGGGGCGTGGAGCCGAAGAAGCATTGAAGCGTGCCCTTCAGGGCCGCGCAGGAAACAGCGCAGAAATAGTAAGGAAGATGAAGCACTCTCAGTTCCAATCCAAACCTGCTCACCACATAGCCCAGAACGCCCAGGTGGTAAAAAGCAAGTTGCAGCGCAAAGGCGAGGTTATAGGGCCATCGCGAATGAAGGGAGAGGGCGGCAAGGAAGAAACCCACCAAGAGAAAGGGGCTCACGTAGCGCAGGAACTTCCTTGAAAAAAGCTCCAGCAGCAGGAGCTTCCTCTTGCCCCGGAGGATGCTTCCCAATAGGTTGAGGCACAGGAACATTCCCCGGGCCACTATCCTGGCTTTCCGCGCGAACTCTTCGGAGGCCTCCCTTGATGCCTCCTCCCGGGAGACGGCCTCGGGCTCATAACTCACCCGATAACCACTAAGGGCCACAAGTACGGGTAGAGCCAAATCGTTTGGGCATCTCTCGTCTATGGGGCTCCAGAGAGCCTTCCTCATGGCGAAAATCGACCCGTTAGCCCCCAGAAGGCACCCCAGGTCGCTCTCCTTCTTCTTGAGGGACTGGTCGTAGGCCCAATAAAGGCTCTCACTCCACCCCGTCGAAGCCCTCCCCGGGTTAACATACCTGAGCTCCCCGCAGACACAGCCCACACGAGGGTCGGCAAAGTTTCTCACGAGTTTTCTGAGGGCATCCCGCTCATAGATGCCGTTGGCGTCACTCATGACTATTATTTCACCTGACGCCTCCGGCACAGCCCTATTGAGGGCCGCGGTCTTGCCGGTCCTCTCCGTCTGGATGAGAAGTTTCACTCCCCGGCTGGCATATCCTTTTACTATGTCATGGGTCTTATCATTCGATGCATCGGAGATGACCATGACTTCCAGCTTGTCCTGGGGATAATCCAATGACAGGCTATTTTCAATCTTCCTCTTAATTATTCTTTCCTCGTTGTAAACAGAAATCAGAAGTGAAACGCGAGGAGTAATCTCCTCCTTCTTCGTTCCTTCGGGTCCTTTGACGAGGAGGATCAGTTTCAGCAAAAGCATGTATCCAAAATAGGTGTAAACTATCAGCGCGAGGAAAGACCAAAAGAGGAACTCAGCCATTCTCTCTACCCTTCAGCTGACCCAAAGGGGTGAAAGCTCGCATGAAATATGACTCTCTGGGGCCCCTTTGGGTCATTCTGGCCTGCACTCCGACGCACTCTCTCCTCGGCGGGGCCACCGCACGCACCATATCTATTGGTGGACATAACCCACTTGTGGGATTGCCTTCATCCTTCGAGAAATGACCCCTATCAGCCCCTCAGCCGTCTTATTATTGGGGTTTAGCTCCAGGCATCTTTTCAAGTAGTAATTGGCCTCCGCCAACATATCCATAGAGAGGAAAATCCTGGCGATCGCTACGTAATACCATTCATCTTTGGGATTAAGCCTTATTGCCTTTTTTAAATGTCGAATCGCCTCTTCCCTCCGCCCCGTCTTTTCATAGCTCAAGCCCTTCCAGTAATGGGCCCTCGCCTGGTAGGGGTCCACGTCTAGTATCTGGTCAGCGTAACTCTCCACCTGCTCATACCGTCCGCGGCGATAGTAATAGGCCATGAGAGCGTATTTATACTTCTTGGATAAAGGGTCGGCCCTTTCAGCCTTTTCGTAGTAGTCGAGGGCTTTCTCCTTCTTCCCCCAGCTTTCGTATGCCCTGGCCATAAAGAAGGCCACCTCTCCGTCAGCGGGCTCCTTAGCCAGCACCTTCTCCCACTGGTGAATCGCCCTCTCATATTCCCCACGGTAGAAGCTGATGCTGGCGTACAACCTCCGCACACCGCTTTCCCCGATCGGGGGTATCTGACGTTCTTCCTTTCTCCTCAAGAATTCCAGGTCTGAGCCGGGCAATGAAAAGGGATGCCACCCCCCCCATCTGTAAAGAGGCGGCTTTGCCTCCTCGGCCTCAACATGCTTAGACAGCTCTACGGCTTTCTCAAAAGCCCTTATTCCTTCATCCCATCCTCCGACCTTGGAATGGAATAAGGCAAGTTTCGTGTAGTACCTTGGTTCGGGCGGAAAAAGTTGTTCGAGCTTTTCAAAGCTCTTGGTGCGGAACCAGACCCTCCTCAAGGCGAGGTCCAGAAGGTAGTTGTCTATGGCCACGGCCTTTCTGAGGTTGAGAAGAGCTCTTTCCTCATCGCCAGCCCCCAGATAGTATTCGCCCTTCAGGAAGTGGTAGCGGGGGTTGGTGGGGTCAAACTCTGCCGCAGTATCCAGTTTTCTCGATAGCCATCCGTAACCCGATGCGGCAGAGAGTCGCCTCCGGGTAGCCTCCTTCAGCCGTTTCACCGATTCGGCTGCTGCGCCCGAGGAGTCGAGGCCGCCATCGAGTCTCCTAAGGTGCCGGACCAAGGTGGCATAGTTGCTGGCCAAAAAATAATTTCTCTCTGAGCTCGTGGGGTCAAGGTTGAGGGCCTGTGCCGAGTAATTGAGAGCCATCCTCCCGTGGCGGAAGGCCTCTTCGGCATGAAGGCTAACGGAGCTGATGGGCGCGACCCTCTGAGTGGAGAGACGCTGGTGAATGAGGGAGCGCTCGAGGTGCAACCTGGCCATCTGGTCCGGAAAATCGGGATTCAGCGGGTCTAAAGCCATAGAGCGAGCGAGGAGGGCGGCTGGGGAATTGGGGTAACTGCCTCGGAAGGCCGCTCCCTTGTTCACCACCCTGAACTCCCGAAGGTTGGAGGCAGCCATATAGGCGCTCAGGATTTGCCAGCCCGCGAAGAGCACTCCAACCATTCCGGCCGCGGCGAAGGTCGTCATGGCCCCTCGTCTCAGGGGGCTGAGTCGGCCTGCTTTCGACCCCGAGCGCGCCCCTCCGCGGGAGGGGCTGCTAGCGGCACTCAGGGTCAGGGCCAGAATCACCGAGAAAAGGGTGGCGACGGGGGGGTTATAGATGTTGAAATTTGTGAAGCTGTGTACGAGGAAGGCCACCGCAGCGGAGAGACCGCCCATGGTCAGGCAAACGATGAAGTGGTCGTGCCTGGCCCACCAAAGCTTTATGACCTGACGAAAGTAGAGCACCAAAAACGTCATGGCGCAAAGGAAGCCGGTAAAGCCCACCTCCGCCAAAATCTGCAGATAGTCGTTTTCCGCATGAGCGAAAAGGAACTTCGCTACAAACTCCTTATACTTGGGAAATATATGGACGAAAGTCCCGAGGCCTGTGCCGAAGGCCGGGAAGTCCTGGATCAAGGGCAAGGTCTGCCGCCAGACGACCACCCTGTACTCATAAAGGCTCTCACCCCTCTCCACGAAAGTGAGTAGCCGGCTCGCCAGCGGCTCGAACCCCACCCAGAGGGCGGCCAAAAAGCCGACAAGTATGACCAAGGCCACCATTCCCCGGGCCCCCTCGCCGAACCGCTTTCGACTTTTGACCAAAACGCTCAGGAAAATGAGAGCTGCCACGAGGCTCAAGAACCCCCCCCTGGAGAGGGACATGAAAAGCCCCACCACCATTATGAGCAGGGCTATCATGAAGGGGGTGGAAGCCGAGAGGAAGTTTTCCAGCCAGATGAGCTTCCCCCTCACGCCCGGCCAAGCGAGGTCGGCATGGAAAGAAGGACCCAGCCTCCAGAGAAGGGCTCCGAGGGCCAACGGGATGCTCATCCCCATGTAAGCGGCAAAATGGTTGGGGTTCACAAAGGGGCCAAACCCTCCCCCCCTCTCCGGCACCCAATCACTGGGCCTCCAGAACCAGTACATCTCCGGAGAGCCAGCTAACTTCTGGAGGATGCCAAGCAGGGAGATACCCATTCCGACCGTCACTATGACGTACAGGATCCGCCTGAACTGACGCCGTCGCCCGATGTTGAAGAGGACGAGGAAGAAAAGGGAAGCGTTAGCCGTGAGCCTAAAGAATTCTCCCCTCGTGGTGTAGCGGTTAATGCTGAGGGACTGCCAGCTGGAGCCTTCATCCCACCGAGAAAATGAGGGGCCTTCCGGCCTCCCCGCATCCTCCGCAAGGGTCGCCGGTTCGGCCCCCTCAGCCAGCGTATGCTCCACCAGAGTTCTCTGGTAGAGCGCGTGCGTGGAAGGAGAGAGCACTTTTAGGACCCTGGGCGGGAGGGGGACCATCTGCATAAGAACCAAGCCGGTAAAGGCCAAAGCCGGTATCAGGAGAGGAAGAACCGTCGAAAGCGCCGGGCCCATCGACCTCACCCGCCCCCCGCCCCTCAAGGCGAGGACGGCCAGCTTGATCAACCAAGCCGCAAGCAGGAGCAGGACGGCAAGTTGCAGGAAAGGGTTAACGAGAGGCAAAGCGGCGCCGGAGACCAGAGGGGAGAGGATGAGCAGGGCGATGATCCCGCCCTCGATGACGCCTTCTAGGGCCTTGACCACGGCCGCCCCCTCACCCCAGGTGCACCGGAAGGGAAAAGGTCCTCTCTTTCCACTTCGCGAAACCGGGTCGGGAGGCCGAGGGAATTGCCCGGCTCCTGAGCCCTGTGGTATCGAAGGATTTCGAAATTTTCAAAAGGATTTGGAACGGGCGGAGGATTTAAACAGCGCTTTTCGAGAAGAAGTTTAGAAGCGAAGATGTAGTCTGGGAACATCCGCTCCGTCGGACTTTCTCCTCGCTTCAAGTTCGTGCTTGGCTCCTCGCAAGCCTTGCCCTCCCCTTGCATCACGCACGGCTGCCATAATATTCATACGGCCGGTAATACTTATAATAATACCCGCCCCTCTTGGAGAAACTGACGTTGTTGAGGACGATGCCCAGCACCTTTGCATTAACGTCGTTCAGCTGCTCGACGGTCCAGCTGAGGTGATCCCTATTGGTCACACCGGCTCTAGTGACGAGGACCACGCCGTCGATGAAAGAGGCCACCACGACAGGGTCGGTGACGGACATGACGGGGGAGCTATCCATAAGGACATAATCGTAGCATTTCCGCAGGGTCTGTATAAGTGAGCGGCACGCTGCCGAGCCCAGAAGCTCCGAGGGGTTAGGCGCGTCATCGCCGATGGTCAAAATGTCCAAATTCTTCACCTCGGTGGAACGGACTGCGTCCTTCACCCCTTCCTTCTTTATCAATAAATTGGAAAGGCCTGGGGTTTTCTCAACGCCGAAGACCTTGTCAAGTCTTGGCCTCCGCAGGTCGGCATCCACGAGGATCACCCGGCTGCCCGTCTGAGCTATGGCCACGGCCAGGTTGGCGATAAGAGTGGTCTTACCTTCCTCAGGGGTGGCGCTGGTCACCATGAAAACTTTCCTCTCGGGCTCCATGGCGGCGAAGAGGATGTTGGTGCGAATATTCCTTATCGCCTCACTTATGGGCGACCTCGGACGATAGTAGATGACAAGCTCTCCCCCTTGAACCCTCTTCTTAATCTTCATTCGACCCAGGGCTCCCAAGAAAGGCACCTTGAGATACCGCTCCACCTCCTCAGGACTTCTGATAGTGCGGTCCATATGCTCGAAGAAGAAGGCCAAAACCAGACCCAAAAATAACCCTGAAATAAGGGATAGAGCTAGGTTCCGAAACTTTCTGGGCCTGGTCGGGCGGTAGGGTCTCTCGGCCCAGTCCAATATGCGGACATTGCTCTTCTGCAACCCCTCCGTAAGGCTCATCTGCTTCATCCGATCCAGCAGGCTTTCGTACATACGTTGGTTTATTTCCGCATCGCGCTTGAGAATCCCGTAGCGGATGGCCTTTTCGTTCAGGTGCATGGCTGCCCGCTTCTGGGACTCCAGCGCCCTCTTCAACGTCGCCTCGCGAGCTCTGGCCACTTCGTACTCGTTCTTTATGGAGTCAGCTATTTTTTCCACCTCACCCTGAATCTTACCTTCCAGGGTCCTTATCTCAGAGTCGAGCCGAATTAACTTCGGGTGTTTGAGCCCGTACCTGTTGGAGAGTTTCGAGCGCTCCCCGAGCAGGTTCATATACCGCCCCTTAAGGTCGCGAATGAGGTTGCTCTTCACCACTTCGGGTAAGGACTCGACCATGCCCGGCTTGACCGAGAGCCTCTTGAGTTGTTTATATTTGGTCTCCAGCTCGACCCTATTGGTCTCAGCATTCAGAACGGTGGTGTTGAGCTCCTCCAGCTTTTGTACGACTATGTTCTGCTTCTCCTCCAGGGCCACCAGATTCTCTTCCTTACGATACTGCTGGAGGGCATTCTGTGATTGCTCCAGCTTCCCGCGCACCTCGGCCAGCTTGGTGTTCAGCCATTCGATGGCCTGGCGGGCCGCCTGAAATCTCCGCCCCTGTTCCCGCTCGATGTAAAATTTGCTCAAAGTGTTGGCGACCTTAGTCACCAGCTGCGGGTCATGGCCTTCGAAGGAAACATCGACGACACCGCTCCGGGGTAGTGGGGTCAGTCTCAGCCTTCTCAAGAAATTGTCCACCACAACTTGACCGTGTGGGGGCCCCTCATTCAACGAGGGCTTGGAGGAATTGAAGGACGCGTATCGAACGAGGAAAGGGCCCAGGTGGGCTCTGATTCTGGCCGCGAGGCCCGTGTTTTCGCCGGGGAGAAATTCGGGATGAGAGGCAAGCCCCAAGGCGTCAATAACCCGTCGGGCAAGGCTTCGGCTTTTCAGGATCTCATACTGGTTCTGGTAATAATCCTCGGCATACGGGTCAACGAAGAGGACATCTTGATATGACAGGACGTTCAGCTGACCCCTCTCCAACAAGATCCGCACCGTCGCGGTATAGATAGGCTTCATGTTGAAGCTATAGAATCCCACACCCGAGACGACCACGAAGATGGCCGCTATCATCACCCACTTTCTCTTTCTTAGCACCTGCAGGTAATCCCGCAGGTGCCCCTCGCTCTCCGGAACTCTCTGCTGGGGCATACCGGACCCTTAACTAGAAAAAGCTCTCGGGAACTACAACCACGTCGCCCGCCTCGAGAACGATGTCCTTGCTCTTATCTCCGCGGTCGGTTATTTGGTTCAGGTTAACCCGTATCGTCTTTTCGTCTCCACCTTCCGCCCTGATCACCCTCGTGCGGCTAGCTGCGGCGAGCCGCGTCAGGCCACCAGCCATTGTGACCGCCTCAAGAACTGTCATACCCTTCTCCACCATTTTGTAAGCCCCCGGGTTCTTCACCTGACCAAAGACGAAAACGGTATCGGCCCTGGGGATAAAGATGGTGTCATTGGCCTGGACAACCATGTTCAGGGATACGTCCCCGCCCTCGGTTAGTCTCTTCAAATCCACCCTGAAATATTTGACACCTTTCTGGTCATTCCCCTCAGCTTCCCCAGATGGACCGGGCCGGAGCAGGATGAGGGAATTGCCCGCAAGCTCATATTCCGTCTTTTTCAGAATCCCTCCCGCCCGGGAGATAACCTCCAGAAGGGTGGACTCCCGCTTGAGCGGGTAGGCCCCTGGTTTGTTGACGGCACCCAGAATGAACACCTCTTTGCTGTGATACTCCTTAACCATGACCGAAACCTGGGGGTTGACCAGGTATCCCTCCCTCAACAGACCCTCCAGCTTCTTCTCCACCTTGACTGCGGTCAGGCCAGCCACATGAAGGTCGCCCAGCAGAGGAAAGGATATGGTCCCGTTGGTGGAAACTCGAAGGGTCTTGGTGAGGTCTGGCTCCTCGTAAACGCTGATTCCCAAAATATCCCCGCCACCAATGATGTAATCCTTGCGGTGGGAACTGGGGGTCACGGCTGGCGGAGAAGGGCTACCCAGAGCTTTGGCCTCGGCCGGGGCGGCCTCCTCAGAAATCACCTCTGCCTGGTTTTCCAAAAAAATCTTAAGCCGCTTCATCTCTTTGATGATGCGGTAGGTAGTTTGCCTGGCCAAGAATATCTGCACTCTCCCCTGGGGAGCCGGCTCATAAGCCTGACTCAGGATAATGCTCGAGACCGCCCCCTCACCGATGGTTTGCTCGGGGGGGAGATTTTTAAATTCAGAATTGTGGATAGTAACTTCAATGCTCAAGGGCTTTTCGTGATTCCTGATGGCGTATGAGAAGGATTTTTCCGCCCCGATAGTCACGACCTGCAGCTTATCCTCCCAGCCGACGGCAACGGAGGATACCTCGACAGGTGCTTCAGGAGGAGAGGAAATCTCTGCAGACGGCCCAGGCCTGCCAGAGGAGCAGCCCTGAAAAAAGAGAAGCCCGAGAAGGCATAAGGAGGCGAAAATAGTGCCCACGCATCGACGAGATTGAGAGCTAGATATTTCCATAACCATTTGGGAAGGAAATCAAGGGATAAGCAAAGAGTTCTTCTTTCCTTCTCGGGCGCGAGGGGAATATAGGATTCAATGAGAAAAGGTACCTAAAAACTATTTACTACCTAGAAAGTTTCTTAATGTCAAGAACATTTTTTTGACTTCTCCTTATAATAAGGCACTGAATTTGCAAAATTCTTAAGAAAGGTAAAAATTTTCAATAATCTAGAGACCGGTGGATATGGGCGGAGGAGTTTTTCATATAATAGTTTGCAACATCTGTGCCCGCGACTTCCTCCACCATGACGCCCCAGTGTGCCATTCGCCTCAAAATGACTCATTGACGCTCAGATCAAAAAAAAGGGCTACCGGATGGGAGCCTCGAAAATTTTTTCTTGACATCAGTTAAGTAATTTGCGAATTAGTAAGATAACTTTGATTTTGCCGCCCCTCTCTTCAGCCTGAAGCCGTTATTTTCGGCTGGGAGGAAAAAAATAATGGGATGCACGGGAAAAATAAAATTTACCATGATTAGTTTAGCTCTAGCACTTAGCTTGATTCTTCATGCCGGAGCCTCTCAGGCTGCTAATACAGTGGGAGATTTCGCCGTCCAGCTTGCCACAGAGCTCGGGCTTCCAGCCACTGATGCGGCTACGGCCATATCGGCCCTTCAGGGAGCGGGCTTTCTTCCACCCGGCGTTTCCCCCGCCCAGACCCTCTCAGCATCTGTTGTTCAGGTGCTTTCTACCAGCCTCCAGGCGGCCGGCCAAAACGCTGCTCAGGTAGTAGCCACCGCGGCCGTAAAGGCGGGGGCTGATGTGAGTGTAGCGGTTCAGGGGGTTGTCGCCGCCGCAGTTTTCACCGCTGCCGCCGCAACTCTTGGCGATGCATCGGCCAAGGCGGCCGCGGCTCAGGAAGCGGCCGGGGCCGCTGCTCGGGCCGCCGCCCAAGCCGCTGTCCAGGCCGCAGCGGAGACTGCATACTCTCAGGCTATCGCTGCGGGCGCCACACCTCAACAGGCGAAGGCCGCAGCTCAGTCCGCCGCCGAAGCCACGGCCCGGGTCGTTTCTCAAACGGCCGTCACATCAGCCGCCTCATCGGTTCGGACCGTTGTTGCTGATGCTGGAGGGAACGAGGCGGCTCAGGCCGACGCCGCCCAGGGTGCCGCTGCTGCATGCGCCGAGGGAGTAGGACGGGGTGCCGTGCAGGGGGCCGCAGTCGCGGGTGTTGAGGTAACGGGCGTGGCGGAGGCGGTCGGCACTGGTGTTGCATCAGGGGCAGCCCAGGCGGGCGTGAGCACCGAAGCCGTTACTGAAGCTGCTGTCGGGGGCGCTACTGCGGCTGCCGAGGAGGCGGCGGCTCCTGTGGAGCCGGTGGCCGCCGCGGTGGAGACCGGAGCTGCCGGGGTTACCTTGGACACTCAGACGTCACAGGAAACTGCCAGCCCGTGATGAATGGAGTTCGGGGAGAAACCCTGAAGGTCTATCAGGGGGATATAAAAATGCTGAAAGGGAAGAAAAGCGCTCTTAGCCTTCTCACCGTACTTTTTGCCTTCCTCGCGCCCCTTTTTCTTTCAAGCGGAGCTTTGTCTCAGGAGCTAACCCTCAACCCTCAAGGAGAGATAAAATACGGCGCGCTTGAGCTTCACCCCGGGCTCAGGGTGGAGGGCACGGCCGACAGCAATATCTTCCTGGACAGGACGCGAAAGCGAAGCGACTACATACTGAAGGTATCTCCCTCGGGCGGCATCGCCCTCCCCTTCGGGAGGTCCCGGTTTGCGGCCGAGTTTGTGTATGATATTTACGAGTTTGACCGCTCCAGCCGCGAAGACCACCAGGACAAGACCGTGGACAGCGCCCTGGACCTTGTGTTCAACCGCTTCGACTCCAGAAGTCACTTTCGCTGGTTTGATACCGAGGACCCTTCGACCAGCGAGCAGCAATCGGTCACAGGCCCCCGCACCCCCCGCACCCAGCTCACAGTGGAAGAGGATCTCAACATAAATTTGACCCCGAAATTTGTTTACCGATTTTTTGAGGGAAGCTGGAACAAGCACCGCTTCGATAGGTCAACCAATGATCGCCTGAACCGGAATGAATACAGGTTCGGCCAGGAGTTTGGCTATCAGGCACTACCCAAAAGCTACCTCACTCTCAATTATGGGTATAGCGTCATCAACTATACCGATCGCACCAGGACCGACATTGATTCCGACAGTGATTCCTACTTCCTGGGTGCAGGCATGCGCTTCGAGCCCAGAGCCAAGCTTACGGGTCGCTTCAGGGCGGGGTTTGAGAAGAAGCTTTTTGAAGCGTTCGACAATGACGAGATCTTTTTCGTCGAGACGAACCTCAGCTATAGGCCACTAGCGCGGACGACCTTGGTCCTGCTGATAAACCGGAATTTCGGCGAGACGGCCTCATCGGGCCGCTATACCTCAGAGCGCACCGACGGGACAATTGGCATCGTGCAGGGAATATGGGAGAAGATCGAGCTCTCGGCCCTCTACCGTCGGCTTTACGAGCGCTTCCCCAAGAGTCTTCCCTCACAGCCCAGACTGAGAGAGGACAACCTTTGGAACGTTACCCTGGAAGGGAGCTACAGGTTCAGGCGGTGGCTCTTGATGGGCCTTCGTTATGAGCACGAGACCAAGAACTCCTCGGAGAACGAAAACGACTATGATGTGAACCGCGGCACCGTCTTCCTCCAAGCCAAGTTCTGAGATAGCTGCTTCGGGCAACCTATAGCTAATTTTGCAAAAAGCTGGAACCTTCCCCATTTAAGGGAAGGTTTCTTTTATAATTAAAGCATGAGGCCAGGGCGACAGCGCCCCCGTTCTCAAGCCCTGGGTCTTGGCCGGATCAGCGGGGAAGAAAGGCTCTGAGCCTGAAGGCACGGCCACTGCTGGAGTAGAATTTGGCTGCTCATATTGCGAATAATCAGTGAGATTCCGCGGGAATTGCCTCTTTAGGGTGGGTGTCAAATCTATGCTTAGGCTGATAAGAGGGCTCCTCCCTCTTCTTTTCCTTTCGCTCGTAATGGCATGTGCGGCTGCGCCGCCCCTCAAGGCACCGCCTGAAAAACCCATTAAGTTGGTCGTGGTCCCGAGCGTAATCGGACGCCGCCGCCCTGAAGCCCACCGATACATCATCGATGCGGGGTTTCATGTCGGCGCTACCACTTTTTCTATAAGCCACTTTCGGGGCGACGAAGACATAGTGAAATCGCAGTATCCCTTTGCTGGGACCAAGGCTCCAGAAGGTTCCATGGTCGATATAGAGGTCTATATATATAGGCCTCCAATTCTTGAAAACCGGTAGAGGCTGTAGCGGCCTTCCGACCCGGAGCGCATGAAGAAGATATCGGCCCTCCTTTGACTCGCCTTCCCATTAAGAGCGCTATCTGTCACCCGCTCTAAGGCCCTATTGAGGCAATACTCGAGCACCGGCGGCGGTGGGAGCTTTTTTCTGAAAACCTCTCTCATCGAGCCCGTGGGAAGGAGAATTCCTTTGGGATTTCCGCTTGACCTCTGCTGCGGGGAGGTTGAAGACCGGAAGAAGGCTCGCGTCCCCGAGAGCCCAAAGGGTGAAGGGGATAAAGAGTTAGCTCAAATAAATTCTCTCCGGGTTATCCCGTGTCATTTTCCTTATCTCGTCCTCGCTGAATCCCTCCTTCAGCATGGCCGCGATAAAGCTCCTCATCATCTCCACTGGAGGCGGGTTGGTTGACTGGCCTCCGTCACTGCTCATGATGGAATTTTCGGGCCCTATCTCTTTGATTGTCTCGGCGATGAGCCTGGGCTCTATGGGGTGGGCCACATGAGGGGTGGTATCGTTCCACGTGTGCTCAAGGGCTGAGGCTCCCCGCCTGATTGCCTCTTTCATCTCCTCAAGGCTATAGCCCACCCAGGAGGCAAGAGGATGGGTCACGGTTATGCGTTTTACTCCGGCTTTCACGGCCTCCTCTATCAGGGCCAGGCCTTCGCGGGCTGATATGTGTCCCGTGCCCAAGACCATTTCCTCCTCGGCAACTATACCGAGGATGGGCCTGAGTTCCTCCTTGAGCCGCCCATTGCCGTCAAGCACAGTAATCCCCACGATATCTTTGGGCATCTTCTTGGCGAACATGGGAACGTGGCTCACGTTCTCGATATATTTGGCCGCATGGGTCGTGGGCATCCAGACGAGACGCGCCCCCAGGTCTGCAGCGGTACTCACGGCCCAGGAATTCAGGCCTCCCACGGGATAGTTCAGCGTCACAGCGCCCATAACCTTTATGCCGCCCACAGCCTCTTCAGCCATCCGGGCCCTGTCCGCCGTGATGGTTACATGGCTCTTCAGGAGAATGGCCCGCATGCCCGCCTCTTTGGCCTGGCGCGCGGCATCCAGGTCTGTAACGAGCCTTGGGTAGATGTCGGGCCCCGTATGGATGTGAACGTCGATAGCTCCTCGGAGAAGCTCTCCCGCTTTATCTTCCACTGGCTACCCCCTCAATTAGATAAAATTAGAGTCAAAGGTCCCCAACGAACCCCTTGTCTTTCCGCTCCTCGGGAGAGACCTTTATGATCGGGGCCATGGACCCAATCTTGAAGAGCTGGGGGCAGGAAGCCTCAGCGAGGAAAGAGCCGCCGCTCCACCTCCTGGCAGATTATGTGGCAGATGGCTGCATGGGCCTCTTGTATGAGGGGCACGGAATCGGACGGAACGACTACGGAGAGGTCAACGGCCCCCTTAACGGGACCTCCCCCTCCGCCCAGAATTCCCAGGGTGCTACACCCCAGCTCCCTGGCTCTCTTCATGCCCCGGAGCACATTTTCCGACGCGCCGCCGGTGCTGATCCCTACGGCCACATCGCCCCTTTCGGCCAGCGCCTCCACCTGACGCTCGAAAACCCCCCCGAAGCCGAAATCGTTGGCCAGAGAGCTCATGACAGCCGTGTCCGCGGTGAGTGCAAGAGCGGGAAGAGGACGGCGCTCCTTGAGAAAGCGCCCCACGAGTTCCCCCGCCGTGTGCTGAGCCTGCACGGCGCTCCCGCCGTTTCCCATGAGAAGGAGCTTTCGGCCCCTCTCCAGGGCTCCCACGATGAGCTCGCAGGCGGCCCTGAGCTCCTCCCGCGCCGAAGAGGCGGCCAGGCTCCTGAAAAGGGCCACCCGCTCTTCCCACGCTCTCACGAGATCCTCTGAAGTCATATCCCGGCCCGAAATTGAAAAGGAGCGCTTTTCCCCTCCGCAGCCTCGTCCTATCTTAAAAATGGACCTTCCCCTTGTCAAACAAAAACCCCTTTAAGGGGGGCCTCTGGGGAGGGGGGGTAGGATTTGGGGTGCGGGTTATTTCAGCGGCTTGGCAGAAGCTCAAAAAAGCGAAAGCTATCGGGGATGTGGGAGCGAAGCTATTCTTCGAAGAGCCTCTCCATCCCCTCCCCCTCAGTAATCTAGCTCCCTGAGCTCCCTCTCCAGTCGCTCTTCATAGGCAGAGTCAGGGCGGGTTTCGGCGGCTTCCCGCGCCTCAGGAGGCTTGGGCTGTGCCCGCGTCCAGACCTTTATGAGCAGGAGGATAATGGCTCCGCCAAAGACCATGGCGGCGTAGGGGACATACCAGGCCGTGAGAAAGAAGCCCCGCCTGGGGGGGGCGGGAAGAACGCTCGGCCCGTAGACCTCGACAAAATAGGCGATGATCTCTTCCTTGCTCTCCCCCTTGGCAAGCTTCTGCCGGACGAGCTCTCTTAGCTGTTCTCCCTCCTCGCTGGGGCAATCGATGAGGAGGCGCCCTGGGCAGGCCGGGCTCATCAGCGAGCCGGCCACATCCTGAAAGGCTGAACTAGGCACGGCGAGAGAAGGGACCGCGATGCCGAACAGCCAAGCCAGCAGAAGGAGCCCCGCCGTGAGAGTCAACCTTTTCCTGAGAGGCCTCTCCCTCACAGCAACTCAGCCCTCACCCTTGACATCGAGAGAGTGCTTCAGAGCGTCTAGCTCCTCGCGAAGCCTCTCGTACCTTCTCGCCACTGTGATGAGGTAGAGGAGAATTGCCACCAGCACGATGCTGTAAGCAGCGGCCATATAGAACATCATTCCTCCCTCTTTCTCGCCTTGAGCCAGGCCACCTCGTCGCGGAGGCGCTCCAGGGCTACCCTCTGGGTGAAGAGATAGATGAAGAGCAGGATGAAGGAAGCCAGGGCCGTCCAGAGGACAACGTGCATGGGCACGGGCAGCTCTGCGAGACCGCCGCGCCTCGAGACCACGGGGGAAGGATGGTGAGTCCTCAACAGGACGATGGAAAGATACACGATGGGCACATCGATGAAGCCCACTATGCCGAGGACAGCGGCAAAGCGGGCCCGCCGGGCCTCGTCAGGCACATAGGCCCTGAGCATCAAATAGGCCACGTAGATGAGCCAGAGGACGAGGGTAGTGGTCAGGCGGACATCCCACACCCACCAGGCCCCCCAGGCGGAGCGCCCCCAGAAGGGCCCCGTCACGAGCACGAGCGTGCAGAAGAAGACCCCCACCTCGGCGGCCGAGAGGGCGTAAATATCCCACTCCCTATCCTTCTTCCTCAGATACATGATGCTGGATATGAATACGATGAGAAAGGCCAGAAACGCCACCCAGGCGGAGGGAACATGAATGTAGAAGATCCGCTGGGCTAGGCCCATGGTCTTCTCCGTGGGGGCATAGAAGAGCGCCAGGTATACCGTGAGAAGCAGGCCGCCGAAGGCTGCTCCCGCCTTTATTCTCATAGAGCCTCCCCTTTGAGGGAGTCATAAAAAAGAGAGCGCATGGGCTCCTGTGGTTCTATTCCTCAATAACATACTCGAAAACCAGAGTTGATATTACCACAAATATGACATCAAAGGCAATGAGCACCTTGAGCCAGCTCGCCGCCTCGGCAAGGGGGCTTCCCTTGAGAGCGAGGGACGTTGAGCTCACAGCGGCTATGAGAACGGGAACGGCCACCGGAAGGAGAAGCAGGGGGAGCATTACCTCCCGTGTTCTCGTGTTCACCGACATTGCTGCAAAGAGGGTCCCGACGGCCACGAATCCAAGCGTGCTCAAAAATGCCACCACAATGAGCGAACCGACGGCTCCGCCCAGGGGGAAATTGAAAAGCACGGAGAATATGGGAATTGTGATGGCCTCCACGACCAGCATGAAGATCAGGTTCCCCACCATTTTGCCGAGGTAGATGGCGGATGGGTCCACAGGAGAGAGCCTCAGGCCCTGGATCCCCTCAGCCTCCTTCTCAATGGTGAAGGAGCGGTTCAGGCCCAGGACACCGGCGAAAATAAAGGAGACCCAGAGAACCCCTGATGCCAGCGTGGCCTTGTCCTCCCCGGCTTGCCCAAGGGCGAAGTTGAAGATGGTGAGCACCAGAAGCGCAAAGACCAGCATGGCGGCGACACTCTCCTTTGTACGGAGCTCCGCCCGGAGGTCCTTCCAGATTATGGCAAGAGTAGCCCTCAGGATGGTTCTCACGGGGAGATCTTTTCCAGGTATAGGGCCTCAAGCTCTCGGGGCAGGAGAGCGCCCGCCTCGCCCTGGTAGACGCAGCATCCGCGGCGAAGGATGGCGACCCTATCGGACAGCTCAAGCCCCTGGGCGAAGTTGTGGGTCGTCATGATGAGGAGCCGGTCTTCGCGCTTGAGACCCGCGAGGGTCTCGGTCAAGCGCTTTGCCGCGGCATAGTCCAGGCCCGTATAGGGCTCATCAAAGAGAAGCAGAAGAGGCTCATGCAGTATGGCCCGTGCGATGGCAAGGCGCTGCACCATGCCCCGGGAGAGGACCCGCACAGGGTCATGCATGCGGGCCGTGAGCCCCACCTCTTCCAAAACCGCGAGGGCTCTCTCCCGTGGGGCCTCCAGGCTGAACATTCGGCCATAGAAAAGTAGGTTCTCCAAAGGCGTAAGGGCAGCGTAAAGGAAGGGGCTGTGGGAGATGAGGCCGATCTTCCGCCGGACTCCATCACCCGCCTGGAAAAGATTCTCACCCCCCAAAGTAAGAGAGCCTGAAGTCGGCTTCATTAGTAGGGCCAGGATGCGGATGAGGGTCGTCTTTCCGGCGCCGTTAGGCCCGAGGAAGGTAAGGGCTCGCCCCCCCTCAAGCTCAAAGCTCACCTCCTCTAAGGCCCGAATGGGGCCGTATTGCTTGGATAGGGCCTCAACCTTGAGCACGGTCCCTCTTCCCCGTGAGCCCCGAAATGGCCTTAAGCCTCCGTATCTTGTCCTCCCGAAGCTTTAGATGCTCGGAGGCCGAGAGGGAGCCTTCGGCAAACTGGTCATCCAGAAGGGCTATGGCTCTGAGGAGCTCCTCCCGCTTCCCTAAATCCCGCCGCCGCCTAACGCTCGCCCAGACGGGGCCTCCCAGAAGGAAAAGGGCCACCAGGGCATAATAGAAGGGCTTGAAGTCCAGGGCCAGCCCGGGGGGGCTCAGCTCCAGGGCTATCCTGGCTCCAGCCTCTGCCCGAGGGTAAGCATAGCGCAGATAAGCCTTTCCCCCGAATTCGGTCTCTCCCAGAAGTTCCATGCCGGGTGCTTTGAACCGGAGCCCAGCCTTTTCGACCCAAATCTCGAAGAGGTCTGTAGGGTAGAGAAAGCGTCGCTCCCAGAGGAAGCGCTCAGTTGAGCTTGCAACCCCATAGGCAAGGGCCACCATCTTGCCCTTGGCCGGAACCTCTTCTTTGAGGAGGAGACCTCCGGGCTCGGGGATAAAATTGTGCCGCCCCCTCCCGTGAGGGTCGTCCAAAAGCCTTGCATCGGGCGGGAGGGAAAAGTGAAGCCCTCCCCCGGAGGGGAGCTTCCCTTCGAACCGGAAGAGCTCCATGAAGTAGAAGCCACCCTCACGCTTCTGAACCCAGAGACGGTTAAGGGCAAGCCTGAGGCCTTCCTTCGTCTCGGGGCTTTCCGCCCGCAGCTCCCCCGACACAAAAGCCAAGAGGAGGGCCAGGAGAAGCGGAAGAGACCTCACGATGCCTCCCCCTCTCCCTGGACCCTCTTCCCACAGGAGGAGCAGAAGCGGTCGTCTTCACTCAGCGGGCTTCCACATCCAGAGCAAAGAGCCGTTTCCGGTAGTCCCTTTTCACCACCCTTTCCTTCATGAGGCACGCCCCTCAGGGCCGATATTTCCCTCTCCAGTTCGAGCTCCAGGTTATTGGGCTCCTCCCGCACCTCAAGCTTCTCTGCCTCATCTATCTGCCGCAGCACCGCGAGGGCCCTTTCGCGGTAGACCCCGGTCAAGACCTTGAAATCCTCTTCGGAGAGCTTCTCGGCCTGGCGGTCAAACTCCAGCTCTTTGATGGCCTCATAGAGGGACTCCTTGGTTTCGAGCAGAGATGGGAGCTTCTCTCGGAAAGAGGTTCTCGAGGAGATAGGTGCCGGGGAAGGTCTAAGCAGGGGCCAGACGGCAACAAGCAGAGCCGCCACCACCATAATAATAATAACGATAGTCACGCACCTAACCTTTTCTCTGGCCCATTCTTCGGGGCAGGTAGACTACTATGGTGCCCAGGGTCAGGATTAGCCCGCCCAGCCATATCCAGGTCACAAGGGGGTTCACGAGGAACTTGAAAGAGGCTCTCCCATCCGCCTGGAAATCGGCAAATATGGCGTAGAGGTCCTCTTTGAGGGTGCTGCGGATGGCCACCTCGGTCGTGGGCTGGACTGGCTTGTGGTAGCGTCTCTTCTCGGGCCAGAGTTTTCCCACAGGGACTCCATTACGGGAGACCGAGAGTTCGGCCGTAATGGAATCCAGAAGCGGAGTCCTCTTCAAGGAAAGTCCCTCGTACCTCAGCCGGTAATTGCCGATGACAGCGTCCTCACCTTTCTTCAGCACCACTTCCTCCACCTGCCTGAAGGCGGAGGAGCCGGCAAAGCCCACAAACATGGCCACCATTCCCAGGTGTATTACGTATCCTCCGTAGCGGCGTTTATTGCGGGCGGCAAGGCTCGCAAGTGCCCAGAGCCACCCGCGGCCGTAGAGACGCCTCCTCGCCTGAGCCGCCTGCAGGAATTCCAGGAGAACACTCGCCACCACGAAGACGGCCAGGGCAAAGGCGATGAGAGCCTCAGAGTGTCTCACTCCTGCCGCCACCAGGACCACCACCCCCACGAAAGTGGCAAGGGTGGGGGTCAAAAAATTCCGTTTCAGGTTTCTCCATGAGGCCCTCCGCCAGGCGATTAGTGGGCATACTCCTGTTAAGAACAACAGGGCGAGACCGATGGGTACGTTCACCTGGTTAAAAAAGGGCGGGCCCACCGTCACCTTGACCCCTCTCACAGCCTCTGAGATGAGGGGGAAAATAGTGCCCCAGAAGACGGCGAAGGCGGCTCCCACGAGGATGAGGTTGTTGAATAGGAAGCTGCTCTCCCGTGAAACCAGGGAATCCAGAGCGTTCTCGCTCTGAAGTAGGGGAAGGCGATGCAGGATGAGCCATATGAAAAAGATAACGACCCCGACCATGAAAACCAGGAAGAAATAGCCGATCGAAGACTGACCAAAAGCATGCACCGATGAGATGACACCGCTTCGGGTGATGAAAGTGCCGAAGATGCAAAGAGAAAAAGTGACATTTATGAGCACCAGGTTCCAGACTTTAAGCATCCCCCGCTTCTCTTGGATCATCATCGAATGCAGAAAGGCCGTGCCCGTGAGCCAAGGCATGAGGGAAGCGTTCTCCACCGGGTCCCAGCCCCAATAGCCTCCCCAGCCCAGCTCCACATAGGCCCATTTGGCCCCCAGAAGGATTCCCAAGCCGAGGAAAAACCAGGAGAAAAGGGTCCAGCGCCGCGTGGTTCTAATCCAGCCAGCATCCAGTTTGCCCGTGGCCAGGGCCGCTAACGCAAAGGCAAAGGGAACGGTGAAGCCCACATACCCCAGGTATAGCGTCGGCGGATGCAGCACCATTCCCGGATTCTGTAGCAGGGGGTTGAGCCCCTGGCCATCTATGGGCACGAAGGAGAGCCGCTCGAAAGGGTCGGTGGACGCTATCATGAGCAGGACGAAGAAGAAGGCCGTGCCCATGCAGACGGCATTGACATAGGGCATCATCTCTCGGTGCTTCTTTCGGTACTGAAGGAGGGCGATGATGCCGAAAAGGGCCACGAGCCAGCCCCAGAGAAGGAGAGAGCCCTTTTGCCCGGCCCAGAAGGCGGAAAGTGTGTAGAAGAAGGGGAGAGCCCGGTTCACATGGGAGGCCACGTATTCAATGGAGAAATCCTTCTGGATGAGCAGGAAAATGAGGGCCAGGGAAGCAACCGTCAGAAGGCCCGTGGCGACAAAGGCGGCCCTCTCCCCGCTGGAGATAAAGTCCGTCCGCCGGGCCTTAGCCCCAAGCAGGGAACTCAGGGCGGAGTAGGCCGAAAGGAAAAGAGCTGTCAGCAGTGCGTAATGGCCGACTTCTGCCACTAAATTTCTCTCCGGTCTTGGGTTCCATCGGGACCTTCAAAACGAGGCAGGCCTCAGAACTTAAACGTCGGAAGGGGGAAGGCCTGAGGACGGCCAAGGAAGCACTCCGGGAAAAGCAACAGCCCCGGAATACCCTGCGCCGAATGCTCGTTAAGGTTCCCGCTTTTTGCCCTCAGGGAGGAGGGATTTGGCCCCATCGCCCTCCAACTTCTCCTCATATTTAGAGGGGCAAGCGGTGAGAAGGGTCTTTGCCCGGAAATGGCCATCGGCCGTGAGCCTGCCCTCGGCAACCACTTCGACGCCATTCTGGAGAAGGTCGGGTGGGACGCCCTTGTAGTAAACGGGCAGCTGCCCCTTTGTGCCCTCCAGCCGGAAGGTTATCTCCATTGTCCCGGGGTTTCGCCTCAACGTGCCCTGGGCCACGGTGCCGGCCACCCGAAGATTGCTGTCCCGAACCTCAGAGGCCCGGACCTGGAGCTCATCCACCGTGAGGTAATAGGTGTAGCCGCTCTCAAAGCCAGCATAGACCAGATAGACGATGGCCCCCGCAACCAGGAGGCCGCCTAGAGTAAACTTGAATCGCTTGCGCCTCATTTCACTCGACCCCTTCAAAAAGACCGCGCCTTTACCCGGCGCGGCTTAATCGCTAAACCCAAAAATATCTTAAATGAAAATCAATCTTAGGTCAAAAGAATTTTCACATTTGGAAGAGTGGGGGAAGCCTGGGCCCACTCACCAACTTTGCTTTGATGCCTCCTCAATCACACCTCGATCGCCTTCCGGCTCGGGCCGAATGATGCCGTCATAGGGCATCCCCATCTCCTGGAACCGGCCGGCCAAAGTCTCCTTTGTTCAGTCCGGGAAGGCTGATTTAGCTGCTCGCGGGTGAAGCCCCCTGTGGCAACGTATACCCGCTCATGAATTTCGGCATAGCGACTCACCTTCTTTGTCCTTTCCTCTCGTGAGCTTCTCGGCGGACGTGCCCTCCGGAGCCGCTGAAATACAGGGAAGGCGGTTTGCGCGGGATGAAGCGGAGCCGGGTGTGGTGTGTTATGCGAAGCCGACTGGCCGTGCCTCATGGTTGAGTTGCTGAGGGTGGGCCATCATCGCTGCTTGGACTTTAAGAGAAGCCGGGCTGGAATCTGTCAATCACGCGGAAAATCGTTCACCTTCATCAAGAAAATACACGTCAGGGCGGTCAGAAACACCACCCCGCTGCATCGCCTCTCGCAAATCCTCGGACTGGAAAAACTGGCGCATCTTCTCCAGGTCATCCACCTCCACGAGGATCAGTGTCTCCTCAGGCTCATCGACATTGCGATAGAGAATACCACCCCTGGAACCAGCGGCCTTGCGAGCGGCAGCGTGCTCGTCGAACACAGGCTTCCACTTCGTATAGTCATCCACTTTATGTCTGATCAGTACGTACGGCATAGCATATCACCTACTTTTGTGGGTATTTTGACTGGTATCCCTACGCTCCATGGAGCCATATCTGACGGCCGATTTCGCCTAAATGCTTTTTGATGAACTTTATATGCTACTTCTCCTCTCCGATCCAAGGCATCATGGCTCTCAGCTGCTTCCCCACGACTTCTATCAGGTGCTCCTTTTCCTTGGCCACGATCGTGTTGAATAGTGGTCTCCCGGCCGCATTTTCCAGGATCCATTCCCTGGCGAACTCGCCCGATTGAACCTCGGCCAGCATCTCCCGCATGATGCGCCGGGTGTCCTGGTTTATGACGCGTTTTCCTCGCGTGATATCCCCGTACTCCGCCGTGTCGCTCACGGAGTAGCGCATGAGGGTTATGCCGCCCTCATAGATGAGGTCCACGATGAGCTTCAGCTCATGCAGGCACTCGAAGTAGGCCACAGCCGGCTGGTACCCTGCCTCCACCAAGGTATCGAAGGAGGCCCGGATGAGCTCGGTCACGCCCCCGCAGAGCACGGCCTGCTCGCCGAAAAGGTCTGTCTCGGTCTCCTCCCGGAAGGTGGTGGGGATCAAGCCCGCCCGCGTGCAGCCAACACCTTTGCCGTAGGCCTTTGCCACATCCCAGGCCTTTCCCGTGAAATCCTGGTGGACGGCCACAAGGCCCGGCACTCCTTGTCCAATCTTAAACTGGCGCCGCATGATATGGCCCGGACTCTTGGGGGCCACCATGAAAACATCCACATTGGGAGGTGGTACCACCTGCCCGTAAAGGACGTTGAAGCCGTGGGCCACGACAAGGGCCTCTCCTTCCTTGAGATTGGGGGCGATTTCTCTTTCAAAGATTCCCTTCTGGAGGTTATCCTGGGTGAGCAGCACCACAATGTCGGAAGCCTTCACCGCCTCAGAGGTCGTCATGACCTGGCAACCGTCGGCCTTGGCCCGGCGCCAGGCTTCCGAGCCCTCGAGCTCGCTCACGACCACGCTCATGCCTGAGTCCTTGAGGTTCAGGGCATGGGCGTGGCCCTGGCTGCCGTAACCGACGACAGCTAACTTCCGGTCCTTTAGATGGCTGAGGTCCGCATCCTTATCGTAGTACGCCTTAATCTCGGCCTTCACGTCCTTCATCTTCAGAAACCTCCCGGAGAATAGAGGGAATGAGGTTCCTCTCCCCAAGCCAAAACCAATCTGCGCGCCGAAAAGGTGAAAAGGAATCGAAAGAAATATACTAGTTAGCAGATCGCCCTGAGAGCTGTCAATGAGAAAATCCCATGCGCCCCGCCTCTGCCCACCGATGCCTAGGGGTTAGGCTTCTGCCCCACCCCCCTCATGCGCGACCTTGACGGTAAGACCTCTCTGTGCTAATAAGACCTCTACCATGATATTTTTCAACCGGGCAAAGAGCACGCGGCTCTTGATTCTAGGGGCCCTCTTTCTTCTTCTCTTCTCTCCTTCCGCCCAGGCTCAAAAGCCCCTCAAGGTTACCTTTCGCCTCAACTGGCTTCCAAACGGCACCCACATCGGCTTTTTCGCCGCTCGCGCGAAGGGCTTTTATGGTCGGGAATTGCTCGATGTGAATATAGTCCGGGGCTCCGGTTCGAGGGATGCCCTCCACGAGACAAACCTGGAGCGGGCGGATTTCTGCCTGGCGGAGACTGCCTCTCTCATCGAGCAGCGCTCAAGAGGCAAGGATGTGGTGGGAGTGGGCGTTATCTTCGAGCGAAACCCGAGTGCCCTCTTCACCCTCGAGGGAGCCGGAATAAAGAGCCCCAAAGACCTGGCGGGCAAGAGTATTGGCGCCCCTGAGGGTTCCTTCCCAAGGCTCATCTTCCCCCTCCTGGCCGAGAGGACGGGCCTCGACCTGGCGGGGGTGAAGTGGATGAACCTCAGGCCGGAGAGCCTGCTCGAGGCCCTGATATCGGCGAAGGTGGAAGCAGTGGTATCCTACACCACCGCTCTCTGGCAGTACCAGCACGCGGCCAAAGAGGCTGGCCTCAAGGTAGTGAGCCTTCCCTATGCGGATTACGGTTTGAACCTCTACTCCCTGAGCCTGGTCACCACGGATTTCCGGATCCGGAATAAGGAGCCGATGGTGAGGGCCTTCGTCAGTGCCACCTACCGGGGGTTAGCCTGGTCCGCCGAGCATCCCGAAGAGGCTCTTGAGCTCTTCCTCAAAGAGGAGCCCGGGCTGGACCGGGAGCGGGTGGAAGCCGAGTGGCGAGAAGCCCTTAGGCTTATGCTCCCCCGGCAACCCGCCGAGGGGGGATTCGGCCGCTACCAGAAGGACCGTCTGGCGGAGATTAAGGCGGTGATGGTCCGCTGGCGGCGGGTGAAACGCAATCTCCCCCTGGAGAGCCTCTACACGAACGACTACCTTCCTGCCCTCCGGGTTAAGCCAAAGGGGTTTTAACCGTCCCTCAGGTCCCGCCAGGCGGGAAGCCCTCCCAGGCTCTCCGCTTCGGTGACGGCCCGCCTTATTGCCTCGGCCAGCACCTCCTCGGCGAGAAGGCCCAAAATATTGAGGTCCGCCTTTCTTTCACCACAGCAAAGGCTGAAGACCACATCTCCATCAAAGGTGCTGAAGGCGGGGCTCAGGCCCCTAACTAGCCCATTGGTGGCCATCTGGGCCAGCTTGTGGAGTTCTCCTTTGCCGAGGTCCACATCGGTTGCCACCACTCCGAGCGTTGTCGCCCGCTCTGCGAAGCGCGCCCTCCCCCTTCCGGCCCGCAGCTGGGTCGCTGTGGAAATAAGCTCTCGGCCATCAGGAGAATCCCTGAGGCCCGCCAGAAGCTCGCCGCTCCGCCAGTCAAGAACATCCCCAAATGCGTTCACCACGGCGAGAGCCCCGACCCTCGCGCCCCCGGGAACAGCAAGGCTCGCCGTCCCGACGCCTCCTTTCATGGCGCGCTCCCTTCCGAAAAGCTTTCCCACCGAGGCCCCGGTCCCAGCGCCCACGCTTCCCTCGGCGGGAGGGCCTTCCCCGGCCGCTTCACAGGCCTGATACGCCATGGCGGGAGTGGGCCTGACCCGGGGGTCGCCGCTGGAGAGGTCAAAGATTACTGCGGCGGCCACCGTGGGCACTACCGATGTCCCCGCCCTGAAGCCCATCCCCCGCTCCTCCAGATAACTCATGACCCCCGCCGCCGCGTCCAAGCCAAAGGCACTTCCACCGGTGAGAAGGATGGCATTTATCTCTCCCACCAGGTGGTGCGGATTCAGAGCATCGAGCCCACGGGTAGCCGTGGCGGAGCCCCTCACGTCCACTCCACCGGCCGTTCCGGGGGGGCAGATGATGACGGTGAGGCCTGTCATGGCACGTGCGTCTCCGGCATGTCCCACCCGCAAGCCCGCCACATCGGTTATCGCGTTTTTCATGAGCTGAGAGCTCCCCCAAAAAGCTCCCTCGCGATGATGGCCCGGAGGATCTGATTGGTCCCCTCATAGATCTGGCAGAGCTTCACATCCCGCATGTATTTTTCCAAGGGACTTTCCTTCATGTAGCCGTACCCACCGAGGACCTGGACGGCGTCGGTAGTTATGCGCATGGCGGCATCGGAAGCAAACACCTTGGCCATCGCCGCGGCGGCCGTGTTGCGCTCCCCCCGGTCCATGAGCCAGGCGGCCCACCGGGTGAGGAGCCGGGCGGCCTCGACATCCTTGGCCATATCGGCCAGCATGAAAGAGACCCCCTGAAAGCTCCCGATCGGCGCGCCGAACTGTTCCCTCTCTTGAGCGTGCTTTGAGGCGGCCTCAAAGGCAGCCCGTGCGACCCCGGTTGCCAGTGCGGCTACCCCGGGCCGCGTCCAGTCGAGGGCCTTCATGGCGATCCTGAAGCCATCCCCCTCATCTCCCAGCCGCTGAGAAGAAGGAATGACGACCTCCTCGAGGAGGACTTCAGCCGTATCGGCCGCCCTCTGTCCCATCTTGTTTTCCTTTCTTCCCTTCCTCATGCCGGGAGTGCCGGCGGGGACGATGAAGGCGGTTATTCCCCGGGTGCCGCGCTGGGGGTTTGTAGAGGCGAAGACAAGATAGAGGCTCGCCACGCCGCCATTCGTTATGAAGCACTTGTGGCCCGTGATGATGTAGCGCTCGCCTTCGCGTCTGGCACTCGTTGCGATGGCGCCCACATCGGTACCCGCCCCGGGCTCGGTGAGACAGAAGGCCCCCATCTGAAGCTCCCGGGTGAAGGGCCTCAGGAAGCGCTCCTTCTGCTCCTCGGTCCCGGCCGAGACGATGGGCTGCGTGGCCAGCACGTTTCCGAACCAGGAGGAGGCGATGCCTCCGCAGGCCCAGGCCAACTCCTCCATGATCACGCACGTATCCAGACAGCCCAGACCCGGCCCCCCGTAGCGGTCGGGGATGTTGGGGTTCATGAGCCCCTTCTCGAAGGCCCTCTCGTAAACTTCCCAGGCAAAGGAGCCCTCCTCATCATGGAGGGAAGCTTTGGGAAGGATGAACCTTTGGGCAAAATCCCGGGCCAGCTCCCTGAGGAGCCTCTGCTTCTCTGTCAGGGAAAAATCAGCCACATCCTTCTCCGGAAAGCCTTATCGATGACGGGTATTTGGAAAATCGCCTCCCGGGCAATTGGGAAGCCGGGTCGAAGATGACGGCGCCCATGTTAGCGCCGGGCGCACCAAATTTCAATCATATCATTTGAGAGGATGAGGAGGTCGTTGAAAGGGTCCTCAAGCATCTCGGCATCTTTGATGGGAAGGCCCGACCTCCTCCCAGAGTGAAAGGGGTCTCCGTAACCATTCACCTCGATGATTCGGAGTCTCAGATTTTATCCCCTGATTCCTTCTACGCACACACGGATTACCCGATGGATTCTTATGTAAGCTGATGAGTGCGCCGTGGATAGTATTGAGAGGACGAGCTAAGGGGGTGGTCTGTTTACAGGAAGGGTTGAGAATCCTATTTCCCTCGCTCTTGAGAGCATAAGCATCTCCTGCGATAGCTTCGACTCATCTTCCCAAGCTTGGCATCGGGCTGGCGCTCGAACGTATGAGGAGGGTACTCCCATATCTTATTGTTTATTTTGTTTATTTTTCTTGACAACCTATGCGCTTTTTTCTATATTCGACCCATCCTGAAGCGAATCCATATCATTTCATTTTCTTTTCGAATGTGACAATGTCAAGTTAAAGGAGGAGGTAAAAAAATGAAAAAGCGATTATTAACAGTAATGGCGCTATTTCTGATGGTTAGCCTGACATTTATCGCTTGTGCCAGACCAGCACTGGCTGCAGAAGATCAGCCTGTCATCACCCTGAAGCATGCCGAAGCCTTCCCCGCGGCGGGGTTCTACTATCCACACACCCTTTGGTGGAAAGACCAGGTAGAGAGACGCACCAAAGGCCGGGTCAAGGTCAAGCTATACTTTGGCGGGTCCCTCGCCGGATGGAAGCAATCACTGCCTGCACTCCAGACCGGTCTGGCTGATGTAGCTCACGTGCCCGCCACCTATTTCCCCAGCGAGATGCCCCTGTCCATGATAGGGGAGATGGTCGGGCTCAGTGGGGACTTGTGGGTCGCCCTAAAAGCGGTTACTGACCTCTCCAATGAGAACCCTTACCTCAAGGCGGAGCTGGAAAAGCTGGGGGTGAAGCCGCTGTTCACCCATCACAGCGGCCTGTTCCATTACGGATTCAGAGACCCGGTCAAAACCATCGCTGACATGAAGGGCAAGATTATCCGCACTTACGGGGGCTCGCTCTTCGAGACGGAGAAGCGGATGGGCTTGAAATCCATATTTATGGGCTATGGCGATATCTATGAGGCTATGGCTCGCCGGACTATTGATGGCACCGGCTTCACCTATATTGTGAGCGACGGCTTCAAGCACTGGGAAGTGGTGAAGTACGTGGTTGAGACCCCAGCTGAATCAACGGGTCAGTCCCTCGGAGTGTCACGCATGATGAGTCTTGCCTTCTGGAATAAGCTGCCCCCGGACATCCAGGGCATGTTCATGAAGCTACAGTCCGACTGGAATGACTACTTCGCCAAGGCCTTGTATTCAGAGACAGAGCTGCTACGGAAGAAGTGGCAGGACTACGGGGTGGTCATCAATGAGATGACACCTGCGGACAGGGAAAAGCTGAAGAAAGAAATCGTGCCTGAAGCTCAAGAGGCTTTCCTGCAACAGGTGGAGAAGATGCCCGGCGGAGAGCATGCCAGGGATGTCTGGGCCCATTACCAGAAACTGAGGGACAAGTATCAGACAATTGTTGATACCAAGGGTTATCCCTGGGCTCCCAAGAAATAAGCCTTAGTTATACCTGAATCCGGCTAAACACCGAAGGGTGTTGCCGTGAATCTACTGATTGCTTTTACCAGGGTTGTAGAAACGCTCTCCAGGATAGGGGGGGTGGCCGGCGGCGCCGGCATAGTGATACTCATGCTGCTGGCCACCGCCGGGGCGATCGGACGTAAATTTGGGCAACCGGTGCCGGATGTCCTGGAAGCGTGTGAGACCATAATGTTCGCCTCGGTATTTCTCGGCATGGCATACGTGGCCTTGCACCGCGGGCATATAAACGTAACGATGTTTACACAGCGTTTGTCGCGCCGGGCTCAGACAATCCTGGATGCAGGCGTTCTGATGCTGGCAGCAGCGGTATTCGGACTGCTTACCTGGTCTAGCTGGGGGCTGGCCTGGAAATGGTTCCTCATACGAGAGGTCCGGCTGGGAGCATTCCCCTGGCCCATTTGGCCCTTCCGCTTCTTATTTGTGGTCGGCATGGGATTGATTGCCCTGCAGCTGATATTCAGCGCCGTCAACCTGGTCAGAAAAGCTCCGGGTAGAGAGGAGTGAGCCCAGACCAGCAGAGCCACAGGTAGAAGCTGTGAACGCAGGGGAAGGTGATGGACGCTGACCTGATTGCCGGCATCGTAGGCGTTGCCGCCCTGCTGATGCTGATGATTCTCAGGTGCCCCATCGCCTTCGCCCTGCTGCTTGTAGGCACCAGCGGGTTGGTCTATTTCATAGGCTTAGACCCCGCCATCACCTATATTCCCACCCAGATCTTCAAGTACCTGGCCAAATTCACTTTCATCGCCGTCCCACTTTTTCTGCTCATGGGCTACTTCACCTTTCATGCTGGACTCACCCGTGATGCATATAGGGTGGCAAGGGACTGGGTTGGACATCTGCCTGGGGGACTGGGTATAGCTACGGTGCTTGCCAATGCCGCCTTCGGAGCTGCCGCAGGCTCCAGCCTGGCCTCCTGTTCTGCCTTCTCCAAGATTGCTGTCCCTGAAATGGTCCGCAGCGGTTACAGCATGCGCCTGGCCACCGGCATAGTGGCTTCGGCCGGTGGGCTGGCCATTCTCATCCCGCCCAGCATCATCATGATCATCTACGGGATTCTCACCGAGACATCTCCCGGAAAACTCTTTATCGCGGGTATTATCCCCGGGCTGGTCTATGTCGCTGTCATCGCCATCGCGATCGTGCCCATGGTGCGGTTCAGCCCGACCTGGAAGCTGCAGGGGACAGTTCCACCGCCACCCCCGTTGAGAAAGCGCCTGCGTGACTCTTACAGGATGTGGGGCATTTTCGTGCTCGCCATGCTCGTCATCGGAGGCATTTACGGCGGGCTGGTAGACCCCACTGAGGCTGCTGCCCTGGGAGCCTTCGGCGCCATGCTCCTGGCTCTGCTCCTCCGCAAGCTGGACTGGCCGGCGTTCAAAGAGTCTGTGTCCAGTACGCTGCAAGCCAGCAGCATGATATTCCTGCTCCTGGCTGGAGCATCTGTTTTCAGCACCTTCCTGACTCGCAGCGGCCTGATGGCGCTGGTTACTAAGACCATTATTGAACTTCAGGTTCCCCTGTTAGCTTTACTGGGACTTCTGGCCATTCTATATGTCATCCTGGGTATGTTCCTTGACTCCATATCCATGATGGTGCTGACCCTACCCTTTGTCACCCCTGTCATGGTTGAGAAGGAAATAGATTTCATCTGGTTTGGTGTGTTTATTACTATTCTGGTGGAGGTGGGAGCCATCACCCCGCCCGTGGGTCTAAACATATATGTAATGAAGGGGGTACTGCGCGACGAGATATCCCTTGAGGAACTGTTCTTAGGAGCAGCTATCTTTGTGCCTCTAATACTGGTAGTGCTGACAATACTGATTTTATTCCCCGAACTTGCCACCTGGCTACCACGGAAAATGAGCTGAGGTGCGCTACTAATAGCCTTCGGCAAAAGAAAGACCTCGATGACCGGATCCCTCTATCCTGGAGCCTGAAAATTTAAAACCCAACAACACTTGGGCCAGGTTGATTCAAAAAATGTATGAGATTGATCCCCTGACCTGCCCGAAATGTCAGGGAAAGATGCGGATCATCAGTTTTATTGAGGACGAAGAGGTGATCGAGAAGTTCCTCAAGCATCTTGGCCTTTTGGGACTTAAAGGTCAGACCCCCGCCTAAGGCGAAGGGACCCTCCGTAACTATTTCAATCGATTATTCAGACTCCCAAGTTCCATTTTCTGCCCCTTCCCTTCTATCCAGATTCGATATACCCGACGGATTACAACAGATTTCGAAGCCACGTTGGGTGACTCCGTCCGATGGTTACGATTTCTGCTATCTATCCGCTATTTCCGACGCCTCGAAAAAGTTCCGATATGATATCCATATATTCAGTCTAGAGGAGAGCCGGGTACTGATAACCATCTCCCTCTGCAAGAATGCGCGGTTCTGCGACTCCGCACCCTTGGCCGACAGGTCAACCCATGAAGAATGGGTCTCCCGCCCCCTGGCCCGAAGGCAGGAAAGGGCGAGGCCTAAAAGTGCTAAGCCGCTGCCTTTACCTTGAATTGCAGTATATGAGACCTATTATCTACCTTAGCGAGAAAGCTTGGGCTAGAATAGCACTCTAAAGAAACCTCAACCCGCAGGCCCAGGAGGAGAAACCCCATGGCAGAGCCCATCGACCTGACCGTCTACTTCTGCTACATCTGACCATACGCCTACAGGGCCATGGAGTGGCTCTACAGAGTGAGTGAAAGTCTGGACGGAAGGGTGCGCCTCGTGTGGAAGTCCTTCCTCCTGGAGCAGATAAACTCAACCCGGGGCCCCGAATGGAAAGTTTGGGAGGACGAGAGCTTCAAGAGCCGCGACCTTCCGCCCCTAGAGGCGGCAAAATGCGCTTCCATTCAGGGAGAGGCCGCGTTCGACGCCTTCCACCGGAGATGTTTCCGCGCCCAGCACCGGGAAGGGAAGCCTGTGGCCGAGAAGGAGGTGCTGCTTGAGGTCGCCCGGGAGGCGGGCCTGGATGTGGAGCGCTTCAGGAGGGATTTTGAGAGTGGAAGCCAGCGCCACCTCGTGGCAAGGGAGCATGAGGAGGCGGTGGAGAAATGGGGGGTCTTCGGCGTTCCCACCCTCCTCTATCCCACGGGGGAGCCCGTGTTCTTGAAGCTCGCCGCCGGAGAGTGGGAGAACCGTAAGGATGACGGCCTCTTCGGCCAGCTCATGGCCCTTTTCGCCACAAGGCCCTACCTCCTCGAGGCCAAGAAGCCCGAGTCCGTGAGGAGCACAAAGAAGGGTTAAAGTGTCTGCAAAAGATATTATGTATATTCATCACGGAGACGGTGCCGATGTTAGACATGATGTCACTCCTTTTTATGTCTGTCCCCGTGGGATTTATCGGGTCGCTTATCGGCCTTGGCGGGGCGAGTATCCTTATCCCTTTATTGGTCTTCTTCGGTATCCCCGTCAAGGAGGCGATAGCGTCTGGGATGGTCGCTATCATAGCGACCTCTAGCGGCTCATCATCCTCTTACATCAGGGAGAAGATCGCCAATGTGAAGGTCGCAATGTACCTTGAGATGTTCACCATCACAGGTGCGATAGCAGGCGCCACGATCACAACGATAATTGCTCCCGTTTATCTGTATTTTTTCTTCGCAGTATTCCTGCTCACTTCTTTCACAAAACTACGGGGCCCAACAGAAGATAATCCAGCTACATCCCGGAGCCAAGATACGATCTCAAAATGGCTGGAGCTTAGGGGGAGATATTTTGATGAAGCTAAAAAAGAAGTCGTCGAGTATGAAGTGCACAACGCCCTCCTTGGAGGGGCGGGGATGCTTATCGCTGGACTCGCTGCCGGCATGCTCGGAATAGGCGCAGGCGCGTTCAAGGTGACGGTTCAGGAGAACATATTAAAGATACCGCCAAAGGTCTCCAGCACCACGAGCAACTTCATCATCGGCATGACGGCACTGGCGGGGACGAGCGTCTATCTATTCTCCGGACTCTTAAATTTAACTTTGATGGCCCCCATGGCTGTGGGGACAACCATCGGCGCTCTGGCCGGAGGCAGGGTCTTAAATAGATTTCGAGATAAAAGCCTCAGGATCATCTTTTTGGTAGTTGTCATTTTTCTCATCGCTCAAATGTTATACAAAGGGATAACGTCGGTATGGCATTCACCAATCTAGGCGCTGGCGAATCTAAACTTGAGACGGCCATTAGCTATCTGCTGATAGCAGGGGTCGCCGCAAGCCTCTTTCTGGAGATAATCGGGATACTCCTTTTCTATCATTCATATGGCCATTTACGCATTTCTGAAAACAAGGTCATGTTCATCGTTGGAGACAATTTCTTCAGTTTTATATATGGGCTTTTCCACGGAAATTATGCACAAGAAAAAGCCATTCACTTCATGGTCCTCGGCATAATTGCATTGATATTAACCCCATATATCAGACTGGTCTTATCCGTCCTCTATTTCGCGTGGGAGAGGAATGTTAAATACGTGGCAATAACTATGTTTGTCCTTGCAATATTGACGATAAGTTTAGTTTTACATTAGTCAATGAACACAGAGAAGAAAGCGGAGCATCGCTCGCAGGCCCTTGGGTGCGGATGGATTGTGAATGAAAGGATGACATGCCCCGGAAGATAGACCCGATGCGCTTACCCTACCGACTTTTGCAGCCGCTTAAACGAAGCTCAGTCTCACCTCGGCCCCGTGCCCGATGCCGAGCTCGCGGCTCGCGTTCCCCCTGGGGATGAATACCTCCAGATGGCCCCAGCTGTTGAAAAGAGCCGAGGGCCTCCCCCGGGGAGCTTCCTGGTAGGCGTCGGTCAGGCCCTCTATGGAAGTCCCTCCGACCTCAATCCGGGGGAACTCCCCCCTGGCCTGGGCCTGGGCCTCCCAGAAGACCCCGGTATCGATGTTGGTGATGAGGTTTCCGAAGCCATCCACATAGATGACCTCGCCGGCTACTACCCCCTCCCCCAGATGGTCAGCCTCCCTGAGGGGAAGCCTCTTGGGGTCATCCACCAGGTTGCCAAGCTGCTCGGGCTCCAGGCCCGTAGAGAGCCAGGCGGCCACAGGGGCGAATATATCCCTGCCATGAAAGGTCGAGCTCACCTTTCGGGCAAAATACTCGACCGCTGTCACCTCCCACGCCCAGAGGAAGGAGGGATCGCTGAAGACGAAGCTCAAAACCCCGTTATCGGGCGCCACGAAGAGCTGCTCCTGGGTGGCCGCCAAAAGAACCCTCCGGTCCCCCCCTACCCCGGGGTCTACGACAACCACATGGATAGTGCCCCTGGGGAAATAGCGATAGGCAGACCTCAGGATGATGGCTCCCTGGAAGATGTTGAAGGGCTCGACCCCATGGCTTAAATCCACTATATGCACATCCGGGTTTATCCCCAGGATCACCCCCTTCATGGCCCCCACGAACGGGTCCGCGAGCCCGAAGTCAGTGGTGAGGGTTATGACGCGTGGGGTGCCCACCTCGCCCAGGGGCGGTCCCGTGTAAACCTCTAAGCTCTCGCGCTCCACCTAAGGACTTCCCTCCAGAATAGCCCCCATGAGGCTCTGGCCATCGGGGGCAAAGCTCCCGAGTCGAACCCTGAGGAAGGAATTCATCAGGGAGTCGGTGCCCGGAAGGAGAACTCTTATGTAGTTATCGGTATAGCCCTTGAGAAGGCCCGTCGCTCGGTCTCTCGTCCCCTCAATGAGAACCTGGCGGACGGAACCCCGCGCTTTTTCGAGAAAGGCTCTCCTCTTCTCTCGACCGAGTTCCCGAAGCAGCGCGCTCCGCCTTCTCTTAATGCTCTCGGGGATTTGGCCCGGAAGAGACGCGGCGGCAGTGCCCTCCCTGCGGGAGAAGCTGAAAACATGCAGATAGGCGAGCCGTAGGCTTGAGATGAAGCGCAGGGTTCGGTCGAAGGATGCCTCATCCTCCCCCGGAAATCCCACCATCACATCGGCCCCGATGCAGGCGTGGGGGAGTATAGAGAGCAGCTTCTCGACCTTCTCGGCATAGAGGGCACTCGTGTAAGGCCTTCCCATGGCCCTGAGGATGGCGTCATCTCCGCTCTGGAGGGGAAGATGAAAGTGAGGGCAGATGAGGGGATGGCCGGGAGCCGCAAGCGCGGCTTCCTCAAGAATACCTTCCTCGAGCTCCAATGGCTCCAAGGAGCTGAGCCTGAGCCGGAAGGAGCCTGAAAGAGACCTGAGCCTCCTCAGCGCGTGAAGGAGGTCCTTCCCCTCACACAAATCCAGGCCCCAGCTCCCCAGATGGGCTCCTGTAAGAACCACTTCGCGGTAACCCGCCCCGACGAGGGCCGTGGCCTGAGAGAACATCGATTCAAGGGGAAGGCTCCTGCTCGTGCCACGGGCCCTTGGAACGATGCAATAGGTACACCCAAAATTACAGCCATCCTGCACCTTGAGGAAGGCTCTGGTCCTCCCAGGAAAATACCTCACAGGCTCGGCCCCAAGGGGGGCCCCCTTGAGGGGCCCGACTCTGACCCTGCCATTATGGCCTGGGGAAAGATGCTCAGGGAGCCTGAGCTTTTCTTCATTCCCCAGAATCAGGTCAACTCCTGGGAGGGCCTCGGCCGCTTTAAGGTTTGCCTGAGGGTAGCAGCCGGTAAGCACAACCTTCCCCCTGGGGTTCAGCCTCCTGGCCCGGCCGATGAGCTGCCGTACCTCGCGGTCACTTCGGGCGGTAACAGTGCAGCTGTTGATGACGAAGACCTCAGCCTCCGCCCCGAAGGGGACTAGCCGGTAGCCTGCCTCAAGGGAGCGACCCACCATCAGGGCGCCTTCGGACTGGTTCAGCTTGCAGCCGAGGGTAGCCAGAGCCAGGCATGCTCTCTCGCCCTTTCGGCATCCAGGCATAAACATAAGCTAGCGACTCCCTGGGAATCCCGGCTTCCCGCCAAGAGAGCTTGAAGAATGAGCATTCCTGATGCTATAATTTTTTTTAGAATTCATGGACAGCATCCTCAACATGAATGCGGCTTATTAAATAATATTTTCGAAAGCATTCTTTTTCAAGTTCATTTCCGCCTGCCCTGGCCTGAGGGCGGAATTTGACTTTTGGACCTTATTCTGCTAAAGAAGGTTTTCTTTGGGAAAGCAGAGGAATCTTTCGCCTGAGGCGGTAGAAGGGGAGAGTTCATGAGAGGATTTGATTTCCTGGCCCCTAAAACTCTGGATGCCGCCCTTCGCGCTATTGAGGGAAAGGGCCGGAGCTATAAACTCATCGCCGGCGGCACGAACGTGGTGCCCGATGTCCGGGACCGGAATATAGCCCCGCGGCTGGTGGTAGACCTCAGCGGAATCAAAACCCTCCGCTGCATAAAGGAGGGGAAGGGGACGGTAAGGATAGGAGCCCTTGTGACCATTACTGACCTCCTGAATTCCCAACTCATAAAGAAGCGTGCCCCCGTTCTGTGGGAGGCGGCTTATAAATTTGCCGGCCCCCTGGTGCGAAACCGCGCGACGGTGGCGGGAAATCTAGCGGACGCTTCCCCTGCGGCAGATGTGGCTGTACCGCTTCTGGCCCTGAAAGCTCGAGTGAAGCTCCGGAGCCTCCAGGGCCAGCGGACTGTGCCGCTGGATAAATTTTTCACCGGCTACCGCAAGACCGTCACAAAGCCAGGAGAGGTTCTAACTGAGGTGGAATTCCCCATCCCTCCCCGTGGCTCGAAGCAGGGCTACTACAAGATCGGGCGCCGGAACGCCATGGCCATCTCCGTTGCCAGCGCCGCCGTGGTGCTCAACATGAACCGTAAGACCTGCGCCGATGCTGGCATCGCCCTGGGGGCTGTGGCTCCCACCCCTTTGAGGGTGGAGAGAGCCGAGGCGCTGCTGCGCGGCGAGCCAGTAGACCGGGAACTGGCCCAGAAGTGCGGCGAGGTGGCGGCAAAGAGTGCGAGTCCCATCAGTGACATCCGGGCCTCGGCCGAATACCGGCGACTCATGTGCGAGGTTTTGGTCCGGCGGCTCATCTGTCAGAGCCTGGGTCTAGAAGGCGAGGGTTGAAACGTAGCTCAGGAGGGAGCTTGATGAAACTCTACCCGGTGCGGTTAAGGGTTAACGGTGAGGAGGTGAAGGCCGAGTTTCCCGCCCACCGCTCCCTTATGCATGCCCTGCGGGAGCTGGGTTATACCGAAGTTAAGAACGGCTGCGAGAAGGGAGACTGCGGCGCCTGCACCATTCTCTTGGATGGCCGGGCGGTTAACGCCTGCCTCGTGCTGGCCGTGCAGGCCCAGGGCCGAGAGGTGACGACCGTCCGCGGCCTGGGCACCGTGGATAACCTCCATCCCCTGCAGAAGAACTTCATAGAACTCGGCGCCATCCAGTGCGGCTTCTGCACCCCAGGGATGCTCCTTGCAGCCAAGGCCCTTCTGGATGAGAACCCCTCCCCCACCCGGGAGGAGATTAAGGTGGGCATCTCGGGTAACCTCTGTCGCTGCACGGGATATGTGAAAATCATCGACGCCATCGAGGCCACGGCGGCCGAGCTCAAGGGGGCGCGGGGCAGGACCGCGAGGGGCTCAAGGCGCGGCGCTGGCACCCCCGCCCGCTAGCTCTCAGGAACCTTCCCTTAAGAGGCCAGAGAACTCCGGCCAGGACGAGACCATGGCACGCCTTCAGCTGAATTCCGCAGAAAAGGTCCTGGAGGCTCTCCAGAAACAGAACTACATCGCCGACCGGGCCCTGGCCACCACCATTTACCTATCTCTTTCCCTTGAGAAGCCCGTCTTCCTCGAGGGAGAAGCGGGAGTTGGCAAGACCGAGGTGGCTAAAGCCCTCTCCGAGATCCTCAAGACCAAGCTCATCCGCCTTCAGTGCTACGAGGGACTAGATGCCAATAGTGCCCTTTACGAGTGGAACTACACGAGGCAGCTAATCCACATAAGGCTCGAGGAGGCCTCTGGCTCCGCCTCTAAGAAGAAGCTTGAGGAGAGCGTCTTCAGCCCTGATTTTCTCATCGCCCGCCCCCTGCTTGAGGCCATCCAATCCAACGAGGATAGACCCCCCGTATTACTCATAGACGAAATTGACAGGAGTGATGAGGAGTTTGAGGCGTTCCTGCTGGAGGTTCTCTCCGACTTTCAGATCACGATCCCGGAGCTGGGGACCATCAAGGCCAAATCGCGACCGAGGGTGGTTCTCACCTCTAACCGCACCCGGGAAATCCACGATGCCCTCAAGCGACGCTGCCTCTACCTATGGATCGACTATCCCTCCTTTGAGAAAGAGTTTCGGATCGTCACGGCCAAGGTGCCCGGCATCACGGAAAGGCTTGCCGAGCAGATATGCCGCTTCGTGGAAGGCATGCGGGAGATGGACTTCTACAAAAAGCCCGGCATCGCCGAGACCTTGGATTGGGCCCTAGCGCTCATTCAGCTGCAGAAGGATGAGCTGGACGAGGACTCAGTCAGGGCCACTCTGGGATGCATTTTCAAATACCACGAGGACATCCAGCGTGTGGAGGACGTGGGCTTGAGGGAGCTCATCGCGCAGTATGCCTGCAGCGTCGCCACCGACTGAGCCCATGGCTTCTCCCCAAGGAGGCTCCCCCCCCGTCAGGGACCTTTTTCCCATCTCCTCAGAGGGTGGCTTCGACCGGAGGCTTCTGACCTTCTGTCGCCTGTTGCGGCGCCTGGGGCTCAAGGTCACCACCGGCCGCATCCTGGACCTCTTCCGAAGCCTGGACCACATCGACCCCACGGAGAAGGAGGCCCTCTACTACACCGCCAGGGCCAACCTGGTCTCCTCCCATGAGGAGATGGCGATCTTCGACACCCTTTTCAGGGCCTTCTGGCGCTACCAGTTGGAGGAGGAAGAGGCCCGGGGCCTTCCCAGCCAGAGTGAGGAGGAAGCGGAGGAGCTGGTTCTGGGGCAACTCCTCACGGATAAGGGCGAAGGGGAAAGGGAGGAGGACGGGGATTCGAGCGAGGGAAAGGAGGAGGAAATTCTGGACGAGGGGGAGGAGGAAGCCGCAGGGGAGGAAGAGGAC
This sequence comes from uncultured bacterium, assembly GCA_964575845.1. Taxonomy (GTDB): domain Bacteria; phylum UBA8248; class UBA8248; order UBA8248; family CAZNSX01; genus CAZNSX01. The sequence continues at coordinate 166,288 of CAZNSX010000001.1, read as the reverse complement.
ATTCTCCTCAGTTACAGCCCCATGGAGGTTCTGGCAAAGAAGGACTTCTCGAGCTTTTCGCCTGATGAAATCCCTCAGATGCGACGGCTCATTGCCAAGCTCGTCCCGAAGCTGGCAACGCGGCTCAGTCGCCGCAAGAGGCGCCATCCCCGGCGGGGCAGCCTGGACCTGCGGCGGACCCTACGGAAAAACATGCGCCACGGGGGGGAGATCCTGCGCCTTCTCCGCCGGAGGCGCCGCATCCGCAAGACCAAGGTGGTGCTGCTCTGCGACGTGAGCGGTTCCATGGATGCTTATAGCCACTTCTTAATCCAGTTTCTCTATAGCCTCCAGCATCAGCTCCCCCATCTGAGAACCTTCGTCTTCAGTACCCGCCTCACCGAGGCCACGCCCTTCCTCCGTCATAAGGATATCCACTCCGCCCTGAGCCACCTCGCTGAGGAGGTTCACGACTGGTCCGGAGGAACCCAGATAGGCAACTGCCTAAAGGCTTTTAACTATCGACATGGGAAACAACTCGTCAATTCCAGGACCGTACTTCTCATCATCAGCGACGGCTGGGACCGAGGCGATGTGGAGATTCTCGCCGATGAGATGGCTCGCCTCAAGAGCCGCTGTCAGAAGCTCATCTGGCTCAACCCCCTCCTGGGAAGCCCGGGCTACCGGCCCATCGACCGGGGCATGCGGACCGTCCTTCCCTACCTGGACCAATTCCTCCCCGTCCATAACCTGGAAAGCCTCATCCAGGTCGTGAAGCTTCTGAGGGCTGAATGAGCTCTTCCGGTGGGGAGCCTGAAGTTGAGGTGGCCGCAAGAGAGCCGTGGCCAAGATCCTCCTCCTGAGCCGGGATGACGCGCTCTGCCGGCAATTGACCTCAAGCCTCAGGGCCCTCGGCTTCGGGGTGGAGAGGTTAGACCCCTGGGAGAAAGCTCTCACGTCCGGTCGCTCGCGCGGCAGTCCCCTCATTCTCCTGGACCTGGACCCTGAGCTTCCCACCCCCCGGGAGTTGAGAGCCTGGACAGAGGCCCCGATCTTGCTCTTGGTAGACCCTCAAGACCTGCCGACCCTCGGTCCTTCGCCGGAAGCCGATGACCTTGTGATAAAGCCACTGCGGGAGGCGGAGTTTCTCCTTCGCGTGAGGCGGCTGCTGAAGGAGAGGAGAGGGGAGGAGGGAAGCCCTCACCTCTCCTCCGGGGGCCTTGTCATAGATGAGGAGAAGTATGAGGTCACCCTCGATGACTCTCCAGTTGACCTCACCTACAGGGAATATGAGCTCCTCAGATACCTCATGGCCAACCCGGGCAAGGTCTTCGACCGGGACCACCTTCTTAACCTCGTGTGGGGCCTCGACTACATAGGTGGGCCACGCACGGTGGATGTTCATATCCGAAGGATTCGCGCCAAGGTCGAGCACGGCGGCAAGGTCTTCATAAGAACGATCCGTGGGGTAGGCTATAAGTTCATAGGGTAGAGGGCCCTTTAATCTCGATTTAACCTCATGGAAACATTCTGGAAACAAGCCTTCTCTAGGATTTCTCCCGACGCTGGAGCCACCCACCCTTTTGTCGAGGCTCAAGAGGAAAGGAAAGATGGCGGGAGGAAATTTCATGAAGGTTCTTTTTTTCTTTGGGCTTTTCTTTTGGACCCTTTTGCCCGGGGCGGCCTGGGCCCAGGAGGCGGCGGGTCCACTTGCCCAGCTCAGAGAAGCGCAGGTGGCCCTCGACACCCTCTGGACCCTCTTCGCCGCCTTCCTCGTCTTCTTCATGAACGCGGGCTTCGCGCTTCTGGAGTCCGGGCTCTGCCGCTCCAAGAATACCGTCAACATCCTCTACAAGAACTTCATCGTCTTCGCCGTGGCCTCGCTGGCCTTCTGGGCCGCGGGATTTGGCTATATGTTCGGTGAGGGCAACGCTTTGATTGGACTCAAAGGCTTTTTCCTCTCAGGAGAGGACAATAGTCCCCTGACGGGAGAGGCCTACAGGGGGGTATTCTCTTCCCTGAGCTGGACGGGCATTCCCCTCTATGCCAAATTCTTCTTCCAGCTCGTCTTTGCGGGAACGGCGGCTACGATAGTCTCAGGCGCTGTGGCCGAGCGGATCAAGTTCCTCTCCTTCATCATCTTCTCTTGGCTGCTGGTGGCTTTTCTTTACCCCGTGGTGGGCCACTGGGTCTGGGGTGGGGGATGGCTCGCGCGGCTCGGCTTCTGGGACTTTGCCGGCTCCACGGTGGTTCACTCCGTAGGGGGATGGGCGGCCCTTGCCGGAGCCATAGCTCTGGGGCCGCGTCTGGGAAAATACAGCCGAGAAGGAAAGGTTCAGCCTCTTCCCGGCCACAACATGTCAACGGCCACCCTTGGCGCCATGATCCTCTGGCTCGGATGGTTTGGGTTCAACCCGGGGAGCACCATGGCGGCACAGCCCGGTGAGATAGCCAGGATAGCCCTCACGACAAACATGGCCGCGGCCTCTGGCCTACTGATGGCCACCCTCATGACCCGCCTCAGGATAGGCAAACCGGACCTCTCCATGACCCTTAACGGTGCGCTCGCAGGCCTCGTCGCAATAACCGCGCCCTGCGCCTTCGTGAGTCCCCTGAGCGCCGTTATCATAGGTGCGATAGCCGGCTGCATGGCCGTCCAGGGTGTTATCACCCTGGACCGATTCCGGGTCGATGACCCCGTGGGCGCCATAACTGTCCACCTCATGGCGGGGGTCCTGGGAACCCTCTCCGTTGGCCTCTTCGCCCAGGAGAGCATAAACCCGGCCACGACGGGAGATGGCCTCTTCTTCGGTGGGGGGGCCTCTCTCTTTCTGACACAATTGCTGGGAGTGGCGGTGGTTGGGGTTTTTGTCCTGGGCTCCTCCTTTGCTATCTGGCTCGGCCTGAGAGCCACCCTGGGAATCAGGGTCAGCACCGAGGAGGAGATGGAAGGGCTTGACCTCAGCGAGCACGGCATGGAAGCTTACGCCAGGGAGGTGATACATGCTCCGGGAGCCCATTCCTTGGGCACCCTTCAGAGAGCTATTCCTCCCCAACAAGGAGGCCCCGACTATGGAAGACGATAAGGACAAAGAGTATGTGCTTCAGCTGGCCCGGGAGCGCGACGTGAGGTTCATCCGACTTTGGTTTACCGATGTGCTGGGCTCTCTTAAGAGCTTCGCCATCACGGTGGCCGAGCTGGAGACGGCCCTCTGGGAGGGCCAGGGCTTTGACGGGTCCTCCATCCAGGGCTTCGCCCGCATCGATGAGAGCGACATGGTGGCCCGGCCCGACCCCTCCACCTTTCAGCTCCTTCCCTGGCGGCCGCGCGAACAGGGGGCCGTGGCCAGGATGTTTTGTGACATCCATGAGCCCGACGGCACACCCCACCAGGGGGACCCTCGACTGGTTCTCAAGAGGGCACTGGAGAGGGCTGCCTCCCTGGGCTTCACCTTTTATGTGGGCCCGGAGCTCGAGTATTACTACTTCAAGGGACCCAACCCCCCTCCCGAGACCCTGGATGAAGGGGGCTACTTTGACCTCACCCCGCTCGATATCGCCAGCGACCTCAGGCGCGAGACCGTCCTGTGTCTCGAGGAGATGGGCATCGGGGTGGAGTTGAGCCACCACGAGGTGGGCCCCAGCCAGCACGAGATAGACCTGCGCTACTGCGACGCCCTGACAATGGCCGACAACGCCATGACCTACCGCCTGGTCGTCAAGGAGATAGCGCTCAAGCACGGAGTGTATGCCTCCTTCATGCCCAAACCCGTTTACGGGAAAAACGGCTCTGGCATGCATACCCACCAGAGCCTCTTCCGGGGTGAGACCAACGCCTTCTTCGACCCCAATGACCGATATTACCTCTCCCCCCTGGCCAAGCACTACATAGCCGGGCTCCTGCGTCACACTCCGGAGACCACCCTGGTCCTGAACCAGTGGGTGAACTCCTACAAACGCCTGGTGCCGGGCTATGAGGCTCCCGTTTACCTCTCCTGGGCACTGCGAAACCGCTCAGACCTCATCCGCATCCCCACCTATAAGCCTGGCAAGGAGGCGGCCGTGCGGGTGGAGTTGCGCTCCCCCGACCCGGCCTGTAACCCTTATCTCGCCTTTGCCGTCATGCTGGCCGCAGGCCTGGAGGGGATCGAGAAGGGCTATGAGCTGCCGGACCCGGTGGAGGAGAATGTCTACGAGATGAGCCCCGCTGAGCGCGAGCGGCGGGGCATAGGTTCCCTCCCCGCCGACCTAAATGAGGCCATCAAGCTGGCCGAGGCGAGTGAGCTCCTGCGCCGCACTCTGGGGGAGCACGTCTTCACCAAATTCATAGAGAACAAGAAGATCGAGTGGGAAAGATACAAAGCCCACGTCACAGACTATGAGCTCCAGAACTTTCTTCCAATCCTCTAGGGGATGCCTCAGATGTCAAAGGCGTAGGGATGCGAAGGCCGCGCTCCACCCTGCGCCGACTGCTCGCGCAGTAGGTCGTCGAGGGTCACCGAGTCCAGCACCTCGCTGACCTTTTGGGCGAGCCGCTGCCAGAGAAGGTGGGTTATACAGCCATCCAGGCGGTCGCAACGGATGGACCTGTTCTGACCTCCCATCTCCACGCAGGCGGCGAGGCGGAGGTCTTCGCCCGCTGCGCGCAAGATCTCGCCCATGGCGATGGCCTTTGGTGAGCGGGCAAGGGAGTAGCCGCCGCCCGGGCCTCGGGTGCTGGTGACAAGGCCCGCGCGCCTGAGTTTCCCGAAGAGCTGCTCCAGATAATGGCGGCTGATCCTCTGCCTCAGGGCGATTGTGGGAAGGGGCACGGGGCGGCCCTGGGCCGCGCGGGCCAGGTCCACCATGGCCCTTACGGCATAGCGCCCGCGTGTGGATATTCGCATGGGTGGAGCCTCCTTCGGCCCTCAGGTTAGCTCCATCGGTTCGCCGACAAAAATGCGGCCGTCTTCATTCCAGAGCCAGGCCCTGGCTTCCACCTCTCGGCCGGCCCAGACGGCCAGGATGAGGTAAATATGGCGGTCCCAGTGGGCGTTCTCGCGGTCGAAGCGGGAGGGGCGAGGCGGGCAATCGGGGTGGGAGTGGTAAAACCCCAGGATTTCCTCCCCTCTTTCCCTACATCTATCCGAAACCCTTATCACCTCCCGAGGGTCCACCTCATAGCGGTCTGCGACCCCTCCCGCCACAAGGTTTTGGACCGGCTGGACCCAGAGAACCTCCTTCCCCTCATCTCCTCCCTTACCCACCAAGATGCCGCAACACTCCCTGGGATAACTTTTCAGGGCATGTTGGCGAAGCTCTTGAAACGGGCTCGATAATATCTTGAGCATGAGCTGGCTTCGGGCGGATTACGCTCGGGCGCCTCCTGCTATGGCGGGGATTATGGAAATCTCGTCACCATCCTTGACGGAGGTGGTTTCCCCCTCCAGAAACCTTATGTCCTCATCATTGAGGAAGATGTTTATGAAGCGTCTTATTTTGCCGTCCTCACCGTAAAGCCGCTCGCGGATGCCCGGGTACTGGCGGTCCAGGTCCGAGATGACCTCCCGGATATCGCTGCCCTCAGCGCTAACGCGGTCCTGGTCACGGGTCAATTTCTGAAGGGGTGTGGGAACTCTCACTGTAACGCCCATCCGCTCCCTCCTATAGATGGTTTTGGTGTGTAATCTATGACTTGAACCGCAATCCTCTGTCGCGAAAAATAATCAACTTTTCTTATTTAGCATTCTTGAATAAATCAGTCAAGAATCTTCTTGAAAATCCCAATCCGTTTGACTCCCCCAAATGGGCGTTAAACAATGAAAAGTCGAAGGCCGCGAAAGGGCACTCCTTGACCCATCGCCCCTCTCTGTGCTAAAAGGTTTCCGACCCGATTTCTGTTCCTTGGGCCGGGGCCCTTGCCAATTGCCAAACGAGGCGAGTCGGCATCATACCTAAACTCCCTTTTTTTGAGGGAAGGCGGCGGGAGAATCCTTATGGCCCTTCAATAGTTCGCATCAAGCTTATGGGGAGGACCGATGGCAGCGCTGAGGGATTTTGAGAGTGTGTTGGAAGAGGCCGCAAGGTTCGGCCCCAAGAGGATTTCCGTGGCCGTGGCTCAGGATGAAGAGGTTCTCAAGGGGATTATGGAGTCGGAGCGCAGGGGCCTGGCCAGCGGGGTCCTCTTCGGCGACGGGGACAAGATCGAGGCACTGGCCCGGAAGATGGGGATGGACCTCGGCACCTGCGAAGTTGTCCACGAGAAAGACCCCATCAAGGCCACGCGCGGCGCGACAGAGCTCGTCTCCTCGGGCGGCGCTGACATCCTAATGAAGGGAAAGGTCAATACGGCCGACCTTATCCGCATCCTTGTGGATAGGGAGATGGGCCTGAGGACGGGGAGACTCCTCGGCGTTGTGGTGGCCTTCGAGGTGCCAGGCTTCGACCGCCTCATGCTCCTGACGGACACCTCCATAAACATAGCGCCGGACCTCATGCAGAAGGCCGAACTCTGCCGAAACGCGATAGAGCTGGCCCATGCCCTGGGGATTGAGGAGCCGAAGCTGGCGGCTCTTGCTGCGTTTGAGTTCGTGAACCCCGAGATGCCCGCCACCGTGGATGCCGCGAACCTGACTCTGATGAACCGCCGGGGCCAGATAGCGGGCGGGATTATTGATGGGCCCATTGCGCTCGATGCCCCCCTATCGGCCGAGGCCGCCCGGCAGAAGGGCCTCGTGAGCCCCGTGGTGGGCGAGGCCGACATCTTCCTGGCGCCCGATATAGAGGCCGCCAACATCATGCTCCGCTGCATCATCTATCTCGCCCGCGGAAAGGTCGGAGGTGTGGTTGTGGGGGCCAAGGTCCCTGTGGTGCTCCTCTCACGGGCGGAGCCCGCAGAGACCAAGCTCCACAGCATCGCCCTGGCGGTTCTCCTCTCCAAGGCGAAGCTCGCCTGAGAAGCAGGAGAATTAGGAAGGGAGGAAGGGATGCCGCCGAGGCCCTGTCTCAAGAGAGGAGGAACTGGGTGAAGGTCCTCGTATCGAACGTGGGGAGCACCTCCTTTAAGCATAAGCTCCTGGAGATGGAAGATGAGTCGGTCCTGGCCTCTGGCAAAGTGGAGCGGGTTGGGGGACCCAAGGGCTTGCTCTCCCACGAGGCCGGTGGAAGGGAGAAGGTTACGAGAGAGGCCCGGTTCCCCGACCACAATGCGGCAATAAAGATGGCTCTCGACCTCCTGCTCGACGAGGAGCACGGGGCCCTCAAGGAGCTTAGCGAGATAGCGGCCGTAGGCTTTAAAACCGTGCACGGAGGGCGGTTCACCGGCTCCCTGGTCTTAACGGAAGAGGTGATCAAGGAGATGGAAGGCCTATCCAGGCTGATGCCCGCGCATAACCCGCCCTATGTCTCCGCCATCCGGGTCTTCCAGGGCCTGCTCCCAGGGGTTCCCCTCGTCGGGGTCTTTGAGACCGCTTTCCATCGCGACCTTCCGCCCAAGGCCTTTCTCTACAGCATTCCCTATGAGTGGTATGAGAGGTTCGGCATAAGGCGCTATGGCTTCCACGGTGCCTCACACAGGTTCGTCTCCGAGAGGGTACCGGAGATTCTCGGAAAACCCAAAGATTCGCTGAAGGTCATCTCCTGCCACCTTGGAGGAAGCTCCTCCCTCTGCGCCATCGATGGCGGGAGGTCCGTCGATACGAGCATGGGCTTTTCGGCCCAGGCGGGGGTCTCAATGAGCACGAGGAGTGGAGACATAGACCCCTTCATCATCCCCTACCTCGTGGAGCGGGGCGGCCTGAGCCTTGAGGAGGTGAGGCAGGCCCTTGTGAAAAGAGGGGGGCTCCTTGGGGTCTCGGGCGTCTCGGGCGATGTTAGGGACCTTGAGGAAGCTGCCGAAAAAGGGAACGAAAGAGCTCTTCTTGCGCTTGAGCTTTTCTGCTATGAGGTAAAAAAATACATAGGCGCCTATGCCGCGGCTCTCGGGGGCCTGAATGTCCTTGCCTTTACGGGGGGGATCGGCGAGAACGGAGTCGGTGTCAGAGCTTCTATCTGTGAGGGCCTCGGGTTTTTGGGAATAGAGCTCGACAGCAAGAAAAACCTCACACGGGGTTCAGAGGCCATGATCTCCCGGGAGGGCTCTGCCGTGGAGGTCATGGTTATCCCCGCCAACGAGGAGCTCATCGTGGCACGGGAGACCCTTTCCGTCCTCAAGGGCCTCTTCCAGAAAGGGAGTTGAGCCCCGTGCAGCCTAACCCAGTAAGGCAGATAATCCGGAAGGGCCAGTGTGCCTTCGGCCTTTTCCTGAACATTCCCTCGCCGGGGCTCGTAGAGGTGGCCGGGCTTGCGGGCTTTGACTTCTGCATCATAGACCAGGAACACGGGCCCATCGATGAGATAACCTGCGAGGCCATGGTGAGGGCGGCCGCCTCGGTCGGCCTTTCGCCCATTGTCAGGATCCCCATAATTGCTCGGAACCGAATCCTAAAGGCGCTTGATACGGGAGCCCTGGGCGTGCAGGTGCCCCACGTGCAGACGGCCGCTGAGGCCGAGAGCGCGGTCCGATTTTCCAGGTATCCCCTTGAGGGAGGCCGGGGCATCGCCTTTACCGTAAGGGCGGTCGGCTACGGAGCGAGGAACCCCGCTGAATATCTTGAGTGGGCTAACCGGGAGCCCTTGGTCATAGTGCAGGTGGAGAATCTCCTCGGATTGAGGAACCTCGATGAGATCCTCAAGGTGAAGGGCGTTGACGTCATATTCATAGGGCCCGCCGACCTCTCGGTTAGCATGGGCTTTCCCGGAAGGGCGGACCATCCTGAGGTGCTTTCCGTGATCGAAGACCATATCGCCCGCATCCGGGAGGCCGGAGTTACCCCGGGATTCCTCGTGACGGACCCCGCTTCCGCCGCCAAATGGATAAGGCTCGGGGTACAATACATGGCGGGCGATGGCGTGGGGACGATACTAAAGGCCTACCGGAGCCTTGTCCAAGGCTACAGGGAAGCCCTGGCCCTATGAGCCCTGGACGGGAGGTCCCCCTAAACTTCCTTCTCCTCTTCGGTGGAAGGTCTGCCGAGCATGAGGTCTCTAGAGCCTCGGCGGAGTCTGTCTCAAGAGCGTTGGGGCCGGAGCGATACAGTCTTTTTCCCCTCTATATATCCCCTGAGGGGAGCTGGCATCTAGTCCCCGAGGTGAGTGCCCCTTCTTCAGGGGAGAGAGCCATCCTCTCGCCCGAGCCTGGAGTAGCCTGCCTCATCTCCCCCTCCGGAGGAAAACCTCTCACCCCTCCGCTCGATGTCGCCTTCCCCCTTCTGCACGGCACCTTCGGCGAGGACGGGACAATCCAGGGGCTGCTTGAGCTCTCGGAACTTCCCTTCATAGGCTCGGGCACCGCAGCCTCCGCGGCCGCCACGGATAAGGCCCTCTCAAAACTCCTCTTCAAGGCTTCGGGAATCCCGATCCTGGACTATGAGCTCATCCATAGGGCCGCCTGGGAGAGGGACGGGAAGAGGCTCCTGGGTGAAGCCCTTGGGCTTCCCCTTCCCCTCTTTGTGAAGCCCTCCTCCCTGGGCTCAAGCGTGGGCGTGAGCCGGGTGGATGAGGAGGAAGAGCTTGAGGAGGCGATTGAGCATGCCCTCAGCTTTGACTCTAAGGTTTTGGTGGAGGTGGCGGCCGAAGGAAGGGAGCTTGAGTGCGCCCTTCTTGAGGAGGAGCCGGGTCTTCCTCCACTGGCCTCCCCAATAGCTGAAATCGTACCCAAGAGGGGTTTTTATGACTATGAGGCGAAATACACCCCTGGGCTTACCGATATCCTCATCCCGGCTCTCCTCCCCGAAAAGGTGGCGGCGAGGATCAAGGAGCTTTCCCAGAGGGGCTTCATGGCCCTCGGGTGCTCGGGGCTTGCGCGGGCTGATTTTTTCTACCGGGAGGACTCGGGCGAGGTCTTCCTCAACGAGATAAACTCGATGCCTGGCTTTACGAAACTGAGCGTCTACCCCAGGCTCTTTGAAGAAGTAGGAATCCCGTACCCCGAGCTCATAGACCGCCTCGTTGAGGTTGCTCTCAAGAGGGCGCGGCTGCATTCTGAGAGGCGCTTCAGCAGAGGGGGCTAGTGTGCTCTCCCTCTTCATTCTCCTTCCCTTTCTCTTAATCTTAATCCTCCACGCCCTCTCCTATTTTGCTCGATACCTGGAGCTTGCGAGAAAACCTGATTACGGCGGGAGAAGGCCCTGGAGCTTGAGAGGGGGAGACTTCATCCCATTCTTAATGGAGTACGGCTTCATCCTGGCCACTTTTTCTCTTCTTCTGGTTGACCTCGCGCTGGGCCCTCTTCTGCGGCCCTTCCAGAGGAGGGTGAGAAAGAGGGGAGATGTAGGCACCCCCATCATTCTGATTCACGGCCTCGGGATGAGGCCCCTCACCATGCTCCCCCTCTATCTCAGACTCACGGCGGCTGGAAGGAAGAACATCCATTTTCTTGGCTACGGAAGGCCTGCGAACGATATTTTCTCTTTTTCAAAGAGTTTAGATGTAAAAATTAAAAAGTCACTTGAACTTTCGGCCGGCGCTCCCCTTCATCTCATCTGCCACAGCTTGGGAGGACTTGTTGCCAGAGAGTTTCTCATGAGAGGGGGAGGAGAGGGGGTCTCCTCCCTCATAACCCTGGGCACCCCGCACGGCGGAACCTCACTCTGGGCCTTTGCCCCGGGCGGGATTGGGAAGCAGCTCAAGCCTGGAAGCAGCCTCCTTCTTGAGCTCGATGCCAAAGGTCCTCCCCAGGGCTTAAGGGCCTTTGCCATCTACTCTGATTTCGATGCTCTCGTGCTTCCCCCTGAGAGGGGGAGATGGGAAGCCGCCGGGGTAAAAAACGTAAAGCTAGAAGGCGTGGGGCACTCCGGGCTACTTTTCAGCAGAAAGGTCTTCCGCGAGATCCTGAATGCTCTGGAGGGGAAATAAAAGAGGAGCCCTCCTGCGCGGGGGCCCCCTGGAAGAGAGGCTTGCTAAAAGGGCAAAGCCTCCACCCTCACCACCTCAGGCACCTTCTCCTTTATTATCCTCTCTATCCCCATCTGAAGGGTCATGGCGGCCCCAGGGCACCCGGCGCAGGCTCCCATGAGCTTTACCTTGACGACCCCATCTTCCACTTCCACGAGTTCCACGTTGCCTCCGTCCCTCACAAGCATGGGGCGTATGGCATCAAGGGCCTCTTCCACTCTCTCGCGCATTCCATGTCTCCTTCCCCCCGCCAGAGCCTTACTCTCAAGCGGGGAAACCTCTTCCTCGACCTCAGGGTCAGTAATCGAAATTAATTCCCTCCCCCCAAAGCTCTCTCACATGCTAGGGGAGCTCAAAGAAAGCCACCTTTAAATATTACTAGCCATTCTACTTTCTGTCAACGCCACCGCCTCAAATTTCTTCCGCAACGGCGAATTATTCGGCAAGAAAGAAGAAAAAGGGAATACCGCTTTCTGGCCACGGTTCTAGATGGAGATGGCACCTCAGATTGTGCCTTCCGCCGGAGTTGATGGCCTTTTTTTGCAAGGGGCGCGGCCAGAGGGAGGGCCAATAGCTCAGAATTTGAATACAGGCGATTACTGCTGAATAATTCCGAGTACTTTCAATTTCAGCGATGCCTGCGGGGTTATGAAAAGCCATTTTATGTAATTTTGTAAAGCAGGCTTTTCCACCTCTAAGTTTCGCGAAAGCGGAAAAAAGAAAGGAGATAGAACCATGGCTCAGAAATGGCATCTCGCTGGAACCTACTTCGAGGCTTGCAACTGTGATGTCGCTTGCCCCTGCATTTTCCTGAGTCCACCCACCGCTGGGGAATGTAAGGCCCTGGTCGGGTGGCACATCGACGAGGGAAGCTTCGGGGACGTCACCTTGAACGGGCTCAATGTCGCACTCTATATTCACTCCCCAGGGAACATGGCGCTGGGCAAGTGGAAAGCCGCCCTCTACCTGGACGAGAGAGCGACCCAGGCTCAGAAGGACGGCCTGACCCAAATCTTCTCGGGCCAAACGGGTGGGCATCCTGCGGCGTTGGTGCCTTTTATAGACCGGGTGTTGGGGGTCAATAGCGTGCCCATTGAATACGAGGCAGAGGGGAAACGGCGAAGTCTCCAGATTCCAAACGTGGCCGAAGCTGAGATTGAAGCCATGGCCGGTCAGGGCGACGCCGAGGTAACCATAAGCAATCATCCTCTTCCCGTCGCTCCTGGACAAGCTGCGGTGGTTGCGAAATCCAAGCGGGTAAGTTATCGCGACCATGGGCTTGAGTTGGAGGTATCAGAGAAGAACGGGTTCTATTCACCGTTCACCTACCAGGGTCCCTGAAGGCGTGCCGGAACATCTACCGGGCTGATTTGGGCCTTCCGGGAGCCCACGCAAGGTTTTCGTTAGTCGGGGGGGGGTCGCTCCTCCCCCCACGGCTGAAATGGAAGTGCCTGTTGTTTGGAAGCAGCCTTCGAGTAGTAAGATTGTGGGAATTTCCGCCATGTATCAGGAAATACCGCCAGAGGTAGTATTTAAGCGGGACCGCATCATCGTGATCTCCGGCATAGCAGGAGTATCGGCACTGTCGTGGGCGTACATCATCTACCTGGCCAAGAGCGTGAAAGATATGGGCATAGGGACGGAGATTTCCATGCCTCAAATGCAGTCATGGGGTGCCATGGAATTCGCCCTCATGTTCGTCATGTGGACAGTGATGATGGTTGCCATGATGGTCCCTTCCGCCGCGCCCATGCTCCTCCAATTTGCCACCATCAACCGGAAGCGCCGCGAACAGCGCGGACCGTTTGTGCCGACGGGAGTGTTCTTGGCGGGTTATCTGGCGGCCTGGGCCTGCTACAGCGCTTTCGCCACCTTGGGCCAGTGGGCTATCCATACGGCCGCTTTACTCTCCCCGATGATGGTTAAGAGCAGTCCCATCCTGGGCGGGGTACTGCTCGTTGCGGCCGGGATCTTTCAGCTTACTCCCCTCAAGTACGCCTGTCTGGCTCGGTGCCGGTCCCCCCTGGGGTTTCTCCTGAACGAGTGGCGGGAGGGAGCGCGGGGCGCCCTCGTAATGGGCCTGCGGAACGGCAACTACTGCGTGGTCTGCTGCTGGGCTCTCATGAGTCTGATGTTTGTGGTCGGGGTGATGAGCCCGATTTGGATGGCCATTATCGCCGCCTTCGTTCTAGTGGAGAAGGTGGCTCCGGGGGGCTACTGGGTGAGCCGAGTCTCCGGGTTTCTGCTTATGGGATGGGGGGCATGGATGGTGGCGAATGTGTTGGGCTAGCCCCAAGTGGCATGGCTTCCGCAGGACACCCGTTCTGGGGACGACTACCATACCCGACAGAAAGACCGAAGTTCCATTGCTTTCTTCTATCACCAATAGAGGCCTTGACCCCCGCTTTTTCATTGACATTTCCCGCATCCCCTTGCTAGCATAGGCTCCGTTCCCGTACGAAGAAAGGGCGTGCTGGAAAGAGGGTCCAGGGTTCAGGGAAGGTCACTCCTGAGCCACTTAAGCATAATATTCTCAGAGAAAAATCAGCCAGGATTAAAAGAAGAGGTTTAGGCCTAAATACTCTTCCCTCCGGTTTCGGTTTCATGGAGCTACGCACTAAGGGAGGAAAGTTGCTTTGAAGATGATCGTTTGCATCAAGCAGGTTCAGGACCCAGATATTCCACCCCGGGACTTCAAGGTGGATGAAGGGGCTAAGAAGGTCATCCCGCCCCCTTCGAGCACTCCAGTCATAAGCCCCTTTGATGAGAATGCGGTAGAAGCTGCAATAAGGCTCAAGGAAGCGAATGGGGGCACCATCTCGGTCCTCTCCGCCGGGAGCCCCAGCGCTGTCGATGCAATAAAGAAAGCCCTCGCCATGGGCTGCGATGAGGGTTATCTGGTCAATGACCCCGCCCTCGAGGGCTCTGATGCAATGGGCTCGGCGCGGGTTCTGGCCGCGGCCTGCCGGAAGATTGGCGACTTCGACCTCATCCTCTGCGGGAGGGTCTCCGCGGACTGGAGCACCGCCGGGACAGCCATTGCGCTCGCCGAGGCCCTGGGCCTCCCGAGCGCGAGCCAGCTCCAAAAATTAGAGCTGGCCGATGGCAAGGTGAGAGTGGAGAGGGTTCTCGCTGATGGTTATGAGGCACTCGAGCTCCCCCTCCCTGCGCTCCTCACCATAAGCAACGAAATAGGCGAGGCCAGGCTCCCTTCAGTGAAGGGCATACTCAAGGCCTCCCGGCAGACGGTAACTACCTGGAAGGCGGAGGATCTTGGACTCGATATGTCCGAGGTGGGCGAAGCGGGCTCAGCCTTCGAGCTCACCAGGCTCTACATTCCCAAGCACGAGGGGAAGTGCGAGATAATCGAAGGGGAGAGCTTAGAGGAGGCGGCAGAGAAACTCGCCCTGAGGCTCAGGGAGCAGAAGATAATCTAGGGAGGAATTACGCATGGCCGAGGAAAAGGGCATCCTCATCCTGGCGGAGCTCATAGAAGATAGGCCCGCGGCCGTGACAGCGGAGCTTCTGGGCTGCGGAAGGAAGCTGGCCGATTCGGTTGGCGAGCCCCTGGGCGCAGCCCTTCTGGGAGAGGGTGTAAAAGGGATAGCTCAGAAACTCATAGACTTGGGCGCGGATAAGGTCTATTGTCTTGATTCCCCCGCACTCAAGAACTTCACCAACGGAGCCTGGGCGGAGGCCGTGGTGGGCCTGGTAAAGCAAGAGAAGCCCAGGCTTCTCATCTGCGGAAACTCCGCCATTGGCCGGGATGTGGCGGCGATAGTGGCCTTCAGGTTTGGCTGCGGCCTGGCCTCCGACTCCATTGAGCTCTCCATCGATGGGGGAAGGCTCAGGGCACTCAGGCCTGTTTACGGCGGAAGCGCCATGAGTGAAGTGGTCGCGAAGAGCCCGGGCTTTCAGGTGGCAACCGCGAGGCTGAAGGCCATGGAGCCAGCCCAGCCTAAAGAGGGAAGGCGGGGGGAGATAATCGACTTGAAACCCGAGCTCGATGAGGCGGCCCTGAAGGCTAACTACCTCGAGAGGGTCAAGGTGGAAGCCGAGGGGGTGAGGCTTGAGGACGCTGAGATAGTCGTCTCGGGCGGCCGGGGCGTGGGCTCGAGCGAGAACTTCAAAAAGTACATAGAAGAGCTCGCAAAGGTGCTAAAGGCTGCTGTGGGCGCCTCCCGGGCGGCTGTCGATGCCGGCTGGATGCCCACGCAGCAGCAGGTTGGACAGACGGGAAAGATAGTAGGTCCTGACCTTTACATAGCCGTCGGCATCTCGGGCGCAATGCAGCACATGGTTGGGGCCGGCCCCTCGAAGAACATAGTCGCTATAAATACCGACGCGGATGCCCCAATTTTCTCAAGGGCTCATTACGGCGTCGTGGGCGACTACAAGCAGGTCCTGCCCGCATTCACCCGCAAGCTCAAGGAGCTTCTGGAGGATTAGGGAAAAATCCCTTTTCCCAAAGGCTTTGAAGTGGGCTGGTGAAAAACCAATAATCTCAGTGGAATAGCTGAAAATTCAATAGGTTACTAAATTTGGTTGTTTCATAAATCGTCAAAAAATCTCAATAATTCTTGTTTCATTTGGGCAACCATTGTCCAGCCCTGTAAAGCCACCTAATGAGGAGAATGTCATTAGAGACTTGTCGGGCATATCGAAAGCGAAATGGCAACAAATCATTCGCCTTAGTCACAAACCACATGTCCTAATTCAATAAGTTCTGATATATATATTCGTCTAGGCTTTTCGTCATTTCCCAAACGCGCCTTATCAATACAGAGCGGAATTATTTCATTGATCCTGACAAAGTAGGAAAGACTCTTATCGCTGCCAGCGACACCAGTGCAATTTACCCCAAAGACTTGACCTCTTTCGTTAAATACGGGGCCGCCACTTGCACCACCAAGAATTCTCATAGTACTGCGGTAACAAGGAAATGGTAACATTACGTTATCTCGCCTTCTGGGATGATACTCCTCGATATTTCCCTCATAAAAATTCGGACGGAAATTTATAACTTGTTTATTCTTCGAGTGATTTATTTGACTTTCTGGATAAGCAAAAGTGATAACTGGAGAGCCTATTGGTTGCTGTGAAGTCGTTAGCTTGACTATCTTGTTCTCAAGAACCTTGCCTGTTACTTTGTGATGTACTTGCTGCAAAA
Organism: uncultured bacterium; assembly: GCA_964575845.1. Classification (GTDB taxonomy): domain Bacteria; phylum UBA8248; class UBA8248; order UBA8248; family CAZNSX01; genus CAZNSX01. The sequence goes on along the minus strand of CAZNSX010000001.1, from coordinate 150,168 downwards.
CGCCTACAGTTACGTCCGATTTGGAATTAGAGCTGCATCTTTCAATCTTCCTAATCAAATACTGATTATTACCCAGAAACTGAAAAACACCAATCGCCTCGGTTTGCTCTCCTTTTTGATTGAAGACATCCATCAAAACATGTTTTGCAGTGACAAAGATGCCATATTTGGCAATAAGAAAACCAGTTCCAATCAATCTGAACTTGCCAGAAGCCGATTGTTTTAGAATCGGTATAATCGCCTCTATACCTCTGACGTTGTCGCCAGATCCTGAAATAAATTTGTAGGTCATATTGTACGTCCCCTCAAGAAAATCTTGTGGCTAAAAATTCTAAGAAGCTATTTTTTCAACACAAAGGGGACCCCCTATCGGATAAACTCATCCCCCTTTGTGAAGCGCCTTTTAGTCGGTCTCCTCTTCGTACTTCTTCTTCAGTGACTCAATTACGCTCATATCCGCAAGAGTGGTGACATCCCCCAGCACCCTGCCTTCGGCGATATCCCGGAGCAGCCGCCGCATGATCTTTCCGCTTCTCGTCTTGGGGAGGTCCCCCGAGAAAAGTATCTTGCTAGGCCGCGCGATCGGGCCGATCTTGCGCTCGACATGTTGCTTCAAGCTGTCTTCCATACTCAAGCCCGGCTCATTCCCCTCCTTCAGTGTCACGAACGCGGCGATCGCCTGTCCCTTGATCTCATCGGCAATCCCCACCACGGCGGCTTCGGCGGTTGCAGGATGGTCCACCAAGGCGCTCTCAACCTCCATTGTTCCTATGCGGTGGCCGGAGATGTTGATAACGTCGTCCACACGGCCAAGCAGCCAGAAGTAGCCGTCCTCATCGCGCTTGGCCCCATCGCCCGTGAAATATATATCCTCCCTCCACTTGCTCCAGTATTGGGCTTTATACCTTTCCGGGTCGCCGTAAATCCCGCGCAGCATGGCGGGCCAGGGGCTCGTGAGCACAAGGTACCCGCCCCCCACCGTTATCTCTTCGCCCTCCTCGGAGAGGACCGCGGCATCAATTCCCGGGAAGGGCCTCGTGGCTGAGCCGGGCTTGAGCGTAGTGACGCCCGCGAGCGGGGTGATCAAGATCATTCCGGTCTCCGTCTGCCACCAGGTGTCCACGATGGGGCATTTTTCCCGGCCGATGTGCTTGTAGTACCAGATCCAGGCCTCGGGGTTTATGGGCTCCCCCACAGTCCCGAGAAGCCGGAGGGTTGAGAGGTCGCAAGCTTTCGGCCATTCGGGTCCCCACTTCATGAAGGTTCGGATGGCGGTTGGCGCGGTGTAAAAGACCGTCACGCCGTATCTTTCGACGATCCGCCAGAAGCGGTCCCTGTCCGGCCAGTCCGGCGAGCCCTCATACATGACCTGTGTCACACCGTTGGCCAGGGGTCCGTAAACGATGTAGCTGTGGCCCGTCACCCAACCGATGTCGGCCGTGCACCAGAAGACATCCTCCGGCTTGAGGTCGAAGACCCACTCGGTGGTCACGGCAACGCCGGTCATGTAGCCGCCCGTGGTGTGAACGATCCCCTTGGGTTTTCCCGTTGTTCCGGAAGTGTAGAGGGTGTACAGGATGTCCTCCGAATCCATTTGCTCCGGTTCGCAGTAGGAATCCGCCTCCTGCATCAGGCGGTGATACCAGTGATCGCGCCCCTCCTTTATCCTCAAGGGGAAATCGCCCCGCTTCACGATCACGACGTTCTCGATGGAGGGACAGCCCGCCAGGGCATAGTCCGCGTCGTGCTTGAGGGGGAGGAGTGAGCCGCGCCTGAAACCCCCGTCGGCGGTGATGAGGATTCTTGCCTCCGCATCCACTATCCGGTCCTTCAACGCCTCTGGGCTGAAACCGCCAAACACAACGGTATGGATCGCGCCGATCCTGGCGCAGGCCAGCATGGCTATCACCAGCTCGGGGATCATCGGCATATAGATTGCGACGCGGTCGCCCTTCTTAATCCCCAGCGCCTTCAAAGCGTTGGCAAACTTGTTGACGTCTCGGTAGAGGTCCCAATACGTCAAGGTCCTCTGCTCTCCTGGTTCGCCCTCCCAGATTATGGCCGCCTTGTTCCTAACGCTCGTTTTCATGTGCCGGTCAAGGCAGTTATGGCTCGCGTTGAGCTTACCCCCGACGAACCATTTGGCGTCGGGTGGATTCCACTCGAGAACCTTATCCCACTCCCTATACCAGTCGAGCTTCCTGGCCTGCTCGCCCCAGAAAGCGTCGCGGTCTCTGTTCGCCGCCTCATAGACTGCCTCATCTCTCACGAGCGCCTTTGCCTTAAAAGAAGCTGGAGGCGGAAAGATTCGGTCTTCCTCCAGAAGAGCAGAAACTGTCGCATCCCCCGTTTTCTTATTACCTTTGGCCATTTCCTCCTCCCTTTTGGTCTATAAGGTCAGAACTTCTGACGATTCAACCACAACATCGCAGGCCTTCAAAATCCCGCGAATATATCAGCTCTTTCCACTTGTGCTTTCGGGCACTACGGGGTGCTAAGCGTTCGGAAGGGTGAAGTAAGCCGTAAAAGCCTTGATCGCGCGAAGACCTCCCCTCCCCCCGATTTCATCGCTGTATCAAAAGGGCTCCGAACTTAATCTCCCCTCAACGGCGAATCAATTTAACCGCTATGTCCGTTCCCATCCCGAGGAAATGCGCCAGATGGACCATAAGCTCTGTCAGCGGCTCGATATAGCGCGCATTTGTCAGGGGGCCCGCATCGATCGGCTCAAAGCCGATCTCGCTTATGAGCCTCCCAACCACTTCCTTGGCCGAGGCATCATCCCCGCAATAGAAAACGCTCGCGTTCTGTGAGCCGAACTGCGGGCTCGAGTGGATGATCTGCGCGTAGATGTGGTTGAACGCCTTAACGACTTTGGCACCGGGCGCCCACTTCGCGATCTCCGCCGCCGCGGAAGTCGTGTGCCCTATGGCGAGCGCCGAGAAATCAGCCGTCAGGGGGTTCGTGCAATCGATGAGAATCTTTCCCGCGAGCGGCCCGGCCGCCTTGATGGCCTCCTGGGTCGCGCCCCAGGGAGTCGCAAGGAGGACGGCCTCGCCGAACTTAGCCGCCTCGGCATAGGTCCCCACGCTAGCGTTCTTGCCTACAGAATCCACGAGCGACTTTGCCTTTTCAGGATCGCGCGAGCCAAAGAAAACCTTGTGGCCCTTGCCAGCCCAAAGCTTCCCCAAACCACCCCCCATGTTTCCGGTGCCGATTATTCCGATGTTCATGACCCCCTCCTCCTTTAGTTTTTGAGGTCAGAACTCCTGTCCCATTCAATCAGCACATCGGTGTTCTTCAAAACGTAGTGAAGTTGCCATTTCTCTCGGCTTATGGCCTACGTCTTTGCGAAGTCTTTAAGGAATTTAACGAAGCGTCGCAAACGCGCCGTCGCGCTCTATCTTCATTCGCAAAAACCTTGTTATATTGCTGTTCCTATTTCACTTTATCCTCTCCTCCACAAAATAGAGAACACGACCTTTTCGGGCAAGGTAATGGAGACCATCCGGGGAGTCAAAGATAATCCTTCCTCCCTCTAGGGTAAAGATACTATCGTATGGCTTCTCTGCTTTTCCGTCCACGACCACAAGCCTCTTATTGCCGGCTCTAGCCCCGTAAGCCACATGCTTGCTGTCGGGGCTGAAGATGAGAGTACCTCCCACGATGCCATCGTATGGCTCCCCCGCTTTTCCATCCGCTACCACAAACCACTTATCGCCCGATTTCGCCAAATAAGCCATCCGCTTGCTGTCGGGGCTGAAGATGAGAGTGGTTCCGATGCCATCGTATGGCTCCCCCGCTTTTCCATCCGCTACCACAAACCACTTATCGCCCGATTTCGCCAAATAAGCCATCCGCTTGCTGTCGGGGCTGAAGATGAGAGTGGTTCCGATGCCATCGTATGGCTCCCCCGCTTTTCCATCCGCTACCACAAACCACTTATCGCCCGATTTCGCCACATAAGCCATCCGCTTGCTGTCAGGGCCAAAGATGGGAGTACCTTCTAAGATGCCATCGTATGGCTTCCCCCCTTTTCCATCCGCGACCACAAACCACTTATCGCCCGATTTCGCCAAATAAGCCACATGCTTGCTGTCGGGGCTGAAGATGAGAGTACCTCCCACGATGCCATCGTATGGCTCCCCCGCTTTTCCATCCGCTACCACAAACCACTTATCGCCCGATTTCGCCACATAAGCCATCCGCTTGCTGTCAGGGCCAAAGATGGGAGTACCTTCTAAGATGCCATCGTATGGCTTCCCCCCTTTTCCATCCGCGACCACAAACCACTTATCGCCCGATTTCGCCACATAAGCCATCCTCTTGCTGTCAGAGCTGAAGATGGGAGTACCTTCTAAGATGCCATCGTATGGCTCCCCCGCTTTTCCATCCACGACCACAAAAAGCTTATCGCCCGCATTCGCCACATAGGCCACACGTTTGCTGTCGGGGCTGAAGATGAGACTGCCCTCCCCGATGCTTTCGTATGGCTTCCCCGCTTTTCCATCCACGACCACAAACAGCTTATCGCCCGCATTCGCCACATAAGCCACACGCTTGCTGTCGGGGCTGAAGATG
>CAZNSX010000001.1:0-145487 GCA_964575845.1 uncultured bacterium | reverse complement strand
CTTATCGCCCGCATTCGCCACATAAGCCACACGCTTGCTGTCGGGGCTGAAGATGGGAGTACCTCTTAATATGCGGTCGTATCCCCTCCCCGCTTTTCCATCCACGACCACAAAAAGCTTATCGCCCGCCATATCTATATAAGCCACACGCTTGTTGTCAGGGCTCACTCTGAAAGACTCCCTTATCCATGAAGAAAAATCAATTTGTTCAATAAGCCTTTCGGATACCACCCTGTTTGGAGGTTTTTCCTCGGCAAAGGCGGGCATACCAACGCAAACAAGGAGAAAAGCTAAACCTATCTTTATGCCTTTTTTGAACATCGTAATAACCTCCCTTTCTCAAGCGACCAATTCCGGGACCTGTATTCAGGATAGCTATATCTTTTGTGACCTCTCGAATTCTTTTGCCCGTTGCCCGACCCGGGTTTTCAGCCAAGTGGTTCCCCTGGCCCTGACCTTAAGGGGCCGGACCGCCCCACCGCTCAATAGCTCCACGGAAATCACGCGCCTACCCCACCTTCGCCTCATAGAGGGCAAGGGCCGCCTCCCGGATCATCTCGCCATCCTTGAGTGTGAGAATCAAGTTCTCCGGGATGGCCCCAAGGCCGTTGAATGAGCCGAGATGGCTCCCGTTATCGAGGCCGTTGTGTCCACATCGCCGCCAGAGCCGATGACGCGGCGGATGCTCCCCAGGAAATCCCGCGGGCTTTTAAGGAAATGAAAAAGAGAGATGAGCACGGTCGGAACCACAAAGGGCGTTATGAAATCGAGCCTCTCCTCGGGCCTCCTCCAGCCCGCCGCCGCTATCTCAAAGCGCGCCTCTTCCTCAGAGGCCTTGAGCCAGAGGGGGAGCCTTCTTATGAGGGATGAAAACTCACTGTTGAGGCTCTCCGCCGCCCCCGCCGCAGCCCCTATGAACTCCGCCTCATCGAGCCCTTCTCGCGGGACGAGATAGGCTACTGCACCCGCCACCGCGGCGCAGCCCGCCGCGGCCCTCGCGTCCTTGTGGGTGATGGAAGAGGTGAGGGCCGCGGCTCCGGGGATGGCCCCGGGGTTATCGTAAAACCACAAGCCCAGGGGGCCAGCCCTCATGGCCGCGCCGTTGCCGGCCCTCCCCTCTTCGGTTCCTGCATCCCGCCAGGAGCACTCTCCCCGGAGCATCTTCGTGACGGCCTCATGGCACGAAGCCCCCTGACCCACTATCCCCCCACTTCGCCAGAGCTCGCAGAACCTCCTGGCTATATCCTCACCATCGAGGGCCCCTCTCTCTGCGAGGCTCCCTGCAATGGCGAGGGTGAGCTGAGTATCATCGGTATACTGCCCCACGGGGTAGCCCCCTATTGGACGATAGGCGGATGTCAGGTCTTTGACTTTCCTCAGAGTCCCGCCGGAGGCTCCCTCATAGGAGGCTCCCAGGGCATCGCCCACGGCAGCTCCGAGGATAGCGCCCACGAAGCGGCTCTTGAGGTCGGCCACTTCAGGCCTCACCCCGCTCCTCACAGCTCTCCCGCACCCACTTTAGGTAATCCTCAGAGCCCCCCACGATGGGAAGGGCGATGACCTCGGGGACGGAGTAGCTGTGGAGCTCCTTGACCCTTTTGACGAGTTCGGGGAGGAGGGCCCGCAGGCTCTTCACTATCAGCAACACCTCACCCTCGCGGCAGAACTTCCCCTCCCAGTGATAGAAGGACTCCACCCCGCGGGCAAGATTGACGCAGGCCGCGAGCCCGGCCCTGACGAGTCCCTCGGCTATCCTTTCCCCTTCCTCGTAAGAACCTGCGGTGATGAGACAGAGGATTGCGCCATCCTCTTCCACCTCTCCTCCCTCTTAATGGCGGTAGGGGCAGCTCTCCATCCCGCAATAGAAGCAGCGCCCCCGCTTCGCCCCCTTCTCGAGCCCCGGCCCGAAGCCCACACCGAAGGATATGCTTTTCTCGGGGCTCATCATGAATGAGTCGCTGAGGCTCACCCCTATCTCCTCTCCCGGAATGAGGCGGAAGAGGGTGCCCTGCTCTCTTACCTTCCAGCTGCCGTACCCCGGGCTCAGCCTGACCCCGAGGGGGAGGCCCCTCGCCGCCGCCTCCCGGCAGAGAAGGCCGTCAACATATTCCACGGCCGCACTCACCGCGGAAGAGGCCGCCGAATCGAGCATCATCCCCTCGGCATATTCGCCTCTGGCAAAGAGCTCTCTCACTTCGGCCTCCGGGGCTCCCCCTATGGTGCAGAGGCCGAGGAAAAGCCCATTCGCCCCGGACCACGCGCCGCGGATGTTCGCCCCTCTGAGGAGAGAGCCATCCGCGAGCAGAATGTCCTCTTCTGAAATTTCCTCTATGTCAAACTCCCGCACAAGAGCCCGGGGCTCCGCCAGGGTGAGGGCCCTCTCTATCTCCCCTCTTACCAAGCGCTCCACAAAGGGCGAGGGCTTTTCACCCCTCATGTAGCCCTGGTAGCGCAGCACCTTCTCTTCTTCTATCCTCAGGGGTATCTCCTCAATCCGCAAGAGTTCTACCATCATCACTCCTCTGCAAAAGCTCCTCGGCCACGCTGTAGGGGTCGAGCTCGCGCCGGGCAATGGCGGAGACCATCTCCTCCAGCTTCCCTCCTTCATCAAGGCCCTTGAGGAGACGCTCCAGGGCCTTCTCCCTGAGGATCTCCATGAGTGCCCCCCTGGCCTGCTCCCGCCTCAGGTTCTCCCCCCGGCCCGAGGCATGAAGGAAGAGCCTGTGGGCCTCAAGGGCCGAGGCCAAATCTTCTATTCCCTCGCCCTCAAGCGCCTCAGTCTTGAGAACGGGCGGCCGCCACTCTTCAGGGGCTCTCGCCGAGAGGCCGAGCATCTCCTCGATCTCCCGGCGGGTGCTGTCAGCCCCCTCGCGGCGGGCCTTATTGACCACGAAGATATGACCTATTTCCATGATCCCCGCCTTCAGGGTCTGAATGGCATCGCCGGAGCCCGGATTGAGCACAAGCACCGCGGTATGGGCAAGGCGCACGACCTCTACCTCACCCTGCCCCACCCCGACAGTCTCGACAAGGATCACATCCTGGCCGAGAGCGTCCATGATGTTCACCGCATCGCCCGTCGCTCGGGCCAGACCTCCGAGCTGGCCCCGGGTGGCCATGCTGCGGATGAAGACGCCCCTGTCAGCCGTGTGAAAGCTCATCCTCAGCCTGTCTCCCAAGATGGCCCCACCCGTGAAGGGACTTGAGGGGTCAACCGCAAGGATTCCCACCCTCTTCCCCTGGGAGCGGTAGAAGGCCGTGAGCCTATCGGCAAGGGTGCTCTTCCCCGTTCCGGGCGGACCGGTCACGCCGATGACATGTGCCCCGCCCCCGTGCCGGTAGAGGAGCTTAAGGTCGGGGAGGGCGGCCGGGTCGTCGCTCTCCACGCGGGAAATGAGGCGTGCCGCGGCCCGGATATCCCCTCTCAAGACGGCCTGGGCCAGCTCTGCTTTCTCACCCATGGCCTCTCATTATCCTACATTCGGCTCTCCCTGTGAAGTGGCCTCCTCCACGGAAAATATCGAGGCTCTTGGCCTTCGCCTCTTTTTGTGATAATAATTTATTCTGCCCGGAGTCGAAAGGTGTGAATTTTTCTTTATGAGTTCATTCTGGTACCCATCTTCTTGAAGGGTCTCACAGAGGGAGAGGATTTCCATGAACAAGGTCGTGGGAAGCTGCGAGGAGGCGATTGCGGACATCGAGGACGGGGCGACCATCATGGCCGGCGGCTTCGGCCTATCGGGCCTGCCGGAGAACCTGATAATCGCCCTTCGGGATAAAGGAGTGAAAGACCTCACCCTCATCAGCAATAACTGCGGGGTTGACGATTGGGGGCTGGGGCTCTTGCTCCAGACCCGCCAGATAAAGAAGATGGTCGCCACCTACGTGGGCGAGTGCGACATCTTCGAGAAGCAGTTCCTGGCGAAAGAGATAGAGGTGGAGCTCAACCCCCAGGGCACCTTTGCCGAGAGAATACGTGCCGGGGGTGCCGGGATCGGAGGCTTCTACACCCCGACCGGCGTGGGAACCCTTTATGCCGAAGGGAGGGAGACGAGGGTCATCGACGGCAGGGAGTACCTCTTCTACACCCCGCTCAAGGCCGAATTTGCGCTCATCAGGGCCTGGAAGGCCGACCGCTTCGGGAACCTCGTCTACCGGCTGAGCGCCGCCAACTTCAACCCCATGATGGCGGCCGCGGCCAAAGTGACCATTGCAGAGGTGGAGGAGATACTCGAGGTCGGCGAGATCGACCCCAACCTTGTTCACACGCCCGGCATCTATGTACAGCGAGTCGTAAGACCGCCCAAGTTTGAGAAGCGCATCGAGGTGCTGAGAACAAGACCTCGACCCAAATGAAGACCACAAAAGGAGGTGAGCGTTATGCCCCTCACAAGAGAGCAGATAGCCAAGCGGGCCGCCCAGGAGCTGAAGGACGGCTATTTTGTGAACCTGGGCATCGGCATTCCCACCTTCGTCGGGAACTACCTTCCCGAGGGTGCGGATATCCTGCTTCACTCAGAGAACGGTATTTTGGGCTACGGACCTTCCCCCTATGAGGGGGAGGAGGATGCCGACCTGGTGAACGCCAGCAAGGCCACGGTGTCCCTCCTTCGCGGTGCTTCCTTCTTCTCCAGTGCCGAATCTTTTGCCATGGTCCGGGGCGGGCACATGGATGCCACCATCCTCGGCTCGCTCCAGGTCTCCGAGAAGGGAGACCTGGCCAACTGGACGGTTCCCGGCAAGATGATGAAGGGGGTGGGCGGCGCCATGGACATAGTCGCCGGCACCAGGCTGGTCATCGTCACCATGGAGCACACCACCAAGGATGGTAAGCCCAAAATTCTCAAAGAGTGCACCCTTCCCCTCACGGCCAAGGGTGTCGTTAACCTCATCGTCACTGACCTGGGCGTCATGGAGGTCACGAAGAAGGGGCTCGTGCTCAAGGAGGTGGCCCCGGGCGTGACCCCGGAGGAAGTTCAGGCAAAAACCGAGCCCACTCTGATAATAGCGGATGACCTCAAGGAGGTGGAGGTTTAGGGGAGCCGGGTCCTATAGCCCGGCTTTCCCCTGAAGGTGGCAGGAAGTGGCGCCGGCTGGGGACTACCGGCGCCAGTTAAATATTTGAGATTGTTTTATGCCGGAAAAGGCCTTTTTCCCTAAGCCCTTATAATTTCGCTATGATGCTCTTGGAATGTTAGTTCTTGCAACTAGCAGCATTCCGATTTGAATTCTTCCTTTCTACTAGTATTAAAAAGGCTTGAAGCCCGAATCCTGCTAGGATGGATACCCACCCAACGCTCATAAACCACGGCCTCTCAACAGCGATATAGGCTGGTGATTTCCGCTCCCCCTCAATGTAAGTATACATGTTAGGATAATCTCTAATCTTTAGAGACCACCATAAAAGTATAGCGCCAAGAATGTTGAGGCAGAGAGCCAAGAGGGACAGAACCTTGCAATGACGGATAACTCTGTCTCTTATGTTAGCTAAAATGGCACAACCCCCTCGACCGACCTGCTTACGAAGTGAAATATGTGAATAAGGATTGCTTACCCAGTTATCACTTTATCTCCGATAATAGTTTTTTTACTATCCCCCACGCCAACTCTACATTAGAGTCTGTAACCTGTATTGTTGCTTTTCTCTTTTCCACTCCTGGATGTATCAAGTTTCTATAACCCCGCACACCATGAGCCAAATGTGCCATAGTTGAATCAATAATCCTCTCCTTCTCAGCTATATCTAACAGTTCATTCAAATTCATATTAGCGATATTCTTCACTTTATTACTAATTCTGTATTTTGTGATTCCTTTTGCCATAACCCTATCTGTTAAGATCGCTTCAATAATACTTCCGCTCAATACCAATGCGGATTTGTTTTGCTTCAAAATTACTGCAAGTGCATTTTCTCTTAAATCTCTTTGCAGCATTAACTTCATTTCTTCAGATGATATTCTGGCAATATTATTTAATAAGGCTTCATCATAACCAATTAAATTAAGGCTATTTAAATTAAGCCTCTTGCACATGCCTAACAGCTCTTCTTCATTTTTTAATGACTCCTCTATTCTTGCCAATTCAGACTCTAAGTATGGATTTATCTTATATACGCTACTCTGCGTGTCATATTCATGATCTACTACCTTTAAAAAATATTTTTTGTTAAGAAGGTCCTTCAGAAATTCTGTCGCTTTTGCCCCAGACATTTTAAGATATTGAGGAGCTTGACGGTACGAGCATATAATAAGTCTATCGCTATTCCTGTGGTTATAAAAATCCAACACTTTGCTTTGCACATAAGGAGATTCATTTCTGTATTCTTCAATTGCATTGCGCAATGCAAAGTCTTCCTTATCTTTTTCTTTCAGCAAACGCTCTGCCCTCTTGAGATTGTCTTCATACAGTCCTTTTTTAATGTTAATATTTTTAGCCTTTTTGTAACAGTCTACAGCTTTTAGTAACTTCCCTTCATTTTCATAAATCACGCCTAAGTTATTCCATGAAGCATCACTATCGTCATCTTTCCTAAGCTCCACCAAATAGTACTCCTTGGCGGTCTCATTGTTTCCAATTTTTGAATAAGCATATGCAATTTCAAAAAGCGAATCACTTTCATATAGCATATTGGATTTAAAAGCTTGAGCGATATTTGTAATGCTCTTGTAATCCTTTTCCTTGTGAAGTCTTGATAAAATAGGGGCAAGCAAAGTCTTCACCAATTTTTCAGCCTTATAAGGGGTTTCTTCGATCGTAACAATAAATTCATCCACCACATCCTTGAGTTCTGGTTTCGAAATACTCATGAAAAAGTCACCAATATATATATCTTCATCAGAGTTCAAAACATATTTCAAGACTGCCTTCCATGCCTTTCTTGAATCTCTATTTTTATCAGAATTTATCCAAAATAAATGTTCTAAGTATCTCATTTCTGCCGGGTATAATTCATGAGCAAACTCGATATCTCGAATTACACTGCGCTGCAAGGCTTTTGATGTTGTTTCTGCTTCAAATGCTTCGCTATAAGTAAACAAGCCTCTTATGCCTCGAAGTCTCCCCTTTATTTCCTTTGATTTAGTTTTCTTCAAAAGTGAATTTATTGCTTTAAGGCGATATTCCTTAGCATCAAAATAGGCGTCTCCCCAGGGACCACCAATGAATAATTCAGCATCTATATTAAGAGGTAATTCCTCAGCAGTCTTCTCGGCTTCAGGTATTTTATTTTCACTGGTTAAAGTGAGGATTAGCCCATAAGTTGGGATATATTCAAGTTGATGGTTAATATCATTTTCGCCGAGGTTCCTAAATATACTGCTCGCCTTTCTTCGCTCACCTAGTTCATATAAACAAAATCCCTCCATGCATTTAAGAATTTCTCTATCGCCCTCGTGATCTATCTGTATTGCTGATAATAGCTTTAAGCATTCCTCATACTTTGAAAGTCTAAAATATGCCTCGGCCATACTGATTTTAATTCGTTCAGATAAGCATCCATTTTCAACTGCCTCAAAATAAATAGCCTCTCTATCAGATAGTTCGGAATAATTTATTAAGGAGAAATAAATTTGTTCTTCATTTGGAAATGACTTCTTGCCTTTCTTGAGAATTCTTACAGAATGTGCTCGATTGGTTTCTATTCTTGCCAGTTGAATAAATGCATCTAGAGGAGCGTTATCTGATTTTATGGAGAGATTAAAAAATCTTTTTGCTTCAGTTCTGTTCTTATTAGGGTTTTCCCATTCATCGAAAAGCATCCCTAATAAAAATAATACTCGCCCATCATTAGTTTTACGAAGCTCCAGCAGTGCCCTTTCAGCATCCTCCCATTTCTTGCTTTCTAAGAGAGATACGATCTCTTTAATTTGCTGTTCTGGTGCTTTTTTATACATTCTTATTAACTCTTAAGGTGCAATAGTTGCAGAGCCTGATTTCTAATTGCTCTTGTTTATTGACACTTAAAATCATCACCTCAGGAAGTAGTCCCGCCTGAGAATTTCCTTTTATAGCGAGAAGATTTTAGCACAATTTCCTCTTCCGCGATACCTCCTTTCTCGGGCTATGCCCGCAAAAGGGACCGGCAGGCTATTATCTGCGGGGCCCGGGCCATCTGCCTGGCCAGACTCGTCGGGGAGCCATCCGGGCCTTCCGGCGCTGGGCCAATAGCTGGAAAGGGACCTACCCCAAGGCGGTGAGATGTATTGAGAAAGACCTGGATGAGGTTCTGGCCCACTTTCGCGAGCCCCTAAACCTTAGGCCCACGCTCAGGATCACAAACCCCCTTGAGCAGGCCTCAAGGAGGTGGGACGCAGAACTAGGCCCATGAGCGTCTTGAACAATGATGAGTCGCTTGAGCGCGTCGCCTTGAGCGTCTTCAACCAATTCAATACTCAGTGGAAAAGAGACCCTCTCAAGGTTTCTACACAAAACTCGTGACACTACCTGAAATTCTTGCGTGCAGAATACTCACAAAACCGAAAAACGGCTACAAGCCCACTCGTTGCAAGCCTTTGATTTTACTGGTGTCGGGAGCTGGATTCGGCCCAGCGACCTTTGGCTTTGAGGCAGGGCTGCCCCTAGAAGTCACCACCCGAAAGGCAGAAGGGCTTTCTAAGTCTCCTCCACTTCTTCGGGCCTGAAGCTGTATTCCTTCCACATGGCCCGCTCGAAGAAGGCGTCCCTCGCAAGCTCGCTCATCTCGCTCAGCAGGTTCAAAACACCGCGCACCCCCATGTAGGGCCAGGGGACGAAATTATAGTTATTGTAGAAGTAAAAGCCGCCGAGGGAGCGGTGGGCTATTCCCAGACCTTCCACAAGGCTCTTGTCCTGGTCCATACCAATCGAGAAATCGAGCTTAAGCTCCTCTATCTTCCGGCCGTAATGGAGAGGGGTGGGATTTTCCATCACCTCGAAATCAAGGAAATCCGCCAGGGGCTCCAAGAGGGCCTCGGCGGCCTTAAGGGCCTCATCCGTCTCGGCCAGGAGGCCCACCACCTTGGGCCTCACGTTAAGGTCATGGAAAAGGAAGCGGGCAAAAGAGGCGGCAAAGGGCGCATAGCCCAAAACCCCGCCACGTTTTCCAGAGAGCAGGTTCATCATCCAGCTGGAGTTATAGTTAAACCTGAGAATTCGCTTGACGCGATCCATATCGGCCTCAAGCTGCCTCTTCGCCTTCTCCAGGTCGCCCCACCTTTCGGCCACCCCCAGGTACCACTCTTCGGTATTGGCCAGCCCCAGGGGAAGCGGGAGCTCCCCTCCCCAGAGGGGGACCCCCAGCTCCTCCATCTTTGGCTCAAGGTCGGGCATGGCCTCTGAGGTGAGCATGAGGTTCGCCTCGGCCCGCGCCAGATTCTTGAGGTCAGAGGAAGGGGTATTGTGGGTGAGGACGAGGTTTACCTTCACGCCCGCGGCCTTGAGAAGCCTCTCAATTTCGGCGACGTCATTCGGCCAGTTCTTGCTTCCCATGAGGAAGGGAGCAACCAGGTTAACCCCCTCCCGCTCCCCTGCAGGGGTGGCGAACCTATCCGCCATTGCACAGAGGGCGAGCTCCGCCCCTCGCGCAAAGCCTCCGATGAAGCCGGGATTATCAACAGCCAGGACGGGAACCCCGGTCTCTCCTTCCAGAAGCGAGGCCGCCCCCTGTATGTCATCACCCACGATGGATGTGGCATCGGAGGTGAAGACCCAGACGAGGCCCAGAGCCTTAGGCGACCCGGCAAGAGCATCCCTCATCGTCCTCACCAGCTTCTCATTGCCCCCGTGGATGGTATCGCCCTCCTGAAGCCCTGTCGCCACGATGGGGACGAAGGTGCCATCCGGGATCTGGTCAGACCTCAGATGGACAGCCATGATGTTGCAGCCGCAGATGCCGTGATAGATGACCAGGGAGTCGGCGACACCCGTGGCCGTGAGGATTCCTCCCCCGAAGGCCCCCGGCTGAAGGCGGTCCTTGTACTCGGCGACTGGCTCTATTATCTTCACGCTCTCACCTCCCTTTCCACCTGGGAAGCCAGCTGATAGTCAAACGAGGCCCCGTGGATTCGGCCGTAGAGGGTGGGCTTGGATTTGCGGCGCCCCGCCTTGATGGCCTCCTTTATCTGGCGGGCGATTGCCCTCGCTCCACGGAAGCCTATCCCCCTTCCGGGCGCCTCCCGGACCCGCCGGTGATGCACCGAGGAGTCCACCCGAGCGGCATCGGAAGCGTCGAACATCCCGGCCCGGGCATAGGGGTAGACATCCTCTATGAAATAGACCACCTGGTCTTTCTCAAGGCCCAGGTTCTTCATCACGTCCACCGCGCTCACCGGCTTATCGTACGGGTAGTTGTGCGATAAGATGGGCGGGTCATAACCGTCCCAGAGGAAATACTCCACATCATCCCGCTTCGCCTTTATCTCCAGAGGGTGGATGTTGAAGAAGTAAGTTTCCATCCCGAGCTCCCGGCACATGCGGCCGTAGGCCATGGGCCGCGCAAAGGCGGTTCGGGTGTTCCGGCCTCCCTCGATGAGGGCCACCCTCCCCCGGGCCATCTCCCGGCAGCTCTCCCACTCCTCTTCGAGCTCCGCATACTCCCGTGCGATGAGGCCTTCCGCTTCCTCTTCTCTGCCTGAGAACTCCGCGAGCTCCCTCACCCACCTTGCGGTTGCCCCAAAGCCCGTGGGGATGGCGTGGCGAAGAAAAGGAGTCCCGAACCTCTCCTTCATTGCCCGGGCCAGCGGGTAGGACCAGGTTGGGCAACTGAAGGTATTGACGGCAGCCTCGGGCGCGGTTCTTATGTAATCGTAATCCCCCGAGGTGAGGACCCGGTGGAGCCTCAGACCCAGAGCCTCTATCAGCCTTCCCAGCTCATCGGCGTCATCGGGGTAGCGCTTCTCGCCCCTCCCCTTCCCCCTCCCCCGGGTGCAGAAGGTCTCCTTGTACTGGCCCAGGATGTTGACCTTCTCCGGGTCGACCCTCTCGGGAGGGTCCATTATGTCCACGTATTTCTGCACGCAGAGCTCGATGCTCCTTCCCAGCCAGGGGCTCGTGAAACCCGGCGTGGGGATGTAGGCGAGGCGCGCCCTGACCTCGGGCTGCGCCTGCTCGATAGCGAACTCCACATCGTCTCCGATGATGGCCGGCGCGCAGGTGTCCACGACGATGATGAGAGGGGGCCTGTAGTCCCGGTCCACCGCCTTTATGGCCTCGACCAGGCGCTGGTCCCCTCCCATGATCACGGCGCTGTTGTCCATATCGGTGGTCGGTAGGTGCTGGAAGGGCTGCCCGTAGTAAAAGGAGTAGTTTGTGGCCTTGAACAGGCGCACCGCCGCAACGCAGCTGAGTGGCCCGTGAACAAGAATGACGGCGTTATAGGTGGCCCCCAGGTTGGTGACCGTCATGATGTAGCGGCACCAAAGGCCCTCATAGCCCGGGAAGGCCTCCCCCACCTGCTGTGCGGCATCCACAGAGGGGGTTTCCTCATAGAGCTGGCTCAACTTCTTCCAGGTAAGACCCTTAACGGGCATCTCCTTCCTCCCTTATTCTTTTCTCCAGCGCCCGTGTCCGGCGCTCCACCTCACGTTCCCTTACCACCTCTCCCGTGCCGAGGGAGAGCCTCAGCGGCCGAGGTTCCGCCACGAGGGCCTGAAGGACGAGCTCGATGACAGCCCTCGCTCTCTCCAACTTCACCCCTCGCTCCCTGAGGGCCTTCAAGGGGGCGGGGCCTATCTCAGCGCAAAAGACGGTCTCACAGTCTTCCACGAGCCTCACCGCCTCCCGCCAGGGGCCAGGAGGGCGCCTGCGGCGCTCCACAAGCCTCACCCCTTGGGGGGAGAGCTCATAGACGCAGAAAAGAAGAGCGCCCCCGAAGCCCGAGTCCACCATGACGCCATCTCTTGTCGCAAAGGCAACCCTTTTTGATGAGGGAGTCAAGGCGCCTCCTTGGCCCCCTGAGCCAGACCTTTCACGACTATCTCCCTTATGGCCTCGCCTATCTCGAGCGGGGTCTCGATGACTTTGAGGCCGAGGCTCTTGAGGTATCTCTCAGGCCGGGGGCCGATCCTCTGGCAGAGAATGGCCCGGCAGTCAGAAAGCATGCGACCCACGGCCACGAGGGCCTCCTCGCTCTCGCCGCATCTTTCCACCCCATGGCAATAGTTCGGCACGCTCCTTCTCTCGAGGAACTTGCCCCCTTCGCCATCCACCCTGAAAATATGAAAGTCCCGTGCATGGCCGAAGTGCTGGTCAACGGCTCTTCCCTCCCGGCTGGCAACGGCTACGAGGAGGGGCCGCTCCGGCTGGGGGAGAGGCTCCCCGACCTCTTCTTCAGAGCCGAACTGCAGGCGGTCGAGTTGACGTCCCCAGTCTTCCCCGAGTACTCCCGCCGCGTCGCTCCGGCACTGGCGGCAGTGGGTCATCACGGGAAGAAAGCTGGCGGCCTCCCTCCGCGCCTCCCGAAGCTCCAGGATGGAGGGGGAGCGCATCCCATGGAAGGGAGAACCGGGCGCAGGCACGCAGGGCATGATGTTGAAAATATGGGCTCCCCTCTGGGAGGCGAGCTCCGCCAGGGGCGCGACTTCCTGGAGGTTTAACTCCGGGATGAGGACCATATTGACTTTGACCTTGATTCCCGCATGTGACGCAAGCATAAGGCCTTCTAGCTGCCTCTCAAAAAGAGCCTTAAAGCCCTCTTCGCCCCTGAGGAGCTTATCCCCGAGCCTCACCCAGGAGTAGACCTTACCCCCCACCTCTGGCCTGGCGGCATTGACCGTAACGGTCAGGTGGCTTAAGCCCAGAGCCGAGAGCTCGGGGAGCTTCTCCGGCAGCAACAGTCCGTTGGTGCTCAGGCAGAGGGAGAGCTCAGGATATCTCTCCCTCACGAGACGGAGGGTCTTGAATGCCTCCTCATTGGCGAGAGCATCGCCCGGTCCAGCCACGGCTACAACCGAGAGGGCGGGGAGGTGGTCCCTCGCCAGTCGCACCCTCTCAAGCGCCTCCTCACTTCTGAGGAGCCGGCTCACCACCCCCGGCCGGCTCTCATTGGGGCAGTCGAAGAGCCTCGTGCAGAAGCCGCACTGGACGTTGCAGTGCGGGGCCACCGCCAGATGGAGGCGGCTCCTTCCGCGAGAGGCCTCCAGACTGAAGCAGGGGTGACTCTCTTCCGCCATCCTATGCCTTTCCGTATTTCTTGATGAGCTCCAGGAGATCTTCTCTCTCCAAGGGCTCGGGCACCACCTTCCGGTGGTTCTCGATTATGCGGTCGGCAAGCCGCCTGTAGGCCCGGGCCTGCGAGGAGCGCGGATATGCCTCAAGAACAGTCTTCCCCTCACGCTCCGCCCTCTGGACCAGGGGCGAACGGGGTATGTGGCCCATGAGTGGCACCCCGAGCCTCTCGGAGAAGGCTTCCAGCAAGGCCTCCTCGCAAGGGAGCACACGCCGGTTGTGAATGATTCCCCCCACCCGGGCGTCGAGCCCCTGCCCGGCAAAAGCGGCGACACAGGCGGCGATGTTATTGGCCGCATAGAGGGCCATCTGCTCAGAGGAGGCTATTATGTAGAGCTCATTGGCATAGCCCTGACGGATTGGCTGGGCAAAACCGCCGCAGACGACATCGCCGAGCACGTCGTAGAGGACAACGTCCACCCCCAGCCTCTCCGCAACCCGGTACTCTTCCAGGACATTCAGGGCCACGAGCACCCCCCTTCCGGCACATCCCATGCCCGGCCGGGGACCCCCGCTCTCGGTACAGAAGATTCCCCTGTAGCCCCGGTGTACGGCTGAGAAGACTACCTCCTCAGAGATGCCCCGCTTCTTCGCCTCATCGGAAATAGGGCTCACGAAGCGACCGCACATGAGGCTACTGACGGAGTCCCCCTTGGGGTCACAGCCCACCTGGAAGGGTTTGAGGCCCAGGGAGGCAAAGGCGGCGGAGAGGTTGCAGGCGATAGTGGATTTTCCGATGCCTCCCCCCCCGTAAAAAGCCATCTGCCGGATGCCGTCTACCCTCAAGGCCACTCCCTCTAGCCCAGTGCCTTCTCCAGGTTTATCATGTCCCCCCGCCTGAACCCGAGGGACTTGAAATAGCCGAGAAGCCTCCCGTCTCCCCAGTTGACCATGGTGTAGACGGTTCTCGCACCCTTGTTCCTGAAATAATCAAAAAGGCTCTCGGCGAGCATGGTCCCTACGCCCCGGCGCTGATAGTCCGGGTCCACCCCCAGGTCCCAGACCCATGCGGCCTCGGCCAGGCCAAATTCCCAGCCCCGCACGTCCCCGAGGATGAAGCCCACTACCTTCCCGTCCACCTCCGCCACCCGGCACGACCTCGGGTCCCTTCCCATGGGGTCGGCAACGCTCCCCTCCCAGTAGGCGGTGAGCTGCTCCCGCCAGTGGGCTGGCCGACGCTCGCCCGTGAGGCGCTCTCCAAGGCGCATTATCTCATCCACATCCCCCGCCCTCAGCGTCCTTACGACCACTTCGGCCATGGCTCCCTCAAGCGTCCAGCCAGCGGGGCTTTCGCTTCTCTATGAAGGCTCTCACGCCCTCGAGGGCATCGGCTGTGGCCATGAGGTCCCGGAGGTAGAGCTCCTCCGCCCGCTCCAGGGACCCATGAAAATCAGGGATGGCACCTTCAAGGATGGAGCGCCTGGCGAGCCTCAGGACGGGGGCGCTCTTCTGGGTTAAGGCGGAGATGAGCTCATCCCTCTTGGCCTCAAGCTCCCACCCGTGGGTGATAGCTGTTATGAGGCCTAACCGGTGCGCCTCCTCAGCCCCGATGATTTCCCCCTGAAGCACGAGCTCAAGACTTTTCCTCAAACCCACAAGGGCCGGTAAGAGCACAGTGGCGAGCGGCGGAAAGATGCCGACCTTGACCTCAGGGATGCCAAACCCGGAATCCCTGGAAGCCAGAACAAAGTCGCACATGAGGGCCAGCTCGCAGCCCCCTCCAAGGGCCATTCCCTTGACGATGGCGAGCGTGGGCACGGGGTAATCCCAGAGAACGCGGGAGAGGCCATGAAAGGCGCCTACCATCTCGGGGGCCACCTCGGGCAGATGCTCCTCGATTGCGACTCCCGCCGAGAAGCCTCTCTCCCCGCCTCCCTCCAGGCTCACGGCCTTGAGGCCAGGCCTCATGGCCGCATCCCCGAGCGCGGCCATGAGTTCACGCATGTTGGCTATGGTGAGAATATTGAGGGGTGGGTTATCGAGGATGAAGCGCGAGTAACCCTCCTTCTCTTCAACCCTGACCTGTCGATGGGCCTCAGCCATGGTGCACCTCCCCTGTCAAGGGTAATGTGAGAGGATTGCTTTTTGCGACATAAAATCGTTTATAGGTCGGGCCTCCCCGCCAGCGCCCACCTCCCCCCCCGCAAGACGCTTTCCTTCGAGATAGAGGGCCACCTCCTCACCCAAGAGTCTCACCTCCACCCACTCGCCCGCCAGCCTCGGCGGAAGGAAGAGAACCCTGTGATGGAATCTTACGGAGCCATCCCTTCCCACACGCCTCAAGAAAAGCGGAAAGGAAAGAGCCCTGAGGTCCACGAGGGGAGTCCGGCGGTGGCGCCTCCCGTAGAGCTCCCGCGGGGAGGGAGAATCGGGTGAGGAGTCACCGTTCAAGGCCTCAATTAAGTCCCTCAAGAGCTCATTCCTCTGGGCAAGGCTCCTCAGGTGGGGAACCCCCCTCAATCTGGCCCTTATGAAAGAGAGGGCACCCATGGCCAGAGGGGGAACTCCCCTTTCCCCCCTCGGCCTCAGCACATGGGAGACCATGAGCTCAAAGAGGAGCTTCTCAAGCTGCGTTGCCCCCTTTTCCCCACGGTTCGCCCGGAAGAGCGGACGGCGGTCGGTGCAAAGGGCCCGGGGAAGACCCCACTTTTCAACGGCCGAGGTGAGAAAGGGGAGAAGCTTCTCGGCCCTCACTCCCTGAAAGAGCTCGGCTCCGAGGATAAACCCAGAAGCGCCGTCAACAAGGACCGCCGCCTCTAGCGCTCCCAGTCGTCCTCCCGGAGCCGGGGCCAGGAGGAGGTGCCAGAGTTCATCGGGCTCTTCGGGTGAGAGGCTCTCTGAGGAAGAGGCGGGTGCCGGGGATTCCTTTCTCTTCCGGCCGAGGCCGTGCTTTTTAAGCAGGCGCTCCACTTTTTTTGGGGAGAGGCCTTCCCTCAGATGGGGGGAAAGCCTTCCCAGAAGAGCGCGGCAAGAAAGATACGGAAAGGAGCGCTTGAGAGAAAGGAGGGCTTCCTCCTGCTCCCTCCTTGTGCTCGGGGGCCTTCTATTAAAACGCCTCCCATCGATGAGGCCCTCGAGCCCCCTCTCCCTGAAACGGAGATACCTCCGGTGAAGGCCGGGCCAGCTGTAGCCCACCTCCCGGGCGGCCTCGGCCTTGGTGATGAGGCCCTGCTCTATCAGGAGAAAGAGCCTGGGCCACCTCTCAAGGGAAGCTCTGGCGGGGGAAGTTTGCGAAGAAGGAGCCAATTCAGCTTATCTCACGAATTAATGTCCTGAAAATTATTCAAAAATTGATGAATCCTAACCCGTCTTCTCTGCTCTGTCAACCTTTTTTTCTTAGGCCCTCCGATGGAAGGGAACCTTTTTTCCGAGCCACGCTTTTTATCTCTTTTTTATCTGCTATAATCAGTACCCGCTTCGGAGCAGCCGTGAGAGGCGTCAAAGTCCTCGCGCCACCAGAGCAATCATCTTCGTCACACTCATGGTCAGGGGGGAGATGGGGCCATGAAAAACTTTGAATACCTGGAGCCCAAGACCCTTAAGCAAGCAAGCTCGATGCTCCTCAAATACAGGAGAAATGCCAGACTCCTGGCCGGAGGCACAGACCTCCTCGTGGGGCTAAAGGGGGGATGGACAAAGGCCAAATACATCATAAATTTGAAAAAGGTCCCCGGTCTCGATGGCCTTCGCTTCAGCCACCGCCAGGGCCTGCGCTTTGGCGCCCTCACAACGTGGCACTCCCTCATGAGCCATCCTGCTGTGAGAGAGCACTACCCCATCCTCTATGAGGCCTGCCGTCTTGTGGGCTCCCGGCAGATAAGAAACGTGGGCACGATAGGGGGAAACCTCTGCCATGCCTCCCCTGCAGCCGATGGCGCGCTCCCGCTCCTTGTCCTTGACGCCACGTGCACGATCTTCGGCCCGAGGAAGGAGAGAAAGGTCCACCTGAGAGAGCTCTTCGTGGGCGCAGGCAGGACGAGCTTAAAGTCCGGGGAGATCCTCACTGAGGTCCAGGTGCCTCCTCCCCTCAAAGGAGCCGGCTTCTGCTTCATAAAGTTCAGCCCCCGTAAGGCCATGGACCTCGCCATGGTGGGCGTGGGAGCCATCATGAGGGTGAAGGACGGAAAGGTGAGAGACGTGAGGATCGCGCTTGGAGCCGTGGCCCCGACCCCAATCAGGGCCCACAGGGCGGAAAAGATTCTTTTAGATGGAGAGCCAGGGGAAGAGCTCATCTCACGAGCCGCCGAGCAGGCGGCCTCTGAGTGCAAGCCCATCTCCGATTTCAGGGCCGGTGGTGAATACCGCCGGGAGCTCGTCAAGGTGCTTACGGCCAGGGCCCTCCGGGCCTGCCTTGAGCGGGGGGAGAAATCATGAACCGCCATCCTAGGAGCGTGTCATGAAGAGAACCATAAACCTTACGGTCAATGGAGAGCGGCATCGCCTGGAGGTTCTTAACAAGCGCACTCTGCTCGAGGTCATCCGGGAGGACCTCGGGCTTAAGGGCACTAAGAAGATGTGCAACATGGGAGACTGCGGCTCCTGCACCGTCATATTGAACGGGCGGGCGGTGAACTCCTGCCTCATCCTGGCCGTGGATGCTGATGGAGCAGAGGTCCTCACCATCGAGGGCCTCTCCCGAGACGGCAAGCTTCACCCCCTCCAGACGGCCTTCATAGAGCGGGGGGCCATCCAGTGCGGGTTTTGCACCCCAGGAATGATCCTGGCGGCCAAGGCCCTTCTGGATGAGAGGCCATCGCCCACGGAGCTTGAGGTGAAGGAGGCCATCGCCGGAAACATCTGCCGCTGCACGGGATATGTCAGAATCGTGGACGCCGTCCTTACCGCGGCCCAGACGATGAGGAGCAGCTAGTCATGGCCGAGCACGATTTCGTAGGCTTGAGCCTCCCCCGGGTGGACGCCCACGTGAAGGCCACGGGAGGGGCTCTCTTCACTGTGGACCTCGATTTCCCCCACATGCTACACGCCAAGCTCCTGAGGAGCCCGCTGCCCCACGCAAAGATCCTGAATATCGACACAGGCCGCGCCCGAAGGCTCTCGGGTGTCAAGGCGGTCATAACCGGCGTGGACACGCCCTATACCTTCGGCGTGAGCCACTTCGACCAGACTCCGCTTCAGACCGAGAAGGTGCGCCACGTGGGGGATGCAGTGGCCGCCGTTGCGGCCATAGACGTGGATACCGCGGAAGAGGCCCTATCCCTCATCAAGGTTGACTATGAGCCCCTGCCCGCCCTCTTTGACGCGCTTCAGGCAATGGAGCCCGGCGCGCCGCTTGTGCATGAGGATAAGCCCGGAAACATCGCCGCCCACTATGTTTATGATTTCGGCGATGTGGAAGAGGGTTTCAGAGAGGCGGACCATGTCTTTGAGGACCGCTTTGAGACACAGCGCCAGTGCCACGTATGCCCCGAGCCCCACAACTGTGTGGCCGTCTGGGACTCCTCCGGAAAGCTCACCTTCTACTACTGCACCCAGGCTCCCTCCATCACCCGGCTCCAGCTCGCGAAAGCCCTCGGAATCCCCGAGAGCAAGGTGCGGGTCATCACCCACAACGTGGGCGGGGGCTTCGGCAGCCGGGCCACAAGCAAATTCAGCATGGACTTCGCCTCTATCGTGCTCGCCCGCAAGACGGGAAGGCCCGTGAAGCTTGAGTACACGCGGGAAGAGGAGTTCGAGTACTCGACCTTCCGCAACAAGTTCATCATGGATGTCAAGACGGGCCTCAAAAAGGACGGAACGATAACCGCCCGGAAGGTGAGGACCGTTTGCGATATCGGCGGCTACTCGGATTACGGCCCTGTGAACACCAACGTGGGGGGCGCCATGGCCTCCTGCCTTTACCGCTACCCGAACTACCGCTTCGATGGCTACTGCGTCTATACCAACCTCCCTTACGGCGGCGCCATGCGGGGCCTCGGGAACCCACAGGTCACTTTCGCCATGGAAGCCCAGCTGAGCATGTGCTGTGAGCGGATGGGCCTGGACCCCCTGGAGGCGAGGCTCAAGAACGCCGTCAGGAAAGGGGATGTAACCTCCTCAGGGGCTACCCTCCACAGCTGCGCCCTCACGGAGTGCCTTGAGGCTGTGGCGAAAGAGATAGGCTGGAAGGAGAAGGGGAAGAAGAAGGCTCCCAACCGGGGAGTGGGCATAGCCTGCGGGGTCCACTTCACGGGGGTGAGGCTTTCTCCCGGAATAGACGCTGACTTCGCCGGGGCCGACATCATCGTCAACGATGACGGCTCCATAAACCTCGCCACCTCCTGCACCGAGATAGGCTCCGGCTCGAACACCGTTCTCGCGCAGATGGCGGCCGAAGTTCTGGGAACGGACATGAGCAAGATAAACGTCGTCTTCGGTGACACCGAGAATACCCCCATGGGCTGGGGCTCGAGGGCGAGCCGAAATACCGCTGTGGGCGGCATGGCAGTCAAGCTCGCGGCCGAGGAGGCAAGGGAGAAGCTCCTGAGGGCGGCGGGTGAGAAGCTCGAGGTTGACCCCAAGGACCTCGAGCTCAGGCAGGGGATGATCCATGTTAAGGGCGCGCCTTCCCGGGCCATGAGCATAGCCGACACAGTGAAATTCAACCGCTACCGCGAGGGCGGCCAGGCCATCATGGCAAAGGCCCACTGGGATGCCCCGAGCCAACTGGTTGACCCCGTCACGGGAAAGGGCCAGTTCTCCTTCACCTTTTCCTTCGGGGCCAAGGCCATCGAGGTTGAGGTTGACCCGGAGACAGGCGTTGTGACGGTGCTCAAGGTGGCGGCTTCCCAGGATCTGGGAAGGACCATAAACAGGCTGGGCGCCGAAAGCCAGATCGAGGGTGCTCTCCACATGGGTCTGGGCCTCTCTCTCATGGAGGAGATGGTGCTCGAAGGGGGACGCATGGTCAATAACCATTTCATCGACTACAAGATGCTGACCTCTCTCGACATGCCACCCGTCGAGCCCATCCTGATAGAATCCCCCGACCCCATAGGTCCCTTCGGCGCGAAGGGCCTGGGCGAGATGGCTACCATAGGAACGAGCCCCGCAATAGCGGCCGCCGTTGCCGATGCCGTGGGGGTCTGGATCCTGGACCTCCCCCTGACATCTGAGAAGCTTTTTGGGGCTTTGAAGGAGAAAAGGAAGGGTAAGTCCTGAAAGGAGAGGATATTTTGCCAGGAAGCTGGTCAAGGGCGTTAAACCATTATTCATACCCTGTTGATTTAAGGACATATAATAGAGGTCATGAATTCCCTGGATTTTTTAATAGATGTATTGCAGGAGACAGAAACAGTACTATAGCATTTGAGAATTTCTACCAAGCGCATGCACGAAGTAATATTGCTGCATACTTTGAAGTTGTATATTGGAAACTATATGCTTTGCCTCACGTACGCCAACGGGCCACTGATAGGATAGTTGATTCCGTTCAGCAATGCCGAATTAAACCATCACAGTTGTGGGATGCGATCCGGCAGTTTGTCAGTATGCAGACACCCGATAACTTAAGAAAGATAAGAAAGCTGCTGGGAATTAAAAATAATGTTATTGGTGTTCCTCTAACGTTAGTTGCTTTAGCTGAACCAAGCATTTTCCCCATGATTGATAATCAGACGGCAAAGTGGGTGAATGCAAATATGAACAAGCATAATATTAATAGACTTCATCCCCTTACCCAATTTAACTTGAACTATAACGTCTTGAAAGATAATGACTTCGATAACTACCGAAATTGGATTGATTGGTGTCGAGAAGTTGCCCAAGTTTTGACTGCACGCACAGAAATAGAATGGAGAGCACGAGATGTAGAAATGGCAGTTTTTACAGCTCAACGTAATAAGACGACACTGAATGCACTACCCCCTCTGCTAAATAGAAATTCCGCTGATCCAAACAGGAGTTGAGGTCGGACCTATTGAATCAAGAGAAGAATTTACCATGCGGAAGGCCACGGCGCAAAGGGCCTGGGCGAGATGGCTACGATAGGAACGAGCTCCGCAATTGCGGCGGCCGTTGCCGATGCCGTGGGGGTCTGGGTCCTGGACCTTCCCCTGACGTCTGAGAAGGTTTCTGGGGCGTTGAAGAACAAAAGAGAAGGGTAAATCCTGAAATTAAGCTGCGCTAGCTATTGTATATAATTGAATCAGGGAGTGCGGGCCTCCTCTTAAGGCCTGCTTCGGAGAAAAAATCATGACGGCGGATAAGAGAGACAAGGGGAAAGAAGAAGGGACATTCAAAGCCCATGTGGAGCGCCCGCGGCCGGGCCGCTCCCGCAAGGATTTAGGTCCCTCTGAGCACGAGGAGCGCTATATCCAGCAAAGGGAGGCACAGCTGCTCGAAGAGGGGAGGAAGAGGGAGGCCGCCGAGGCCGAAAAGCGCGAGGCCGAGCGCCTGAAAGAGGTTCACTTCATGCACTGCCCAAAGTGCGGCCGCGGGCTCAAGACCATCGGGCGGGAGGGCCTTCAGCTTGACTTCTGCGAGGGGTGCGAGGGCATCTGGTTTGACAAGGGAGAGCTGGAGACCCTGATTAACATGGAAATCGAGCATAGGGCCGGCTTCTTCAACCGGCTTCGCCACATCTTCACGGGAAAGCGTTAGGCTCGCCCGAATTGAATCCGGATAAGAATTCGCAATCCTCAAGGGCCTGGTGCAAGGGGCCTGGGGGAGGTTTTTTGACCCGATGACGAGACCGAAGGTAAGCATAGTCCGGGGGGAAGACCCGGGGGAGAACGCAAGGCGCGCGGTGGAGCTCCTGGGCGGGATAAAGAGGTTTGTCACAAGAGGGAAGCGGGTGCTCATAAAGCCGAACCTTTCCTTTCTGGGCTCTCAGTCTACAAACCCCGGAGTAGTGAGGAGCCTTGCCGCGATGGCACTCGAGGCGGGGGCCGGAGAGGTAACGATAGGAGAGGGGATGCTCGGGATGACGGGCCCCAGGCCGGAGCACTTTGAAAGGACGGGCTACAAGAAGATAGCCCGGGAGCTCGGCCTCAAGCTAAAGAACCTGAATGAGGATGAGGCCGTCCGGGTGGAGATACCCGGAGCCCGCGTGGCAAAGAAGGTCATAGTTTCAAGGAGCGCCCTTGAGGCGGACATCCTCATCAATGTGCCGATCATGAAGACCCATTTTCTCGCGAGCGTCACCCTGGGGATGAAAAACCTTAAGGGCTGCCTCATCGGCCACGAGAAGGGCCGCTTCCACATAATAGGGCTCCACAGGGCCATAGCCGACCTTAACCTCCTCCTGAAGCCCCGTCTCACCCTCATCGACGCCACAGTGGCGGGAGAGGGCATGGGCCCCCACTGGGGAAACGACATAAGGCTGGACCTGGTGCTGGCGGGCGACGACCCTTTTGCAACCGATGTGGCGGGGGCGGCGGTCATGGGCTACAGGGCCGAGGAGGTGGACCACCTGAGGCTCTTTGCCCGGAAGGAAGGGCGCTCGCTCAGCCTCAGGAGGATTGAGCTTTTGGGGGAGCCCCTCGGCGAGGTGAGAAGAGAGTTCAAGCGGCCCCCTGACAGGCTTGAGGTTCCCAGGGATGTGAGACTCGTCTCGGGGGAGCCCTGCAGCGGCTGCATCGGCTCGCTCATGGTCTCATTCCACCTCTTTGAGAAAAACGGCGACCTGGATATCCTCAGGGATTACACCATAGTGGTCGGCCACAAGGCCGATCTTCCAGAGGATTACGATAAACTTCTCATCGTGGGGAACTGTGCCGCAAGGCTTAAACACGCGGGCCTCTTTGCCGCAGGCTGCCCGCCGAGCGCGGAGAACCTCCCCTACTTCAAGCTCTGCGCGGATAAGGCCATGCAGGGGGTTGTGCCGGAGTCCCGGAGGAGGAGAGAGGATGAGCACTGAGGGAATAGAAGACTATCTAAGGCCCACAGAGATAATCGACTCTGATGATGCCGACGTCGGGGCCAAGGCGGGGGAACTCTGCCAAGGCTGCGTGGGCGACAAAGAGAAGGTGGGGAAGATCTACTACTTCGTCCGCGACCTGCCTTATGACATCGAAGGCAGCTTTCGCTACGTTGCCGAGGGGAAGGGCAGGGCCTCAGACGTGCTCAGGGCTGGAAAGGCCTTCTGCATGGGGAAGGTCAGCCTCTTCGTGGCGCTTTGCCGCGCGGCGGACGTGCCCGCAAGGGTTGCCTTCCAGGAGGTCTCATGCCCCGATAAGGTTTTCCTGGGGGAGGTGGGAAGGATGTGGGGTGAGCGAAACCTGCCCTGGCATACCGTGGGAGAGGCTTTTGTGGGAGGGAAATGGCTTAAGCTCGACACTACAATAGATAGACTCCAGGCGGAGAGCCAGGGAAGACATTACAAGGAGTATGACGGGGAGAGCGATATCCCCACGGTCGAGGGGCCCATATTGAGGGAGCTGGGAAGCTATGCCGACTACCCCTCCGAGATAGCGAACTGGTATGAGGAGCTGGCCCGAGAGGTCGTGAGAATAATTGATGAGGCACCGCGAGAGGCCCTTGTAGAAGGCATGTTTGAAGGCCCGGCGAAGGAAGAGGTGCTTAAGAAGAAAAGCGGGTGAGGGAAGGCCAAGGCCCGCCTAATACGCAAGCGGAGGAACTCGACCAAAGGGTGGGGTTCCTTCTCTTTATGGATAGGGCTTTCAGGAGTTAGCCTCAGCGACTTTTTTTGGATTCAGGTCAAGCCCTTTATGCCTCCCCTGCCACTCCGCTGAGCGCTCCGAAAAGGGGCGTTCTTGGCTGAAGATATTCCCATCCGGCAGATGATGGCCCTCCTCCCTTTCGTTGCCGCAGGCCAAACTTAATACTTTCATCTTTTCGGCGGGACCCGGGGAACCGCAAACTTGGCGTTGGCCTTGGGATCCCAGGGGTCAAGCCTCTCCTTCAGCAGGAACAGGTTCTCGTTTCCATGGCAGCCGTTGCAGCTTCTCGCCTGCGGCGTCAGCCGCTGGATGTTATGCGGAAAGGTCGGCAGCCAGGTGGGGTAAAGGTCGTAGTTCGGGAGCGCGTCTTTGAGCCTCCCGGCCAGCATGTGCCGCGAGGCGCCCGTGTGTCGGACGAGGTTGTAGAGGTAGGGACGGTCCTCCCGCTGGTTCAGCCCGATGCGGAAGTCAAGCTCGGTCCTGCCGCCCTCGCCCAGGTGACAGTCATAGCAGTTAATGTAGTTGACCGAATGGCAGACGTGGCATTCGAGCTTCCCGCCGTGGACCCTGTGCGCCTCAAGGGCCGACCCGTCCGGAGCCGCCTGCGGGTGACACTTCAGGCAAGAGGGCCTTGAGGTGCGCTCCAGCCTGTGGCGGTAGGGCCTCCCGTCGCCGTGCAGGTCCTTCAGCCCGTGGCAGGCCATGCAGTCCATCTTTGCCTTGGCCCAGTGGACGTCAGGGGGCTCGCCGGGAGGGGTCCAGCCGAAGTACTCCGGGCTCACCCGGCCGCTGTGGCAGCCGTTGCAGGTGGACTCCGCCGGCGGCCTCTTCAGGAAGAGGTGCCCCTTGAGAAGCCCGCCACCGGCCGGGGAAGGCCACCTCACGTGGCAGTCGCCGCAACTGGCGTGGCAACTGTAGCAGCTCTCTTGCACGATGGGCTTGACCTCGGGCCACCTCGGCCCGCTCTTGGCCTCCATCGCCGTAGAAAAGCCCTGGGTCGTGAAGTGCAGGGCCGTGCGGTAGGTCTTCACCACTTCCTCGTGACAGGCCCCGCAATTTTTCTCCATAGCGTCAGAGGGCTTTCGGATGAGCCCCTCGTGGGCTTTCTCCTTGCGGGCGGCACTCGGGTCGCCGCCGTGGCAGCCCCCGCAGCCGGGCTTGGCGTGAGTGGATTTCAGGAATTCGGGCTTCACCAAGAACCGCTCCCAGAGCTCCCCCGACCGGGGGATGGGTACGGCTCAGGCCGGGCACTCTTCCGCGCTCGGCTCCGCCCGAGGCTGGGTGAGCGCCTTGAGCTTGGCCGGGTCGGTGTGGCAGGCGATGCACTGACCCGCAGCTTGGGCCGGCGCCGTCAACAGGAACCACGAAGCGGAAACCAGGAAGAGCGAGATGAGCCCGCGCACCGTAAGGGTGGAGACCAGGAATCTATCCGCCTTTTGCGGCTTCTCCATCGCTGAATGTGGGGCTTCCGGGGCCCATTAATTCATCTGTCGGAGAGTATCCAGTATCTCGGATACGGGGGCCAGATCTTTACGGTTCTTGCCTATGTGCACATACCTTGTGATGCCCTGCCTGTCAATGATGAAGGTCGCGGGCTTAGAGATTCGCCGCTCGGGACGGTAGACATCATAGAGTTTGGTGATGCGCCTCGCCATGTCGGAGACCACGGGGAAGGTCAGCCCCATGTTCTTGACCATCTTTTTCATTGTGATCGGATTGTCCATGCTCACGGCTGCTAGCTGAGCCCCAAGCCGCTCGAACTCCGGGAGGCTCTTCTGCAGCTGAACCAGCTGCTCCTGACATTCTCTTCAGAAGTAGCCCCGGAAAAAAACCAGGACGACATGGGCCTTATTTAGATAAGAGCCGAGGTGGAAGCCCTGAAGGTTGAAGTCGGGCGCCTTCTCCCCTAAAGAGGGCGGTCGCGCAGAGGAGTGCCCTCCCCCCAGGGCCGCCAAGAAGATAAGGAAGCCCAGAAGGAGAGAAAGCCGAGAAAGGCCTTTTTCCTCTAACATCTTATGGTGCTCCCCTCATGACCGCGCACTCGCATCCTCCCTTCCCTCCCGCCATGCCAAGAAGGAAGGGCTACATGAGGTCGCTTATCACCTCGATTCCCGTATGCCACGAGACGCATCCCTTCGCACGGGCCGCCGCGGGCGTGACCCGCAAGCAGCTGGAAGAGAGTTCCCGGTCCCAGGGCCCCTCGACCTCGGTGTAGGCTTGAGGTGGAAGGATAATAATAGCCCGGGTGACGGCCACCAGGATGATGACTATCGAAGGCAAGAGAAATGCGTCCCGACCAGGCATCTCCCTTCCCTCCGCCAGCCAATTACGGTTTTCCCCCACCCGCGGCCTCTCAGGAGAGATTATCTTACGGTTTTTTCCTTATACTTAGAATCGTCTCCCACGTATCGGCATGGCCTTCCTCGTCAGAGAGGATCTGCTCGAGCATGAGCCTGGTTACCGGGTCTTCCAGCTCGGCACACAGCTTTATGTGCTCCCGGTACTGCTTAATGGCCGCATTCTCGTTGTCGAGGTCATCTTTGACCATCTTCTTGAGGTCTCCGCCAGTCTTGATGGGCGAAGGCTGTTTCGTGGGTTCCCCTCCAAGATAGACTATCCTCTCCCCGAGCTTCTCGGCATGGCCCATCTCGTCTATGGCTGTGGACTTAAAGATGTCGATGATCTCGGGGCTCTCGAGGCCCTCGGCCTCATAGTGATGTTTCATGTACTGGATTATGGCCGCAAGCTCATCGGCCCTGTCCTTGTTGAGTGCCTCGATAATCTTTTCCCGGCTCATGCGACTCTCCTCCAAACTTGAGGTTCAGGACTCGGTACCAAGAAATCCCCGAAAAACCTTCCCTACTCTTTCAGCTTTCCTTTCAGCTTCTGCAGAGTTTCCGTCAGATACCACCAGCCATGCTTAAAGGTAGCATAATCGGGCGCGCCCGTCATGGCTGAAGCGTAGCGGATGGAGTTGGCATAGAAAAGCCATTGTCTTATCCAGAGCTGCTCCACCTCTTCATCGAAGGGGTTTTCTTTATCCGCCTTGCCCGTCTCCCAGGCCTTGAGCATGAGCTTGGTCGCGGCGAGCACCATCCTGTCGGTCTCCCGCACGGTATTCTCGAACTTCTCAAAATGCCCCTGCACCCAGTCGGTATTGTGGCAGCCCTTGCAAATTTTCTGGAAGGCCGATTTGCGGCGGGCCTGCTCTTTCGCATCTATTAGGTATTCCGAAGCGATGCGACCATCGAAGGTCGTGGGAAGGGGGAGACCGTCAGGGTTCCTGATCTCGTACGTGGCGCCCGATTTGGGCTGGGGATGTGAGTAGATGAGACCGAAGAGCCGAACCCAGAGCCTCGCTCCGAAATCGTGCGTTCTCTCGGCCAGGACCGTGCCTTGAGGGTCCACGACGAGGGCATTATGGCAGGTGCTGCAGGTGGGGGCCTTGAAATCTTTGCCCAGGGTCCAGGGCACTGAGTCGAAGTTCCAGTTTCCGCCCCTGGCCTCGAAGATATTGCCGTGCTTGCTCTCGTGGTAGACGTCCCAGGCGGGCACATCCGGGTCAAGATGGCACTGGCTGCAGGTGTAGGGCCTGCGCGCATCCCGGAGTGAAAAGGCGTGCCTGGGGTGGCAGGGGGTGCACGCTCCCCTGGTGCCGTCGGGGTTTATGCGACCCACTCCCTGGTTGGGCCAGTTCTCGAGGTCGGGCACCTCGATGACCCCCATCTCAGTCTCGACCTTCTTCATCCCCCTCACCCTGACCTCTGTCCCGTGACAGGCAAGGCAGGTCTCCCATCGGGTGAAGTCTGAGGGGCTTCTCTGGATAACCTTTGAGCCCTCCGCCTCCTTGAGCGAGGTGATGGTATCGACCAGAAGGCTATACACGGGATTCTTTATCAGATTGAGGTTGGCCTGCGCCTTCTTGCTTCCGCTGTACTGCTTCACCTCAGCCGGATGGCAGGTCTTGCAGTCACCGGGAGAAACGACAACGTTAATCCTGAAGCCCATGTGCTGGAAATTATCCTTGTGGGCTTCGGGGTTTTGACCGTGGCACTCAAAGCATCCCACGACGAACTTGCTCTGGGTCTCGGGAACGGCCTCGGCCGAGACCCTTCTCTCCAGCTTGGGCTTCTTGAGAGCTGCCCAGGGGGTAACTTTCGAATGTCTGCTCTCAAGCCAATCGCCGACTATCCCCGGCGTATAAACCCTGTGGCAGGCAATGCAGGTTTTGGTCTCTGGGCTCGCCAGCTCCGGGGCCTCAAGCGCCCAGGATGACCCTCCCAGAAGGGAAAGAAGGACCGCAAAAAAGAAAATTTGAGGTCTCCCCATCAGGAAGCCCCCCCTGTGAACAATAGTGCGAGAGTGTGCCAAAGGAGGATCGGCGTGCTGGCTCCCGGAAACCCTGAGCTGAGTTGGCAGGTCAGCCCAATTGAGGAGGTATAACAAAGGAGATGGCGCCACATATTTTCCGATAATCCGTTCTGGCAGAGCTAATTTTGGCTTATAGAAAGATTAAGTCAAGCGAAAAATCCTGAATGTACGAATAAATCAGGCCTTTCTCCTGTTAGTATTTGTAAATCGAAAGAAAGGTGTTTAACTTCACCCCTTCTATATATGTGAGAAAGGAGCTCCCCATGTTGTGGACCTTTTTTGAAGAAAAGCTCTCTCACTGGTCCCTCATCCCCCTGAGGCTCGCCATTGGGATTATCTTCATAGCCCACGGTGCACAGAAGCTCTTCGGGGTCTGGGGCGGCTTGGGCTTCTCTGGCACCATCGAAACTTTCTCCGCAGAACTCGGCATTCCGGCCGCCCTCACCGTGCTGGCGATGGTGACCGAGTTCTTCGGCGGCATAGCCCTGATCATAGGCCTCCTGACCCGCCTGGCCTCCCTCGGCCTCTCAATCGTCATACTTACGGCGATCTTTACCGTGCACCTTCCGAACGGGTTTTTCCTAAGCTGGTACCTGAAGCCGGGGGTAGGGCACGGGGTGGAGATGCACCTGGCCCTTCTGGGAGGAGCCTTAGTCCTCTTCTTCGCCGGTGCGGGCAGGCTTTCCATTGATAAATGGTGGTGGGCGAAGAGGTGCCGGTGTGAGGTCCCGCAGGAGTCTCGGCCCGACACTCAGGCTGCCATTCCTTCAGGGGAGTCCACGCGGAGGATTAAGCAGGAGGTGGGTGAAGAGGCTTAAGGGAGGGGTTTTTGGGCCAGCCGCGGCAAGCCGCCCGGCGGGGAAGTTCCCCGAGGGGAAACTTCGTCCTTGGCCTACCTAAGGGGTACGTTCGTGAGGCGGGAGGATATCTCGCTCATGGGAGCCCCCTTGAAGGCCTCGGGAAAATAGGCGAAGAGGACGCGCAGGGGCTCCTTCCCGGTATTGTGGTAAGCGTGCACGTAGCCTGCGGGAAAGTAGAAGAAGTCCCCCGCCCTGACGGGAACCTCCCTCAGCTCCCCATCCGAAGGGCCGAGATAGCCGAGCCCCTCACCCTCTATCACGTACTCTATCTCCTCATACTCCTGGTGCGAGTGGGGAACCATGCGCTCGCTCTCGGGCGGCACGGTCATGATGCCCATGATGCCGCACTTTGTGCCCGTCACCTCGGGGTCAAAAGCCTTCTGGATATCTATCTTGAGGGATGAACCCTTCCGCACGTACTCGACCTTCTCGATGTCCCTTTCGTTCACGAAAAAATATCGGTCAAGCATGGTGAGCTCCTTCGCGGAATTCAGGAAGAAGGTTTCTCCTGAGCGAGCTTCAGTATCTTCGCCGCATTCCCCCCCAGGATTCTCTCCTTGGCCTCCTCGCTGAGAGGCAAGGCTCTGAAAGCCTCGATGTTTTTTCTGATGCCCGGCACTCCGGGCCAGTCGGAGCCGAAGACCGTCTTGCGCGAGAGCTTCTCTAGCTCGGGGAAATAGGTCAGGAGCCTCTTAGGCGGAAGGCCCGAGACCTCGAGGTAAAGGTTTTCGTGGAGCTGCGCCAGGAAGAAAGCCCTGTCATACCAGAAGCCCCTTCCCCCGTGGGCCATGAGGATGGGAAGCTCCGGAAAATCCCGCGCGACCTCATCCAGATGCAGGGGGTCGGAGTATTTCATGTAGGAGGCCTTGAAAGTGGAGGAGCCCGTGTGCACCAGCACCGGAAGGGAAAGCTCGGCGGCCGCCGCCCAGAGCGGGTAGAGGCGGGGCTCATTGGGATAGAAATGCTGGTAGGAGGGGTGAAGCTTGAGTCCCCTGAAGCCGAACTCCCCGACAAGGCGCCTCAACTCAGAGGCGGGCTCTGTTGTCAGGTGAGGGTTTATATTGCAGAAGGGGATGAGCCGGGGGACCTGACTGGCCAGCTCCGCCACGTATTCGTTCGGGATCATCCCCGTAGTGACGGGGGAGAGCTCGGCCAGAGCCACCGCGAAATCAACCCCCTCCTCATCCAGCAGGCGCCTCAAACCCTTCGGAGTGAGGACCTCCTCGTAGGGGGGGTCCTCGGGTCCCCTGAACTTCATTATCTCCGCGAAGGACCAGGGAGTGGACTGGTCCTCTCGTGAGACGTGTATATGGAAATCAACTACGGGCGCCCTCGCCCCTCCCATGAGCTCTCCTCCTATGCCAGGCCCTTCTCCTCGAGGAGGGCTATACCCTCAAGAAGCTCTTCCCTCGATGCTCCCTTATGCACTTCCACGACCCTCAGGGTCTCGGGCCCAAGGAAGCGCTTTATCATGTCAAAATCCACCTCGCCCATGCCCGGCGCCAAGTGGTCCTTGGTGCCCTTGCAGTCGTGGAGGTGAACTCCTATCATCCGCTCCCTGAACCGCTCGAGAACACTCTCATGGCTCAAGAGGCCCAGGTTGTGGTGGACCGTCGCGTGGCCGACATCATGCCAGTAGGCGATCCTGCTTCCCCTAAACTCCGTGAGAAGAGCGTCCACCTCGCTATAGCTCGGGAAGCGGTGGAGGGAGTAACGGTTCTCTATACCCAGAAATACCCCCAGCTTATCAGCCCTCCGGTTCAGCTTCTCCAGGCTGAAGCGCACGGCATCATATTGAGGGCCGCCGTAGCCGCGGCGCTTCTCCTTGAGTTTTTCCAGGTATTCCTTTCCCTCTTCCCCTTCAAGCTCCCCCCTTTCATATTTGGCGAAGAGCTCCCCGTTGACATCCTCCATGGAGGTGGTGCCCAGATGCAGGATAAGGGCCTCGGCTTCGAGCTCGCTCGCGACCTCAAGTGTCCTCATCGTCAAGGCGACGGCCCTCTCCCTTTCTTCCCCATCTGTGGAAGAGAGCAGCAGGGCATCGGCATCTCCCTGGCAATAAGCGGTCCCCGGAGGAGCCGGCATGAAGTTATGTACCGTAATTACCCGCAGAGGCCCCCGCTTGAGCTCACGTTCAATTTGCCTGAAGGCCTTCTCGCTGACCCTGTAGTCAAGCTCTACTGCGGGGAGGCCGAGCTCCTTGAGCTCCCCGAGGAGCTTTCGCCCATCGTCAAAGCTCTCCGTCCAGTAAGAGGTGGATATCCCTAGTGGTCTTATATTCTTCTTCATCCTCATCCCAGGCCTGATAATCGATGTCCTCGCCTTTCAGCGTCCTGAGTCCCGTGATGATTTGGCCATAGAAAAAGCAGTCTATCTTTTGCCCCGCGCCCCGTCCCTTCTTATTGACATAAATGCCGTACGGTCTGCCCTCGTGGTCCTTGCCATCGAATAGCCAGTGGAGAAGCTGCTTCTTCTCATCGAAGGTCATTTCCTGTAACCGCTCCTCGCCGCTGAAGTGCTCTAACAGGCGTCGCCGAACGGCTTCGGCCTCCCGCCTAACTCGCTCCAGGTCGGGCATGGAGCGAAGCTTAGCCCGTGCTTCTTCCAGTTCCTCCGTCGCTTTTGCTTTAGCCTCGATAAGGGACTTCTCCTTGCTCCTGACCGACTCCTTGAAAATTTCACTTTGCAACGGGCCGCTCAAGACGGCATCGACTAACTTCCCGAGTTCCCGTTCGATACGCTTAAGTTCCTTCTCTCCAGCCTTGACCTTGGCCTCTAGGGACTTAAGGAGCTTCTCATCGGGTAGGCTCTCGGATATGGCTTTTTCGAAAGCCGGGACATCGGCCACGTTCTCAAAGATGGTTCTGAAAACTGCATTTTCAATCTGCTTCAGCGGCACCGAGATAAAAGCCTTACAGGTCTCATGCTTGCCGCCCTTGTGCTTATAATAACGAAATTCCGAGCCGCAAGGTTTTACCTGGGTCTGGCCACTCAAGCTCCTACCACAAATCTCGCAGCGGATGAATCCCGTCAAGGCATAGCGCCTCACGTCCTTTCGGTTAGCAGTCTTGTTGTGGTCGAGCCGCTCTCTGACCCTTCGGATGGTGTCCTCATCTAATATTCTGGGTATCTCATATTCGATAGGCTCTTCGCCATCGAAATTGACCGCCCATCTGTCCCCGCAGCGTTGCGTAAGTACGATAATTAAGTGCTCATAGCAAAGTTTCAGCCCGTACCTCGTTCTAAGCGTCTCGGACAGGTCACGGAGTGAAGCCCCTCCTAGATACTCCCCCGCAGCCCACCTCAGGAGCCGCGCCACCTCCTCGTCTAAGGACCACTTACCAGTCTGCCTATCGAACGACCTCCCGAAAGGGAGCTTGCCCACGGTGGGAGCGCCCTTCTTAGCTCTCGCAACCCGATTCTCAAGCATGGTTTCTCGGATTATATCCTTTTCGAGCTCGGCCATGACTGCGAACATCCCGAGCATGGCTTTACCATACTTGTTGCCGAAGTCGATCCCTTCGGAAATGGAGCGTAACTGAATGCCAACTTTCTGAAGCTCCTCGTGGTTGTTCAGAAGCTCACGGGCGTTCCGGCCGAAGCGGGACAGCCTGTGAACGGCCAGCACGTCGAACTTCCCGTCCTGGCCGTCGTGCAGGCACCGCAAGAGGCCGGGGCGCTTCTCCACGCTCCCGCCCGAGATCCCCTCATCGGCATATATCCCTGTCTCTGCGAGCTTCCAGCCTTGGGCCTTTACGAAGCCCTTGATGGACTCTCGTTGTGTGGAGAGGCTCTCCCCTTCGGTCTGCTCCTTGGAGGAGACTCTGACATAGCCTGCGGCCTTGAGCTGGCCTTCCTTCGGCTCGCTCATTTCTCACCTCCTCTTTCCCCGCACCCTGTGCAGGATAGTCCACACCTGACCGGGGGTCCAGTGTTTCCCCAGGCGGGTCCTCACGCCCTCTCCATTCAGCCGGTCGCAAATAGCTTGCAGGCTCATCCCAGGCGTCCCGTTCCTCCTGGTGCGCCGCATGGCGCGTATGCGCTGGATGACCTTCTGCTCCTCCGGGGTCTGGCCATAGGTCTTGCGGCCCTCGCAGCGGCCTCGCTCCTTCCTCACGGCCTCGCGCCCCTTCCGAAGCCGCCGGACGAGCTGCTCCTTTTCCAGCTCTGCAAAAACACCTTGGATCTGGACAAGGGCCTTCTTCAGCGGGTCCGCCTGGGTCGCCTGGGTTACGTTCTCCTCCGTCCGGGCCGAGATGAGCTCCACCCGCTTGGAGGCCAGGTAGATGAGGAGCGTGTCCTGTACGCGCACCGTCCGAGCCAGCCTGTCCAAGGACTCCACCACGACAACGTTAACCCCGTTCCCTAGTATGGAGCCCATCATCTCCTGAAAGGCAGGACGCTCCACCTCGTCCTTAGTCCCGGATACGTCCTCCCGGAAGACGCCGGCGACCTCATACCCGGCCTTCTTAGCGTAGGCCTGGCAGGCCGCCTCCTGGCGGCCAAAACTCGTACCCTCCAACTGTTTAGAGGTGCTCACCCTGAGATAAAAGAAGCACTTTGGCACGGCCTTTTCACCTCCTTTCGGCTATCCTTTATACCTTAAATATATATCTCTGGCGAGGAAAAAGAAAGAGTTTTTTTATCTATTCTAAAGAAAAAATAAAGGCTTAGACGGGTCGCTTCAGCTCCCTGAACAACCTCCTCCTTCGCAAGGTCGTTCGATATCGACCGCCCGAGCTGGGGATCTCCACGGATGGAGGAGGCTTAGGGGCAGCTTTAGGCAGCTCTTCAGGGGCCTCCCCAGGGAGAGGCTCAGGGGGAGGGGAGATCGGCGGTTCTGGGCGTTCTGAGCGGGTCCTAGGCGCGGGCTTGGCCGTCAGCCAGTCGGGCTTGGGCGGGTCAGGAAAGATGGTAATAGAGGGGTCCTGAGTCTCAAGCTTCCGGGTGAGCTTTTGCAATACTTCTAGCTCGGCGAAGGTCAAGCACTTCAGAGATTCCTGGAAAGCCTCGTCCCTCTCTCTTGCCGCCGTGCCGTCCCGGAGGCGCTCAAGCTCCAATTCGGTCAGGCGGACTTGATGCAAGCTGAAGGCGATACGGCTGAGCAACTCGTAACCGGCCCGCGCCTCGGCGATGCCCTTGAGGGCGATGCCGAGCTTACCCTTGCTCTCAGCCTCATCTAGGATGCCTTTACTCCGGGTGATAAGAGATTCGATTTCGGCCAAGATGTCCATGCTCGCCATGAGCTCCTTCTTGGCCCAGGCTTCGGCGAGCTGGCGGGAGACGTGATGCCGGGCGTGGTTGTAGAGGCTCTGATAATTAAAGGTGTATTCTTTAGCTAACTTTGCGAGGTTAGCGCCTTGAACTATAAGCCTGTCAACGGCTAAACGCTCTTCACTGCTACAGACTTCGCACGCTCGGGTCATGTCGGTTTTCCTGTTTTAGCCCTCAGCCGATTTTCACTCTTTCACACGAAAAAACAGGTTCTAAATCTAATATGAATTTCCCAATTTCCCTTTGAAACAGAGCCTTTTCCCATTTATTGCCTTTCCCGTGAGCGGCTTTTTGGGAGTGCAAAATCGACCTTGACCTTAGACCTCTAACCTCTATCCCTTCCTTCCCTTCCTTCCTTGGCTTAACCCTAACCCACCTATTCTCAATAGTATTAATATGAATTGAAGATAAGACCTTGATTTTCAAACAGTTAGCAGTCATTTTATCGGGCACCGAAAATCGCCGGTGTGTTTCCTATATGCGTGGCTCATGACCCGCCTAAGGCTGTACCTGTGCTGGCGCTGGACTATGAAGGAGTCGTGAACGGAAAGAACTGGGACGCCGTCATTGGCGAAGTGCGAGATGACCTCCAAGGCTATTTGAGATTCCGAGTGCATGGCCTTTAAGCCCGTGCCGGTAAAGAAGTAGTGCGCGATAGGTCTGTGGGCTTCTTTTATCATTGGAATGAGGTCATCCTTTACCTTAAGGCCGCGCCGGGCGAGGCGCTGAAAGTACATCCGATTCTCGTAGAGGAACTTGTTGCCTGCGCGCACCGCCTCCACTTCGCTCTCGGAGTTGACCACCATCATGAAGAGCCTCTTAATGACCTCACGGAGCGCCGCGTCATCGGTTACTACGCCGTAGGGGTCTTCATTGTACTGAATATCTTCCCAGGCATAGAGGATGCGCGGGTATATGCCGCTGAAATCCAGCTCCACAGTGGGCTCGCCGTCAATGTGGATGCACGCCCTGTCCTCTTCGCTGAGCCCTTGATATCCATCCTTATTAGCAGTATAGAATCGACCGCCGTGCTTGAGGTCGCGGTTGTACACGCAATACAGGCGCGTCCTCAGCCTGTAGGCCATGTGCGTTTTCGGGTCTACGTACTGCACAAGGGCTTCGTCGGCAAGCCGGTTCACCTTTCTCAGAACCTCTCGCACGCGTCTCGTTTCCCTGGTATCTCGATAATCGATGGGCCTCTTATCCTCATCATGAAGCGTCACTAGGTCCACGGGCTCGATGACTACATCCTCCACGCGAATAGGCTCGAAGGCCTCCAAGAGTTTCACCGTCGGCCATATCTTCGTTCGCTGAGCGCGGGTCTTGTCCTCGTGGCCGTAGCCCTTGCGCATCTCAATCAGGCCGTTGCGAGAAAGCATGTCGAGTCCTCCCTCGATGGTGAAATAGCTTGCTCTTCGATATCGACCGGGCCGCCAATGGTTGTGGTTAAGCGAGATGGCAACGGGGCGACGCCTCCGATGTTCAAGAAGGTTCGCGCACAGCACCTCAAAATCGAGCTCCTTCTGCGTGCGCTTGTAGACACTTCGGTTTCCTATGAGGCCGCTGAACAACTGCGTGGCAATGGCCCGCTTCTCAGGCGAGAGGCGCAAGTTGTGGTCGAACCAGGCCGCCTCTCGCAACCAGCTGTTTGATGCCCTGCGCTCAGCAGAGCGCTTCTTAGCATCTCTGAGAACCGCACCTTTAGGAATTTTATTAGGTGCATACCTCGTCCGCCGCATCGCCTCGTCCTCGCCTCGTCCTCATCCGGTAATAAGGGTCGGTCAGGCGGGGGAGGGGGGACGAGGCGCCCCTCCCCGTGTCGGCTCCGGCAGCCTAGCCCGACCAACATCATCATTTCAAGCACTCCATCATTCAGGGTGGGGGGCGTCCTGGGGGAAGACAGGACGCCCCCCGTGCCCAATCCAAACTGCCGCTGCCAGCTCTTTGCCCCCGGCGACACGGGGGAGGAGACAGGAGACCGGCTTCCTTGTGTGCCCATCGAGGAGGGCATCACTTAGTCCCTGAAATGAGCATCGAGCTTTCGCTCGATTCTGCTCAGAACCTTCCACAACGGATGGTCGGCGCTGAGCTCCACGAGCTCAGTCCTGTTCTTAGGCGCTCGCTCCCGCCTTAGCCTTTCGCTCTTTTCGAATGACCGTTCTTTTTGTTTTCTCATCGAGTGGCGTCCCACCGTTACTCTCCTTTGCCTTCGGCACTGCAGCGGGCCACGGCGGTAAGTTCTCCTTTCGGACCGTCCTGGATCTGCCGCTGCGGCTTCTCAGAAACGGGAGTACGAGGTGCTCCCGGTAGTGCCTCACGAGCATCAGATTAAAAGGCGACCTCTCATCCTGAATCTGTGGCTCGCCGTCCTCGTTAAGGCCGACCCTCTGCCCATCAATCTCGGCGAGAACTCCGCCAGATAGCCTACCGGCGCCGCGAGGACCATAGCGCAATAAAAGAGCATCCGCCTCCTCTCGCTCCCTAGCTTCGATTTCGTCTAAGAGTTTTTGAACTAGGTCAACCTCCTCCATGCTGGTGTCTAGCCTAGCTTCCGCCTGCAGGAGCTTCTCTTTTAGGTCTGCGGGCATCTCCTCCGGCACCGTTCTGCCCTGGCTCTGGGCCTCTTGCTTGCGCCGCTTGAACTCGGTTTCGATTCCCTCGACCACCTTTTGCGCCCGCAAAACCCTGGAATCCCTCAGAGAGCCGCCAAAACTGGGGTCAAAATACCGCCCTTTCTCTGGACGCCCCACGAGCTCAATGAGCAGCGACTTGAGACCAGCCTTATCAGCAAGTTTCAGGGCTGCCCAGCTGACGTCATAGCGCGCGGGATTCAGTAGCGGGCTCGCTAGCCGGAGCTTGTCGAAAGTTTGGTCATAGGCTGAATGCTCGCCTATCCGAAAGCGTCTTCTTGACATCAACTACCTCCCGAAGCCACAAGGCAGCAGGGGCTCAATTCCCCTATGCCCGTGCTTTGTAGATTGTGTAGAAGTCTCCGGTCGCCGGTTAAATTGGGTCGGCAGCAACATTCCCTTTTTGTCAGCGAGAGCCTGAAGCCGTTCCAGGGACTCCTTTTCCTCTTCCTTCATCCGATGGTCTAACTTCGCTTGGACGTCCGGTGGTAGTAAGGGTTCCATCTCATTTCTCCTTTCATCATCATCACCCTGGCATGGACACTCCCCGCACTCTTTTAGTGAGGAGCAAAGGCCCCTTGCCTCCATGCCGGGGCAGGTTACGAGATAACCCGATTTGTAAACGTCAAATCCCATTCCCTTTCACCTCCTCTCTCTCAAATAAAAAGGCCAACGCCGCTAAGGTGTCGCCCCCCTGTGGGTTGACTCGGGATTGATTACCCGAAGCGTTGACCTCAAAAAATAAGCCTAGATTTTTAATGCGCCTGGTTAGCGCTGTGTTGCCTTTATCCCTCCCTCAAATTCCTTCAGATATTGCTTTGCCAGTTTCAAAAACTCTTTTTGCTCTGAACGACTTAAGCCCTTTACCTCTAACAGGGCCTTCCTGAATGTCTGTTCGACATATTCCCAGGTCGACATCTGGCCGTCCCTGAAGCTGCGCAACCCCTTCGTCTGGAGCCAGTTGACCCTCACGCCCAAGGCCTTCTCGATGCGTCGACGGGTCGCGGCCTGGGGTGCAACCTTTCCCGTTTCGATGAGCGAAACGGTGACTTGGGTCAGCCCGGTAATTGCCGCTAAGGCTTCCTGACTCAAACCCTTCTCTTGTCTGGCTTCCCTGAGCGTCATCAACTATCTCCTTATAAAATAAATATAGCGCATTTTTTATAAAAAAGAAAAGGAAAAATGACGTTTTAGAAAAAAATTAAGTCTCTTAAACCCCCCAGGATAGACCTAACTTTTCGCTAAAAAGCCTTGTGAGGGCACTTTTTCGCTTAGCCCCTACCCTGGAGGCCCAGGCCTCCCCCCTTTTAGGTCCTAAAACCCCTCTCAGGGCACTCAAAAACACCTTTAAATCGCTCTCAGGGGATGGGGCAGGAAGGGGTCCCGGACCCACTTTTTAGGGCAACGGCCTCCTGCACCGTTCACAGAACAATGGAAGCTCAGAAGGAGCCAATTGGTCATTAACTACCTCAGCCGGGCGGACGATGTAGATGGTTTCGCCGGTTTCCAACTCCTGCGCCAAAGCCCTCATGGAAAACTATGATGAGATAGTCGATGTAGTCCCCCACGGCGTCCAGCGCATAAAGGGCGTCGAGCGCACGAATACGCTTTTTACTTTTAGTGCG
Organism: uncultured bacterium; assembly: GCA_964575845.1. Classification (GTDB taxonomy): domain Bacteria; phylum UBA8248; class UBA8248; order UBA8248; family CAZNSX01; genus CAZNSX01. The sequence continues at coordinate 106,908 of CAZNSX010000001.1, read as the reverse complement.
TTTAAGTAGGGGGAGGGAGGTTCAGGGGCTTTCGCTAGACCTTGGCCTCGCAGACTGAGCGGGGTCCCCGGCGCAGGTTTGAGGCACACAGAGCGGGATGCATTTGAAGCCCTTATCCTAAAGACTGAGGGGAGCATATTCCTTCCAAGAGTGATATAATTTTATATGCCAACATGCACCTGTCGGATAAGGATGTGGAGAAGATTTAGGTTTTTTCCCAGGGCCTAGGGGACAGATCAGCGCTCGGACGTCTGGGCTCGGCAGCTATTTGTATAGAAGATTAGGCAAGCGGATAACAGAACCATGTTACCTAATAAGCTCTACTATGGCGACAACCTAGATATTCTCTGGCGCTATATTGAGAACGAATCGGTAGACTTGATCTATCTTGACCCCCCTTTAAGAGCAACCAGAACTATAACGTCCTCTTCCAGGAGCAGAATGGCTCTCGATCCAAGGCCCAGATTTTACACACCTTTTGAGGCTGGCTCTCCAAAGAAAGGAGAACCACATGAAGAGCATGATCCTCTTCCTCTTAGTGTCTGCAGCGCTTTATATACTATCTGGCATCGCAGTTGCTCGTGAGTTTCCCGTCGTTGGTGCTACGTATCAGCTCGACCGAGCAAGATATCCTGGAAAAGTTGCGGTCTGCTCCACGGAAGATGCGATGGTGAAATATATGGAGGCGCAACGGGCAGGAGACAAAGGGAGCATGTCCAAGATGCTCTTCAAGATATCAACACTCGATGACATTAAAAAAATGAAGAAAGCTGGTGGGTGTACTCTAATCAGTAGCTTCTCACAGGCCAAGATTATTAAGAAAGGTGTTGAGGCGCATCAGGCTCGGTTCTACGCCTTCCTTTCAAGGGAGCCTATGTGGGGCTACTACTTGTATTTCGGGGGCAGGGTGAAGTAAGGGGCGCCGCAAAGGGCTGCAACATAAGAAGCCGGCGGATCATGACTGGAAGGGCGTGCAAGTTTGGTCAAACATTAGTGATCTGTCTGCTAAAGAATTTGGGTACCCCTGTATTTTATTACTGCACTCACCTTGCAATTACGCTGATCAAGCACCGGCTCCAGGACGCGTTTGGGGATCAAGTGGCTTATGAGGTTATCGGTGAGCCCGTCTCCCTTCCTGACGCCAAAACCCTAGCCGAGCAGGACCTGTATCAATTCCAATGGTGGGCTTTGGGCTTGGTAGGAGCGCGGCCTGTAGAGCAGAAAAAGGGTCTGGATCACGGGATTGACGGACGCCTTTATTTCCATGATGAGCCCCTGGGCGGGAAGACCAGACAGATCATCCTTTCCGTGAAGGGGGGCCAGACGGGCGTGGCGCACGTCCGGGATCTCCGGGGTGTCCTGGAACGTGAAAAGGCAGAGATCGGCGTGCTTATCACTCTCCAAAGGCCCACGCGCGAAATGAAAAGGGAGGCAACTTCGGCGGGTTTTTATGACTCGCCGGGATGGAGAAATCGCTACCCTCGAATCCAAATTCTCACTGTGGAAGAGCTCTTGGCGGGCAAGGGAATCCACTATCCACCCCGGACGAGTACGACCTTCAAGAAGGCCCCCAAGGCTAGGGGCAAAACCCCTGAGGAGCTAGGCATACTAGGGCTATGAAAAAACTAATTTGTGCCATCGTTTTAATACTCGTTATTTTCGGGCAAGCATTCCCCGCAATGGCCCAATGCAGAACACGGACGATTTACAAGCCAGGCGGCGGTTTGATGGTCTGTATGACATGCTGCACAGGTAGCTCTTGCATCACTTATTGCCCATGAGCTCTGATGGGAACTGTCTACCAGCACAGTAAGAGTTATCTAATTATTCCCTTCCTAGGTCTCTTCCTCGCCCTCACATCCCCTGCCCAAGCCCAAGAATGGGCGACCGTTCAACGGGTCATTGATGGCGACACCTTTGTCCTGGCCAACAAGGAGAGGGTGCGCCTCATCGGTGTTAACACCTCAGAGATGAAAGACCATAGGCCAGAGGTGCGCGCCTTTGCGGTCAAGGCCAAGGGCTACCTCCGAGGGCTTCTTGAGGGCAAGCGCTTCCGCCTTGAGAGGGACGTGAGCGACCGGGACCGTTACGGCTGGCTCCTCCGCTATGTTTACCTAGAGGATGGCCGCATGGTGAACGCCCTCTTGGTGGAGGCGGGCTATGCCCAGGTCATGCCTTACCCGCCGGATGTGAAATATGCGGACCTCTTTCTAAGGCTCCAGAGAGAAGCAAGAAAGGCAGGGAGAGGGCTATGGGCTGGCAAGCCTACCCCTAGGGCACCGCCCCGGGCTACGGATTGTCCAGTTGTGGGCAATAAACGCTCCCGCATTTATCATGTACCTGGCAGGGCTTTTTACCAACGCATGTTGAAGAGCCGAAATAGGGTGTCTTTTCAGAGTGAGGCAGAGGCTCAAGTTAAAGGGTATAGGCGGCCGAGGCGCTAAATTACTCGGGGTCTAAACCTGAGGAGATCCTTAAAGGAGTTAATAAGTGACAAAACAGAACTCTACATTTAGAGCTTATCTCAATAATTCCCTTGAGATTCACAATGGGAGGATGAGCCTTGAAAAAGATTTTGATATTCTTAACAGCCTTCTTGCTGATTCAAGCATGTGCCACCATTGCAAAAAAGCATAAGACTCTTACTGAACTAAGAGAAGGCAAAAAATGTATATTTGTAAAGCCAGACCTAACATGGCAAGAAGTTAAAGAAAATTTAAAAGAGCCTGATGAAACCCCTTTACCTGAACTTGCCAAAAGATTAGACCAAGTTGCAAGAGGCTATAAGAATCTCTTTGTCCTATTTCATGTTGAAAGAAAAAAGAAAGAAAATGATAGACCACGTTTCTATGAAGCAGTAACTGAAGTAGAACTTTGTAAGTAGTCAAAGGAGACATTAAATGAATATTAAGGACCTTTTAGAAAAAAGCAAAGGACAAGCACATATATATAAAAACCTCTACAAAGAAATAGAAAAAGAGATAACTCCAAAATTAATTGTTGTAATTCCTGACATGCATTTACTTGAAAAAGACCCTAATGATGATTTCTTTGACGGCAATGAACAATATATAACCAGGTTTAATAATTTCTTAAATTTTATCTATGACCTAAAGCAAGAGCTAGATGAAAATATGGAAGTTATTCAAGTCGGAGATATGTTTGACCTCTGGCAGGCAAGAGGAAATGTAAATCTTATTCAGGCTGTGCAGGAATATACTCAAATCCTTGGCATGCTGGATGCTTTTAAAACTACATATGTAATAGGAAATCATGATATTGATTTGTGGGAATGGTACAAGAAACAGGAAGAAAAGTTTAACAGAATATGGCGCGCCTTATCAAGAAATCAAGAAGGGAAAATTACAGCAATATATGAACATGGATTTCAGGCAGATTTCTATAATAATCAGGATAGTTGGTCTGGAGCTTTTGGAAAAGAAATTACAGTTCTTGTAGGATATGCAGAATATTTGGTGCCTGATATTGATATTATACTTGGTGAAGCTTGGAAAGGAATGAGCAGAATGTTTAGTGGTTATAATGGGTCCTTAACATATAATAAGAACCCAGATGCTTTCCACACACATGAATACACTGATTATTATTCAAGATTTGTCTCGAAATATAATAGAGGCGAAACTGAAGATGAACATGACCCTGCTGAGATAACCTTGGCAGTAATAGGCCATACGCATAGGCCCAGGCTTGTAAAACGGTCAGTAGAGAATAAACCATTTTATTTATTAGATACTGGCTCCTGGGTTAATGGAGGACATGAATTTGGCTTAGTAACTGAAAAAGAAATAGCTTTGTGTCAATGGGGTTAACACCTAATTCATTTTATCCCCAACGAATAAAAGGGTTATCTCTAAGTTGGATATCTATGGGAAAAGTCTTTTCCTATAATACTCAAGAAAATGAAATAGAGCCAATCATTGTACCAGTTGCAGAAACCTCTTTATAATTTCTAAGATTTCGTGCTTCTCATTTCCATCATCTATATATTTATCTCTCTGCAGAATCTCATCCACTGTCATTTGGCCAACAGCCCGCCAAATACCAGTACAATATTTCTGTTTCATGTTTTCAAAATCGTTTACATCTTGGCCAGAAAGACAAACAGAGCCCCTTTCGCAACCACTATGACAGTTTCTTTTTTTAGCAAACCTCTTTATGGCATCTCTATGAAGATAGTTTTCAATTTCCCTCTTTCGCAAAATATAGAAGCATGCACCCTCGCTTTGACACACACTTTGCCAATTTAACTTTTTGCTGGGAATTTGGCCTACTTTAGATTTCTTATCGCTGTCTACTAATACCCCATATTTGACCGCAATTCTACTCATTGCCCTGCTGTCGATGAAGTACTTAACGGTCTGTCCCCCGCATGGAACAATCTCAATTTTTTTCTCTTTAAAGGTAAATTCAACCAATCCTTTTTCCTTGAGCTTACCGATTAGGATTTCAAGGAAATAGACATCATTGGGACCTTCAACAAATACACACGCTGTGGCTCCTACAAGTCTATCTGATGGATCCACGCCAAGCTCCGAAGCCACCTCTTCCATGCTTAGCTCTGACTTTTGTTTAACATCTGCTATTCCTGCAGTTCTGCTAATTAAAACTAAGTCCTCCACATGACACCCGGCCGCAAAGGTAGGCGAATGAGAAGTAACAATAACCTGTGCGCCAACTTCAGCTATTCTTCTAAAAGAAGCTATAAGCTCCCTTTGAGCTCCAGGATGAAGAAAGGTCTCAGGTTCTTCAATTGCAAAAATATAATTCAGGTCTTGTCCTTCTTCAAAGGAACTTTCTGCCAAGTACTGGAAGAAGGCAACCATTAAGAGCCTTCTTATTCCAGCTCCTCTCTTTGAAAGAGGAGCTGCAATACCATCTTGGTCTTTGCCTCTAAGGTCAAACCTCACGAGCTTCTTCCACATAAATTCAGGAACAGGCTCTAGGTCTATTAATAAATCTGTATGGGATTTAAGTTTCTCAAAAACTTTTGAAAATTCCTTTTTCAACTCGTCCTTAATTTTAGCTTCAATATCGCCCCTTGCCTCTATCGCTGCATTCACTGCTCTTTCAACTATAGGCTGAAATTGATTCTGAAATGATGTTTCTTCTATGTTTGTCTTTTCCTCTGCTATAAAAATCCTGTAGCTCGATAACATGGCAATAAGTTTCTTAGCGAGATCAGGACTTATTTCAACTTCGATTTCTTCAATACTTATTCCATTTTCCACTGCCTTAGTTCTAATTGCCTCTCTCCTAGATTTATTTGTTATTGACCTCCCAGATCTCGGCAGGTCTAGACCAACTTCCTTTCCCCTAGTGAGCAAATCTCTTTCCTTCAAGGAGCAAAGATTTTGAAAAGACTCATCCACAAAATCTTTAACTTTTAGAAATATCTTTGGCGATTTAGGATTCTTTTCCCTTTCGTATACCTTAATTATCTCTAAGTTCCCGATAGCATTCAAAAGATTCTCCGAGGGAAAATCAGTTTCTACATCTTCCTCCAACTTTATGGTTTCAGGTAATTCTCTGAATTCAATAGCTATAACTACTGAGTCGTCATGTCCTGCCGGTATATGTCTGTCGCTATCATCCAGATTCATCTCTGCAAAGAAGACCGCCAAGGCATATAAAATACTTGACTTTCCACTATCATTTTTTCCTACTATGGTAGTGATGTCACCGATTTCCATAGAACTTAACCGCTTTATTGCGCGGAAGTTCTCAATCCGTACGCTAGAGATTTTCACTATCCCCTCGAATGCATCTAGACAAAGAAGCCAGTCTCAAAAGGTGTGTAAAAAAGGCACAGCGATGTGCCCTTGCGGTAACGAACACAAGACCCCAGGGATTCCGGGGGAATAGAGGCACCGCCATGGAACATAGGAACACAGCTGTCCCTCAGACGTCAAGACCTAGCTTTGAGGACCTGGAGGGGCGGCTCCGGGAGAGAGGGTCCATGCCCTCCACCAGAAGCTCCTAGAGGAAGAGGTGACGGCCCCCTTTCAGTGAGGCATGGTGGAAAATTTTTCACAAGCGCTCAATATCGCTGAACAAAAAATCCCCGCCCCCTGGTCGAAGGCCGAAGGAGGGGCGGGGCCTAAAAGGTCTTAAGCGACTGCCCTCACATTGAATTGGAGGGTATAAGTCTTATTATCTAGGAGGTGGATATCCCCAGCATCAGCTTCTCTCGGGGGGAAGCGGCTTGGGCCCACGGTAGCCCGGCACATCCCTGACATAGGGGCAGCCCTCGGGCATGATGCCCCCCTCTATGGCCTCCTTGTCAACGGAGAGGCACTCGGGCTCCACCTCGAAGCGGTTCGGATAGACGGTGCAGAGGCGGGTCTTAAGGTCCAGGTGCTGACAGGGGATGTCCGTCACCCAGATTCCCTCTTCATCCCAGACCTTTTCATAGCAGCAGCGCCCGCATCTCTCGCACCGCTCCTCCCAGAGCATATCCCCCCTTGGCCTCAGCTTGCGATTGTGCCGCCCCGCCATCTCAGGACTTCTCCTTATGGGCAATCGCTCCCGTGGGGCAGGCCCGAGCGCAGAGGGGAGCATCCCTTTCGGGGCATAGGTCGCAGACGATTATGCCCCCTCCCGGCGAAGGCCACATGGCTTCAAAAGGACAGGCTTCAGCGCAGGGATAGAGCCCCCCGCAGCCATCGCATAGCCAGGGCCTAAGCTCAATGGCCCCGCGGCCATCCTTGATGAGGGCTCCTGTCGGGCAGGCCTTGGCACAGGGCGCCTTGGGGCACTGGCGGCAGACAAGGGGCTCCTCCTTCTCCATGAAGGGCTCCCTCAGAACCCTTACCCTCGCCCTGTGGGGAGCGCTGAGCCCGAGCTTCCCCACCGAGCAGGCGAGCGCGCAGCTTAGGCATCCCGTGCAGAGGCGCTTCGTGACGGAAAGCCAGGCCTCACCCAAAGCCTACACCTCCGCGAGCACTTCAAGCTCCGCAAGCATTTCAAGCTCTTCGCGGCGGGAGGGGGGCGGAACCCCCTCCTCATCCCAGCCCCTCAAACAATAGTAGCGTGAAAGGAGGGCCTCGAATTTCTCCCTCTCTATGCGGTGCCCGCTGGCCTTTCTCAAAGGGAGGGGCTCTTCGAAATAGCGCCGGGGAAGGGTATCATGGGCCCTCGTGAAGCCCTCCCTGAGGTTTATGAGGCGCTCGGTATCAACGATGCGCTCGGCCGAGGCCCTTATCTCTTCGGCCGAAAGCTCAAGGCCCGTGGCCTTATGAATGAGCTCTGCGAAGTGCTCATATTTCAGGAGATGAGGGCTATTGAAGCCGTGGCAGACGAATTTGCAAAGCCCGAGAGAGTCTATGGCCGCGAAGATGTCGTCCGAGAATTTCACCGGGATTTCCTTGGTCTCGTAAGATGTCGGCTCCTGGGAGACGGCCCCCCCATAGATCTCCCTTGTCAGCTCCTCGGGAAGGCGCAGTACCTCGAGGGTGGGCCTGTTCCTCAGGTGGTCAGCCCCGCGGGAGGCCACTGCAATGCCCAGGGCAAAGCTCTTTATGTAGCGCACGTCATGCGGGTCTGACTGGGGAAGGCCCTTGACCGCGATGAGATAATCAAGGGCTTCAGGGGGAAGGCTTGAGAGAGCCCTCGTGCTCTCGGCTAGAAGGTCGCCGAACCCCTCCCGCCTCGAAGTGAGGAGGAGGAGCTCCCGTACGAGGTCAGGGTCGCCGAAGCGGAGGGGGCGGCCCGCAATTGCCTCATCGATTATGCCCCGCTCATAAAGCTCAAAGTACCACGCAAGCAGCGAGCCGGCCGAGCAGGAATCGAGCCCGAGCTCGTTGCAGAGGTTTCCCAGGGCTATGACCTGATCGAGGTCGTCTATTGCGCAGTTTGCGCCCAGAAGCCCGATGGTTGAGTACTCGGGGCCCTCCCCTCCCTGGTCATTCCGATGGCGGCAGTGGATGAGGCAGCCCTGGCAGGCGAGCATCTTGAGACTTCTTTTTTTCACCTCCTCGCCATCCAGGCTATCCTCGAAGGTGTTGAGCTGGCTGTTTCTCGTCCTTATGGCCCCAAGCCGGTTAGAGAAGCCGTAAAGCATGGGGGTGCCGAGGCTCCCCAAAAACTCCGTCACCTTGGATAAGCGGATGTAATCTTTAAGGTCGAGGCTCAGCTCCAGGAGGCCCTCTGGGTCGGAGAGGGGGATGGCCCCTTCCCCCCGACAGGCTATGGCTTTCAAGTTTTTTGAGCCCATGACAGCCCCCAGGCCGCACCTCCCTGCTGTATCCTTGGGGCCATTCATGATAGAGGCAAATCTCACCATCCTCTCCCCGGCTGGCCCTATGGCCGCCACTTCCACCCCATCACCCAGACTCTCCTTGAGTGCAATTTGCGTCTCCCGGGTTGAGAGACCCCAGAGGGAGCGGGCATCCCTGAGCTCCACGCCGCCATTCTCTATGAGGAGATAGGAGGGCTTCTCCGCCCTTCCGAGCAAGATAAGACGGTCAAAGCCCCCATATCTCAGGGCCGGCCCGAAGAAGCCCCCGCAGTTTGAGTCCCCCAGGGCGCCGCTCTCAGGGCTCTTGGCCGTGACGTTGAAACGGCCTGCATTGGGCGCGAATATGCCCGTGAGGAGGCCGTTTCCGAAGATGAGGGGATTCTCGGGGCTCAAGGGGTCTGTGCCCGCCTCGAGGAGCTTATAGAGGTAGAATGCATTCAGGCCGCGGCCTCCGAGGAAGCTCTCTGAGAGCTCCTTCGCGGAGCAGAAATAATCCTTCCTTCCGCGGCTCAGGTCTATGAGGGCGGTCTTTCCCTGCGAGGTATATTGGGGATTATTCATGTGAGGCGAAGTCCCATCTCACCCCTTGGGCCTCTCATCCAGAACCCGCCTTGCCTTTCCCATGCTGCGCTCTATGGTCTTGGGCTCCACCAGGGAGACCTTGGCCGCAAGACCAATGAGGGAATGTATGCTTTGCTGTATTCTCCCCTCGAGCTCGCGGATGGCCTGGGCCCCGCCTGCCATGAGTTTACGCTTCCCCTCCACTTTCACCTCGAGCTCATCGAGCGCCCGCTCGCGCCTCACCACAAGCAGGTAGTGAGGCTCCACCTCCTTGAAATCCATCAGAACCTGCTCCACCTGGGAGGGGAAGAGGTTGATCCCGCGGATGATGAGCATATCGTCGGTGCGGCCCTGCACCCTCTCCATCCTTACGAGGGTCCTGCCGCAGGGGCATTCATCCTCGATGAGACGCGTTATGTCACGCGTCCTGAAGCGAAAAAGGGGAAGTGCTTCCTTGGTAACACAGCTAAGCACAAGCTCTCCCATCTGCCCCGGGGGAAGCGCGTCTCCCGTAACCGGGTCTATCACCTCGGGGATGAAGTGATCCTCGAAGATGTGTAGCCCCTTTCTCTCAAGGCACTCGCAAGAGACACCGGGCCCTATGGCCTCGCTGAGCCCGTAGATGTCCAGTGCCGCAAGCCCGAGCTTTCTTTCGACCTGCGCCTTGAGCTGGGAGGACCATGGCTCAGCCCCGAAGAATCCCACCCGGAGCTTGAGCTTCCGGAAGGAGATTCCCCTCTCCTCAGCCTCCTCGGCAAGGTAGAGAGCATAGGAAGGGGTGCAGCAAAGGACCGTGCTCCCCAGGTCTTGCATGAGGAGGAGCTGGCGCTCCGTGAAGCCCCCGGAGACGGGAATCACGGTCGCCCCTAGGAGCTCCCCCCCGTAGTGAAAGCCAAGGCCTCCTGTGAAGAGGCCATATCCATAGGCATTATGGACGACATCCCGGGAGGTCACCTCCCCGCAGGAGAGCACCCTCGCCATGAGCCCCGCCCAGAGGTCTATATCGGCCGCGGTATAGCCGACCACTGTGGGCTTCCCCGTTGTTCCCGAGGAAGCATGAAGCCTCACCACCTCCCTCAAGGGGACGGCCAGCATGCCAAGGGGGTAGTTTTTCCTCAGGTCATCCTTAGAGGTGAAAGGAAGGGCCTTGAGGTCATCAAGCCCTCTTATGTCCTTTGGCTTTATCCTCTCCCCCTTCAAGGCCTCGCGGTAGAAGGGAACCTTCTCGTAAGCCCGCTCAAGAGACCTCCTGAGGCGCCTTAATTTAAGCCTTTCGAGCTTCTCGCGGGGCATCAGTTCATGCTTCGGGTCCCAGACCAAGGAGCTTCTCCTAAGAAGGCGCGAAATTTAAACTAATTTATTAGGTCAGAAAAGTTATTTTATTGATAATTTGGGGATTTCTTTTCCCCTATCAAAGGCAACCAGGTTAACTTCCTCTGTCCCCTCGGGCACGAGAGCCCGGAGGGCATCGCGCCAGTGCCCGGGGTCTATATCGAGGAGGGTCGAGAGCGCGCCCAGAAGGATGGCGCTCATGACCCTGGGGTTCCCGAGCTCCCGGGCAAGCCCCGACGCCCCTATGCGCAAGACCTTGAGCTCATCAGAGCCAATGAGGGAGAGGGGCTCCTTGGGATAGCCCTCCCCTCCGGAGAAGGCAAAGGGCGGGATGAGGCGCTCTTCGCCCACGAGGAGCGTGCCGCCGGGTCTGAGATAATGGTGCCACCTCAATGCCTCAAGCTCCTCAAAGGCAAGGAGCACATCGGCCCTTCCCCTTGGAATCAAGGGCGAGTGGACCCTCTCGCCATATCTCACATGGCTCAACACCACGCCTCCCCGCTGGGCCATGCCGTGAACCTCGCTCTTCTTCACGTCAAAGCCCGCCTGCAGGGCCGCTTTCGCCAGCACCTCCCCCGCCAGGAGTATCCCCTGGCCCCCGACTCCGGCGAGGAGCACATTCCTAACTCCCATGAGCCTCGCAGTCCCGGAGGTGGATGGCACCCGGCGCACAGATGTCAGAGCACACGCTGCAGCCGGTGCAGAGGGAGGGGTCGATCAGGGCCTTCGGCTTTCCCTTGACAAACTCCTCCGAGGCCAGGATAGCCGGGCAGCCGACGGTGAAGCAGAGGCCGCAGGCATTGCACCTTTCGGGAATGACCTCAAAGGGAGTGGTCCTGAGCTTCGAGGGATAGAGTACGCAGGGGCGGCTCGTGATGAGGACCGAGAGGTTAGGTGAGGAGGTGGTCTCGCGCACGACCCTCAGGGTTTCATCAAAATCATAGGGGTCAATGACCCTCACCTCTCTCACGCCCAGGGCCCGCACAAGGGCCTCAAGGTCAAGCCTGGGTGCGGGCTCACCCCGTATAGTGGCCCCCGCTCCCGGATGGTGCTGACCTCCTGTCATGGCCGTGACCCTGTTATCAAGGATGATGACTGTGATTGAGCTTCCGTTATGGACGGCATCGATGAGCGCCGGGATTCCCGAATGGAGGAAGGTGCTGTCCCCTATTACTGCGACGATCGGCCTCTTCTCCCCTCCGGCCCGCTCAAGGCCGAGAGCTGTGCCTATGCTCGCGCCCATGCAGGTGCAGGTGTCGTGGGTGGAGAGGGGAGGAAGGACGCTAAGCGTATAGCAGCCGATATCGCCCGCCACGATGGGCTTGACCCGCCTCAGGGCGGCGAAGAGCCCCCGGTGGGAGCAGCCGGGGCAGAGGACGGGTGGACGAGGGGTCACCTCGTTAGAGGGCTCGGGAGGCTCATCTTCCTGCGGAAGGAGGCCGGCCAGGCTCAAGCCCTCCCTAACCCTCTCGGTGGAGAGCTCCCCGCATCTGGGAAAGAGGGCCTTTCCCTCCACCTGGAGCCCCAGGGCCGAGATAGCCCCTTCGAGGAAGGGCTCAAGCTCCTCAACCACGAGGAGCCTCCGCACACTTCCCGCGAAATTCCTGACCAGCTTTACAGGAAGGGGAAAGCTGAAGCCAAGCTTGAGCACGCTTGCCCGAGGAAAGGCTTCCTTCACATAGTGGTAGGCAACGCCCGAGGTTACGATGCCGAGCTCCCTGTCTCCTCTCTCCACGAGATTAAGGGGGCTCCGCTCGGCCTCCCCCCTTAGGAGCTCAAGGCGCTCCACCACCACAGGGTGGCGCTTTCGGGCATAGGCAGGGATCATTACATACTTTTCCGGGTCCCGCTCAAAGCCAGAGGGAGCCACTTCCTCCCGCTCGCCAATCCAAACGGGGCCTTTGGTGTGGGAGATGCGGGTGGTGAGCCTAAGCAGCACGGGCGTATCATGAGCCGCGCTTATCCTGAAGGCTTCCAGGGCGAAGTCCCTCGCCTCCTGACTATCCGCGGGCTCGAGCAGGGGCACCCCCGCCAGGGGCGCATAGAGGCGATTATCCTGCTCATTCTGGGAGCTATGCATCTCCGGGTCGTCGCAGCTCACGACCACCAGAGCCCCCTTCCCTCCCGTGTAACTCACGGTCATGAGGCTATCCGAGGCGACGTTGAGGCCCACGTGTTTCATCGAGACGAGCGCCCTGGCCCCGGCCATGTAAGCTCCCGCCGCTATATCAAAAGCCACCTTCTCGTTCGGGGCCCAGCGGGCATCAACGTCTGGAAGCCGCGCGAGCTCCTCCAGGATTTCTGTAGACGGTGTTCCCGGGTAGGCGCTCGCCACCCGGACGCCGGCTTCCCATGCTCCACGCGCGAGAGCCTCGTTTCCGCTCATGAGCCTAAGAGAAGGCTTCTTTTCAGGGGCAACGCTTCTCACCTGTCCTTAAACTCCGGCTTTCGCTTCTCCAGAAAAGCCTTTGTCCCCTCCCGCACATCCTCTGTTGAGTAGGTCCTGCCGAAAAGTTCCACCTCAAGAGCCAGCCCCTCCTCCAGGGTTTCATCGAGGCCCTTATTCACGGCCTCAAGGGCACATTCAAGGATGGGGGCACTTTTTTCGGTGAGGGCCATGGCCATTCCCTCAACCGTGGGCATGAGCTCCTCAGGCGGAACCACCCTGTTTATGAGCCCAAGCCTCTCTCCTTCCTCAGCATCTATCGGGTCTCCCAAGAGGATGAGCTCTAGTGCCTTTCCCCTCCCCACGATGCGGGGCAGGCGCTGGGTTCCGCCGTAGCCGGGGATGAGGCCCAGCTTTATCTCAGGCTGGCCGAGCTTCGAGCCCAGGGCCGCAACCCTGATCGTGCAGGCAAGAGCCATCTCGAGCCCTCCCCCCAGGGCAAAGCCCCTGATGGCGGCGATAGAGGGTTTACCCAGGTTCTCAAGGAGGCTCAGCACTCTCTGGCCCGAGGCGGAGAGCTCCTTCGCTTCCTCAGGCTTAAGCTCGGTCAGGATGTTTATGTCAGCCCCCGCCACGAAGGCCTTCTCGCCTGCTCCCTTGAGGATGAGAACCTTCACCTCCCCGTCATCCCTCGCCTTCAGGAGTGCGTCCTCAAGCTCCCGCATGGTCTGGGGGTTTAGGGCATTGAGGACCTTGGGCCGATTTATGGTTATGAAGCCGATGCCGTTCCTCTTCTCGTAGATGATATTCTCATACATCCCGGGCCCTCCTATTTCCCGTACTCATAGAAACCCCGGCCCGTCTTTCGGCCAAGCCGCCCCGCGGCCACCATGCGCTTGAGGAGGGGGGGAGGAGCGAAGCGCCTCTCCTTGAACTCCTCATACATGACGCCAGCCACGTTGTACATGATATCCAGACCCACCATATCCATGAGGGTGAAGGGCCCCATTGGATAGCCGCACCCGAGCTTCATGCCCTTGTCTATATCCTCAAGGCTTCCCGCGCCCTCCTCATAGGCCCTGACGGCGTCAAGCAGGTAGGGAACCAGGAGGCGGTTCACGATGAAACCCGTGCTGTCTTGGCAGGCAATGGGCTCCTTCCCGAGGGAGACGGCAAAGTCCCAGGCGCTCTTGAAGGCATCCTCCTCCGTGAGAGGAGTGCGCACCACCTCAACGAGCTTCATCAGCGGGACGGGGCTGAAGAAGTGAAGTCCAAGCACGTGCTCAGGCCTGCCCGTTGCCATGGCAAGCTCTGTTACGGAAAGGGAGGAGGTATTGGAAGCGATGACGGCGGAGGGCTTGAGTGAGGAATCGAGAATCTTCAGGTTTTTCTTCTTGAGCTCTATCTCCTCAGGGATGGCCTCGATGACGATGTCGCACTCGGCCAGCTCTTTGAGCTCAGTTGTTCCCGTTATGTTGGCTAAGGCCTTATCCATCTCCTCCTGAGAGAGTTTTCCCCTTTCCACCCCCTTGGCCATCGAGGAGGTGATGGATTTAAGCCCTTTTTCAACGAGCGCTCCATCGGGCTCCCTCACGAGGGTGGGAAAACCCGCCTGAGCTGAAACTTGGGCTATGCCTCCTCCCATGAGGCCGCATCCCAGAACCCCTACCTTTGAGATGGCCATATTTCTTCCCCTTTTCTTAGCCCAAAAATAAGGAGGCTCTCATCAGCCCCTAAAGTCAGAGGGTTCTCCCCCTGGCCCTAAGCCCCCGCCCCCTTCCAGCCTCTCAGCTCAGGGCCTCTACCACAAGGCTCATCCCCTGGCCACCCCCGATGCAGGCTCCCGCCAGCCCGAAGCGCCCCTTTCTGCGGCGGAGCTCATGAAGGATCGTAACGGTTAGCCGGTTTCCGCTCGTGCCTACGGGGTGGCCTATGGCGATGGCGCCGCCGTTTACGTTAACCTTGCTCCGGTCTAAGCCAAGCTCCTTCTCAACAGCCAGATACTGCGGGGCAAAGGCCTCGTTTATCTCGATGAGGTCCATATCATCCAGCTTGAGGCCAGCTCGCTCGAGGGCTTTCTTCGAGGAGGGCACTGGTCCGATGCCCATGACCCTCGGGTCAACGCCGCAGACAGCCCACGAGATGAGGCGCCCTATGGGCCTGAGACCCCGCTCCTCGGCCTTCTCAGCCGAAGCGAGCACCATGGCGGAAGCCCCATCTGAGATGCCCGATGCGTTTCCTGCTGTAACTACACCATCAGCTTTGAAAACAGGCCTGAGGCGGGCCAGACTCTCCGGAGTGGTCCCTGGCCTCGGATGCTCATCCTGCTTGAATTCAACCACGTTTCCCTTCCGGTCCTTGAGCTCAATGGGCGCGATCTCCTCAGAGAGTCTCCCCGATTCCCAGCCCTCCTTTGCCTTCATCTGGCTCTCATAGGCAAAGCGATCCGCCTCCTGCCGGGCGATGCCGTACTTTTCGGCCAGATTCTCCGCGGTTATGGCCATGGGCATGTCGGGGTACTTATCGTAGAGGGCCTGCCAGAGGGTGTCCTCCAGCTCCCCTCCCCGGAAGGGGATTCCCCACCTCGCTCCCCGGATGACATGAGGGGCTTGGCTCATGCTCTCGGTGCCCCCTGCGAGCACGATATCAGCCTCGCCCAGGAGGATCTGCTGGGCTCCCATGACTATGGACTGAAAGCCAGAGGCGCAGAGTCTGTTCACGGTTACGGCCGGGGTCTCAACGGGCGTGCCCGCCCTCAGGCCCACGTGACGGGCCAGATAGGGTGCATCGGCGCTCGACTGGACCACGTTTCCCATGATGACATGGTCGAGCTCCTTGGGCTCGATGCCCGCCCTCTTTATGGCCTCAGCGGAGGCCACGACCGCGAGCTCGGTAGCTGTTTTTTCCTTCAAGCTTCCGCAGAAAGTCCCGAAGGCCGTCCTTGCACCCGATAGGAACACCACTTCTTTTGCCATGAGACCAGCCTCCCAGGTTACGCTAAGAAGTTGGGCAATAAAGAGGTCTCTCCTTCTTTCCCTAAAGAATTTTATTATACTTGCCCCTCCCCAGCCGCGCAAGGCGCAAAGGCGAAGTTGCCGAAGCCAGCCAGAAGCCGCGCCCTCAGAAAAGGAACGAGGGCAACAGGAGGGATATCTGCGGGACGAAGGAGGCGATCATCAAGAGCAAGAGGAGACCGCAGATGAAGGGGAGCGATCTCCTTGTGATGGCCTTGATCGAGAGGTTCGCGGTGCTGCCCGCGACGAAGAGGTTGACTCGAACCCTATATGGGTTCTCCCGAAGGGAGAAGTGATTGGTACGGTGCCGTGCTCATCCACCGCCACACGGCTGCCGGCCTTGAGGTCGGCAAGAGCGCTCTCCACGCTATCCTTCCAGCCTCACCCATGCGGCCCCGGCTTCAGCCTTGCTCACGGCTCGGAAGGGTAAGGGCTGCGTACGGAATGACGCTTATTCTCGGGTGCTTGCCCACGCGCTCCAGGGCCATATCAAGCGCCTCATCGACCGAGGCGGCGGGTGTCATCCGTAGCCTCCGAACCGTGTCGGGGTCTATCTCCGAGACCAGGATCGTCTCGGCGATGCTCGCCAGACGGGCGACCCAGAAGGCCTTCATCCCGCCCGTGGTGTACTTCGCCTCCAGGGCTTCTCTTATCTCCTGCTGAGAGCCGCAGGTGGTAATCCATTCGTAGAATTCATCTGAGCCGTGGCCCAGCCGACACTCGGCCAAATAGATGAGCACGCCCCCGGGCCGCAGCGCCTGCATGGCGTTCTCCTGCCCCTTGTGGGCCTGGCGGAACTCCACGTCCATGGGCAATCCCCCGCAGCTGGCGACCACGAGGTCGGCCAGCTCCTGGAATGGGCATCGGTACATGCGGTCTACGACCACGCACCCCTCCAGGTGCCCCCGCGCGTAGTGACCCGACACAGCCTTCACCAGCCCCCCGGCCGGGTTCAGGACGACGTTCAACATGAAATCCGGCCCCATGAGCGCACACGCCTCCATCATGTCCTCGTGAATGGGATTGCCCTCCAGGCGGCCTGGCCGGGCGCACTCGTGAAACATCATGCGGTGATTTTGGAGGATCGTGTCGTTGTGGCACACCCCGGGCACCAGGCTCTTCCTCCCGCCGCTGTATCCGGCCAGGATGTGGAAGTTGATCTCGGCCGTCATTATGATGCGGTCCGCCTCCGTTACCCGCCTGTTGATTAGGACTGGCGTGCCTCTTGAGGTTTTCCCGTAAGAGGCGTGTTTTTCGAGCGTCCAGCAGTCGTGGTCGTAGAGCCTGAGGCGACTGGCCATCGCGGGCCCCACGATGCGCTCCTGCATCTCCCGTGTCTGCTGGACGTGGTTGCCGTTGGCGAACTGGACGAAGATTCGCTCATCGGGGATACCGGCCGCGTTGAGCTCCTCCACGATGATCGGGAGGAAGAGGTCGGTCTTGGTCATCCGTGTGAAGTCGTTCACGAGGATGCAAACCTCATCACGCTGCCTCACAAGCTCCCGAAGGGGCGCGGTCCCGGTGGGATGTGCCAGAGCGTGGCGGATGGCGGCCCCGGCATCGCCGACCGCGGGAAGTGGGTTCGGCTCGAAGACCTGAATGACGTCATCGGCGGGGAGTCTGACCGGTCGCTCCTCCGAACCATAAGGGAGCCTGAATTCCCTGGTCAGCATGGAAAGCCCTCCTCCTTAGAGCCACACCCTGTGGAGGAGAAGAAATTATATTTTCCGGAAGACACCGCTGTCAACGTGAGACCCCTCGCCGGTGATGCGCCGTTTTTTGTGTGGGAAGGGTGTCATGGCGAAAAGAGAGGTCGGACTCTTCCCGGCTTATTGATAACTAATAAAAATGAGCATCACATCCACACAGCCGAGACCGCTCTATCTCTATGAGAATAAGGATTTGGGCTGAGCATTTCAAGAAATGCGAAAGTTTTGGGAGAAGGAGCTTCCCCTGGAGGGGGTTGAAGAGATTTCTTCGGGCGATATGAGAGCCTGGGAGCGGGCTGGGGAAGGCTCAGTGGAAAAGACACCCTCTTAAGACCCTTACACAAAACTCGTGAGAGTTCCCGCTACTTTTTTCTCTTCTCACGGGGGATAAACTCATATACCAGCTCTCCCGGCTTGACGAGCCCCAGGTCCTCACGGGCGATCTTCTCTATGTAGCGGAGGTCAGTCTTGAGGGAGCGGACCTCCCGGCGGAGGCGCTCGTTTTCGGCCCCGATCCCATGGAGGTCGGCCTTAATGGTCTCGATCCTCCGCTCGAGCCTCAGGACATCGAGGAGCCCCCCCTTGGAGAATGTGGCCAGGCCAAGGAGAAAGAGGCTGAAGGCCAGGGTAAGGAAGAGAAGAAAACGCCCTTTCTTGCGCTCGCCCACTTGGAATCCTCCGAGGCGGCCCTAAAGGGAAGAGAAAGCTTTCTCCGCGGCGGCCACCGTGCGCTCTATATCCTCCTGGGTGTGAGCCAGGCTCATGAAGCTTGCCTCAAACTGAGAGGGGGCCACATAGACCCCCTCCTCAAGCAGAGCCCTGAAGTACCGGGCAAAGCGCTCCGTATCGGAGGTTCGGGCGCCCGCGTAATCGGCCACCTCCTCGCCCGTGAAGAAAAGGCCCATGAGGGAGCCAACCCTCGTGAAGAAGGCGGCAACGCCCGCGGCCTCCGCCGCCCGTTTGAGGCCCGATGAGAGGGACTCGGCCTTCGCCTCAAGCTCCTCATACATGCCGGGCCTTGAGAGGACCCTCAGAGTCGCAAGACCGGCCGCCATTGCGAGAGGGTTCCCCGAGAGTGTCCCCGCCTGGTAGACACCCCCCCCGGGGGCTATAGCCTCCATCACCTCCCGCCTTCCGCCGTAAGCCCCCACGGGCAAGCCGCCTCCTATTATCTTGCCCAGGCAGGTGAGGTCTGGCTCCACGCCGTAAAGGGCCTGGGCCCCGCCGAGGCCCAACCTGAACCCTGTTATGACCTCATCAAAGATGAGAAGCGTGCCGTGCTCTCGGGTCAGGCGCCTGAGCTCCCCCAGAAATCCCGGCCTTGGCGGGATGACCCCCATGTTGCCTGCAACCGGCTCCACGATGACGCAGGCAACATCCCCTCCCTCCTTCTCCATTACTCCGCCGAGCAGGTCAGCGTCATTGAAAGGGAGGTTCAGGGTGAAGCGGGCAACTTCAGGAGGAACGCCCGCACTGTCGGGCACCCCGAAGGTGGTGGCCCCTGAGCCCGCTTTAACCAGGAGGGAGTCGGCATGGCCGTGATAGCAGCCCTCAAACTTTACTATCTTCTTCCTGCCCGTCACCCCCCTGGAGAGCCTTATGGCGCTCATGGTGGCCTCGGTGCCCGAGTTCACGAGGCGCACGACCTCTACGCTCGGCACGGACTCCACAATGAGCCTCGCCATCTCGGTCTCGAGGGCTGTGGGAGCCCCATAGCTCGTCCCCCTCCCCGCAGCCTCCCTTATGGCCTCGACCACCTCGGGGTGTGCGTGGCCGAGCACGAGAGGCCCCCAGGAGGCGACATAGTCTATATATTCCTTGCCATCCGCATCGTAGAGCTTGGAGCCCGAGGCGTGGGAGATGAAAAGGGGCTCTCCCCCCACAGCCCTGAAGGCCCTGACAGGGCTGTTCACGCCTCCGGGGATGTATCGCAGGGCTTCGGCAAATAGCTCTCTTGAACGTGTCCCCATAGTTCCCCTTACTTTATGTATTTTCCGATTATGACTGAAAGGCGCTCCTTAACCTCCGCCGGGATGAGCTCAGGAGAGGTGAGAATGGCGTTCTCGAGAGCCCTCGGACAGGAGCAGTGCGGCACTTCTCCCATCTCCCGTGCGGCCGCCCTGATTATCTTTTGGGCCATTTCCACGTTCCTCTTTATGACCCCCAGAACGGCCTCGATCGTGACATCCTCCTCGCTCTCGTGCCAGCAGTCGTAGTCGGTGGCGAGCGCAAGGGTGGCGTAGCAGAGCTCCGCCTCCCGCGCCAGCTTCGCCTCAGGAATATTGGTCATGCCCACCACATCCAGGCCCCAGCTCCGGTAGAGCCTGCTCTCGGCTCGGGTGGAGAAGGCGGGCCCCTCCATGCAGACGTAGGCACCCCCCTTGTGAACTGTGGCACCCGCCGCTTGGCTCGCCCGGTGGAGGGCCCCTGCGAGCTCAGGGCAGATGGGGTCGGCAAAGGTTATGTGGCCCGCGATGCCATCGCCGAAGAAAGTGGCCACCCGTGTTCTGGTTCGGTCGAAAAACTGGTCGGGGATGACGATGTGTCCCGGCTCTATCTCCTCCCTAAGGCTTCCGACAGCGCTCACCGAGATTATCCACTGGGCCCCCAGCTTCTTAAATCCCCAGATATTGGCCCTGAACGGAAGCTCAGAGGGCATGAGGCGGTGGCCCTTGCCATGGCGGGGCAGGAAAGCAAAGGGCTTTCCCTCAAGCCGCCCTAGAAGATAAGGGCCCGAGGGGGAGCCAAAGGGGGTCTCCAGCTCAACCTCCCGGGCTCCCTCAAAGCCTTCCATCTGGTAGAGCCCGCTTCCGCCGATTACACCTGTTAGGGCTTCGCTCATGTCCCCTTCTTTCGAACGACCGGAGGCTTGTCTTACCCTCTTGCGGCAACCCTCCCGGCGGGGGCACCCTTGAAGTAGCCCTCCCGAAGCAGAAGCTCCGCTATCTGCACAGCGTTGAGCGCCGCCCCCTTGCGGAGGTTATCAGAGACGACCCAGAGGTCGAGGCCCTTCTCGCAGGAGATGTCTTCGCGGATTCTCCCCACAAAAACCTCATCCCTCCCGGCCGCGTCTACGGCCAGGGGGTAGAGGTTCTGGCCCAGGTCATCGAGCAATATGACCCCGGGCGCGCGGCGCAGAAGCTCTCTGGCCTCATGAGCCGTGAGCTTCCTCTCGGTCTCGATATTTACCGCCTCACTATGAGCCTTGAATACAGGGACCCTCACCGTCGTGGCCGTGACCCTGATGGAGTCATCTCCCATAATCTTCCTGGTCTCGTTGACCATCTTCATCTCTTCCTTGGAATAGCCGTTTTCAAGGAAGACATCGATATGGGGGAGGCAGTTGAAAGCTATCTGATGTGGGTAGACTTTCTTCTCGATGGGCTTTCCCTCCAGAATGGCCCTCGTCTGCCGGTCCAGCTCATCCATGGCCTTGAGCCCGGTTCCAGATACCGACTGATAGGTGGCAACGACGATGCGCTTTATCCTGGCGGCATCGTGAAGCGGCTTGAGTGCCACGACCATCTGGATGGTGGAGCAGTTGGGGTTGGCGATGATGCCTTTATGCCAGGCCACATCCTTGGGGTTCACTTCAGGGACAACCAGGGGGACATCCTTCTCCATGCGGAATGCGCTGCTGTTGTCCACCACTGTGGCCCCGGCCCTCACGGCCTCCGGCGCGAACTCAAGGCTCCTCGCGCCGCCCGCGGAGAAGAGAGCGAGGTCTACCCCGTCAAAGGAATCCCGTGAGAGCCTCTTTATTTCCACTTCCTTCCCCTTGAAGGGAAGGCGCTTTCCAGCCGAGCGCTCCGAGGCCAGGCATTTCACCTCCGCTACCGGAAAGCCCCTCTGCTCCAACACCGCCAGCATCTCCCTTCCCACGGCGCCCGTGGCTCCCGCCACCGCCACCCGCAAGCCCCTCTTACCGGCCATCTCTCAAGACCTCCTCTGCCACAAGATGTCCCATGGTCTTTGTGCCCACGAGTTCCTTGCCCGGCGTATGAATGTCACCCGTCCGATAACCTCGCTCGAGTACCCGCCCCACCGCGCGCTCGATGGCCCCCGCAGCCTCGACTTCATCCAGAGAGTACTGCAGCATCATGGCCGCCGATAGTATGGCGGCCAGCGGGTTTGCCCCATCCCTTCCGGCTATATCGGGTGCGCTCCCGTGAACGGGTTCATAGATCCCGAACGGACCCGCACTCTTGTTGGCCGAGGCCAGCATGCCGATTGAGCCCGTGAGCATGGCGGCCTCATCGCTCAGAATATCGCCGAACACATTGCCGGTAACTATAACATCAAATTGCTTGGGATTCCGCACGAGCTGCATCGCGCAATTATCCACATACATGTGGCCGAACTCAACCTCCGGGAAATCACGGGCCACCTCTGTGGCCACCCGCCGCCAGAGCTCCATCACCTCAAGCACGTTGCTCTTATCGACGGAGGTCACCCTTCCCCGCCGCCTCCTCGCCAGCTCAAAGGCCATGCGCACGATGCGCTCTATCTCGCCCCTGGTGTAAGTCATGGTGTTAAAGCCCCTCTCGCCCTCCCCGCAATCTTCTATTCCCCGAGGCTCGCCGAAATAGATGCCGCGCGTCCCCTCCCTCACAACCAGGATGTCGAGACCCCGCACCACCTCCGGCCTGAGGGTTGAGGCATCGACGAGGGCGTCAAACATTTTGGCTGGGCGGAGGTTCCCGAAGAGGTCAAGCTCCCGCCTCAGGCCGAGGAGGGCGCGCTCGGGGCGAAGGTCCCTCTCAAGGCTCTCCCAGCGGGGCCCCCCCACGGCTCCGAGGAGCCCCGCGCGGCACTCGCGGCAGACCTTGAGGGTCTCCTCGGGAAGGGGGACGCCCTGTTTCTCATAGGCGGCACCTCCCACCAGGAGCTCCCTGAACTCAAACTCAAGCCCGAAACGCTCCGACACGGCCTTGAGGACGGCCCTGGCTGCAGCTATCACCTCTGGGCCGATTCCATCCCCCGGCATGAGGGCTATTCGGTGGGCCACCTCAGGCCCTCCTGGAGGTTATGTGGCTCATGAGGCCGCCAGCGGCCACGATATCCTGGATGAAGGGGGGGAGAGGAACTGTTCGGTACGCCGCACTCCGACTCAGGTTTTTGATGACACCCTCGCCGAGGCTCACCCTCACCCTATCCCCGGCCTCAAGCCCTCGCGAGGCCTCGGGGCATTCCAGGATGGGAAGACCGATGTTAAGCGCGTTTCGGTAAAAGATCCGGGCGAAGCTCGATGCTATGACACATGCTATTCCCGAAGCCTTTATGGCGAGGGGCGCATGCTCGCGGGAGGAGCCGCAGCCGAAGTTCTCTCCCGCCACCAGGATATCCCCCGGGCTCACCTTAAGGTGAAAATCGGGGTCAAGGTCCTCCATGCAGTGGGCGGCAAGTTCAGAGGGCTCTGTTATGGTGAGATACCGAGCAGGAATGATAACATCGGTATTCACGTTATCACCGTATTTTATGACCGCGCCCTCGAACTCCATCTCCTTCTCCTTATCGAACTTCTTCGGGATGGGCCAGTCGGCCCATGACGGCCGAGGCCGCCGCCACGGCCGGGCTCGCCAGGTAGACCTCACTCTTGGGATGACCCATCCTGCCCACAAAGTTCCGGTTAGTGGTGGAAACAGCCCGCTCCCCTTCGGCCAGAACGCCCATGTGTCCGCCGATGCACGGCCCACAGGTGGGAGGGCAAACCACACCCCCCGCCTCAAGGAAGGCTTCAATGAGCCCCTCCTTAAGGGCCTCGTGGTAAATGGTTGGGGTCGCCGGAATGAGTATGAGGCGCACGTTTGAGTTTACTCGGCGCCCTTTGAGAATCCGGGCCGCGACACGCAGGTCCGAGAGCCGCCCGTTGGTGCAAGAGCCGATCACAGCCTGGTCTATCGTCACATGGGCGGCCTCCCCCACGGGCCTTACGTTCTCGGGGAGATGGGGAAAGGCGACCTGGGGTTCTATCTCCGCTCCGTCAAACTCGAAGACCCGCCGGTAGCTGGCATCGGGGTCGCTCCGGTATAGCTTGAACTCCCTTAGGGAGCGGCCCTTCATATATTCGAGCGTTATATCATCCGGGGGGATGATGCCATTCTTGGCCCCGGCCTCAACAGCCATGTTACAGATGGTCAGGCGGTCATCCATGGGAAGACTTTCTATGACCTCCCCCTCAAACTCCATCGCCTCATATCGTGCACCATCAACCCCTATCTTACCGATGGTATAAAGGATGAGGTCCTTTCCCGATACCCAGGGCATTAGCTTTCCCCTGAAGATAAACTTAACGCTCTGGGGCACCTTGAACCATAGCTCCCCCGTTATCATGCCCGCAGCCAAGTCCGTGCTCCCGACACCTGTCGCGAAGGCACCGAGCGCCCCGTAGGTGCAGGTGTGGCTGTCGGCCCCTATGATGAGCTCCCCGGGATGCACGAGGCCCTGCTCGGGAAGAAGCGCATGCTCTATGCCTGAGGAGCCGCTCTCGAAGAAATGGGTGAGCTCCTGCTCTCTGGCAAACTCCCTCAGCACCTTCACGTTCTCGGCCGCCTTTATGTCCTTGCTCGGGGTGAAATGGTCGGCAACGAGGATCACTCGGTCCCGGTCAAAGACCCGACCGGCCCCCGCCTTCTTGAATTCTGCAATGGAAATGGGGGCGGTGATGTCATTTCCTAGAGCCACATCCACCCGCGCCATGATGAGCTGGCCGGGCTCGAGGTGCTCCTCTTGTGCGTGGGCCGCCAGGATTTTCTCGGTTATGGTCATTCCCAAGTGAGTGATCCTCCTAGGCGAGGGAAGCCCCCGCACGCTCCCTCAGGGCTTGCGCCATCGCCCGTATAAAACGAACGGCCGCCCCGACCTTCTCCGCCTCATCGGGCGTCTTCTCCATAGCCTCTATGAGGGCACTTCCCACGATGACGCCATCAGCCATGGAAGCCACCCTCACCGCCTGCTCGGGCGTCTTAATCCCGAAACCCACGGCCAGAGGAAGGCTTTTCTGAGAGGAGAGCCGCAGGAGAGCCCCCGCCAGCTCCTCCGGCAGCCGCTCTCTGGCTCCAGTGACGCCCATCTGGGCCACATAATAGATAAACCCCCGTCCGACCTCCTTCACCAGCTCCACCCGCTCAGGGGTGCTCGTGGGAGCGAGCATGAAGATCAAGTCCGGCCCTGCTTCCAGCGTCTTCTCCCGAAGGATAGCCGCCTCCTCAGGCGGAAGGTCCGGGATGATGAGCCCATCCACCCCCGCCCTAAGGGCATCCTCCGCCAGGGCCTCCTCACCGTATGCGACGACCGGATTATAATAGGTCATGAGAATAAGGGGGGTCTCAACCTCATCTCTCAGCTCTCCTACGAGGCCAAGGACACGCCTCAAGGTAGTCCCCGAGGCGAGGGCCCTCTGGGAAGCCCTCTGGATCGTAGGGCCATCGGCTATGGGGTCTGAAAAAGGGATGCCCAGCTCTATGAGGTCTGCCCCACTCTCAGCGAGCCTGGGGAGGAGAGTGCGGGTGAAGGAGAGCCTGGGGTCGCCTGCAGTGATGTAAGGGATGAGGGCCTTTCGCCCTTCCCGGCTGAGTCTCTTGAAGGTCTGGGCGATTCTTTCCACCTAGCCCTCTCCACGCTCCTCGAGGAATCGGGAAACCACCTCCACATCTTTATCTCCCCTTCCCGAAAGGCAGAGAACAACGAGGGAGCCCCTTTTCAGCTCTCGGGCCAAGGTGGGAAGGTAGGCCACCGCGTGAGCGGCCTCAAGCGCGGGAATTATCCCCTCGGTGCGGGAAAGCAGCCTGAATCCCTGGACAGCTTCTTCATCGGTTACGGATACATAGCTTGCCCTTCCGATATCCTTGTAGAAGCTGTGCTCGGGGCCCACCCCCGGGTAGTCGAGGCCCGCCGAGATGGAATGGGCCGGGTGAATCTGGCCGTCATCGTCGTAGAGAAGATAGCTTCTGCTCCCGTGGAGCACGCCAACCCGCCCCACCGCCAGGGCGGCACCGTGCCTTCCCGTCTCAAGACCTTCCCCCGCGGCCTCCACCCCTATGAAGGCGACATCCTCGTCCGTGAAGAAAGGATGGAACAACCCGATGGAATTGCTGCCACCGCCCACGCAGGCCAGGAGGTATTCGGGGAGCCTTCCCTCCTTTTCCAAGATCTGGTCTCGAGCCTCCTTTCCGATGACGGACTGGAAGTCGCGGATCATCGTGGGGAAAGGATGGGGCCCCACGACCGACCCCAAAACGTAGTGGGTGGAGCGTACGGAGGCCGTCCAGTCGCGCAGGGTCTCGTTAGTGGCGTCTTTTAAGGTTCTCGTGCCCGACGTGACCGAGATGACCCTTGCTCCCAGGACGCGCATGCGGAAGACATTGAGCGATTGGCGCTCCATATCCTCCTCGCCCATGTAGATATCGCACTCGGTCCCCATGAGGGCGGCGGCGGTGGCTGTCGCGACCCCGTGCTGCCCCGCTCCAGTTTCCGCAATCAGGCGGCTTTTCCCGATGCGCTTTGCCAGCAACGCCTGGCCCAGGGTATTGTTTATCTTGTGGGCTCCAGTGTGAGCGAGGTCCTCCCGCTTGAGATAAACCTTTCCCGCGGGAAGAGCCGCCGAGAGCCGTGCAGCGTGATAGAGGGGGGTGGGGCGCCCTGCATATTTATTCAGGAGATAGTCCAGCTCGGCCCTGAAAGTAGGGTCCTTGGAAGCCTCTTCATAGGCCTCTTCGAGCTCCTTCAGGGCGGGCATCAGGGTCTCGGGCACAAACTGGCCCCCGTAAGAGGCGAAGTGCCCCTTCTTCTCGAGCTCTGAGACCGCCCTTCCCTTCCTCAAAACCCCCACTTCAAGGCCCTCAATCTAAAGCCGCCTTTGCCCTTTTGATGAAATCCCTGAGAAGTCCCGTATCCTTTCGCCCAGGCTCAGCCTCCACACCGCTGCAAACATCTACAGCATAGGGCTTAACCCTCCTCACCGCCTCCTCCACATTCTCTGGCGTGAGGCCGCCCGCCAGGATTATGGGCGCTTCCTCCTGGGCTCTTGCCGCCAGCTCCCAATCAAAGCTCCTTCCCGTACCTCCTGCGAGACCTGGCTGGTAAGCGTCAAGAAGGCGGGCGCAGCCGCGGTAGCGGCGCATTTCCTCCAGGCTCTCCGGCCCCTTCATCTTGAAGGCTTTGATTATGCGCCAGCCTTCAGCCCCTAAAGCGCGACACACCCCGGGAGGCTCCTCTCCGTGGAGCTGAAGGAGGGTGAGGGAGCAGAGCCTCCCCGTGGCTCTCATCCTCCCCAGAGGGGCATCCACGAATACCCCCACCGTGGCCACGAAAGCGGGAAGGTCTCTTATTATGGCACGGGCCCTCTCGGGCTCTAAGCATCTTAGCGTTCCTTCCACAAAATTAAAGCCCAGGGCGTCGGCGCCAGCCTCTACCGCCCCGAGGGCATCGACCTCATTTGTGATGCCGCAGACCTTAACCCTGACCATGCCCCGCCGCTCTCTCCGAGTCCACAGCACATTCCTCTACCCAGTAGTCCCCCTCCTCTGTGACCTCCTTCTTCCAGATCGGAACCACCTCTTTCAGCCGGTCGATGGCATAGCGGCAGGCCTTGAAGGCCTCGTCCCGGTGGGGAGCGGCAGCGGCTATGACCACCGCGTTCTCTCCCACCTCCAGGCGGCCCACGCGGTGGACCATGGCGAGGTTCTCTATACCGAACCGCTCGGCAATCTCCCGGCCTATCTGCCTCATCTTCTTTTCCGCCATTTCGGGATAGGCCTGATACTCCAGGTATCTGATCCTCCTTCCCCTGGAGTAGCGCCTGACCACGCCGCTGAAATGCACTATCGCGCCATTGGCCTCATCGGCCACTACCTCCATCACCTCATGCGGGCTGATGGGCCTCTCGGCTATCTCAAACATCCTTCCCGCCTCCGCTTATCGGGGGGATGAGGGCTATCTCATCGCCGTCCGAGATAGGGTCACCGGGTCGGGCGAACTCCTGATTTACGCTCACCGCCATCGTGGAAAGCCGCTCCTCAAGCCGCGGGTAATCCCCGGCAAGCTTCTGGAGCAACCTCCTGACCGAGGCATTGCCCTCAAGCTCCACCTCTATCTCTTCCTTCCCCGTGGCGTCTCGGGCCCAGGCAAAACATTTAACCTTCACCTTCATGGGAACCCCCCCCTGGCAAGAACTCCTATCGCGTCGAGGGCTCTGCCCCTTTCCCTTTGAAAAAGAGGAGAGGGGACACCTCGAGCTTTTTCGCCGGGCGCCCCCGCTCCTCAGTGGGGTATTGGGAGGAGCATGCTTTTCTCGGCCCTAAAGGCCTGATTTCCTTTATAATCATATTTTAAGGCGTCCTCCCTGTCAACGGAAAATGCCCTCAAGATTGCCCCTCGGCCCCCGGGAGGTGGAACCCCCGGCCGTCTAACACCGTAGAGAAGAGGAGAAATGGGAGCCGGGGAAGATGTCCGCGAGCCGAGCGATAGCCGCCTTGTCGAAGGCTCCCTCTCGGGAGAGCTTGAGGCCTTTGAGGTTCTCGTGCGAAGATACCAGGGGCGGCTCTTGGGAGCGGTGCGAGGAATGTTAGGCCTTCACTGGGATGCAGCAGAGGACCTGACCCAGGAAGTTCTGGCTAAAGCGTATTTTTCACTGCCTAGCTTTCGGGGTGAGTCTTCCTTTTACACCTGGCTTTACCGCATCGCCATGAATCGCTGCAAGGACGAGCTGAGGAGAATCGGCCGGCATCCCACAAATTCTCTGGAAGAGCTTCTGGAGAGTCGCAGGGAGGCCCTCCGAGAGATTCTTGCCGATGAGCCAATCCATGAGGAGGCGGAAGAGAAGCTCGAGACCAGGCGGTGGCTGGTGGGAGCCGCCCTGGATACCCTTTCTCCCGAGCAGAGAGAGGCTCTGGTGATGAAAGAAATGGACGGGATGTCCTATGAAGAGATAGCCAGAGTTCTCAAACGCTCAGTGGGCACTGTGAAGAGCCGCCTGGCCCGTGCGCGGTCCAGGTTGCGGGAGCGCTTTGTCCCTTATTTTGAGAGGAAATAAGAGGCTTGAAGTTTTTCGGGAGAAAAAACTGGGAGGAAGAGCTCTCGGCCTATCTGGATGGAGAGCTGTGGGAAGGGGAGCGAGAGCAACTTGAAGCCCTTCTCAGGAAAAAACCTGAACTCAGGGCTAGACTTGAAGAGTTGCGCGCTCTCAAAAAGCTCTTCAGCCTTCCGTCCTACGAGGGAAGGGCTCGCGACCTCTGGCCCGGGGTCAGGGCTCGAATCCTGGCCGAGAGCAAGAGCCGAGGGCTTTTGCCCGGGAGGGATAGCCTGTGGCTCCTCCTGCCTCGGCTTGGGGGGCGTCTTGTGCCAGCCGTTTGCGCCCTGCTTCTTGTGGCTTCGGTCGCTTTGGTGGCATTGCACCCCGGCACCCGTGGGGAAGAGCCGCTTCTGCTGGCCTCCGCCTCCCCCTTAAGCCTTAATGAAGAAGAGATTTTCCTTGGAGGCGGCGAGGCGCCGAGCCCAGAGAGCGTTATCCAGTTTATCGTGGCGCCCAGCACTGGCGAGGAGCTGCCATGACTGCTAAGACCAAGGCGGGGCTTCTCATGGCCCTTATATTTCTCACAGGAGTGGCCGGCGGCGTGGCTCTTGACCGCCTGGCTCTTTGGCGCATCTCCCCCGGCCCGGTGGCCCCGGGCCGGTTTGCGGCCCAGGCGTCCTTTCTCCTGCGCTTGGGTCGGGACCTTGACCTCAGCCAGGAGCAACGCCGGGAGCTGGAGCAGATCGTGGAGGAGAGCCGAAGGCGTATGATAGAGCTGAGAAGACAGATGGGGCCCGAGCTTCAGAGCATCAGAGAGAGAGCCCAGGAGCGCCTTGAAACAATCTTGAGCCCCGAGCAGCGGGCACGTTGGGTCGAGTTCCGCCGCAACTGGGAGAGAATGAGGCGTTTCAGACGGGGTATGGGGCCCCGGCACGGCATAGGGAAGGGACGAGGCGAACCCTATCCTGAGAGGGAGAGAGAGGAGCTAACCGAATAAAAACCGTAATGGATTTGTTATATTAGAAAAAGCTTAGGTTCTCTCAGAAGGAGCTTCACCATGAAAAGAAGAGGTTTGTCGCTTGTCATTGCAGCCCTGGGAGCAGTCCTTTTCCTTCTGACACCGCCAGCCTTGGCCCATAGCCCCTCGGGGTGGGGTGGTGGGATGGGGCCCTGGATGCACCAAGCCCCGGGTGGCCCCTGGGGCCAGGGAGGCTATCCCGGCCTCTGGAGCAACCCTGAGATGCTCAAGTTCATGGGCGAGAAGATAGGCTTGAGCCCGGAGCAGTTGAGCCAGCTAAGGGCCATAGTGAGCGAGGGCCAAAGGGAGCGCCAGAAGCTCCAGGGAGACCTCTGGGCCGCCCGCAGGGATTTCCGGGAAATCATGAGTGAGAGCTCCCTCAACGAGAAGGATGCCCTCGCTAAGGTGGAAGAGGTCGGACGCCTGCGAACGGAGATTCTTAGGTCAGCTGTCAACATGCGCCTCAAGGCCGAGAAGGTTCTTACCCCAAAGCAGCGGGAAGCCTTGAGGGAGTTCATCCTTAGAGGGTACGACGGCCGAAGGGGCTGGTATGGACGGATGGGCCCCTGGATGCAGGGTGGTCCGTGGACTCCGGGAATGATGAGGCCATGGATGTATGGCGGTCCGCAGGGTCCCTGGATGCAGGGTGGCCCCGGTGGCCCCTGCATGATGGGCCCCTGGATGCACGGAGGTCCGTGGGCTCCGGGGATGATGAGGCCATGGAGGCCATGGATGTACGGCGGTCCGCAGGGCCCCTGGATGCAGGGTGGCCCGTGGGCTCCCGAGATGGGACCTGGAATGATGGGGCCCGGGATGCACCGTGGCCCCGGTGGCCCCATGGGCCAGGGCATGATGGGTCCCTCTTACTGAGAATCAAGCTCTCAAGCACGGCCCGCAGCCGATGCTGCGGGTTTTTTTAAGCTGGAATATTCATAAACCATGTTAAAGTTTGGCCCAAAACTATCTGATAATATTTGCTATATCTTCGGCTATTTGGAGGGAGGGTAATTTTGGGCTGAGGGCTCAATGCTCCCGCCTGGAGAGGGTTTTATCCCACACCACGTCAGCGTATATCCGCACCTTATCCCTCCGTTGCCTTTACTTCGCTTCTTGCCTTTGATGCCTACCGACCCTTTCTCGAAGATTTCTCCCCGTTGCTTCCGCGCCTGGCGCTGAGTGATTTAGCGTACCAAGCTGTGCCAAATGGAGCACCCCTAACAGGTGGGTTGGGGGATAGGCCTCTAAATGGAATTAACTATTTGAAATTACAAGCACTACAGCGATAACAGAATACTCCGTCATGGCATGAATTTTGCTTTTTGCCCTCGTTTAGACTTCCTGCCCACATAATCTAGTATTGCTTAAGTCTGATGGCTCAAGGAAGCTCCCCGTGTCTTATTCGCCATTTTTTTCCTTCCTGAAGCCGGACTCCCAGTTCAGCTCGGCAGAGCCGCTTGAGTACTGTGAAGGGGGTGATCTATGAGCTAGCCGAATTAATTGTGAGGGTTTCAGCTTTGAACCGCTGGGGAAGGAGGTGGATTCATGAGAATAGTTATCTTCTATTTAGCCCTCACGGCGGCAGTCGGGCTCGTCATGGCCTCGCCCGGCTGGGCGTATGATCGCACGGAGGCAAATGGCTGTGCCGACTGTCACTCCGGAGCCGGCGCAATCGTCATGCCCTTCGTGGTGGGCAAATGGCTGGAAAGCAACCACGCCGACTCATACCATGGATCCAATGGTAACACCTACTGTGCAAAGTGCCACTCACCGTTCCAGGCTAACCCTCTGGCCACCCACGATGACAACATGCCGGTCCCATTGGAAGAGTGGGAGGCGGTGACCTGCTCGGCTTGTCATCCGCCGCACGACTTACGGGTCGAATGGGGAACCCCCATCGGCATTTACGATGTCGCCACTGGAGAGCACTCCCCCGTATACCTCGATGATGCTAACATGCTATGCGAGTATTGCCACACCGATCGGCATGAAAAGGACTTCCAGGGCTATGGACAGGAGATGTTCGAGCATAAGGACGTGCGCTGCATCGACTGCCACATGGCCGAGATTCCCGTTGACGATGAGGGGGTCAGCTACCGGGCTGCCCACAACTTTGAGGTGGCCGCGAACCTGCCCTGGTCCTGCGGGACCTATGCGGGTGGCTGCCACGAAAGCCACACCGAAGAGTGGGCGGCCAAGCAGATCGCCAAAGAGAAAATTCACGGCAAGATCAAGACCCACTGAGGTCTGACCACAACGCTTCCATGGGGGGAGGGCTGAAGCCCTCCCCTTTTTTTTGACCAACCGGCCCGTCAACCATCCCAACCTCAGCGGAAAGTCAGGTAAAATAATGGTTCCAGCACTTTTCTTAGGCGCCCGAGGGCCACTCCCTCCTTCGGGATGAGCTGGAGGGGCAGGGCATCAATGCTATAAAGATGGGTCCGGTTTGAGGTCTTTCCATGTTGAGCGGAAAGCCAGAGCTTGTTGAGCTCCTGCGTGAGAGATGCCAGAAAGGCCCCATACCCTTTCGCCAGTTCATGGAGCTCGCCCTTTACCATCCCCGAGAGGGCTATTATGCCTCCTCAGCAGAGCGAATCGGAAGGCGGGGTGATTACATCACAAGCCCTCACCAGAGCCATCTCTTTGGCCGCCTGGTGGTAAAGGGCCTGGAGGATATGTGGCATGTCCTGGGCGATCCCCCCGTCTTCAATCTATTCGAATTCGGAGCGGGAGCCGGCTGGCTCTGCCACGACATCCTGGAAGGGGCCATGGCTCTGGGGTCTGGATTCTCTCGGGCCCTTCACTATTTCATAATAGAGCCGTTCCCAGTCTGGGAGATGAGGCAAAGAGAGCTTCTTCAAGGGCTCTTGCAGAAAGGGCCGCCTGTTACTTGGTTGAAGCCCGAGAGCTGGAAGGAAGGCCTTGGGCCTTCCGGCATCGAGGGGTGCATCCTCGCAAATGAGTTTCTGGATTCCCTCCCCGTCCACCGTCTCGCTCTTGAAGGGGATGAGCTGAGAGAGATCTACCTGGCCCATGAGGGAAGAGAGTTTAAGGAGGTCTTGGGACCACTTTCCGAAGGGCGCCTGGCCAGCTACTTCCCCCGCCTCGGCCTCTCCCCTCCCGAGGGTTTCAGGGGGGAGGTGAATTTGGCGGCTCTTGACTGGCTGGCCGAGGTGGCGCCCACCCTGGATCAGGGCTTCATCCTGATGTTCGACTACGGATTCTCAGCACAGGAGCTATTTGCCCCCCATAGGCGGGAGGGGACGCTTGCCTGCTACTTCCGCCATGGCCTTTCCCATAACCCATACGAGCGAGTGGGGGAGCAGGACATAACGGCTCATGTGGATTTCACCAGCCTCCTTCTCGAAGCGAGGGAGCTAGGCCTCGAGCTCACAGGCTTCACCGACCAGGCCCACTTCCTCATGGGCCTTGGCCTCACGGAGGAGCTTGAGGCACTCGGGGGAGAAGAGAAGCCAAGGGGACCCTGGGAAACCATGCAGGAGATTCTTCGGGCCAAGGCTCTCCTTGATAGCGCGGGCCTGGGCGGGAAACTCAAAGTTCTCGTATTTCACAAGGGCCTTGCCAGTCCAGGGCTCAGGGGCTTAAGCCTCAAGCCATTTGATAGAGGGAGCTACCAGGAGCTTATGGCTCTGGGGGCGAGAGATGAAGCCGCCCCTCGCTGAGGGACTCCAGTTGCGGAAAGAAGCGCACGAGAGGGGCGGGGACGGGAATGGGGCCGCCCTTCAGAGAGGCCTTTATTTGAAGGGCATTGCAGGCGGCCTGACCCCGGTAGTGGTTATTGGTTATTACAAAGGTGACTTCGGCACTGCGAGCAACCCGTCTTATATTCTCAAGCCACGGCTCGAGCTCCTCCTCGCTATAGAGGTAATCGTAGCGGGCATCGCGGCCAGCTCCTTCCCTGAACCAATCACCCCAGTTGCGGCCGTGGAGCCTCACGTAACCCATCGGGCCCGTGGCCCTAGAAGAGGGGGCCATGGAGCGATGGAAAAGGGGCTGGTCGATATTGACAAAGCCCGCGCCCTCCTCGGCAAGAAATCGATAAAAGTCTTCCTTATCCCAGGAGCCATGGCGGAGCTCGACAGCCCGGGGAAGCTCCTGAAAGTGCTGGAGAAGCTCCGCGAGATAGCTCCGGTTCCCGGACACGTTCTTGAAGGACCAAGGAAATTGAATCAGGAGGCAGCCGAATGTCCCCTCCTCCCTCAGCGGCTCTACTCCCCTGAGGAACCCCCGCACATCCTCTCCTCTTAAACCTTCCCGTTTGTGGGTGAAGCCCTGCCAGAGCTTGACCGTGAAGCGGAACTCCGGGTTGCGGCTGACGCGCCTTGCCCAGCTCCGGGCGACCTGCGGGGAGGGGGGACGATAGAAGGTGCTGTTTATCTCAAGGCAATCAAAATACTCGGCCATGTAGGCCAGGGGGTCAAAACCGCGTGGGAACTTAGGCGGAAAAACAGTACCCTTCCAGTCCTCATAGGACCATCCAGCCGTCCCTACCAGGACCTTGCCCTCGGCCACAAAAGAGCTCTCCTTCCAAGAGCATCCCAGAAATAGCACAACTCTGGCTATGCTTTGCCCGCCGAATCCAGGACCTTCATCTTTCTCATCACAACCTTTTTCATGAGCTCTCGGGCTGGGCCGAGGATCTTCCTCGGGTCAAATTCCTCGGGGTTCTCGATGAGAACCTTTCGCAAGGCTGCCGTGAAGGCAAGCCTGAGGTCGGTGTCTATGTTCACCTTGGCAACACCCAGGGAGATGGCTTCCTTGAGCTCTTTATCAGGCAGGCCCTTGGCGCCCGAGACCTCTCCTCCGTAGTAGGTGAGCATCTCCACGATATCCCCGGGCACGCCCGAGGCACCGTGGAGCACCAGGGGGAGGCCCGTTAGCTCCCTCACCTTCTTCAGACGCTCGAAGTCAAGATGGGCCTTTCCCTTGTACTTGAAAGCGCCGTGCAAAGTGCCTACGGCTGGGGCCAGGGAATCTATGCCCGTTTCCTCAAGAAAGCGCGCCGCCTCCTCAGGAACGACCATCATGGCCTCCCGCTCTGACACCGATACGTTATCCTCACGGCCGCCAATTCGGCCCAGCTCCGCCTCCACCGAGATCCCCTTCGGATGGGCCAAGTCAACCACCTTCCTGGTCATCTCGATGTTCTCCTCCAGGGGGAGGGAGGAGGCATCGATCATCACAGAGGTGAAGCCACACTCGATGGCCTTCTCTATCACTTTGAGGTTCTGGCCGTGGTCAAGATGGAGGGCCATGGGGAGCCCCGCCTCCTGAACCGCAAGCTTTGCGGCCCCCGCAAGGTACTCCATGCCAGCATACTTTGCGGCCCCCTCAGTAACAGCTATAAAAATGGGGGATTTGAGCTCGATGGCCGCGCTCACGGCCGCCTGGAGGTTCTCCAGGTTTGAAATGTTGAAATGGCCCAGGGCATAGCCCTTGGACACGGCCTCTGTGAGAAGCTCGGCACCAGGCAAAAGGGGCATGGGTTTCTCCTTCTCAAGAAAAAAGCCTCAGGCGGGCAAAGCTCAAAGGGCTCAGAGGAAAAGCTGTTTTCAGGGAACAAAAACTTGCGGCCGAAGGCCTCCAAAAAAACTCCTAATATTTAATATAGCCCAGGGTTCCCTCTTCCGCAAGAACTCCTCCGCGAAGCCCTACCCTGAGGGTCCCGCCGGTCTTACACCCAGAATCTGAAGCTCGACGCTCGCCCTGTCTCCCCACACCCTAAGCCCGGGGCTCACGGCCAGGTCCAGAAGCCCGCCGTCAAGGAGTTGCCTCCTCGCTCCTTCTTCCACCTGAAACCCGATGGCTTCCAGCACCTTCCCCCTTTGCCTCAGGCGGACTCTCAGGTGCTGTCCTTCCCTCCCCAAGAGCCTGGGCTCTCCCATGACCTCCGCCCCCTCGATGAGGAGAACAGGCCTGGGGTTGCCGCGGCCGTGAGGAGAGAGGCGAGAGAGCTCCTGCACGAGCTCCAGGGTCAGCTCAGGGAGGCTCGCCCTTCCGTCCAGAATCAGACGAGGCCTGAAGTCCTCGGGCCCGAGCTGCTCCCCCACCGCTTCATCAAGCCTCTCCCGGAAGGCCTCCACCTTTGAGGTTTCTATCGTAATCCCCGCTGCATGGCGATGGCCTCCGAAGGAGAGAAGTTCTCGGCTGCATTGGATGAGACCCCGGTAGAGGTCAAAGGTGGGGATGCTCCGGGCAGAGCCCTTCCCACGCTCACCCTCAATGGCTATGAGGGCTGTGGGGCGAAAGTACTGCTCAGCCACCCGCGCCGCCACGATCCCCAGAACGCCGGGATGCCAGGAGGGAGAGGCGAGTACGATGGCCCTGGCTCCTTCGGGCTGCTCGGGGCTCTTGAGCCTTTCCCTCACATCCGTCAGGACACCCTCCTGAAGGGCCTGCCGCTCCCGGTTCAGGGCCTCGAGTCTCTCGGCGAGTGCCCTGGCCCTAGTTCTATCGCCCGTGAGGAGAAGCTCCGCCGCAAGCCCTGCTTCCCCTAATCTGCCGGCGGCATTGAGCCGCGGCGCCAGTATGAAGCCGACCTGCCCCGCAGTCACATCACCCTCGCCCAGACCCGAGACCTCTTTGAGGGCCGCGACGCCGACCCGCCTTCCCTTCGCAAGCTCCCGGAGCCCATGGCTCACCAGGGTTCGGTTCTCTCCTCTGAGGAGAGCAACATCGGCAACCGTTCCCAGCGCAACAAGGTCCAGCATCTCACGCAGGTTGGGAAGCTCGACCGGCCATCCCCTCTCCCTGAGCCTCGAGCGGAGGGCGGCCGCAAGCTTGAGTGTGACCCCTACCCCGGTGAGTCCCCTATCAGGGTAGCGCGACTCAGGTTTCATGGGGTTGAGGAGCGCCAGGGCGGGCGGGAGCTCATCTCCGGGCTCGTGATGGTCGGCTACAATGACCGAAAGCCCCAGCCCCCCCGCCTCTTCCACCTCCTCCAAAGAGGCCGTGCCGCAATCAACGGCCACCACCAACCGGCAGCCCTTCTCCCTTAGGTATTGAAGCCCCCTCAGGTTCAGGCCGTAGCCTTCCCGGAGCCGGTGGGGGATGTAGATGTGAGTCTCTGCACCCAGGGACCTAAGGAAGGCTATGAGAAGGGCGGCAGCGCTCACCCCATCCACATCGTAGTCGGCGAAGACCCCCACGGGCTCCCGCGAGGAGAGAGCTTGCATGAGCCGCTCCACGGCGGCTTCCATGTCCTCAAAAAGAAAGGGGTCGCAGAAGGAAGAAAGAGAGGAGTCGAGGAAGAGCCTGGCTTCCTCCCCCTCACTCAAGCCCCTTCGCAGGAGGAGCTCCGCCAGGAGCCTCGGGACACCGAGTTCCCGCGCCAGAGAGCTCACCCTTTCGGGCTCAATGCTCTCCAGAACCCAAAGGGGGTCGGGCGGCTTAGAAAGGGCCATGTCGGGGAACGGGAGGCGCGGGGGCTCTCTCCGGGGGCGTGTCAGGAGCCTCTGGGGCAAGACCCGTAGCTCCGCCGAGAACCTCCCCTGGGGGAGCACCTCTTCTCTTCGGAGATATCCCTCTCAGGGAGTTGGCTTTGAGTCTTTTTGCTCTCTCGCTCTCCCTCCTTAGAGCGGGACCTTCTGGGAACCTCTTGAGGAAAGGCGGCAGCTTGGCCATAGACTTGGCTGCAGCCTCGGGCATTTGCTCCTCTGAAGCGAGCGGCCGGTCGAGGTTGACCATGGCCATACCGAGGGCGTTCTGAAGTCGCCTTATTCTATCGTAGCCACAGGACCTGTCATTCACCAGGATGGAGAAGGCGAGCGTCTCCCCGCGCCGGGTGACAGCGTAGCCCGATAGGGCCTGAACCCGGTGAAGGAGCCCTGTCTTGACCCGGATCCTCCTCTCGGCCGGTGTCCCCCCTAGGCGCCTCTCGGCCGTGCCGTCAACTCCCATGACGCTCAGGGAGGCGACGTACTCGGGCCTCAGGCGGAAATCTCCAAACATGTGCCCCAGAACTCTCACCAGGGCCTTGGGGCTGAGGCGGTTTCTCCTGGAGAGGCCCGAGCCGTCGGCCAGCCGGAAACTGCCCGCAGGAAGACCAAGGTCCCAGAGGAAGGCCCTCAGAGCGGCCAAGCCCTTCTCCGCGCTACCCGGCTCGCCTTGCACCTCGGCGCCGAGGGTCCTGAGCAACTGCTCGGCCACGAAGTTATTGCTCAGCTTGTTCAGGTCCGCGATTATAGCCGAGAGGGGCCTTGATTCCTGAACGAGAAGGAGCTCTGCATCCGGGGGAACCCTCCCCCGGCGCACCCCGCCCTCAAGCGAAACGCCCCGCCGCAGCAGAAAGGTCTTGAATGTTCTGGCCGTGTATTGCCAGGGGTGGGTTATGCTCACATAATATCGGCGGGTCCTGGAGCCCAGAGGCATTCTCCCATTGAGGGTAATGGTGTCTTGCTCACCCGCATCCGCCCGATGAACCCTGAGGGTTAAGCGAGTGCCCCGCGCTCCTGTAGAGGCCATGTTTTCTATCTTGAGATACTCGCTCTCCGGGTCCAGGACTACAATCGGTCGATTTCCCTTCTTGGCCCCGGGACTCACATAAAGAGTCGCCACATTGAAATTAAGGGAAAGGGCCCCAGAAATGGCGCCGTAGGCGGCAATGCCTTCTGGCTTCCGTCTCTCCTCCTCT
Organism: uncultured bacterium; assembly: GCA_964575845.1. GTDB lineage: Bacteria > UBA8248 > UBA8248 > UBA8248 > CAZNSX01 > CAZNSX01. The sequence continues at coordinate 68,970 of CAZNSX010000001.1, read as the reverse complement.
TCCTCAAAGAAGCCGTCATCGGCCACAAGATCCCCCTCAATCCGCCTTATGCCCCGCCAGCCCACCGCCCGCGCCAGAAGCCACATACGCTCCGATACCAGGGTGGGGTCGCCCGAGCCTTTGAGGTAGAGGTTTCCCTTGAGAGTGCCCCCGGAGCGCCCGCCCTCGAAATAGAGCGATGTCTTAAAGGTATAGTCCGGGCCGAGTGCGCGCAGCGCGGCGGCTGTCGTGATGAGCTTGACGTTTGAGGCGGGCACGAAGAGCTCCCCTCCCTTATGGTCCAAGAGGACATCCCCCTTATTCAGGGAGAGGATGTGCAGGCCGAGTCGGGCTCCCTTCGGGCAAGTTTTCCTTAGGATATCATCCACCCGGAGCTTAAAGCTCTTGAGGTCCCTGATCCTCTCTTCTCCCAGAGCGGGGGCTCTCGCGGCCAGAAGCCCCGCCAGAAGAAATAGCGTAAAGAATAGCCTTTTTCTCACGCGGCCTCCTTAAGCGGAAGGAGCCAGGCCCAGAGCTCCCCCGCTCGGTCCCTTATGAGCGCCGTCGTAAGGAGCCCATAGAGCCCGCTCTTTGCGTTGAGGAGGACGTCCTCCCAAGCCCCCACCCGATTGGGAAGGATATACTGAATCACCTCATCCACGGCTCCCACCAAGAGGGTAAAGGCGAGTGCCTTGAGCCACCAGCCCCCCACCCCCTCCTTCCCGGAGGCCTGAAAGGCCCGGAAGACGAGAAAGCTCAAGAGTCCGTACTCAAGGAAATGAACCCTCTCCACAGGGAAGGGCAAGCGGCTGACCTCCCAACCATATAGCAAAAGAAGTGCCAACAGGCCCCCCAGGACCCAGGGCCTTCGCTCCCCCTTAGCCCTCACCGCGTAGAGGAAAAGGGCGAGGCCCGCCGCCGCGAGAAAGGCCGTCAGGATCAGGCCCGGCGCCCTTCCGTAGAGCCCCGTCAAACCGTTCCAGAGCTTTGGGAGAAGCGGAAGGGTGGTGAAGATAAGGATGATATAAAGGATTACCCATCGCCAGCGGCGCAAGAAGCTCGAAGGCACACGGCCCTTTCTTCGGCTAAAATCACCTTCCGGAAGCAAGGCATCCAGGAAGTGTTCATGGGCGGGGGGGAATCCTTTGCCGACTTCAGAGCCACCGGACAAGGTTGAGAAGCTTCGTCACCGGGGGCCGGTCGCTGAAGTCCTTACCGATATGGAGATACCTTATGATGCCCCGCTTGTCAATGATGAAGGTCGCGGGCCTTGAGATCTTTTCATCGGCATGAAAGACATCATAGAGTTTCGTGATGCGCGCCTCTGCGTCAGATATGACCGGGAAGGTGAGGCCCAGCTTTCTCACCGTCTCCTGCATGGTGGGCACATCATCCACGCTCACGGCCACGACCTGGGCCTCAAGGCGCTCGAACTCGTGGAGGTTCTTCTGCAGCTGCACGAGCTGCCACTGACACACCGCTCAGAAATAGCCCCGGTAGAAGACGAGGACAACGTGGGATTTCCCCACGTAGGAGCGGAGATGGACACCCTGGAGGTTGAAATCGGGCGCCTTCTGCCCCAGGGAGGGCGGCCGCGCAAAGGAGGGCCCTCCGCCCATAAGGGCAAAAAATAAGAGAAGGCTCAGGAGGAAAGAGAGCCGAGAAAAGCCTTTTTCCCTTAACATCTCATCGTTCTCCCCTCGGGGGGTAATGGTAAAGAGGGTCAACCGCAGGATCACGCGGAAAAAAAGAATCCCCTTCCTCCAGAGGCTAGCAAAAGCCCTCCCGAGCGTCAAGCCTGCGGGGGGCGGCCGCCTTGGCGGAGAAGGGGAAATGGTTAAGAGGCTTATGTAAGAAATCCTTAATGATGAGGATACTCCTTGAAACCGCGTAGCTCACGGCCGCGCCGTGACTATCCGTAGCAAATAAATGATGGCTAGGGACAGCCTCAGCCCCCCGGCTTGCTCCCTTTTGCCTGATTTTCATCAAAAGAGATATCTGACCCAGAGGGAGTTGCGAAATGCCACTCTAGCAGTCATCTGGGTGAAAGCCAGCAGACGCAAGCCTTTCTGTTAGCTAAAGTCCTCGTCAAGCGTACTCGTAGAGTGGAACTGTCCCCGCGGGGCGGGGTTCCGTTCGTAACAAGGCTTCAATCCGGCGCACGGTTTCGGGCTTAAGAAGTACATCTCCGCACACTGAACACACTTCTGCCAGGAAGTGGTCAATGACAATCACCCGCCCCTGATGGCGTACGGTGTGCAGGATCTGCCCCCTCTCGTATTCGCCGGGGCACCCTTCAATGCTGCATTTCATCTCTATCGCCTCCTTTCGGTTGGTGTTACCCACTTTGGGGGTTCAGGCTCATAAACTGTAATGATGATAAGCGATGGCCCTGCTGTCGTACACACGATATATATAGGACGGCCGCCACGGGTGAGGCCGCTAACGAGACAACAAGCTCCCCGGCGGTGCTCAAGATAATTTTCTAAAATCTGCCTCACAGAAATAGCTTCTAAGACTTCATCGAGCGTGACGTCTTTCTCAACCATTTCTTGCTGGGCGTGTTGGGTGATGCGAATATTCTCTGCCAGGGCCTGAGCGCATATTCGCCTCAGCGGTGCTTCTAAATCGGTGACATCAAATTCATTCACACCATTAACTCTGCTAAAGACGCTGCTGAAAAAGGTCGTCTACTGATAAGGATATTTCCTCAAGCTTCTGAATTATAGCCTTTTAGGCATCAGCACATCTCTGCCCTCCCTCGGACAGGGCCTGCTGCTTTAAGAGATAGCGCGGACCATGGCATAAGGATGCACTCAAGGGGACGGGAAGTTCCCCTAAATATACGCTATCTTCTCAGATAATGCAGCATTTCAGCACCGTCTCAGTAGCCACTTAAAGATAAACGTGCTAGAGGGGAAAAATAAAAAGTATCCCTTTAGTTATAAAATACTTATAGCGAACAAATTAAGGTTTTTCGTGAGGCTTGTTTCTGGCTGTTTCTGGGGCAAAGCTTGCGCTTCCGGCAAAAGTTAAAGGAGGATGTCTCCCTTGGAGGAGAGAGCCGAGTAGGTCATGGCTGTGCCATGACGGGAGAGATTTTCATCAGGGTCTGCTATTTTCCTGATTAGGCGGCACGGCGCGGCCGTGTCCTAACCGACAATAAGATTCGAGTTAGGAAACGACTCACATACCTCGCCCATTGACAGGAAGCCCCTCTATGTTAAGATTTCGGCTAGTGAAGGGACCCACTCTACCTTTTCATTCCCGCCCGAGAGCCAGCTCTTAGAGTGTCCGAGCATCCATGAAAGCTTTTCTTCTGCTCACAGCTCTCTTGTGGGCCCTGCTGGTGAGTGGCGGGTGCGGCTCTGAGGAGCAGCATGCCGAGAAGACGCTTGTGGTCGCCCTTGAGAGCAATCCCACTTCCCTTGACCCCCGCTTTGCCCTTGATGTCGCCTCAAGCAGGGCAAACCGCCTCATCTTCAGCCGCCTCATAACCAGGGACCGCTCCTCACGCCTCACTCCTGAGCTTGCTCTAAGGTGGAGGCAGGAGAACCCCTTGAGCTACACCTTCTGGCTCCGGTCCGGGGTGCGCTTCCACGACGGGCGGGAACTCAGGGCCTCTGATGTGAAATACACCTTCGATTCCATGCGGGACCCCGCCCTGGCCTCCCCCAAGGCGGGGAGCTACGCCTTCATAGAGGAGGTGAAGGTTCTCGGCCCCTATGAGGTGAAATTTTTGCTCAAGGAGCCTTCGGCGGCCTTTCTATCGACCATGGTAGCGAGCATCATCCCGAGGCACGCGGCCGGGAGGGCCGGAAGAGCTTTCGGGGAAAACCCAATAGGCAGTGGCCCCTTCAGGTTCCAAAGCTTCACCCCTGATGAGAGGCTCGAGCTCAGGGCGTTCGATGACTATTTTGCCGGGCGCCCTCCCCTTGACCGCGTCATCTACCGTATAATCCCCGAGGGCACCGTCCGCCTTCTGGAGATCGAGCGGGGAGGGGTGCAGCTCATCCAGAATGCCTTCACCCCGGATGCTCTCCCGCGGCTTAGGCGAAACTCCCGCCTCAAGGTTAAAACCTTTCCGGGCACAAACTTCTCCTACATCGGGATGAACCTCAGGGACCCCATCCTGAGAAGGCCCAAAGTGAGGAGGGCTCTTGCCCACGCCATAGACCGCGAGACCATCATCCGCTATATCATGAAGGGCCTCGCCCGTGAGGCCGATAGCCTCCTTCCAGAGGGGCACTGGGCCCATGCCCCCGGCCTTCCCAGCTACGGCTATGAGCCCGAGAGGGCGAAGGCCCTCCTTGATGAGGCGGGCCTCCCCGACCCCGACGGCCCCGGCCCCAAAGAGCGCTTCACGCTCCTCTATAAGACCTCCCAGAATGAGCTCCGGCGCCGCATAGCCGAGGTCTTTCAGGAGCAGCTCCGGGAGGTGGGCATCGGGCTCAAGATAAGGTCTTATGAGTGGGGGACATTTTTCGGCGACATCCGCTCGGGCAACTTTCAGCTCTATGGGCTAACCTGGGTGGGAATCGATGACCCGGATATCTACTACTATATCTTCCACTCACAGATGGCACCGCCACGAGGGGCCAACCGGGGCGGCTACCTGAACCCCAGGGTTGACCGCCTCCTTGAGGAGGGAAGGAGGACGTCTGATATAAGAAGGAGGCGGGAGGTCTATGCAGAAATTCAGCGCATTCTCGCCGAGGACCTCCCCTACATAAACCTCTGGCATGGCACAAACGTGGCTGTGATGACAAGAGAGGTCGAGGGCTTTGAGGTTTACCCGGATGAGGATTTCATCTCCCTGAGGAAGGTGGCCCTGATGCCATAGGAGAACCTCATGCGCCGCTTTCTTCTGAGAAGGCTCACTCTGCTCATTCCGGTCCTTCTGGGGGTCTCCACCGTTGTGTTTCTCGTAACGCATGTGCTGCCGGGAGACCCCGTGGACCTCATGCTCGGGGAAACGGCCCAGCCCGCGCAGAGGGAGGAGCTCCGCCAAAGCCTCGGGTTGGATAAGCCCCTACTCCATCAGTATGCCGTTTTCATGGGAGGCCTTTTCAAGGGAGAGCTCGGCAAATCCCTGCATACGGGAAGGCCCGTGGAGGCCCTTCTCATCGAGCGGCTCCCCGCCACGCTTGAGCTTGCGGCCGCGGCCTTAGTAGTGGCCATCCTTATGGCCATTCCGCTCGGCACCCTGGCCGCGAGCCGGCCTCACTCCCCCCTAGACAGGGGCTCTATGTTTCTCGCGACCCTGGGTGTATCCATGCCCAATTTCTGGCTGGGGCCGCTCCTTATCATTCTCTTTTCCATTCAGCTCGGCCTTTTCCCCGTCTCGGGAAGGGGTGGATTCTTGAGCCTTGTGCTCCCGGCCTTGACCCTGGGGACGAGCATGGCCGCCATCCTCACCCGAATGACCCGGGCCAGCCTGCTCGAGGTGGTGGGCAAGGACTTCATCCAGGCCGCCAGGGCAAAAGGGCTGGCGGAGGGGAGGGTGATGCTCCTTCATGCCATGCGAAACGCCTTCATTCCGATAATCACCGTGGCGGGACTCCAGCTGGGGGCGCTTCTCTCGGGCTCATTCATCACCGAGACGATCTTCGCCTGGCCCGGGGTGGGAAGGCTAACCATCCAGGCCATAGCCGCGCGGGACTATCCCCTCGTCCAGGGCTGCGTGCTTCTGATAGCGGGAGCCTACGTGCTGGCCAATTTCCTCACCGATATCCTCTACGCCTTCCTCGACCCCCGCATAAGGTATCGCTAGATGAAGGGACAATCGGGCACTCTGGTTGGAGCAATCATTCTTGCTCTCCTCATCGCGGTAGCCCTGGCCGCCCCTTTTCTTTCGCCTCATAGCCCCGTCGGGCAGGACCTTCCTCAGGGCCTCTCCCCCCCGAGTCTTGCCCATCCCTTGGGCCAGGACAAGCTGGGGAGGGATATCTTGAGCAGGATAATCTGGGGCTCGAGGGTCTCCCTCCAGGTGGGGCTCATCACTGTGGCCATCTCGGCTCTTCTGGGCTCCCTTTTGGGGGCCCTTGCAGGCTACCGGGGAGGAATCGTCGATGAGGTGATCATGCGGACGACCGATATCTTTCTGGCCTTCCCCGGCATCTTGCTTGCCATAGCCCTCATGGCCTCTCTGGGCCCGAGCCTCTCCAATGTGATCATAGCCCTCTCGGTCCTGGGATGGGTGGGGTACGCGCGGCTTGTGAGGGGGCAGGTGCTCTCCCTCAAGGAATCGGACTTCGTTAAGGCGGCGGTGGCCCTGGGCTCAGGCGAAAGGCGCGTGATCCTTCGGCATCTCCTTCCCAATGCCCTCTCGCCCGTGCTTGTGGAAGCCACCTTCGGCATGGCGGGAGCAATCGTGGCGGAGGCGGGCCTGAGTTTTCTCGGGCTGGGAACCCAGGCCCCCAGGCCCAGCTGGGGAGCCATGTTGAGCGAGGGGAGGGACTTCCTCCTGATCGCCCCTCACCTGACCCTTTTTCCAGGACTCGCAATAATGGTGGTGGTCTTAGGATTGAATTTTCTGGGCGATGGCCTGAGAGACCTGTTGGACCCCACTCAGAAGAGGTAGAAGAAATACCACCGCCGCTTCTTCTTTGAGGGCTTTGGAGCCGGAGAAGCAGGTTCAGCAGCTCTTGACCCGGGGGACTTAGGAGTTCCTTTGGCAAGTGCCTCAGGGCGCATGGTGTGCCGATGAGACCATGTGAAAGTACCTTCCAGCTTTATTTTGTGGCACTCCCGGCATTCCTGCGCCTGGGCAAGAGCGGTCCCCCGGAAGAGCCTCAGCATGGAGGCCATGTGCTTATCGGGGTCGAGTCCGGCGTGAACGTGGCACCTGTGGCAGTAAGTGTTCACAGCCCGGTTGGAATCAGCGGGGTTTAGCTTTCCCGCCAGGGCTTTTTCTATGGGAGATTTAGAACAGGAGGCTACCAGGAGAAGTAGAAAAAGAAGTGCCCCTGTGAGAAGAAAGAAACCGGACGCCTTCTTTCGTCTCTGTGCCAAGGGCAAGGTTCGCTCCCCGATAAGGAAATAAAGGGTTCAAGCTCGGCAAGGCGAAATCAAGTATAGGAGACCCGCCCCTCGCCGTCAAGGAGAGAGGGGGGCCTTTCCTTTAACTCCCATTCGTATGGGGCCCCTTTGAGGCACCTCTCGGCAGCGGGCATATGCCCGCCGGCCTTGTCACTACCGGTGAAGGCGCTAACTCCCCTTACTGGGCCTTTTCCTCCTCGGTCAGGGGCTCCTCCACGTAGCACCTGAGCGCCCTCTTCCCCAAGCCCGCCCGGCACTGATTGCAGCTTATGCAGGAGGCGGCCTCCTTCCGGCCCCTGGCTATCTGGTGGACGAAGTCGGGCTCTCTTATGAGCGACCGTCCGAGAGAGATGAAATCCGCCTTGCCCTCCTCTATCATTCTTTCCATCAGCGCCGGCGTCTTGAGCCCTCCCACGAGGATGAGAGGGAGATCGCCCACGGTCTCTCTAACGGCCACCGCCAAAGGCAAGAAATAGGCCTCATCCTTAAGTCCCTTGACCGGCCTGGAGCTTCCGACCTTGGGGTCCATGAAACCGCAGCTCACCTCTATGGCATCTATAGCAGCCTCTTTGAGCTCCCGGGCCCGCCGAGCGCCCTCCTCCCTCTTGAGCCCATCCTCCATGTCATCTTCGACTCCGAGCTTGATGCTCAAGGGATAGTCCCGGCCGACCTTGCTCCTCACGTCTTCCACCACCCGTAAGAGAAAGCGGGAGCGCCTCTCCGGTGTGCCGCCCCACTCGTCCTCTCGGCGGTTTCCATAGGGGGAGTTGAACTCGCTTATGAGATAGCCGTGGGCCCCGTGGAGGTGAACCCCGTCGAATCCAGCCTCCCTGGCCCTGAGGGCGGCATCACCGAACGCGGCTACCAACTCCTCGACCTCCTCAGGGCGGAGTTCCCGGGGGATGACGCCTGTGATGGGGTTCTTGACGGGTGAGGGTGCCACGCGCTCCGCGTCACCAGAAAATATCTGGCCTCCACAATGACTTAGCTGGACAAAAATTCTTGTCCCATGGCGATGTGCCGCTTCGGTAAGGCGCATGAGCCCAGGGATGAACTCATCTCCGCATATGGCCGTCATCTTGGGATGGCCCTTCCCGTTAGGCTGAACGTACATGTGGCCCGTCAATATCAGTCCGAGGTCGAGCTGGGCATATCTCTCATAGTAGCCTATCAAATCTCCACTCACCTCTCCCGTATCCAGAGCCATGTTCTCGGCCGTGGCGGCTTTCACGAAGCGGTTCTTGATCTCCAGCTTTCCGATGTAGGCCGGGGTGAAGCTGATGGACATGAGAACCCCTCCTTCAGGGTTTGAGCAGGAATTACCCCCGAGACTCAGCTACACAGTCTTTTCCGCGGAGCCACCGGCCTCGGGAGCGACGGCAAAAGAACCCACCACCAAAACTAGGGGCTCGCGCAGGATATGAGGTCCTGGCAAGGGTATTTGGTGATGACCTCGCACCCTCCTGCGGTCACGACCACCTCCTCCTCGATGCGGGCCCCATCGATGTCACCCTCCTGCCCCGCATAGGTCTCAAGGGCAAAGACCATACCCTCCTCGATGGGAAAGGGGTGATCCAGGGAGAAAAGTCTGGTGATTATGGGCTTCTCCCAGACGCTGAGGCCAAGGCCATGGCCGAAGGCGAGAGGAATGGCCTCGGCCTCTGTCTTGTAGCCCCAGACACCGGCCTCTGGCCAGCACCGAGCGATGTCGGCGGTGGTCGCCCCGGGCCTGACAGCCTCAATCGAAGCATAGAGCCACTCGTATGCCTGCCTGTAGAGGTCCTTTTGTTTCCGGGTGGGCTGCCCACAGACGAAGGTGCGGTAGTAGCAGGTCCGGTAGCCCATGTGGGCCTGGATGATGTCGATGAAGACCAGGTCGCCGGGCCGGATTATCCGGTCGGAGAAATCATGGGGATGGGGGTTCGTTCGCGGCCCGGAGATCACGTTTATGCATTCCACATCATCCGAACCCAGGCTGTAGAGGGTGTGATTGGCTATCGCCACAAGGTCGCTCTCCCTGACGCCCGGCTCAATAGCCTTGACGATCTCGTTATAGGCGGCGCTCACAAGCGCGGCCGAGAGCTTCAGAAGCTCGACCTCTTCCTTGGTCTTTATCATGCGGGCGTCGTGCATGGCCTGCTGGCCATCGGTGACCTCGATGTCCAAGGCCCTCAGCGCCTCATAGAGGGGATAATCCAGAAGGTCTATCCCCATGGGGCCCTTTCCCACGCCGCTCTCCTCAAGGACATCCTTTATCTCCCCCGCAAAGACCTTCGGCACTCCCACCTCTGTGGGAACAGCCCCCACCATAGTGCCCCGTGCAGGGCGGACCCTCCCCTTGAGCCAGGGGCAGCGCTCCTTTCGCATCTCAACGATGTTCCCCAGGTCAAAGAGGACGGGGTCCCCCCCGTTGGGGAGGACGCAATATCTCGCCATCTTGTCCCTGAGCACCTCACATATATGGGAGCTTGTTATGTAACGGACGTTATTGAAGTCAAAACAGAGAAGGGCCCCGAGCTCATACCTCTCGAGCTGCTCCTGAGCTCGTAAGAGGCGGTCACTTCGAAGCCGGTCAAAATCGATCCTGGTCTCGTGGTCAACGGCCGTCGTAGGGAAGGTCATGGCTACATTCTCCTATGCTGTTCATGGGTTTCTCAGACTCGGGGGCGTTTCCCTTATGGGGAATAACTTTGCCCTAACGCCGGCTCCCCCTCTTCCTCTGCTCCTCAAGAGCGGCCCTGTAACGTTTGAGCTCCCCCAAGGCTCCCCTCCACCTCTCCTCCCGCCAGTCCGGGTTTATCTCGATGGCCATAAGGGCGTCGCGCACCGCAGCATCAAAGCGGGCCTTATTATAGTTCAAGGATGCCCTGGTACGGTAAAACTCTATAGGTCTGAAATCCTTGAGCTCCACGAGACGTGCCCCGTACCTGAGCTCGAGCTTTCGATTTGGCGCGTGGAGAGCGTAAAAGGACCAGAGCGGGTAGAGGAAATTCTTATTTCCTGGCTCACTTTTCAGGGCCTGACGCAAGTGATGGGCGGAGAGAGAATACCTTCCCGACTCCCTATAAAGAAGGGCCAGCCGGTAGTGGGCGGATGCCTCCTCAGGCTCGCCCTTCAGGTATTCCTCATAATGGAATATGGCCCTTTCCCTTGCTCCCATGAGTTCATAGCACCGGGCCAGCCTCAGCCGGGAGGGACCGTAACGGGGGTTATGCTTGAGGGCGGCCCGGTAGTGTTCTATGGCCTCTTTGAGTTCTCTTCTCTCAAAGGCTATCTCCCCCAACTGGTGATGGGCAAGATAGAGGGAGGGGGAGAGTTGGAGTGCTTCTCGATAGGCCGAGGCTGCCCCCTTTGGGTCGCCCGCCCTCAGGAGCTCGTTCCCCCGGTTGAAGGCTCTAAGGGCCTCCTCGAGGGGAGTTCCTGCGAGGGCGAGTGAGGTGAGGGAAAGGGTCAGAAGGGCTATGGGAAGGGCTCGCCATCTCATGGGGCGGGGAGAAAATAGACATCCGCGGGTTTGAATTTGGCGCTTCTCATGAACCTGATCTCCACCTCCATCCCAAACCTTATCTCATCCTTGCTCGGTCCCGCCAACCGGGACAAGAATGGGCACCCTCTCCCCATGGCTATGGGGAGAAGGCAATCCATAATACCCGATACCCATGCGCCAGGAAAAAAATATGAGATAGATACAAGGTCATTTGTGCAAGTCTGGCCAAAGGCGTTCTGCGTTCTTATGGGCGATCAGGGCCGCGGCCGCCGGGTCCAAGCTACCCAGGAGGCGACGCAGGTGCCTGATATCCTTGCGATACCTCTCCGTGGGGTAGCGCCGGCGCCCGAACTTGGCATCCGAGCCCACCATGAAGCGTTCGGGCATCTCCTCCATGAGGGCGGCCCAGTCCTCGTAGAGCTCTCCATCGTCGTTGGTGATGGCCTCCAGGTTGCGCCAATTCAAACGGGTGCTGAGCACGACCTTCAGGTTCATCATGAGGTTGGGATAGGCCTTGAGCAGGGCGCGCGCGTTCCTGGGATTGGTCCTGCCTGTGTGCGAAAGGATAAGCTTCAAGTCCGGATAGAGCTGGAACAGCAGAGCAATCCCGCCGAAAACTTCATCCTCGTAGGATTTGCCCTGAGGTGTCATCGGCTCGGCGTGGAGGTCGAGCCACACCCCTTCCTCGGCGGCGAGTCCGACCACCTTCAGAAAAGGCGTGAAGTTCATGGGGAACTCTACCACCGCCATCTTGCCTGTCTTGTCGAAGTGATAGGGGCCGACCTCACCCACACCAAGGCAGTCACCGCTTTCCAGCTCGCGTTCGAGGCGCTCGATCCGCCCTTCCAGCTCCCCTTGCGAGTAGCCCCGGCGCAGGGCCTCGTGCATCCAGACGGTGAGGTAGCTGCCCCCGCACAGGAGGCCGACGCGGCTTCCACCCATCTTCAAAAGGCGGCGTTTTTCCTCCACCCCTTTCTCGTGATTGGGGAACCGCCCCTCGTTGGGGGTGGGCATGAGAATCAGCCGTCCCACCCCCGCCTTCTCGGCCGTCTCCAGGATGTCTTCCAGATCCGCCGCCGCGTAAGAACCGCTGCCGGGCGGATCCAGATGCACGTGGGTGTCGATTATGAGCCCCTCGTACTTTTCGCCGCGGGGGCGGGCGGGCCGACTCAGGTCCGATCGGGTCCGGTCCACCTTGAAGGCGGGCGGCGGCAGGGGCGTCTCCTGGCTCTTCTTAACAGCCGGCCCGGAGCACGCGCCCAGGGCGAGAACGAGTGCAAGGACCAGCGTCTTCAGGCCAGTGCGCTCAAGAACGCGGCCAATCCAATTACGAGATGGATCGGCCAAGGCTGTCGGGTTCTCTTCGGTCGCCAGCAACTCCGTCTCGTAGAAGCAAAAAAACGCGACTCATCCGGGAAATCCGGGATAAGGTATCCACGCCATTGAACTCTCGAAGGTCCTCGGGGAAGGAAACTCTGAAAAGGGTGGTACCCCCTTCTGTCTCTGGAACCTTTTCATGGCCAATGCCTTGTTGCGAGAAGAGCTCCAGATGCCGAAAACTGGTGACGCCCATTCCTAACCTCCTTCTCCCCTCCCCTCCCGCGAAAGCTCACCCTTCCCGGCTGATGCTTCTTCAGGCCTTTGCTCCACCAAGCTTGAGCCCCAGATCCAGCGCGATATCTGGGCCCTCATCACACAGGCAAAGAGCATGAGGCCAAAGATGATGAACGCGGCCTCCATTCCTCCGATGAAAGATAAGATGGTGAGAATGAGAAAAAGTATGGAGGTCGGCTCCCAGAGCTTGCCCGTTTCATTTTTCTTCCTTGAAACCACAGGCTCATCCATCTGACCTCTCCATCATTTTTTGTTAAATAAGAAAACCCCACCTCGTGGTCAACCTCGCTTTGAGCTCCACTTTCCTCTCTTCAGTGGTCTCCGATAACCGTCACCGTCCCTCACGGATGAAGTTGAGAGAACTGTCCCGGGCCCTCAGGGCTCACTTCCTCCTTTCCTTGACCACCTCCCTTATGAACTTCACTATCTCATCCAGGGATGAGCCCGGGGTGAAGACCCCGGCTATGCCCTTCTCCTTAAGAGCCGGGATATCATCATTGGGGATGATCCCCCCCCCGACGACGGCGATGTCCCCCAGCCCCTTCTCCCTCAGGAGTTCCATCACTCTTGGGAAGAGGAAGTTATGGGCCCCGGAAAGAACCGAGAGCCCCACCACATCCACATCCTCCTGCTCTGCGGCCGCCACGATCTGCTCGGGGGTCTGGCGGAGGCCCGTGTAGATGACCTCCATGCCCGCATCCCTGAGGGCCCGCGCCACCACCTTGGCACCCCGGTCGTGGCCGTCGAGGCCAGGCTTCGCGATGAGAACCCTTATCCGCTGCTCAGCCATCTTGCCCTCCCGAGACCGCTGAGAAAGCTTCCCCTAAACGTCAATTCCGGGCCGGGATCTTACTCCCTTTTGATAATAATGCTTCACCTCAGCCATGTCGGTAACCAGGTCTGCCAGAGCTATTACCTCCCTGGGTGCTCCCCTCCCCGTGAGAACTACCTCCACATGTGGCGGGCGCCCGCGAAGAATCTCCAGAACCTCTGATACGGGAAGCAGACCAAAATCAAGAGCGCAGTTTAGCTCATCGAGCACCACAACGTCCCACTCCCCTGACGAGATTACCTCCTTGGCCAGCTCAAGGCCCTCACGGGCAAGGCGGATGTCCTCGGGGTCCGGGTCTTTCCTGTTAACAAAGCACTCCCTTCCCATCTGGCGGATGATGAGTCGGGGCGAGAGGGGCTCCGCCGCGCGAAGTTCCCCATAGGGGATGTTCCCCTTCATGAACTGAATGACGTAGACCTTGAGGCCGTGACCCAATGCCCTAAGGGCGAGGCCCAGGGCGGCAGTGGTCTTCCCCTTGCCCCCTCCCGTATAGACCTGGAGCAGCCCCTGGGCCAGGCGCCCTCCGCCCGCATCCCCTCCGGCCAATGATGAGCCCTCCACCTCAGTTCCCTTTCAAGCCCAGGAGCCCCCTGGCGATAACCAGGCGCTGAACCTCCGAGGTGCCCTCATAGATGGTGGCGGGCCTCACGTCCCGGAGAAGCCTTTCGGCACCTCCCCTCCTTATCCCGTCAAGGCCCTCCAACTCCACCGCCCGGTGAGCCGCCCTGAGTGCAGCCTCCGTGGCAAAGAGCTTGGCCATTGAAGCTTCACGGGTGAAGGGTAGACCGCCATCTTTGAGGAAGGCGGCCCTGAGGGTGAGAAGCTCCGCGGCTTCTATCTCCGTGGCGCTATCGGCCAGCATGAAGCGCCTCCCCTGAGAGTCGCCCGCCTCCTCAAGGGCACGAATGGAAGCTCTCAGGCAGGCCCGGCCCACCCCCACCGCGTGCGCGGCGACGCACACGCGCCCCCTATCGAGAGCCGCAAGGAGCATCTTGAGGCCTTCTCCCTCAACCCCCAGGAGGTCCTCCTTCGTGAGTGTACAATCCTCGAAGAGAAGATCCGCGGTGTCCGAGGCCTTTAGGCCCATCTTTTCCTCAAGCCTCGCGACCCTGACCCCCGGCCTTCCCTTATCCAGTATGAACAGGGAGATACCCCGCCGGCCCAGCCGCCTCTCCGTCACCGCCGAAAGCACAAGCGGACCAGGCCTCGCACCATTGGTGATGAAGCGCTTCTTTCCCCTGAGGACATAACCCCGCCCCCGCCTGAGGGCCTCCGTTCGGATGGCCGCCACATCAGAGCCGGCTTCTTCCTCGGTTGTGGCAAAGGAGCCGATGCCGACTCCTCTTGTCATGGGCGGAATGTTGCGAGAACATTGGGTTTCGGTTCCAAAAAGGGCGAGCGTTTCAATTACGAGGCTATTCACGCTTATGAGAACGCCGACCGAGGGTGAGGCCTGGGCCAGCTCCATGAGAGAGAGGGCGAGGCTAACGCCATCACCCCCCCCGCCCCCATATTTCTCGGGCGCCGGAAGTCCCAGAATGCCCGCCCGGCCCATGCGCAGGACCAGTTCTTCCGCTATCTCCTCCTCTTCCCCGGAGTAATTTCGCCCCCCGGGATAGAGCGCCTCCTGGGCGAACTGTCTGGCCCTCTCCCGAGCCTCCTTTTGGCGCTGGCTGAGCTCAAAGCGCACCTTCTCCCCTCAAAGCCTCCACTTTCCCCCGGAGCTTTTCTTAACAATCATAGTGGCAAACCAGATGAATATCAAGCCAAAGAGCCTGAAACTCGCCCAGAGATTGAGCCGGAGGTTCCCTTGTGCTAGAATTTTTTCAATTTTTGCCTCTGAGAATCATCTCTTGCCGATGGGCCCTCCTTCTCCCGGGAGGGTTATAACTGTGGAGGAACACCGAATGATTCCCACGCGGGAGATCTACTGGAACATAAGCGGCGGCAAGATAGTCTATCTTTTCATGGTCATTTCCCTGGCCCTCATGGTCTGGGGCTTTTGGCGCCGCTGGAGGCTCTGGCGCCTGGGAGGGCCCGAGCCCAGGACGGATAGACCCTGGGAGCGGGTCAAGGGCTTCCTCAAGAATGCCTTCGCCCACGCTCGACAACTCCGCGAGAGCCTGCCGGGCCTCATGCACCTGTTTATCTTCTCCTCATTTGGGATTCTCTTTATTGCGACCCTGATGATCGCTGTGGAGGAGAACTTCGGGGTCCACTTCCTGCACGGCACCTTCTACCTCTTCTATTCCCTCATCACGGACATATTTGGAATCCTGGGCATAGTGGGGCTCGCCATAGCCCTCATGAGGAGATACATCCAGAGGCCGGAGCGCCTGGATAACATCCTCTCCGACCACGTGACCCTCGCGCTCCTTCTCGCCATCTTCCTCACGGGCTTCGGGGTGGAAAGCTTAAGGATGGCCGCCACGGAGCTCAGGGAGCAGGCCCCTTTTGCCCCGTGGTCTCCGGGTGGATATGCCGCAGCCCATCTTTTCTCCAGCCTGAGTGAGCCCTCTTTGCTCATGGCCCACAAGGCCTTCTGGTGGGTCCACGCAGTGCTCGCCTTTCTCTTCATAGGTTATGTGGGCTGGGGGAAGCTCTCCCATATCTTCTACTCAAGCCTAAACACCTACCTCCGCAACCTCGGCCCGAGCGGCGTCATCCATCCCATAGACTTTGAGGATGAGAGCATAGAGACTTTCGGCAAGAGCAAGATTAATGAGTATTCCTGGAAGCAGCTCCTCGACCTGGATGCCTGCACCCGCTGCGGCCGGTGTCAGGACCGCTGCCCCGCCCATCTCAGCGAAAAACCCCTCTCTCCCAAGAAGGTTATCCTCGACATGGGAAACCACCTGGCAGAATGGGGGCCCTCCCTTCTCGCGGGCAAGGAGCCCGAAGGGGGAACCCCACTCATAGGTGGAGCCGTGCAGGAAGATGAATTCTGGTCCTGCCTCACCTGCGGCGGCTGCCATGAGGCATGTCCTGTCTTCATAGAGCACGTGCCCAAGATGCTCGAGATGCGCCGTTATGTCGTCATGATGGAAAGCCGCATGCCCGAGGATACCAAGCTCTTCCTAAAGTGCATGGATGAAAGATTCCATCCCTGGAAGGGAACGCCCCTCTCACGCACGGAGTGGTATGAGGGGATGGAGGTCAAGGAGCTCTCAAAGGAGCCTCGGGCCGAGCTACTCTTGTGGGTGGGGTGCACGGGCTCTCTTGTGGAGCGCACCGTCAAGGTGGCACAGGCCGTGGCCCGGCTCCTCAAGACGGCGGGTGTTGATTTCGGTGTTCTGGGAGAAGAGGAGGTCTGTTGTGGAGACCCGGCCCGCAGGGTGGGAGGCGAATACACCTACCAGATCCACGTTCAGAAGCTCATCGAGACCTTCAAGAAATATGACATCGGGCGCATTCTCACCTTCTGTCCCCACTGCTACAACACCTTCAAGAATGAATACCCTGCGTTCGGTGGAGAGTTTGAGGTGTTCCACCACACGGAGTTTCTCTCCCATCTACTGCGCGAGGGGCGCCTAAAGCCAAGCCAGACCCTTGGGGATGGCCTCCTGACCTATCATGATTCCTGCTACCTAGGCCGGCATAACGGCTTATATGAAGCCCCGCGCGAGATTATCCGCTCCCTGCCCGGAGTGAGCTACAGGGAGATGGAGCTCTCTCGGTGGAAAGGCTTTTGCTGTGGCGGCGGAGGGGGGCATGCCCTTATGGAAATTCCCATAGGCGAACGTATAAATAACATGCGGGTAGATCAGGTGCTCCAGAGAGGGGCCTCCACGGTCGCCCTCGCGTGTCCCTTCTGCATGGTCATGTTTGATGACGGCATAAAGAACCGGGAGGCGGAAGGAAGACTCACGGCTCTTGATATCGCGGAGCTCCTGGAAAAAGCCCTCTGAGCGCACGGCAACTCTTTTGAGTGACTAGGAGTAAGAAGGGTCAAAAGATTTTTCTTCTTCGCCACTTTTTCGGGCGGTCGCTCGGAAAAGTGAGCCCGCTCGCATCGACCCCCAGGCTGACAAAGGCTTTAGCCAACACTATGGCGCAGCTATACCCTTCCAGCACCGGCACCTCCCATCCCATCTCGCTCAGGCGCTTCTGGACAAACGGCTGCAGCCAAAAGATGCCGGAGCATCCGAAGGTTATCACCTCTGCGCCATCCTCCTCGATCGCGGCTACAGCCTCCCCAACCGCGCGCTCAACCGCCTCAGAGGGTTCCCCTCGCAATGCCTTCTCTAGCTCCTCACGGAGAGAGGACTCACCCGTGTATCCGGGCCTTGGAAGGGGATAGTTTATATTCCTTATTGATGCGCACCTCTCGGTGAAGCGGTGTTGCACCACTAGATTGTAATAGAACATGTTGTGTGAGTCCGCCAAATCTATTACGGTGAACTTGTTGCCCAGCATCGAGGCCATGTGCATCTGGGAGAAGGCACAGGACGTTACGGGTATGCCATAGTTTCTGGCTATCTCCCTGGACTCCAGAAAGCCCGGCTCTCCCCCTCCGAGTAGCACGATAGCGTTGTACCTGCCGCTCTCACATGCCTCGCGGACGATGGGCAAACGCGCTGCCGCCACCAGGCAAAACTCCTCACGGTTCTCAACCGCCCAATCCCCGTATGGGGCCAGTGGACCTTCGTGGAGGTCCCATTCAACGTCCTCCAACAAATGCTTGACGTTTTCGTAGTTCATCAACCGCTTTTCCTTTGGCAGGTCCGTGCGCATAGGCCCCAGAGGCGCGAACCTGCTGTCAACAGGCAACCTGAAAGGCGGTATGAGAAAAAACCTATACCTCTTTTCTCCCTCCGACATAATTTGTCCCCCTTTCAATGCGGAATTATGCGGCAATAACCCCTTTTTTCAAATTCCGGACAATTGGCTAACCCCCCGTCCGTGCTTCTCGCAGAGAAGGCCATCAAGCCTGGCGGGAGGCACAATCTGAGGCGGCCTAGAAATCAAGCATCATGGACCGATTGAAATCGGGCCGCAGCACCTCTTTTGGTCCTTCAGCCTTGCCGAGCATCTGATGTGCTTTCACCCTGGTGGATTTGAACAATCATAGAATGTGGTTACTGAGCTGCGTGCCTCTTTCCCCCATGTTTCGCTGCATGATGTGGGGAGCAATCTTGCCGTGCCACGGCTGCTTTAGCTTGACAGAGGAGACAGTCGCCGCCCCCCCTTGCACTACGACCCCCTATGTTAGACCATGGGTCATTACCGGAAAGCGGTGATGAAGACCCCGCCCGCCACGACGAGAGCGGCGGCGAGGGCGATGCGCCCTGTGACGCGCTCGATCTGACCCAGGAAAAGGTAACTGATCAGCACCACCCAGAGGGGCGTAAGGCGGCTTAGGGGCAGGACGATGGAGACATCCCCGACGGTCAGAGCCGTGTAGTAGAAAATGGCGGTGAGGAAGTTGAACGCCCCCGCCAGCGCGAGCCACCGCAAGGCCCGACGGTCCGCCCGGATTTTCCCGCCGCCTGGGAAAAGCGCCCTCCCCGCGACAGGGATGACCGTCCCCGTCCAGTGCACCACGCCTATGGCCAGCAGCGGCGTTACCTGGTGCGCGAAGGCGAACTTCATGAAGACGGGCGGCACGGCGAAAAATATCGAGGCGGTAAGGGGGAAGACCAGGCCGCGCTGGAACCAGCCGCCGCGTCCCTCCTCCCCCTCAGCCAGCGAAAGCACGCTCACCCCCCCCACGATGCACAGCGTTCCGAGCCAGACCACGGCATCCGGCCGCTCCCCGAGGGCCGCCATGGCGAAGAGGACCCCCCAGATGGGAGTGGAGGCCTGGATCGGAGTGGAGCGGCTCACACCCATACGGTCGATTCCGATGCTGTAGAGGAGCTTGGCCAGACCCGCGCCGAGGCAGCCAGACGCCATGAACCAGAGGATGGGGGTGAGCGAGGAGGTCTGGAGCGTCCCGCGGAGTAAAGCGGCCACCATCCCCCCTCCCCCCACGGTCATGTTGAGGAAAAGGACGGCCGCGAGCGGAGAGCAGCTGAGCATCCCCTGGCGGAGGGACACCAGGGTGACCGAATAGGCGAGCGAGCAGCCGATTGCCAGGAGCTCGCCCGGGCCGACGTGAGAGAGGATCCCCGACATTCAGCGGACTAGACACTCGTCGGCCGGGCGAGAAAGGACCCGCCGATGGAAGGTCCCACCTTTCACAAAAAGAGTGATGCGCCCTATTAAATCGGTCCAGCTCAAATGAGAAAATTTTCGATATACTCTGGAACTATGCACCAACACCCCTTTTCTTTCAAATTCCGAACTGTCGGCCCGCCCTCTGGCCGTCTTTCTCGCAGAGAAGGCTACCGAGTCCGCCGGAATGCACAATCTGAGACGCCCTGGAAATCAAGCATTCTGGACCGATTGAAATCGAGCCATAGCACCTCTTCTTGGCCTTCACCATTGCCGAGCATCTGATGTCATTTCACTCCGGCGAACTTGGCCAATTAAATTAAATAGCTACGGGGCCACCAGCCACTTTTTGTTCTGTTCTGTCGCATAATCTGGGTCAAAGCTTTCTTCTCTTAGAGTTCCTCAGCGCAGGAGGCTCGCCGCTATCACAAGCCTCTGAATCTCTGAGGTGCCCTCGTAGATTTCCGTAATCTTCGCATCCCTGAAATAGCGCTCCACGGGGTACTCTTTTATGTAACCGTACCCACCATGGATCTGCACCCCCTTGGTGGCAGCCCGCATGGCGGCCTCTGAGGCAAAGAGCTTGGCCATGGCGGCCTCCCGGTTGTGGGGCTTTCCTTCATCCTTCAGCAGGGCCGCCCGATAGGCCAAGAGACGGGCGGCATCTATCTCTGTAGCCATATCAGCAATCATCCACTGGATGGCCTGTAGCTCGGCTATGGGACGGCCGAACTGAACCCTCTCCCTGGCGTAAGCGATAGAGGCCTCCAGCGCCGCCCTGCCGATCCCTACGGCTTGGGCCGCGATGCCAATCCGGCCCCCATCCAGGGTCTCCATGGCAATCTTGAAACCCCTTCCCCGCTCTCCCAAAAGGTCCTCCTTGGGGATGCGACAATTTTCGAGCACCACCTCGGCTGAGGAGGCGGCACTTATCCCCAACTTCTCCTCTTTCCGAGGAATGGAATAGCCAGGTGTTCCTTTCTCGATGAGAAAGGCACTTATCCCTCTGTGCTTAAGTTCCCTGTCGGTATAGGCGAAATAGATGCAAAGGTCGGCATCGGGGGCATTGGTGATGAAGCGCTTCGTGCCATTCAGAACCCACTTTTCTCCTTCCAGGGACGCAGAGCTATTCATGGCCGCCACATCACTTCCGGCACCGGCCTCGGTGAGGGCGAAGCAGCCCAGCCACTTCCCGCTGGCAAGCGGGGTGAGGAAGTCGCGCTTCTGTGCCTCGCTCCCATTCGCCAAGAGAGGGTCGCAGACGAGAGAATTATTGACCGACATGATGACCCCGGTGCTGGCGCAGGCCCTGGAGACCTCCTCGAGCGCCAGGATGTAGGAAACATTATCTATACCGGAGCCCCCCCACTCCGAGGGAACGGCGATGCCCATGAGCCCGAGATCTCCCATCCGCCGCACCAGCTCCTGGGGAAAGTGTCCCGTGCGGTCACGCTCGGCCGCGCCCGGGGATACCTCCCTATCCGCGAAATCCCGGGCCATGTCGCGAATCATCCGCTGCTCTTCAGATAGATTAAGGTCCAAGAGAGATCCTCCCGGATGGCCCCCGCGCTAGCCGCCCGTGTAGTCGTAGAAACCCTTCCCCGACTTGCGCCCCAAAAGCCCGGCATCCACCATCTGGCGCAAGAGCGGGCAGGGCCGGTACTTGGGGTCGAGGAAGCCCCTATAGAGAACCTCCATTACCGAGAGACAAGTGTCCAGGCCTATCAGGTCGGCCAGGGCAAGGGGTCCCATGGGATGGTTGAGGCCGAGCTTCGCCACAGTATCAATTCCCTCGGCGTCTCCAATGCCCTCCCAAAGAGCGTAGATGGACTCATTCAAGAGGGGCATGAGGATGCGGTTGGAGACAAAACCGGGAAAATCCTTGACCACCACAGATGTCTTGCCCATTTTCTCCACGAGAGCCAGTGAAATGGAGAGGGTCTCCTCCGATGTGAGAGGCCCCCTCACCACCTCCACCAGCTGCATCAGGGGCACCGGGTTCATGAAATGAAGTCCTATGACCTTCTCCGGTCTCTTGGTCGCGGCCGCAAGCTTGGTTATGGGAAGGGAGGAGGTGTTGGAGGAGAGTATGACCTCGGGCCTGCAAATGCCATCCAGGCGGCTGAAGATACCGAGCTTGGTCTCAAGGTTCTCCGTGGCGGCCTCGATGACGAGGTCCGCCTCGGCCATCTTAGAGAGGTCATCGGCGGTCTCGATTCGCCCCAGGGCGGCCTTCTCCCCCTCCGGGCTTATTTTTCCCCTCTCGGAAAGCTTCTTCAAACTCCCCTCAATGCGCTTGAGCGCTCTCTTGAGAATATCGCCCGAGAGGTCCGAGAGCTTCACCTCATAGCCCGCCATGGCCGAGACCTGAGCGATGCCATGGCCCATGATGCCGGCTCCCACAACTCCCACGGTCTTTATGGAAGATACCATTTAGGGCGCCCTCCTATGATTCAAGGGGAATGCTATAGAACAAGAATCAACGCTGCGCCTTGGGCAGGTGTATCGCCCTTCCATGCACCGCGTGGGCGGCTTCCATAACGGCCTCCGCCATGGTGGGATGGGCGTGGACGGTGGCCACGATCTCCTCTAAGGTGAGCTCATTGCGCATGGCAAGAGCTGCTTCATGGATGAGGTCCGCCGCATGGGCGCCGATGATATGGACGCCCAGAATCTCATCCGTCTCGGCATCGGCCACGATTTTCACCTCGCCCTCTATCTCACCCAGAGCGTGTGCCTTGCCGAGAGCCCTGAAGGAGAAGCGGCCCACCCTTAGGTTCTTGCCCGCCTCCCGAGCCTGGGACTCGGTCAGGCCGACAGTGCCGATCTCGGGAAGGGTAAAGATGCCGGAGGGGATCGCATCGTAGCTCATGCGTTCATCCCCACCGAGGGCATTAGCCACTGCAACCATGCCTTCGGCCGAGCCCACGTGAGCGAGAAGCATCCCGCCCACCACATCGCCTGCTGCGTAGATATCCGGGGCACTTGTCTCCATGCGTTCATTCACGCTTATGGCGCCATTTTTCCCCAGCTTGACCCCGACCCTGTCCAAACCGAGCCCTTCGGTATTGTATGCTCTACCGACCGAGACGAGAACGATTTCTGCCCCCACCTCCTCCCCACCCGAAAGCCTCGCCACCAACCCTCCCTGGGACTTGGGGGAGAGCCTCTCCACCGTCTTTCCCGTGAGAGCGGTTATTTTGTTCTTCTTAAACTCCCGCTCGAGCGTCCTGGCTATATCTTCATCCACGAGGGGGAGAATCCGGGGAAGAAACTCTACAATGGTTACTTCGCTTCCGATCTCTCGGAAAATGCAGGCCCACTCACACCCTATGTAGCCGGCCCCCACGATGAGGATGCTCTCCGGCGGCGCCTTGAGCTCGAGAGCCTCATCGCTCGTTATGACCGTTTTCCCATCCAGGGGCAAGCCCGGAAGCTCGGCTGGCCGCGAGCCCGTGGCAACTATAACCTTCTTTGCCCCGAGCTCCCTCTTTCCCTCGGGGCCCTCCACCTGAAGCTTTCCAGGGCCGAGAAAAGATGCCCTCCCCTTGATGTGAATGACGCCGTTACTCTTCAAAAGGCCCTGTACGCCCTTGACGAGGCCTTCAACCACCTTGTTTTTCCGTGCCATCATGCCGGGAAGGTCGGGCACCACCTCCCCCGAGACCTTCACCCCGAAGCTCGCGGCGCTTCTGGCCGTGCGAAGCGCCTGGACAGATGCCACAAGGGCCTTGGTAGGGATGCAGCCGCGGTTCAGGCAGACCCCCCCGAGCTCCCTCTCCTCGATGACGCACACCCTGCCGCCCAGCTGGGCTCCGCGGATACCGGCCACATAGCCCGCCGGGCCGCCTCCTATGATGGCTACATCGAAAGTTTCAGCGCTCAAGGTATCCTCCTTTCACAACCCCACCCCTTAAGGAGGCTAACTAAATGAATCCTCCAGTTCTTGTCAAGGTATAATTGGCGATTGAGGCCGGGGAAGCCCCGCCATGTAGGTTACAAACCCAGAAGAGATGCCAAACTTGACTTACGTTAGGGGTGGGAATTAAGATTGGGGAATTCTCGTCTCTTCATGAGGTCTCCTGACCACTGCTATCGGGAGGGAAGCTTTTGGAGAAAGTTCTCATAACGGGTATCACCGGCTTTGCGGGGAGCCACTTGGTGGAATATCTCCTCACCCTCCCCGGATTGGAAGTCTTCGGAATGCGGCGCTGGAGGAGCCGCACCGAACACATCGACCACCTTGCCCGGAGGATAGCCATTCACGAGTGCGACCTCAGGGACCAGACCTCGGTCACAAATACCCTCAAGGACCTGAGGCCCGACAAGATCTTCCACCTGGCGGCGCAGAGCTTTGTTCCCACCTCCTGGCATGCCCCGGAGGAGAGTCTCACCACCAATGTCATCGGCACCCTTCACCTCTTTGAGGGCGTGCGCCAGGCGGGCATTGACCCCTGGATCCAGGTGGCGTGCTCGAGCGAGGAGTATGGGCTCGTGGGGCCGGAGGAGCTTCCCATAAAGGAGGAGAATCCCCTTCGACCCCTCAGTCCTTATGCGGTGAGCAAAGTGGGGCAGGATATGCTCGGCTACCAATATTTCAAGAGCTTCGGGATGAAGATAGTGAGAACCCGCGCCTTCAACCATACGGGGCCACGCCGGGCCGATGTCTTCGTGTGCTCAAGCTTCGCCAAGCAGATAGCAGAAGCCGAAAAGGGCGTGCGGGAGCCCTTGATAAAGGTGGGCAACCTGGATGCAGCCCGCGACTTCACCGATGTGCGCGATATAGTGAAGGCCTACTGGCTTTCTCTCATCAAGTGTGAGCCCGGAGAGGTGTATAACATCTCCTCCGGAAAGTCCTACGTCATAAGAGAGGTGCTGGATATGCTCCTCTCCATGACGCCGACAAAGATCAGGGTCGAGACCGACCCCGGAAGGCTGCGGCCCTCGGATGTACCCCTTCTCAAGGGCGATAGCAGCAAATTCAGAGAAGCCTCAGGCTGGAAGCCTGAGGTCCCCTTCGAGCAGACCCTGAATGATATACTGGATTACTGGAGAGAAAGGGTGTAATGGCCCCCGGAACCAGTGAGCCGGGCTTTTCCAGAAGCGGCAATGAAGGAAGCGGCCCGACCTCTTGGCTATTGACAGCATTTGAGAAGTGGGCGTAAATTTTGTTAGAGTCCAAGGTGGGGGATTAGCTCAGCGGGAGAGCGCCTGGATCGCACCCAGGAGGTCAGGGGTTCAAATCCCCTATCCTCCACCAATGCTTTCAGTAGGTTAACCCGCCTCAAGGTTCTATCTCTCTTCTTCGGTGTCCATATAGGCGTCCATCCAGAAGGCCGAGGTAATACTGACGAAGATTCAAGAGGCTTCTGAAGAAGGTCGTCTGATGATGAGGACACTTTTTCAAACCTCTGGATTATAGTCTTTCAGGTTTTTGGATTAAGGGGGGGTAGGAGGGAAAAACGCTCATCTGAAAAGCAACTTCCTGTCGATAATATGCCCGGTGAAGGAGCCTGCTTGGTGCGGCCTGTGTTCCTTCTTCGCGGACCTTACTAGGGAGAGAAATCGATGCGCCAGTGAGAGGAGTCGCTTGCTACCCGAAAGCTCCTCTCTTCTTTTTGGCCTTCACCATTGCCGAGCATCTGAAGTAATTTCGCTCTGGCGGATTCGGCCGATCACGTCATTTAGTTATTAGGCTTCACACCTCTTTTTCTTCTGATTTGCTGCATAATCTGAATATGAATCCTTCTCCCCATCCTGGCGCTAGCCCCGCCGTTCACCCATCCGAGGGCCTCAGCCATCACCACAGATCTTATATAGCTTCTTTGCATTGGCCGATAGGATCTTCTCCTGGTCAGAAGCCGACAGGCGCGAGAGGCCGGGGATTTCTTTGGCCGGGCCGAGGAGCCCCATGTCGAAGGGATAGTCCGTGCCATAGAGAACGTTGTCGACCCCGAGCGTCTTCACGCCGAACTCGAAACATTCGGGGTTGTGAATGATGGTGTCGTAGTAGAACTTGCCCAAGCATTCCTCGGGCGCCTTCGCCCCATGCACTTTCGGCTCCTCGCGCTCACCGTATCCGTGCTGC
The DNA here is from genome assembly GCA_964575845.1 of uncultured bacterium. Classification (GTDB taxonomy): domain Bacteria; phylum UBA8248; class UBA8248; order UBA8248; family CAZNSX01; genus CAZNSX01. Next base: position 43,773 of record CAZNSX010000001.1, on the reverse strand, counting down.
CACCTTCCGCGGATCCAGGGCGTATATCCGCCCATGTGGGCCAGGAGGAACTTGAGGTTCGGGAAGCGGTCAAGCACGCCCCCGAAGATGAGGCAGGCCGCGGCGATGGTGGTGTCGAGGGGATTTCCGATGAAGTTCCTCAGATAATAGTCCTTAATGCGGTCGTCCGCGCCGACGACGTCGATCGGGTGGATGAAGACGGGGACGTCGAGGGAGACGACCTTCTCCCAGAAGACGTCGAGCCCGCGGTCGTCCAGATTCTTACCCGCCACGTTCGAGCCGATCTCTACTCCAATATGGCCCAGCCCCACCGCGCGCCCGAGCTCGTCGGCGGCAGCCTGCGGGTCCTGGAGCGGGACGGTGGCCATGCACGAGAATTTATCGGGCATCTTCTTCGCCAGGTCGGCCAGGGCGTCGTTGAAGGCGGAGGCGATCTCTTTGTTCAGCCCTGCGTCCAGGCCATAGTACATGGTCGGCGGAACGACTGAGAGGATCTGCCGGTCCACGCCCATGGCCTTCATGTGCTCAAGGCGCATCTCTATGTCGAAGACTTCTTTCGGGAGGGGATTCACGTCGGTTCGCTCCTTTCCGAGCACAGTCCCCTTAGATATGAGCACCTCCCACTTCGGGCTCTGCTCGATGGTGATGGCGGAGCCGAATTTGCCGGCGCGAACGTCGGCTATGAACTTCTGTGGCGCGATATGAGCGTGGGGGTCGATGATCATCTGAGCCTCTCCTTTGAAGACCTTGCCTGGGAAAAAGGAAGCTCACACCTCGGTATGGGGCTCTTCATCGCTTGGATGATGGGCCTCCTGGGGCGGGGTCTCTCCCTGCACGAGCCATATCTCCCTTAGCTTCGCCTCCGCCCTTTCGAGGATTCCCTCCTCTTTCTTCTGGAGGCCGTCCATTTCAGCTTGGTAAAGTTCCTCCGCTTGCTCGATGCCCCTGATCTTTCCTACAAGGTCAGAGAGCTCCCTCTCCAGGTCTGCCTTTCGCTCACTCATAGCCTCTCGCTCTGAGCGCATGCTCTCTTTGAGATTCTCGCGCTCTTTTCGCTCCTCATCCAGGCCCACGATGGACCCGGTGACGTCTTGCTCCAGAGACTTGAGCCTAGAGATAACCGCATCTATAGCCGCACGCCTTTGCTCACTTGCCGTGAGTTCCTTCCTCAGCTCCTCAAAAAATCTCCTACGGCGCTCCCCAGTCTCAGCCATGGGAGAAAAACCTCCCTTTTGATGTCCCCCGGGGCTCTGGAATCAACCCCAAGTGGGGCCCTCCCCGGAATCAACCCCAAGGGAGCTTCACGCAAACTCTATCTGTTGCTCAACTTTGCCTAGATACCAAAGAGGCTGAATCTTGTCAATCGGAACCCAAAGCCCCCCTTATTTTTCAAGGTTCGTGGGGCCAAGGAATCATGCCTCACCCCCTCTCCTTGCCCACATACCCATACCCCCTCGCGCTTCTGGCCTTGGCGCGGGGATCTGGCCTGGCTCTGACACCGGCCCGCGGTCTGACCTTCCTGCCTGGCCTCTGATGCTAGGCCCTTGCACGCTCTTTCCCTGGGTCATGCCTTTCCCCTTTTGCAGGGGCAGCACTCATGGTAGGACTTCTTTTTCTGAATATCCAGGCCGGATATTTTCAACAGTGCCTGAGCAGTGGCTTCTTATTTATGGAAAAAATTATATTAGCTAAAGGGATTCTTAGATGGGACAGCACAGAAAATTAAGACTTGTCCTTCTCCATTTCCTCCCCCCCCGCCCCGCTTATCTTCCTGTGTGGAAGGGATGACCCTCTTGCCTGAGGGCCGGGACCATTGCTCTTTTTCAGGGGGTATGGTGGGAACTTTGCGCATAAGTTCAAACCTCCTTTCGCCAGTGATATGAAGCATTATAGAGGAGGCTCAAGGGAATGCAAGCCTGGGAGAATCCGGGGTCTAAGGCGGGAAGAGTTAAAGGAGGAAAGGACCTCTCAATGCGGCCCTAAATCGACTAGCCCTCACGGCCATTGGGCCAAGGCCCAGGAGCCGGCTCGTGTGGGCATTCCTCAGCGGCTTTCCTTTCCACCAGCTTTTGGTTCTCCTTCTTCCTTAGGACCGATGCGGGCTTCAACCCTCGTCTCCAGAACCCCCCGAGCTACCACTATGATGCAACTCCAGCCCGGCTTTTCATAAATGAGCGACGTCTCGGCACGCTTAAAGGTAATGATGGGGCCAGCAGCACGTGCAAAGCTGTTGGTCAGGTCCCAGCCGTATTTGGGCATCTGGTCCTTGAAGAACTGGACCACTGACTCATAGTTGGCCCTGCCCTTATACACAAGTATCCCGGCTCGGACGAGATGGCTCTCGAAGATGAAGGATTCTCTCAGATTCAGGGACAGCTCCTTCGGCATGGGCAAATCCTCGAAACGATAGCTTGTCTTCGGGGCTATCAGCCGTGAGACACTCTTCACTCCAAAATAAGTGCAGCCGGCGGCCAGAGCAGGCGCCAGGATTGCAATGAGAAGCCAGGGCCGGAGGGTTTTGAGACGACGATGCGGGAAACCATCACCAACATTTGCTACCATTCTCTCGCCTCCTCACACAAAAGGCCGCCACGCCCAGACGACGGGAATCCCCAAATCTTCACGTCCTTATCTGACAGGTGCATGATGGCATGGCGGATAATATCACTTTTGGAGCGAATTCACTCTCCCTTTTCCCTCCGGCTCTTCCTCGCCTTTCTCATAGAGCTCATTGTCTCAACGCCCCGGCGGTGCCGGCCCTGGGCTCACATCCATAAGGCGCTCACCTCACAACCCTCCTTGGACGAGGAGGTGGCTGTGCCGAGGTGTTGCACTATCCACTTGAGTTCTAACTGTCCCCTCTATTTTTGAATTGAGGCCCAGTTGAGATTGCCCTGCCCCGCGCTAATATCCGTTTGAAAAGGGAGAGTTTCTCACCGGGGGGTGATTTGGGATAAGAAGGTCTCGGCCAGCCTCTGGCACTCCCGCTCGCGAACTCCTTCCGCTTCTTGGCCCTTATCCGCCCATCATAGACAAGGCTCTAAGAAAGTATTATGCTTGCCATGGCGAGGAGAGCATCTTCCTATTTAGAGCAAAGCCATGACAGAGTCCACGATTTTTGTCGGGCGTGAAAGGGAGCGGGAGAGAGTCCGCCTGGTACTTGCCGAGCGGGACCGGTCTGCCGTATGCGTCATGGGCCGCTCAAAGATGGGCAAGACTTTTCTGCTACAGAAAATTCATGAGGAAGTGGCAAACGAGTCGCTTCTCTACAGCAGTTTCCATCAGTTTCGCTCCACTTTGGAGGACCCCACCTTTCCCTTTGTCAGCGCTCTTGCTGAGCTAGTCCGCGGGGCCAAAGCGAAGGAGGGTACGGCGGACAAAGCCCGGCGCTTGGTCGAAGCCCTGGCGTCAGACCCGAAAAAAACCGCCCTGCGTATGGGCGGGGCTTTCTACCGGGCGGCTAGGGCAAGCATCCTAAGCAAGGTAAAGGAATATTTCCAGTACGAGGAAATCGTGGAGGAAGCGACGTCTATCCTTGAAGAGAAGATCCAGCAAGTTGGGAAATACGCGGAATTAGACGAACTCCTCGACCAGTCGCGGCCCGCCGTCATCAGCAGCTACCTGGGCCTTTTGGAGAACCTTTCTGACTACACAGACCCCGAAGATCGTTACCTCTTCATATTTGACCAAATAGAGCACGCGCCCGAGACGGCCCTGGATTTCCTCTTGACTCTGGTGCGAGAGCTTCCGACGCACTGCTTTCTGCTCTTCTCCCTGAATATCGAACATCCCCGCGGGAGCGAAATATGGGGAAGCAAAAAGAGCGAGCTCAGGGCCAACGATGTCGAGGAAGTGGAGGTGGGACCATTCGGTCAGGAAGAGATTCGGGCACTCATTCAAGCCAGAGGAAAGGTCGTGCCACCATTGCCCCTATTGCAGGAGGCAGAGCGTGCTACAGGAGGAAGACCCCTTTCCCTGGATGACTGGGTGCGGTCGGAGGATTTCGATAAAGGAATCATCAGGGGCGACAAGAAATTTCAAGATTACCAGCTCGAACGCCTTGAGGCCTGCAGCGAGGAGGCTCGAAAGTTGGCCGGAGCCCTGGCTCTCCTGCCTGGACCGCTCCCAGGGGGGCTCAAGGACTATGCCGTACTTTTTAAAACCTCAGCATTTGAGATTGGGGAGTGCCTCAAAGAACTCGTCCGCCATCACCTCTTTTTATGCGCCGGAGGGCAATACTGGTTTGTGCACGAAGAGACTATGGAGAATATCCAGAACGCTATGGACCCAGCAGTCCGAGAGGACCTGGCTAAGGAGCTCGTTGAAGGGTTTCAAAGCATTGACCCCGAGGTCATGGAAAAGCATTCCCCTTACGGCCCGTTGGTAGCCGCTCTGCTCTCCTGGACGGATAAGCATGAAAGGACGCACACGCTTAATTCCTATTGGGGAGGATTCTTCTATTCAATAAGTGAATCTATATCTGCCTGGGCCCACTACCAGCGAGCGCTGCGGGCGGCCGAAGCTCTTCGTGAAAGGGAGAAGCAAGGTATACCGCTTAACCGCCTAGGCTCAATTACTTCTATGTGGGGACGGCCAAGAGATGCACTGCTCTATTATGAACGTGCCCTCTCTATCTGCCGTGAGGTAGGGGATGGAGCCGGCGTGGCCACAACCCTAAATAACATAGGCATGGTCTACAACCGTACTGGCCAGAACGATAAGGCACTTGATTACTATAATAAGGCGCTGTCCATCTACCGCGAAGTGGGGAACCGGGCGGGCGAGGCCACAACTCTAAACAACATAGGCGGGGTCTACTTTACCCTCAGCCAAAATGATAAAGCCCTTGACTACTACAATCAGTCCCTGCCCATCGGTCGCGAAGTCGGAGACCGGGCCGGCGAGGGGACGACCCTAAACAACATAGGCTTGGTTTACTCTGGCGTCGGTCAGAATGATAAAGCCCTTGATTACTACAATCAGTCCCTAGCCATCCGCCGCGAAGTAGGAGACCGGGCCGGCGAGGCCGTAACCCTAAACAACATAGGCTTGGTCTACTCTGGTCTCGGCCAGAATGATAAAGCCCTTGATTACTACGATCAGTCCCTAGCCATCAGCCGCGAAGTGGGAGACCGCACCGGCGAGGCCGTAGCCCTGAACAACATAGGCTTGCTTTACTCTGGCCTCGGCCAGAATGATAAAGCCCTTGATTACTACAATCAGTCCTTGCCCATCCGACGCGAGGTGGGAGACTGGGCGGGAGTGGCAGCAACCCTAAACAATATAGGTGGGGTCTACTCCGAGCTCGGGCAGAGGGATAAAGCCCTTGGTTACTACAATCAGGCCCTGCCCATCAGCCGCGAGGTAGGAGACCGCACCACCGAGGCCAGAACCCTAAACAACATGGGCATGGTTTACTCCGACCTCGGCCAGAATTATAAGGCCCTTGATTACTTCAATCAGGGCCTGCTCATCAGTCGCGAGGTGCAAGACCGAACCGGCGAGGCCGCAACCCTAAACAATATGGGCTTGGTCAACTCTGCCCTCGGCCATAGTGACAAGGCTCTTGATTGCTTCAATCAGGCTCTGCTCATATTCCGCGAGGCGGGAAACAAAGCCGGCGAGGCAGGAGCCCTTACCAATATTTCAATTATCTTTGCCAAGCAGATCAGATTCGCTGAAGCTATCTCCCTAATAGAGCAGGTGGTTGCCATTGAGGAGAAGATAAGCAGCCCTAACTTGGAGAAAGACCGCGCCGCTTTGGAAATTCTACGGTCGCGAATGAGAGGACAATAAGGCGTCAGTCGATACACCTAATCGCCTATCTTCCACCACTCACCCGCTCTTTACCGACTCCACCCCAGAGCTTCCAGCCTCTCGGCTGAACCCCCCATGGCGCCGTCGGAATCAAGGGGATAAATGACCTCCAGAATTGAGATTCCGCCGAACTGAATGGCTGTCAGCTCTCGGGCAATTTCTTCGAAGTCTATGCACCCTTTGGCCACGGGAAGATGGGACCAGGGGGTGCGGTCGGTGTCCGAGAGATGGACGAGCGCCAGGTCGTCTTTGACTTTAGAAAGGGCTTCTGGAACCGTTTCCACCATAACGGCGTTCGCCACATCGAAGGCCACCTTGAGTCTCTCACTCCCGAACTCTTCAATAACCCTCATCAAGACGTCGGCTCTATCCACATAGAACATGGGCACATTCTCAAGAGCCAGTGTCACGCCCAAATGCTCGGCCGCCTCCAGACATTGCGCCAGGGATTCGCGCCCCCACTCCCCCCATATCCTTTCGAAAGGAGCCCGGAGCAGAGGATGGCACTTGCCCGGGACTACCACCAGCATCTCCGCCCCCAGATCGCGTGCAAGCCTCAGCTGCTCTTTCATCTGGCGGACACACTCCTTTCGGAGACCTTTATTCGGGCTCGCCATGTTGAGGTCCACGTAGGTGGGGTTGACGGAGACGAGGCTGAGACCCAGTGAATCAAGGAGCTTTCTCACTGACGCCACATCTTTACGACCTATTTCCCCGGGCCAAAAGTGCGGCGGGGCAGTCATGATTTCCAACCACCTGAAGCCCAGTTCGGCCAGCCGGCGAATTGAATCCTCAAGGGGCAATTGCCACAAGTACGTATATTGGGCTGCGCCAAGCTTGAGTCCCATCGGCTCATCCCCTCTTAAAGGAGTTCTTATAAAGTTATTTCAAGACAAAGCCAGGACATCCTATAATAACCCCTGCTGGCCCTATTCGCGAGGGTTAAGACGTCAATAGAAAATGGGGGTGAACGGGAAGCATTGTTGTTCCTGTTTTCAGTCCATGGAAAGCACATCTGAGCCTGAGGAGGGAGGTGGGCCATGTCAGGGACGAGGGGGAGTGAGCTTTGGAAGGTAAGCCCGTATAACTTTTCAGAAGCGGTGAGGGCCGGCATGAGTTTGCCCGAGAAAGTGACCATATGCGACCTCACGCTTCGGGAAGGGAGGCAATTCGAGGGCGTCGCCTTGAGACGCGATGAGGTGATGCTGATTGCGCACAAGCTGGCTGAGACCGGCATCAGGATGGTCCAGGTCCACCACGACGAGCCCGAGGAGATGAGAGAGATTAAGAACGCCGGCCTGGGCCTCACGATAGAGGCATTAGTCCATCCGACGGCCGCTCTGGACCTGGAGGAGTGCAAGAAGGAGATCGACCTCTGCCTGGAATACGGCGCGGACCATATCTCCCCGGTCTATGCATTTTCCGATTACAACTTCCGCCTTTATGAATCAATGGCGAGGAGGAGGTTATCCCGGGAGCAGGCCCTCAAAGATGCCTGCAGTGCGGTCCGGTTCGGTAAGGGCCGGGGCGCACACATCACGTGCCTTATAATGGATTTCACGAGGCTAGACCTCGAGAGGCTGAAGCTGATAGTGCGCGAGCTCGTCGGCGCGGGCGCAGACATTATCACCCTCGATGACATATGTGCCCCGGCAATACCCGCGGTTTTCGCCCATCACGTGCGCGAGGTCAAGAAGGTTATCCCGGAAACCCCGATAGAGGTCCACACGCACGATGACTTTGGGCTCGCCACGCCCGCGCTTCTGGCCTCGATGGAGGCGGGAGCTGAGATATTGCAGGCGGGCGTGAACGGCATGGGAGAGAGGGCGGGGATAACCGACACCGCGGAGCTGGCCTCAATTCTTAAGATACTCTACGGGATAGATACCGGGGTGAAGCTCGAAAAACTCTGCGAACTGTCGAAGCTCGCGGCGGATATCATGAAGGTTCCCGTCCCGCCGAACCTGCCGGTTGTGGGCGAGCGGGCATTTTCCCACTCCTCTGAGGTTCATTATGTCCTGCCCGAGGAGGACCTCTGGTCATTCAACGCCTGGCAGCCTGAGGCCGTCGGGAACAAGCGCAGGGTTCTCTGGTCCAACTATTCGGGTCCATTCGCTGTGAAAAGAAAGGCGAAGGAACTGGGGGTCGTCATCCCGGACGAAAGGGTGGGTGCGGTCCTGAAAAGGATCAGGGAGGAGATAAAGATAAGGAAAAGAACAGTGCGCGATGAGGAGTTCGTCGGCATTGCGAGGGGGCTTTGCTGACTCCCCGGAGGGCGATGCTTCAAGGTGGCTGAGAGGGCCGAAGAGAAAAAAGATGTAGGCAGGGCCGTCCTCGAGGCCCTGTTGGCGGAAGGCGTAGATATGGTCTTTGGCCAGGGCGGCTCCCACGTAATGGCCGTATATGATGCCCTTGCGGATGCCGAGAGCATACGGACCGTAAACGTCGCCCACGAGAACAATGCGGCCATAATGGCGGACGTATACGGCCGCTTGACCCACAGGCCCGGGGTCTGTCTCGTGACCGCGGGGCCCGGTGCGGTGAACTCCCTCTCGGGTGTGGCCCAGGCCTATGATGCCGCCTCGCCCATGGTCCACATATCAGGGACCGTTCCCCTGGCCTCGGGCAAAGAGGAGTTCCACGGCGTTGACGCCCCTGATTTTCTCTGCAAGATGTTCCGGGAGGTGACGAAATGGAGCACAAGGGCTGAGGCCGCGGAAGACGTGCCCGAGGTCATGGCCAGGGCTTTTTCCATTGCGAGGAGCGGGAGGCCCGGCCCTGTTCACATCGAGTTTCCTAAAGCCGTTAGCCCCAGCACATCCCCCTGGCTCATCCAGGCTGAACCCGTCAGTTTGAAAGCATACCGTGAGGTCGCTGCGGAAAGATATGCTCCCGACATGGGGCTCCTCAGGCGAGCATCCGAGATTCTCCTATCCTCGAAAAGGACCGTGATCTGTGCCGGCAAGGGAGTTCTGGCCTCGGACGCGACAGAGGAGCTTCTGGAGCTGGGGGAGAAGCTATCGGCCCCGGTCATATTCCCCTTCGACGCCATCGGCGTGATCCCCGGCGGTCACCCCCTGGCCATCGGCTACTTCAGCATCTGGGAGGAAAGAAGCCACATCTCCCGGCTCGTCCGGGAGGCTGAGGCTCTCTTGTGTGTCGGAATGAGGGCCGGCACCAGCAAGTTAGAGCTCGTGATGGCTCATGCACCGGCAAAAACCGTTTTCATCGGGTTTGATGATGACCCGGGAAATAATTGTTCCAGCGCGCTCATCAGTTTCGTGGCCGACAGCAAGCTCGCACTGAGAGAGCTTCTTCAGCTATCGGGGGGGCGCAAAGGAGAGCCCGATGAGGCCTGGAAGGATGGGGCCATCGCTTTAAAGGTTGCCCTTGAAGAGGCCTTACTGAAGCACGTCGAGCAGTATCGTGAGACCCGACCGATTCACGGTGGCATCGCCGTGAGGGAGCTTCTATCCCAGGCCGAAAGCGATGCCATATTAACCACCGATGTCGGTAACTGCGCTCTGTGGTTGAGGCCCTACGTTCGTGCCTCCACCCCGGAGTCCCTCCTCCAATCGGGTATGTGGAACTCGATGGGTTTCGCGCTGCCGGCCGCCATCGCTGCGAAACTCCTCTTCCCCCACCGTCAGGTGATAGGTGTTGCGGGTGATGGGGGCTTTCTCACCTCTTGCAGCGACTTCGCCACGGCGGTCAGGGAGAAGGCCAATATCGTGATGGTGATCCTTAATGACAGCGAGCACGGCCTCGTCCGCGAGCTTCAGGTCCGCCACTTCGGCAGGGCCTACGCAACGGAGCTGGGAGCGGTGGACTTCGCCGAATTCGCCCGAAGCTTCGGAGCAGTAGGCGTCAGGGTGGAGAACCCATCGGAGCTGAAGCCAGCCCTGAGAAAGGCTCTGGATGCTGGGGAACCCGCCATCGTGGATGTGGTTTCCGGGATATATCGCTCAAAGCGTCCGCCTGTGGAGGAGCTCCTCCGAAAGATAAGCTCAAAGCACCTCTCTCAATTTAGAGAGAAGGCATAGAGGGCTTTTGGTTTCCCGAACCTACAGGTATTTCTCCAAATCTCCTTCCATTGGGTCCCCCCTCAGAGATTGAAGAGGCTCTTGAAAAGGGCGTAGGGGAGGTTTTCCGCGCTCGGTGGGCAGCCCTCCGCGAAGATGCCCTTGCCCCTGTGGGCCTCGGCACAATTTCCCACGATGAAAAGCCTATCCGCTCCCTCCGGCACCTCTGCATCAAGACCCATGACGAAAGTGTAGCCTCTGATCCTGTCCAGTTGCGCGTTTTTCCTGAAAAGGAAAAGGGAAAAGGCCAGAGAGGAGATGCACCCGCTGCAGGTATTACCCTCGATCACATGAACTCCCTCCGGCGGGCTCAGCTCCAGAGGTGGACGCTCGAAGCTCCTCCTCACCTCATCGACGGGCACCCCCAGGAGGTGGACATCCGAGAGGGAGACGCTCCTTTGCTTCCTCATGGCAAAGACCCTCAGGTGTTTCACCTCCTTAGGGTCGTAGCCCATGACGCTTGCGCCGACAATATCGGCCGCGAGGTTATCGTCTGAGGCGATGATGAGCCCCATCTCAACTTCATCCACGAAGTGGGGCCCCATTCCCTCGCCGGCCGTCATGGCGTCTATCACCGTGAGCCGTGGAGCCAGGAGAAGGTTCAGGTCGCCTATGGCCTTGTGGAGACCTATCCGGTGAAACTTGCTCTTCTCGCGCCCCGAGAGACACCCCTTGAGGTTCTTGAGCCCAAGGGTCACAGAGGCGAGAAAATGCGTCTTCATCACGGGCACGTTTATGAGGCAATCGGCTTCGAGCACGGGCCTTGAGACCCTCACCTTTTTTGCAACCCAAGCGTTCTTGACCTCAACCTCCGCAGAAGGACACTCATTCAGGTTGAGGAGCCCGATGCCGAGCTCATCCGCCACTTCCGCGTAGCCTAGCTTCTCGAAGTGCTCCGGCGTCGGGCCGGATTCCCCGAGCATCCCCTCCCCTATCACCACCTGCCCCGCCCCGGCTTCAATCGAAAGCTCCGCCAGCGCCCTGCAGATGCCGGCTCCCGTGGAGAGCCCTCCCCTCCAGGAGAGGTTCGGCTTTATGAGGACGCAGTCGCCAGACTTCACAAACCTCTCCATCCCCCCGATGAGAGAAACCGCCTCTCTCACAGATGTACCCGCTTCCCCAGCCCTCACGATGCTTGCTGATGGCCTCTCCATATGGGGCTGGGATGTCTGTAAATATGGGTATGGGTTTCTCTTCGCGGAGGGCAAGAGGTGCACCCTTCAATATTTATGAATTTGACTCGGATTTTCCGGATTTCGACTTCAGACAGTTCACGGGATATTTCCCCAGGCCAGTTCTTCGAAGATCCAACCCTCATCCCCGTCAGCGTGGCGCACCTTAAGCCATTTTCCTTCCTTTTTTAAGACGAAAAATGGAACCCCCTTTTCGGCCGAGAAAAGAATGGGGTGATTCGTTCCAGGACCTCCCCGGATATTGGCCCGCTTCACCTTCACCACGATCGCGGGCTTTCGGTCGGTGAGCGGGCCATAAATCCATTCCTCATATCCGTCGAAGTCGCTGACCTTCAGCCAGTCCCCACGCCGTTCCAGCACCCGGTACGGGTAATTCATGGGTACCCTCCACACACGGTCAAAGTGGGTCCCGGGGCCTTTTCGAACGTTGGCTTCCTTCACCTTCACTCGGACGATCTCGGCCGCCACGGCAACTCCCCCGAACCAGACGAGGGAGAAGAAAACGCCCAGGATCAGGATCGTCCTCGCAATGGGACATGCTCGCTTCTCCTTGATTTTTCCAGCCACAGGAATCTTTCTTTCCAAAATTCCGCTAAAGGCAGCTCAACTAACTCCTTAGCCCCCAAAGAAAAAAATTCTCACACGCGAGGGCTCCGGGTCAAGAGCGCCGGAAATGGGTGGCGGAGGCCACCCTTCAATCGCAACTTCCTCAGATGTTGCCCTCTCTCGGGACAGCAACAGCTTCAAAGCGCAGTTCTTGCTCAAATAACGACGCATACTGGTTAAAGAGACCCTCTTCCTTTTCGTCAGGCAGGTCGGACCTGTAATGGGAGCCACGGCTTTCCTCTCTCCTGAGGGCGGATGAGGCTATGACCCCGCCGAGGAGGAGGGAAGTTCGTGCTTCGAGCGCAACAAGAAACTCCCGCGGTGTAGCCGCCGCCAGACGGGGGAGGCAATCCCTTTCGAGCTCTTCGAAGATGGCGAGAGCTTCTCTTAGACCGGCCTCGCTTCTGACCACCCCCACCTTCTCCCACATGGTCTTCCTTACGCTATCCAGAATGAAATCCGGTTTCTCCACGCGGGATTGCGACCTCTCAAGGACCTCTCTGGCCCGGGCCACTGCTTCCCTGATCGCACGCTCTGTGGGCGAGTCAGCTTCTTTTTCCTCCTGCGCCCAAGAGGCGGCGGCCCTTGCAGCCCTGGCACCGAAGACGATGGCTTCGGGAATAGCGTTTCCACCGAGGCGATTCGCCCCGTGGACCCCCCCCATTGCCTCTCCGGCTGCATAAAGACCATCAATGCCTGTGGCGCCCCACTCATCGGTGCAGATGCCTCCCATGGTGTGATGACATACGGGGATAATTCTCACAGGCTCTTCATGGCAGCGGAACTTCTTCCGCATAAGGGGGTAGGCTTTGAGGGCGTTGGGAGAGGCTCCCCAATCTTTCTCGCTGAGCTCCCGCAGGTCCAAGAGAAGTGCTCCCTCAACGCCTGCGCCCGCCTCTATCTCGCTGAAGATCGCCCGCGAGGTAAAGTCCCGCGCCACAGACGCGGCTGGCCAGGCAGTGACCCCATGTTTCACAAGGATATCTTCGCCAAAACGGTTTCGGATAACCCCAAGGTTTCCAAGAATTGGCTTGATGAGCAAGGCCATACCTTTCCCCTGATACGCTCCAAGGGGATAGAACTGCACGAACTCCATGTCGAGCAACCGTGCCCCGGCCCGCAGGCCCAGGGCGTACCCGTCGCCTGTCGCATGGGGTGGATTATTGGAGAAGCGATAAAGAGCTCCCGCCCCACCGGTCGCGAGGATCACGGCGCGTGCAAGAATAGCCTTAAACTCCCCTCGCCTGAGGTCGAAGACCAATGCACCCCCGACCCTTCCCCTCTCGCTCAGGAGGTCCACCACGGCCGTCAGGGAAAGGGTCTTCACCCCGGACCTGGCAGCCTCTCCTTCAAGGACCCTCATTAGAGCTCCCCCACCAGGGAAAGAGAGCATGGTGGCTTCTTTGTGGAAGGGCAACCCGAGGGCCCGAAGTTCCTCCAAGGCCCCAAGGGCCTCCTCTACCAGAATTTGGACCTTCTTTCGGTCGTTGAGGAGGCGCCCGCCTCTCAGGGTAATTCTGAAGTGCTCTTCCGGGCTGAATCCCTCACGGGCGGCTCTGAACCCACCGTTAGCCAGGTGGCTAATGCTCCCGCGGCCTCCGTTAGATTTGCACACGATGAGCACTTTCTGGCCAAGGCGGGCGGCCTCGACGGCAGCCCGAAGGCCGGCCGCGCCGCTTCCCACTACCAGGACGTCACACGCGATTCTTTCGATTGATGATTCCATTTCTTGTGCCCGGATGAGCCTTGTACCACGCTCATATCGTCTCCTTGAACGTTACACCTTTCGGTCGGTCCTTTGCAAGCAAGCGTATCATGGTGAGTCATCATCGTGAACTCGCCACCTACCGGTTTCGCACAGAGGGTCAGGATGGGAAAGTGGGAAATCTTGACCCTCAGTGAGCTAAGCTTGCATCCCGATTCCCCCGGACTCTGACTCATTTGATAGCCTAGATTAGGGAAGAAAGCACTCAAGGGCTCTTCCTCACGGGTCGGTTAACGAGGTAAATCCCGCCGCACACCAGCGCCACCCCCAGAATCATGGCCTCTCCCAAAGGGTCTCCCAGCGTGAGATGGGCAATGAGCACTCCAAAGACGGGCGTGAGGAAGAGGAACGATGAGAGGCGGGTCGCCGGGTAGCCCTGAAGCAATTTTACCCAGAGCACCAGGGCAAAACCCATGGAGACGGGCCCGCAGTATAGGATGGCAAGGATAACCGAAAGCCGCAGCTCTATGCTGGGGGGACCTTCCAGGAGGAGCCCCAGCGCGAGAATGGGTAAGAAGCCCGCCAGGGCCTGCCAGGCGGCCACAAGAAAGGGGCTCTCTTTGCTAAGGTAGCGCTTTAGATAGACAGTCTGAAGGGCCCAAAGGATTGCCGAGACCAGAACAAAGAGGTCTCCCCTCAGGGCTCCTCTTCCCAGCTTCTGAGAGAAGATGAGCAACACGCCAAAAAAAGCCAGGGCCACACCAAAGAGCTTCAACATCCCCAGCCTCTCCCCCTTGAGCAGGAAATGCGCCAGGAACGCGACGAAAAGAGGCTGGGTGTAAAGGATGACAGCCCCGCGGCTTGCCGTCGTCTGGTCAAGCCCCACGAAGATGGCCGCGTTCGACAGCGCGTAGAGCAGTACATTTATCAGAAGAACGACCCATGAGGCGGGGGTCAGGGAGACGTCCTTAAGGGTGATCTTGAGGTAGAGGATTATGGAGAACCCGGCCAGGAGCTGGCGGACCCAGGCAACGGAGTAAGGCCCCGCTCCCGAGAGGGCCACTTTCATGGCCGTGAAGGTCACGCCCCACATGAAACATAGGGAAAGGGCCAAAAGGTAGTAGTGGAGGCCGGGGCTCTCTCCACCCCGAGCCCTATCTCCCGCCGCCAGGCCCCGGTCTTTCTCTGCGGTCTCCGCTACCCGGCGCAAAGGGACCCCCCTTGGGTAAGAAGCTTCAGGAGAAAACCAATTGTGCAAGCACCGATATTAAGCCAGTTTAATGAGGATTTTCAAGGGAAGCGCTCAAGGAGAGAGCAGGAGTTCCCTTTCTCTTAAACACCATGAGATAGGACTCTAACAGGGCTTTTTGGAGGGTTCCTTTCGGAGGTCTATCTTTACCTTATGCCTTCTTTTTGAAACTGCTGGAAGAGTAAGTCCCTTTATTTCCTAACCAGAATCTATACCAGCATCCTCATATCACTATTTTTATTTCTTGACCGAATTTGGCCTTTTCGGTAGCTTTGAGAGTGTGCCAGGAGCAGAGATCATGGCGGTTAGACTGATGGCACACTTTGTGCCCGTTAATGAATAGAGGTTCCAATGAAAAAAGCTCTGTGCAAGGCGCTTATCGCAATATTGGCCATTGCCGTCCTTTCTGGCTGTGCGCAGATGGGAATCAATAAGCAGACCGGCGGAGCCGTTTTGGGGGGCCTCGCCGGCGGGGTCATCGGGGCAGTGTTCGGTTCGGGGACGGGTCAGATTCTAGGGGCAATTGCCGGGACCCTCGTCGGTGCTTTTATCGGAAGCGAAATCGGAAAGAGATTGGATGAGAGAGACAGGCTGCTCATGGGCCAATCAACGGAAGAAGCCCTGGAGAGCAGCCTTTCTGCTAAGGTGAACACTTGGCGCAACCCGGATACGGGACACAGTGGGACCGTCGTGGCCAAGCCCGCAGTGGAAAAGCCCGATGGAGGGATTTGCCGGGAGTTTACTCAAACTGTTACGGCGGAAGGTAAGACCGAGAAGGCCACGGGCACGGCATGCAGAGAGCCGGATGGTACCTGGAAGGTTATCAACTGGGGTAGAGAATATAAGGCGGGATAAGGGTCCCTGATGAGCCACCGGGAGGGCTGAACCTGGCCCCACACCAATTTTCGCGGTGCTAAAAGGGGAGGAATTTTGACTCGTCCGGTCCAAACTTTTGACCCGATATCTTCCGACCAGCCCAGAGAAAGCCGGCTTTAGCCCCTAGCTTTTCGCTGTGGTCCGCGGCTCCGGAGTGGCTCCGGGGCCCAACCGTGACCTTTCTGTCGGAGTTTTCATTTCCCGGGTCTCAAACTTTAATTTGCTGCCCCCCTCCGGGAATTTCCTTTGAGATCCTTTGGCGCTGGGCGTGAGATCCCTCCTAAATATATGGATATGGAAACAATTCCGGCTGACAGAGAAGCACGCTTTGACGAGAACCTTGACACCGCTTACCCTTTGATAGCTTGAGCTTTTCACGAAAAAGACCGGGAAGACTGTCCAGTTTAGAGAAGAGGACATTATTGCATTTCCAGCTATCCCATTATCAAAGCATTCTAACCGGGTCGTGCTTTGGCACGGGCCTTGCTGGGAATTATTAACGATGTATAGCGCCTTTGTGGAAACGTGCTAGCTTCGCAACATTTAGAGGCTTCGAATATATTGCCTTAAGCGGTTACTGCAAGTTGGGGGGTGAGAGTTAATCCACTTTTCCACCCTGCGAAAGCGGGGCTTGGGCATGCGCCTTGCCCAGGCAATAGTCCCGGATTATGGCTGTAGCTCAACCTGAGCCGGGTCATGTGTGTCGCTGCTGCTCTCACAGTCAAGCGGGTGACCGCCGGGGACACCCGTGAATTCTAGAAAAATATCCCGGGCAGAAAGGGGGGATCGGGACGAGTGCTTTGGATCGTTTAGCCAAGGGGCCGACAAGTTGAGGGGCTCATTCCCGTTGTGTCCAAACTTAAGCCAGGAGTTATGAGATGAAAACTAAAAATCCCTTCCAAAGATGGACCATTTTCAGAAAAGGGAGTTCATTTCTGGCATGGGTTTTATTTTTGGGGGTCACCTTCTTGGGAGGGCTTCTGGGGCCTTCTCAAGCTCAGAGACCGTTTGAAGAGGTCCGAAACGATATCATCCCGGACCGTTTCATCGTCGTGCTCCGAGATGAGGTGCGGAATCCCAGGTTTGTCGCGGATGATATCACCCGCTTTTACGGTTTGAGTAGAGGGCATGTCTATACCAGGGCCCTCAAGGGGTTCTCCGCGTTCATCCCGCCCGGCCTTTTGGGCGCTGTACAAGGCGACCCCGATGTGGCCTTCGTCGAGCCCGACCGGAGGGTGTACGCCATCCAGCAAACCCTGCCCACCGGCGTGGACCGCATCGACGTGGACCAGAACGCCACGGCCAAGGTGGACGGTGTGGACGAGCGGGTGGATGTGGACATCGCCATCATCGATACGGGCATCGACCCCACCCACCCTGACCTGAACTTCTACCGGCGCACCGACTGCGTGGGCAACTCCGGGTGGGGGGCGCAGTGCACGGACGGCCAGGGGGACGACGGGTATGGCCACGGCACGCACGTGGCTGGGACCGCGGCGGCGCTCGACAACGGCATCGGGGTCGTCGGTGTCGCCCCCGGCGCCCGCCTCTGGTCGGTCAGAGTCCTGGACAACAGTGGCAGCGGCTACATGAGCTGGGTCATCGCGGGCATCGACTGGGTCACCGCCCACGCAGATGAGATCGAAGTGGCCAACATGAGCCTGGGATGCGAATGTAAGAGTGCATCCCTGGATGCAGCCATCGCCAATTCAGTGGCGGCGGGGGTTACCTACGCTGTGTCCGCGGGGAACGATGCAAATGACGCCGCCAGCGTCAGTCCCGCCAGCCATCCCGATGTGATCACCGTCTCGGCCATAGCAGATTCCGACGGCAAGCCAGGAGGCCTGGGTCGTTCCTGCGGGGGCGATCGGGACGACACCTTTGCCGACTTCAGCAACTTCGGTCGACTCATTGAAATCGCCGCCCCCGGGGTGTGTATCCGTTCCACTTACAGAAATGGCGGCTACGCCACCATGAGCGGCACCAGCATGGCGTCGCCCCACGTCGCAGGAGCCGCGGCGTTGGTGAAGGCGAACAACCCCGGGTTTACACCCGCCCAGGTGCTTGCGGAGCTTTTGGCTTCTGCTGTCCCTCAAGGTCATCCCGACGGTTTCACGGGCGATCCGGATAGTTTCGCGGAACCTCTTCTGAATGTGGCGAGTGGACCTCCCAATGATGCTCCAGCCGTTTCCATCACCAGCCCCGTCGATCGTTCCTCCTTTGCCTCTGGGGAGACCATCTCGTTTGTGGGAACGGCCAGCGACACCGAGGATGGAAACCTCATCGCCAGCCTGGGTTGGACCTCGAACATAGATGGTCCGATAGGCACAGGCGGCAGCTTCCCAAAGACGCTCAGTGACGGTAACCATACCATCACGGCGTCTGTGACCGACTCCGGCGGCAAAACCGGAAGCGCCTCCATCAGCATCTCCATCAACAATGATGCTCCCGTCGTTTCCATCACCAGCCCCGCCGATGGTTCCTCCTTTGCCTCCGGGGAGACCATCTCGTTTGCGGGAACGGCCGATGACACCGAGGACGGAGACATCAAGGCCAGCCTCGATTGGACCTCGGACAAGGATGGCCCGATAGGCACAGGCGGCAGCTTGTCGACAACGCTCAGTGACGGTAACCATACCATCACGGCGTCTGCGACCGACTCCGGCGGCAAAACCGAAAGCGCCTCCGTCAGCATCAAAGTGGGAAGCCCGACAGCTGGGCCGACGAGCGTGAGCGTTGACTCGATCACGTACGACCGCGGGGGGAGGCGGTGGAGCAGGAACCTGCTCATAACGGTCGCGCTCAAAGATGGCCTCGGTGGTGCGGTCGCAGGCGCCTCTGTCTCCGTCACCCTGAAGCGCACTGGCAGAAACAGATCGTATAACTTTACGGGCACCACGGGAGCGGACGGAACAGTCACGTTTACCCGAAGACTGTGGCGAGGCTGCTACACGACCATAGTCAACAACGTTGATGCCGGAAGCCTGACCTGGGACGGGACAACCCCAGCGAACAATTACTGCATGTAACTGCACCGGGGAGAGCGGGCCGCTGGGAGGGCAGGCCATACTATGCGTCCGGAGAGCCGGTGCAGGTTACCCTGCTTGTGAGCAACCGCACCGACAGGCCCTTACGGCTCACCTTTCGGACGAGCCAGCGCTTCGACCTCGCGCTCGATGATGAGTCCGGCAAGGAAGTCTGGCGCTGGTCCGCGGATTCGGAGTGGCTCCTGGGTCCAGCGGAGACATTTCTGTGGGAGTTTTCATCTCCCGGGTCATAAGCTTTGCTTTGCTGCCCCCTCCGGGAATTTCCGTTGATACCCTATGGCGCTGGGCGTGAGATTGCTCCGAAATATATGGAAACAATTGCGATTGACAGAGATGCAGACTTTGTCGAGAACCTTGACACCGCTATCCCTTTGATAGCTTGAGCTTTTCACCAAAAAGACCAGGGAGACTGTCCAGTAAAGTTTACATGCCATTAGCGAAGAGGACCTTATTGCATCTCCAGCTATAGCATTATCAAAGCATTCTGACCGGATCGTGCTTTGGCACGGGCATTGCTAAAGTGAATTAAATGGTGTATAGCGCCTTTGTGGAAAAGTGCTAGCTTCGCAACATTTAGAGGTTTCCAATATATTGGCTTTAGCGGTTGCTGCAAGGCGGGAGGTGGGAATTTATCCACTCTTCCAGCCCGCCCAAGCGGGCTTGGGCAGGCGGCTTGCTCAGGCCATATTGCGGATTAGGGGTATAGCTCAATTTGAGCCGGTTCAGGTGTGCCGCTGCTGCTCTCTCAGTCAAGCGGCTGGCCGCCGGAGACACCCGTGAAGTTTTTGGAAATACGCGGAGTAGAAAGCGGCTGACCGGTGGGAGTGCTTGGATCGTCGAGTTAAGGGCCCAATAGGGCAATCCGGTTTGACCGATCGCGCAAGAAAAGAGTAGGATTGATGGTGAGGCCGAAGTTGATGGGCTCACTCCTGTTGTGTGCAAACTTAAGTCAGGAGTTATGAGATGAAAACTAAGAATGCCTTCCGAAGATGGACCATTTTCAGAAAAGGGAGTTCATTTCTGGCATGGGTTTTATTTTTGGGGGTCACCTTCTTGGGAGGGCTTCTGGGGCCTTCTCAAGCTCAGAGACCGTTTGAAGAGGTCCGAAACGATATCATCCCGGACCGTTTCATCGTCGTGCTCCGAGATGAGGTGCGGAATCCCAGGTTTGTCGCGGATGATATCACCCGCTTTTACGGTTTGAGTAGAGGGCATGTCTATACCAGGGCCCTCAAGGGGTTCTCCGCGTTCATCCCGCCCGGCCTTTTGGGCGCTGTACAAGGCGACCCCGATGTGGCCTTCGTCGAGCCCGACCGGAGGGTGTACGCCATCCAGCAAACCCTGCCCACCGGCGTGGACCGCATCGACGTGGACCAGAACGCCACGGCCAAGGTGGACGGTGTGGACGAGCGGGTGGATGTGGACATCGCCATCATCGATACGGGCATCGACCCCACCCACCCTGACCTGAACTTCTACCGCCGCACCGACTGCGCGCGCAACGCCTGGTGGGGGGCGCAGTGCAGGGACGGCCAGGGAGACGACGGAAACGGCCACGGCACGCACGTTGCCGGGATCGCGGCCGCGCTCGACAACGGCATCGGCGTCGTCGGCGTCGCCCCCGGCGCCCGCCTTTGGTCGGTCAGAGTCCTGAACAACAATGGCAGCGGCTACCTGAGCTGGCTCATCGGAGGCATCGACTGGGTCACCGCACACGCCGACGAAATCGAGGTGGCCAACATGAGCCTGAGCTGGGTGGGGAACTCCGCCGCGGCCCGGCAGGCCATCCAGAACTCCGTGGACGCTGGCGTCGTCTACGTCGTGGCGGCGGGCAACGACTCTGAGGATGTGTACGGCGCTGACGGCACCTTCGGGACAAGCGATGACCACGAGCCTGCCTCCTACCCCGAGGTGGCCACCATCTCGGCCCTCAGCGACACCGACGGCCAGCCCGGCGGCAGCGGCCCCATCTCGAGTTGGGGTGGTAGCGATCGCAATGGTGACGGGATCGACGACGGCGCTGATGACAGCTTCGCCTGGTTCAGCAACTTCAGCGCCAGCGTGGTGCCCGGGAACCCGGTAAGCTCTCCAGGCGCCGCCATCGACCTGGTTCTGCCGGGCGTGGACATTTATTCCACCTGGAGAGGCGGCACCTACAATACCATCAGCGGAACCAGCATGGCATCACCTCACGGCGCTGGCCTGGCCGCCCTGTATATCGCGGCCAATGGTCGCGCGACGGACGCGGCCGGAGTCTATGCCATCCGGCAGGCCCTCATCGACGGCGGTGTGGTGCAGAACGACGCCCTCCGGGGGCTGGCGATCTTCAACGACCCCGACTCGAACCCAAATTGGGAGAAAATCGGCTGGGCAGGACCGTTGGGACCGGTGGACAGTCCCCCCTCCGTCACGATTACCAGCCCGGCGGAGGGCACCACTGTTTCCGGTATTGTTAACGTCACCGCCGACGCCACCGACGACAACGGTGTCACCCAGGTTGAATTCTTCGCGGACGGCGCGAGCATCGGTGTGGATACGAACGGCGCCGACGGGTGGTCCGCCTCCTGGAACACCTCCGGAGTGAGCGACGGGGGCCACACGGTGACCGCCACCGCCACGGA
This sequence comes from uncultured bacterium, assembly GCA_964575845.1. Lineage (GTDB taxonomy): Bacteria > UBA8248 > UBA8248 > UBA8248 > CAZNSX01 > CAZNSX01. The sequence continues at coordinate 22,577 of CAZNSX010000001.1, read as the reverse complement.
TACTATCGGACAGACGGCCAGCGACGGCATCAGCGTCACCGTGGACAACGTGGATGAGCCGCCAACGGTGAGCATCACCAGCCCCGCCGACGGCGCCACTGTTTCCGGCACCGTTAACATCGTTGCCGACGCCACCGATGACAAGGGTGTCACCCAGGTGGAGTTCTTCGTGGACGGCGCGGGCATCGGTGTGGATACGAACGGCGCCGACGGGTGGTCCGCCTCCTGGAACACCTCTGGAGCGAGCGACGGGGACCACACGGTGGCCGCCACCGTCACGGATACTATCGGACAGACGGCCAGCGATAGCTTCAACGTTACCGTGAACAATTCTGCGCCTTCCGCCCTGCACGTCGGCGACCTCGACGGAACAAGCACCAGCCGGGGCTGGTGGAGGTGGAGGGCGACCGTCACCATCGCAGTACACGATGAAAACCACAATCCCGTTTCGGGTGCCACGGCCAGTGGCGGCTGGAGCGGGGCATACTCGGGCACGGGTTCTTGCACCACGGGCAGCAACGGCCACTGCAGCGTGACAAGTGGAAACATCCGCGGGTGGTCGTCCAATAGTGTCACGTTCACGGTGGGCAACGTCGCCCACGCGACGCTCACCTATGATTCGGGTAGCAATCACGACCCCGACGGGGACAGCAACGGCACTAGCATCACGGTCCCCAAGCCGTAGCTCGTCGGTTTGCAGGTTGATATATGAAACCCGCTCTCAGGCGTCGATACGGCCGCGGCATTCGGCCAGCCCAACATCCTCCTGATGGCCGTAGGATGAAGGGAGTGCTCGCCGCGCTCGCCGTGGCGGCTATCCTAGCCGGTATGGCCGCGGGCCGCGGGTGGGCCGGTCAAGAGGTGGCTCTCGTCCTCCAGGTTGGCTCGCAGGCCTATCCGCCCGGAGAGCCGATAGAGGTCACCCTGCTTGTGAACAACCGCACCGACAGGCCCTTACGGCTCACCTTTCGGACGAGCCAGCGCTTCGACCTCGCGCTCGATGATGAGTCCGGCAAGGAAGTCTGGCGCTGGTCCGCGGGGCGCTTCTTCCTCCAGGTGATCGGAGAGGAGGTTTTGAAACCGGAGGCGGAAGCACTCCGCTATCAGGCTACCTTTCAGGCCCCGCTCAAACCGGGTCGCTACACCATCCGCGGGCGACTCACCTCTTCAAACTGGCCCCTGCAAGCCTCGACAACCATCCTGGTGCGCTAGAGGGGAAGCCTCCCGCCAGCTCCCCAATCCCACCATCTCCGCCCCAGAGGCCGTCCGCCCGGAGAGAAGTCCTTAATGAGCAATGGCCTGTATTCACCTTAGGCGGGCTCGAGCAAAATGGTGATGTTCGACAAACCGTCAATCCGCCATCGCATGCATCTTGATAATCGGCCTGACTCTCTGCTAGATTCTGCCTGGGCTTATTCCTCCAGTCTTGGGCCATTTTTCCCAGACGCCTTCTCTTGATAGGTGCTGGAAGAATAAGCCCTCTTGCTTCCCAACCAAGATTTACGCCGGTATTTTTGTATGACCCCGCTTTCTCTTCCATTGGAGTAGGGTTTGGCCTTACTATCTCTGTCAGAGAATAGCCTGAGTGAATAAGGTTTGATGTAATATTTTTCTCAGGAACTTCTTTCCTTTCTCTTTGACTGCACCAGATGATAGCGGGAGGCGGCTTCTCCCCCAGAGTGAGCTCCCCCGCCGGCGGGCGCCCGACGATGGAAAGGGGCACCAAGCGTTCAGCCCTCGCGAGCTTTCTCGAGCTCGGCGGCCTCGGCGCCTTCCTTAACCCGTCCGCCATCCTGGCCATCACTTGGTCTCTCATGCAGGTCTATTTTGCGCTCTTCGGAATGCCCCATGCCCTCATCGAGCGCCCCTTACACCTCGTATTGGCCATGGCCGTCGCCTATCTGATTACTCCCTGGAGAAAGGGCTCCGGCATAGGGTTCATAGACCATGTCCTGGCCTTCTTGTGCCTGGCGGTGGGAATCTACATCTTGGCTAACTTCGAGAGGATCACCGGCCGTATCCCCTACGTGGATGAAGTTGCGCCCATGGACGTGGTGGTGGCTTTCGTCCTAGTCGTCCTCTCCATAGAGGTCTCCCGGCGCACCCTGGGGTGGGGGCTCACCTCCGTGCTGCTGGCGTTTCTTGCCTATGGCTTTCTCGGGCCCTGGATGCCGGGGCTCCTGCACCACCGGGGGATGAGCCTGGCCACATTCGCGGAGCTTCAGTTCCTTACGACCGACGGGGTCATGGGCGTGCCCCTTGGCGTGGCGGCGGAGATCGTCTTTTACTTTATACTCTTCTCCGCTTTCCTCGAGGTTTCAGGAGGGGGGCAGCTCTTCATCAACCTCGCCATGCGGGCCACAGGGAGCATGCGCGGCGGGCCAGCCAAGGCGGCTGTGGTCTCGAGCGGCCTCATGGGCACCATAAGCGGAAGTGCCACGGCAAATGTGGTGGGAACGGGTATATTCACCATCCCCCTGATGAAGCGCCTCGGTTTCAGCCCACGCTTTGCCGGTGCCGTGGAGGCCGTGGCCTCCACAGGAGGCCAGCTCATGCCGCCCATCATGGGGGCGGGCGCTTTCATCATGGCCGACATGACCCAGATACCCTACCTGCGCATAGCTGTGGCGGCAGCCCTTCCCGCAATCATCTATTATTCGAGCCTCTTCGCCATGGTGGATTTCCAGGCCCGGCGCAGCAACCTCAAGGGCCTCTTGAAGAGTCAGCTCCCGAGCGCGAAGCGCACCCTGCTTGAGCGGGGTCTTCTCATCGTGGGCCTCGTGGCCCTCGTCTATTACATATTTGCCGGATTCTCCCTTATCTGGGCTGCCTGGTGGGCCCTTGTGTGGACCTTTTTTCTAGGATGGGCTGGATGGGGATTGACAGGCGCCATCTCCAGGTTGCGGGGTTCATCGCTTCCGGTTGCGGACACGAATGTGGGGCTCTACCGCGCGCTCCAGGCCCTGGAAAACGGCGCGAAGAAGACCGTCATCGTGAGCATCCCTTGTGCCATGGCCGGGCTCATAGTGGGCATCGTGGCCGACTCGAACCTTGGCCTCAAATTCACCGAGATAATCCTTTCCCTCTCGGGCGGCCGCCTGCTTGTGGCCCTCATGCTGGTGATGGGCACCTGCATAATCATGGGCATGGGCATGCCTACCTCCTCGGCTTACATAATGGCGGCCGTGCTTCTGGGACCGGCCCTTGTGAAGCTTGGCCTCCCGACCCTGGCGGGGCATATGTTCATCTACTACTTTGCCATCCTCTCCATGATCACCCCACCCGTGGCCCTCTCGGCCTATGTGGCCGCGGGCATTGCCGAATCCAACATGACCCAGACCGGGATCACAGCCTTCAGGCTCTCCTTTGCCGCCTTCCTCGTGCCCTTCGCCTTTGTCTACAATCCCGCCATGCTCTGGGATGGCCCCCTGCTCGAAACTCTCTGGGTCACAGCTACCTGTCTTCTGGGTGTTGTGGCTCTGGCGGGGGCCACGATAGGCTTCATGCTGGTGCAAGTGTCTTTCTGGGAACGCGGAGCACTTTTTCTTTCTTCCATCCTCCTGATCATCCCGGAGAAGCTCACAGACCTCGCGGGTCTCGCCCTTTTCCTCGCGCTTTTGGGCTATCAATGGCGCAAGCAGAAGAGACTCGCCTGAAAGGGGAGTTTGAAGAGCAATGCGCAAAAGGCGCACTATACCATGCCATCCAGAATTAGTCTCTGATGGGGAAAGGCTTTCCCTTTCCCTAGGGTCCCTTTTGAAAGCCCAAAGCGCTATGTACCGGCAAACCTTGATTGTTATTTTTTCGAAATACCCCAGAACCCCAGGGATAGCTCAGAGAAACAGTCCCTTGACAATAAGGGGCCTTTTCGTAATATAGTCGCTTTAGGTCATCTTTTAAACTTCCAGGGTTAGTCCAAAAAGGAGGAAATTATCATGAGACCCAAATTATTCTCGATTCTGATCTTTATCCTTGTGGGGCTCACCTTCTCTCTGCCGCCGGCTGCAGGGGCCGCGGAGAAGGTTGCCCTGAAATTTGCAAGCTGGAAGACGGGAAGCGGCTGGTATGTCTATGCGGCGGCCATGGCCAAGCTCATCAAAGACGCCCTGCCGCCAGGCTCGACGGTTGACGTGCTTCCCCACGCGGGCGGTGTCGGGAACCCCACGAACGTGGCCGCGGGCAAGGCCGACCTGGGCCTGGCCTTCAACGTGACGGCCAACTGGGCCCATCAGGGCATCATCGCCTACAAGGAACCCATGAAGAACCTTCGGGGCCTCGTGGGCGGCCTTGACCAGTACTTCCTGGGCATCGTCACGACCAATCCCAAGGTGAAAGAGGTGCGCGACATCTGCGAGAAGAAAATCCCCGTGAATTACGTGACCGTGCCCCGTGGAGGGATGGGGCTCTTTCTGACGAAGATGATGATCGAGGCCTATGGCTGTACCTTTGATGATATCAGGAAGTGGGGAGGCTCAGTGGCCCACATCAGCTTCGGCGCCATAATCTCCCGCATGAAGGACGGCCATGCCGATATGTGGAGCCATACGGTGGTCGCGGGCCACCCCGCCATGACAGAGCTCGCCATCACGAAGGAACTCCACTTCATGGCCATCGAGGATGAGCCCCTGAAAAAGCTCATGGCGCAGGGCATCACCAGGTACGTGATACCCAAGGGCACCTTCAGGGGGGTGGACCGGGATATCCAGACAGCAGGCCTGGGCACCAACGTTATCGCCACTGAGGGCATGTCCGAGGAGGTGGCGTACATCATCACGAAGACGCTTTGCGAGAAGTACAAGGACCTCCAGGCCGCCCACAAGGGGCTCGCGAAGTTTGTTCCCGAGACCATGGCCTGGAAGAGCGAGGAAGTGGGGGTGCCCCTGCACGAGGGCGCCCTGCGCTACTATAAGGAAAAGGGCTGGATAAAGTAGGGAAGCTCCCGGGAAGGGGGGCTCCGAGCCCCCCTTTCTTTTTAAGGTTTGGGGAAGCAGAATTCATGCGGCCTCCATGCCACGAGGGATGATACAGCCGGGGTCATGAACGAGATTATCGATGCTGACATCCTGGTTGTGGGTGGCGGCGCGGCCGGCATACGCTCCGCCATAGAGGCTGCCTCGGAGGGCCTGAAAGTCCTCTGTCTCTCCAAGGGCCCCGTGACGCGCTCCGGCATCACGCCCGTAGCGGCCGAGGGCTACCAGGTGCCCTGCGCCGAGGGGGACTCCCCACGCCAGCACTACGAGGACACCGTATCCGCGGGCCGTGGCCTTTCCGACAGAAACCTGGCTTACATGCTTGCCCGTGGCGCGGAGGACTCACTGCAGGAGCTTCTCCGCTACGGCGCCAGGTTCAAGAGGGACAGTGATGGACGTTTCATCCAGAGCCTCCGGCCGGGCCAGGCACACAAGCGGAACTGCTTCCTCCGAGGCGGGGGCTGGGGCATGATGGCGGCCCTCAAGGCGGAGCTCGGGTGCCAGAAAGGGGTGCTGCTCCTTGAAGACGTCATCATGACGCGCCTCCTTCTCGACTCGGGAAGGGCGGCAGGGGCCGTCTTCCTTGAGGTCAAGGGTGGAGAGCTCCGGGCGGTGAGGGCCCGGGCCGTAGTTCTCGCGGTCGGCGGTTATGAAGAGCTCTGGCCCTTCACCGACTGCCCCAGTGAATCCACGGGCGAGGGGCACCTCCAGGCCTTTGACGCAGGGGCCGCCATGATCGACCTGGAACAGGTCCTCTACTATCCCACGGTCCTCATCTACCCCAGAGCCTGTCGGGGCTGGATGCTCCAGTATGAGTACCTCCTCAATCCCGAAATCATTCAAGGGCGCCTCCTCAACGGGCGGGGCGAGGAGTTCATCGAGGGCTTCCCCGGCAGGGATGAGATAGTGAGAAGGGTTTACCAGGAGATGGCCTCAGGCAGGGCCTCTCCCCACGGGGGCATCTATCTTGACCTGACCCGGGACCCCAGGGGAAGGGAGCACGTGGCCCGCATGTTGGAGAAGTGGCTCTCAGTTCAGTTCAAGAGTCTTCTCAAGATGGGTATTGATCTCACGGAGCGACGTGTCGAGATGGCCCCGGCGGCCCACTACTGCCTCGGCGGGGTCCAGATAGATGAGCACGGCGGGACTCAGGTGCCGGGCCTTTTCGCCGCGGGGGAGGCCACAGGCAACGTGCACGGCGCGAACCGCATGTCGGGCAACGCACTCACCGAGACCATGGTCTTCGGCAGGCGGGCGGGCCGCTCGGCCGTCGAGTTCGCCAAGGAAAACAAAACCCCAAAGGCCGATTTCGGCTCCGCCCTGAGAGAGGAGGGCTCCTTCATCTCACGGCTTTTCGAGCGGGCAGGCCAGCCGGGGGAAGTGAGGCCCTGGGAGCTCAAGAAGGGGCTTCAGGAGCTGATGTGGCGCTTCGTCGGGCCCTCGCGGAGAGAAGAAGGGCTTAAAGAAGGCCTCTCCGCCACAGAGGAACTCATGGACCGGTCCCTCCCTGCCCTATCCGCTGCCCCTCTCAGGAGATACTGCCAAGAGGTGAGGGAGGCTTATGAGGCGGCCGCCATGGGCGGGCTCGCGCAGCTCATCCTGCGCTCCGCGCTTGAGCGAAGGGAAACCCGCGGGCACCACTTCAGGGAGGATTTTCCCGAGAGAGAGAGTACGCCCTATCACACGCGGGTGCGCCTTGAGGAGGGGCGTCTCGTCCTGGATAGGGTGCCCATCGGGGAGCTTGCCCCATGGCAGGCGGCAGAGCCTCTGGCGGAATTTCAGACTCGGGGGTGATGATGGAGGTCAGCTTCCGCATCTTCCGCTTCGACCCCTCGAGGGACGAGAGCCCCCGCTTCGAGAGCTATAGCATTCCCTGGGAGGAGGGCTCCACAGTGCTTTCGGCCCTCCGGTACATCTACCGGAATATCGACCGGACCCTTGCCTACAGGGAGTATGAGTGCTACAGGGGTCTCTGCAACTCCTGCCGGGTGAGCGTGGATGGCCGGGAGCACAAGGGCTGCCGCACCCTTTTAGAGCCCGGAAGAGAATATACCCTTAAGCCCCTCCGGGGCCGCCGCGTCATAAGGGACCTTGTCGTGGACTTCGGAGATGAGGAAAAGGGGCGAGCCTTAACCAGCGCGCCGGGGGCTTAAAGAGAGGACTTCGCCTAAAAAATCAGGTTGCTCCGAGGCAGCCTGGTTTGAAAATTACGGGATTATTCATTTGACAAAAGCGAAAAGTTAACGGATATTTTGGCCCTGAAGGGGCCAGATATGTTTTGGACCAACTTATCGGCATTTATTTTCGCCGCTATCGGGCTGGTCATTGGAATTTATCCAGCATTGCTTCAGGGCCAGCCAATCATGAAATCCCTGATTCTTTTATTTTTTGGAGTATTAGTCGGGCTGAGTCTCTTTGCTTCATTCCAAAAATATTTCCGAAGAAATTATTCAAAAAGGAGCGTATTAAGTGGACTTGATGAGGAATTGTCAAAAACAAAGGAATCCTGGGCATTATGGCAGACTGGTACGTTTGCAAGAAACGTAGGAGATTCAGTGTTTATAAAATTAAAACAGCTCATACTTGTGGACCCAACTAGTCCATATTTAGAAATTATCGCTAGCGAAGTTAATAGAACGCCAGAAGCTGTAATTTCTGATATCAGAGAAACAACGCGAAAGGCGGAACAATTTGGGGTTAAGGTTAAGTGGTATTCTGGAACGATTTCTGAGACGATGGTATTGGGAAACCCAAGAACAATTCGGGGATGGATAAGGCTAGAAAGTGGTTATCCAAGAAGGGAAGCGCAAAACAGGTCAGGTAGAACGGTCTATAGGATATTTGATTGGAAATTATATAGACTTCTTCAGAATCAGTATGAAGAAATTTGGGAGAAAAGCAGGGACGCCGACCTCACAAGGTCTTTTGACGAATATATAAAAGATGCAGCAGAACAGATAATCGGGGATGACGAAAGAAAAGCAATTTATGATCAATTAGTAGCTAGTGTAGGAGGTATAAGCTTGCCTTGGACAATCGGTCCGAAGAAGGAATTACATGAATTCAGAGATGCAGAAGTTACTCTTAGAGAATCAGGAATTCAATTGCCAAAAGAAGTTATTGAAAGAGCATTAAGATGGTATATCGAAAGGGGATATCTTGTTGAATCCCGATATGCCGAGGATCCACCAGAAACGTATAGGCATTTTAGCGCGGCGGAAGAATTTCTGCCCATTAGAAGATATATGGAGAAAAACGTTAAGCGATGAGTTCCTTCGAGAGAAGACAATGAAGTACGTACATTCAGCAACCAGTTTTGCGATCTTGCTTTTTATTTTTGCGACTTTATCTTTTGGATGTGCTCGGCCCCCAGCAATGCCCAATTTCAAGACAGAAAGTGAGAAAGCCTGTGCCAGAGAATGTCAGGCGATACATGCCACATGTGTGGCGGGGCATGCCACACCGGGAACTGTACGGACGTGCAACGATGTGTTACGCCAATGCTATGAATCATGTAAAAAATAGGGATTTATATCAATTCGCCCGAATCAATGAAGAAGTACATGACCCAGGAATTCTTTAGCCTGCATGGCCAGAGCCAGGACTCTCCCCAGAGGCCATTGCTAGAGGAAATAATCTTCTAGCCTCAGCCTTTCGATCCCCGGTATGCGCACCCTCCTGTAGGTTCCCCCCAAGTTATTCAGGGGCGCCGTGGAGTCCACCCCCATCTTGGCCGTAACCCCTCCAGATGCCGAAGGGTCGAGCGGGGAGCCCGGCATGCCGGAGAAGATGGTGATGTCCCGGTCAGCCTGGCACCGGGTTGCCACCGCCCACTCAAGCTCTTGAGCGTCGAAAATATTCACATCGTGGTCAACTACCACGACATGCTTGATATCCCGGTGATGGGATAGAGCCGCTTCAATAACCGCCCTCGGTTCATCCTCAGAGCCCTTCTCGATTGCCACGGCCAGATGATAGCGACAGCACCCTCCCGGCGTGAGGTGCACCTCCCTGACGGAGGGAACCCTGCTTCTCAGCTCATGCAGAAGGGAGGCCTCCCGCGCGAGGCCTCCCAGAAGCAGATGCTCAATCCCTGAGGGTAGAATGGACTGGAAGATGGGCTCCTCCCGATAGCAGACCCTACGGATGGATACCACCGGTCGCTCCCCCGCCGGGCTGTAGTATTTTGGGAACTCCCCAAAGGGCCCCTCCAGGGCTATCTCCCTCGTGCTTATCGCTCCCTCAAGCACTATCTCGGAATCTCGCGGCACCTCCAGTGGCACTGTCTCGCATGGCGCAAGGAGCAAAGGCCCTTCGGGATTCAGGGCGCTGGCGACCTCAAGCTCATCCACCTCGAAGGGAACTATCGCCTGGGAAGCGAGGAGAACCGCAGGAGAGAGCCCGATGGCGATGGCCAAATCCAAGTCAATCCCCCTCCTGACGGCGCTCTCAAAGCACCTGCGGAGGTGGCCCGGCAGGATGAGGATAGCCAGGCGCTCCCCGCCCAGGGCCTGAAGCCGGTTTATGGAAACGTTGCGGTATCCCGTCTCCGGGTCGCGGGCTATTAGGACTCCGGCCGTGAGGTAGGGGCCTGCATCCCCCTCATGAAAGGTGGGAACGGGCAGAAGGCGTAGCAGGTCAATCGGCCCATCGAATGAGACGGCCTTGAAAGGGGCATCATCCACAAGCTCGCAAGCCTTGGGCGATTCGATAGCCCGGCGGTAAGTCTCGATGAGGGCACCCTTTTCCGTCCCGAGAGCTTGAGCAAAGAGCTCACGCTCGGTGCATGTGTTGCTCGCCACAGGCATCCCATGCCCGGCCACCTTCTCAAAAAGGATCGCTCCTTTTCCCTCAGTTGCTTTCGTGACAGCGCCGAGCTCATAGACGGGGCTCACCTCGCGGCGGACCCGAAGGAGGCGTCCCTGAGATTCCAGGTATTCCAGCCAGGCTCTGAGGGATTCGGTTCCCAAAAGTCCGTCTCTTCCGGAAAGAGGAGTTCCGCTTAGAGGCTATGGGGTTGACTCTCCAGCATCCCTCCGCCTGGCGAACTCGGCCGCCACGTCGATTATGAGGTCCTCCTGACCGCCCACCGTCTTCCGGCGGCCGAGCTCGATGAGAACCTCCCTGGGGTTCACGTTAAATCTCTTGGCCTGGCGGTATGTATGGAGGAGAAAGCTGGAGTAAACCCCGGCGTAGCCGAGCACGATCGAGGCATTGTCTATCACCTGAGGCCGCCGCATAAGGGGCTCGAGCACCTTTTCGGCAACCTCCAGGATGGCGTCCAGGTCTATCCCCGTCTCTATCCCCAGCCGGTCCAGAGCATGGACCAGCACCTCGGTCTGGGTGTTCCCGGCTCCCGCCCCCAGTCCCCTGAGACAGCTATCCGTTACCGAGGCTCCGGCCTCGATGGCGGTGAGGGTGTTGCCAACGGCAAGGCCGAGGTTATTGTGGGCATGGAAGCCCACCTTGCAGGAAAGCTCAGAAACGAATGCCGTTACCTTTTCTTTCACATCCCCTGGGAGCATGGCTCCCGCGGAGTCGGTTATGTAGACTATGTCGGCGCCATAGCTTTCCATGAGCCTGGCCTGCCCGAGCAGAACCTCAACGGGCTCCATGTGGGCCATCATCAGGAAGCCTATCACCTCAAGGCCCTTCCCCTTGCTCCAGCGCATGTGCTGCTCGGATATATCGGCTTCCGTGCAGTGGGTTGCGATCTGAACAACCTTGGCGCCATTCTCAAGGGCGACCTCCAGGTCTTTCACCGTGCCGATCCCCGGAAGCAAAAGGACGCCCAGCTGTGTACGGGTGAGAACCTTTGAGACGGCTTTCAGCCATTGGGAGTCGCTGGCGGCGGCTCTCCCGTACTGGATGGAGGAGCCTCCCTGGCCGTCGCCGTGGCCGATTATGACCGTCTCCATCCGTGCGCGGTCGAGCCCGCGCGCGATCTCGGCCATATCCCGCGGCGTGAACTGATGGCTAACGGCGTGGCTTCCGTCCCTGAGGGTCGTGTCGATTATGCGAACCCGAGCCGTCATAGGCCCTCCTTCCCGCCGAGCTTATTGGCGAAGGCTTCTCCCACGGCAACGGCCGCCGCCGTCATTATGTCGAGGTTTCCGGAATACTGGGGAAGATAATCCCCGGCGCCCCTCACTTCCACCATGATCGTGACCAAGCGGTCATCCACCAGGGGCTCCCCCTTAAGGGTATAGCCCGGGACGTAGCCCTGAATGGTCGCTACCATATCCCTTATGGAGGCGATTATCTTTTCCCCCTCCGCCTCCTCCACCTCGCAGTAGATGGTATCCCGCATGATGATTGGGGGCTCTGCCGGATTGAGGATGATTATGGCCTTGCCGCGCTCGGCACCACCGATGACCTCGAGTCCCTTGGCTGTCGTCTGCGTGAATTCATCGATATTCTGGCGCGTTCCCGGCCCCGCGCTCCGGCTGCTTATGGTGGCAACTATCTCGGCGTAGCCCACCCTTGTCACGCGGCTCACGGCCGCCACTATGGGCACCGTTGCCTGTCCGCCGCAGGTGACGAGATTGACGTTGGGCTGCCCCAAGAGCTCCGGCATGTTCACCGCAGGCACCACGTAAGGCCCCACGGCCGCGGGCGTGAGGTCGATGGCTATCTTCCCTGCTTCCCTGAGCAGAGGGGCGTGGGCGAGATGGGCCTTGGCGCTTGTTGCGTCGAATACAATTGGAGGGACATCGGGCTTCCCAAGTAAGGCCCCTATGCCATCGGGTGAGGCTTCAACGCCCAAGGCGCGCGCCCGGGCGAGACCTTCAGAGGAGGGGTCGATCCCCACCATGAGCCTGACCTCCAGGCGGGGGCTCCGCCTGAGCTTGTACATCAGGTCTGTGCCTATGTTGCCGGAGCCTATGATGGCTACCGGAACCTTATCTTTCATTTTTCCCTAGCCTTCTCTTGGACGGCCTTTTCCCCATCACACACAATAGATACCCACGCTTCCAAGCCCCTGGAAGGTGGCCCTGGCGCTCTCTCCCGTCTCGATGGGAAAAGGGGCCGCAAAGGCGCCGGACATTATGATGTCCCCCTCTTCGAGGGCAATATCATAATGAGCCAGCTTATTTGCAAGCCAAGCCACGGCATGGAGGGGGTTACCGAGCACGGCGGCCCCGGCGGCTGTCGAGAGGACCTCTCCGTTTTTCTCAAACACCATCCCTAGATGCCTGAAGTCTAATGCCTCTGCGGGATAAAGCCGGGGGCCCAGGATAACCATGCCGATGGAGGCGTTATCCGCCACGGTATCCACTATCTTTATCTTCCAGTTCTCGATGCGGCTGTCGATGACCTCAAGCGCGGCCATCACACCCTCGGTGGCGCTTTGCACATGCGCGGCCGTGACACCTGGTCCCTGAATTCGCCTCTTAAGGATAAAGGCCAGCTCTGCCTCAATCCTCGGCTGGATGAGGCGGTCTCGGGCCAAGGGCTCTCCGTCATGCAAGATGTGGGCGTCCATTATGTGGCCATAGTCGGGTTCTCCCACGCCCAGAGCCTGCTGAACGGCCTTGCTTGTGAGGCCAATTTTTTTGCCAACGACCTTCTCACCGCGGCTCTCTCTTATGGATACGACCTGAAGCTGAACGCGGTAGGCGTCATCCAGGGTGAGATTGGCGTAGGTTTCGCTGAGGGGCGGAATGGGGCATCGGCCCTCCTCGGCCTGGATAAGCTGCTGAGCCAGAATCTTTTCGCTGGGGATTCTCTTGGCCATACCGCTCTAGACCTCCTCCAGGGTTTCATCCTTAGGGGGATGAGGAAGGCCCCGTATGAGGGAACCAAGTCGCCCGCGCAGCCCCTCGGCAAGCTCAAATGCCAGTACCGAAGGGCTCAGGCCCTTTTTCAGTCCTTTGAGCAGCACCTCCACGCTCTCCCGCACCTCATCATGAGGGCCGGGAAGGGCGACCACCAGAGTGGCTCCCGCCCTTCCAACCGCGATCCTGACCCCATCCTTGGCATGGCGGCCGGTCCCCCGGGTGAAGCGGATGATGTGGGGAGTGGCGGCCTCGGGGATGACGCGAAGGATGCCCTCCACCGTGCGGTCCTTATCCTCGGCCCCGACGCCGCCCGTGGTTATGAGAAGGCCATAGCCCTCATCGATAGCCCCCTGGATAGCACGGGCTATGACTAGGTCATCGTCCTCAAGGGCTTCTGCGACCTTGACGGTATAGCCTCCCCCTCTGAGACGAGAGGCGATGAACCCTGTGTTCAGGTCTTTTATGAGTCCGGCGCGAACCTCCCCGCCAGTGGGGAAGATAAGGGCACGGGAGGCGACCCTCCGGGATATGTCCCGGGCCATATCCCGGGTTTTCTGCATTAACGAGCGGGCCTCCTCCTTCCCCATGGAGATCATCCCGAGAACTCCATCCGAATGAACCCTCGCCCGAGGCGTGAGGCTAACGCCCGGAACTCCCCCCATCGCGGCCAGAAGGTCTTTCTCTCTTCCGGCGAACCGGCCCGCGTTCAGGGATGGCTTAAGGATGTCCAGGGTCAGAGTCTCTTCCTGGGCATCTGTGACGAGAACCTCAGAGCTCTTCAACCCAAAAGCCTCGGCGGCTGCATCAGCCACGAGGGTTAGGTCAACATCCTCCAGTCGAATGCCCTCGACCCAGACTTCCCTCTTGTTGAGGAGATTCATCTGCAGGTCTTCAGGCCCGGCTTCCTCAATGGGGCCCACAAAGACAACATCGAACTTAAACGGCAACAAGGGTGCATCGACGATGGCAGCCCCGATGTCCACAACATCCACGTCTCGCCGCGAAAGCTCGGCAAGTCCCTCAAGCTCCACCCCTCCGCCGAAGGCTACCTTCACTTTCTCCCTCGCGCCGCCCTCGCGCAGGGCTCGGCCGACGGCCTCCAGGTCTTCGAGGGACCCTGTATCCACCATGACCATGTCGGCACCGGCTTCTGCCGCCTCAAGGGCTTCCTCCGCGATGCGGCCCCGCTCACCCCGAACCTGCACAACCTTGAGGCGTTCACGAAAGGCCCTCGCCGTATCGAGCGCCTCCCTCACGCCGCCGAATATCCTGATGTAGTTCTTGTCGAGATAAAGGAAGGGCACCTCGCAGAGCCTCACCCCGGCACCGCCCGTGGCCACGGCCTCCCTCAAGAGTCCCTTGATGGACTCGGGCATCTTCTTCCACCCTCCCGAGACCACCCGGAGGCCCGTTCCCGCAAGCCCCACCGCCCTGCGGGCCGCGGTCGCGATCCCCGAGGCCTTAGATATGAGACCGATGAGGACATCCTCGGCCCGGGCTATCTGGAGGGGGGAACCCTTGAGCCTCATCACTTCCGTGTGAGGGCTCACCCCATCCCCTTCAGCCAAGATCTCCAATACCTCGAGGCCTATCTCCTCAGCCCTCTTCTTGGCGACACCCATGCCCGAGAGCACTCCTCCCCTCTCTGCCGTAATCGAGGCCACCACGAGCCGATCCTCTACTGAGCGGAAAAGGCTCTCCCTGATATCGGTGGGCTGCTTCATGGGAATTACGGGAAGCCCGCCGCTTTTCCTTTAACTAGCGGGCCAGTTGGGCCAGGACCTCTGGGCTGAGGTTCCGCTGCCGAAACCACTTGGGCAGGAGCTCCTCCTCGACATGCCTCTCTACAGCCGGTGCCCTCTCCAGCAGGAGTTCCGCCAGCTCTTCGCTCACGTTCATGCCGCCTGTCGCACCGTCAAAAATTATCACCTTCCGGGTGCCGGTGGCGTGGTAGGCGAAATCCATCGCACCCTCTAGCGTCTTGGCCAGGGTTGCGTGATCCATGTAATGAAAGTTCAGGGGATCCCTCTCGAATACCTCAGCCTGTTCCCGGCCTACCACCACGGTCGGCGTATGGCAGGAGAAGAAGGCGCTTGGGTATCCTCCCCAGGCGTAGTTGTGGACCACCATCTTTATGGCTGGATTCACAGGCGGTATTTCCCCAATCAGGGGTTTTCTCCTCTCCCCGTAGAAGGCCTCCGTGTACCAGGTGTAGGGTGGAAGCCCCACCTCCAAGTCAAAGAGGTCGATGTTGGCACCGATGAAATTGCCGTAGATGATGCCCGCCGCGAACACATAGGGCACGGGGCAGGGAAAGTCCAGCACCGCGATGCACTCATCGACCTCGCCCATGAGGGTGATGAGCTTGCCGTAATAGGTGAGCCCCGAAGCGTTGACCAGGTCATCGATGGCGAAGAGGTCGGTACTGGCCACCACATCAACAACCCCCGAAGGAGACATCATCTGGAAGACGGTGAAGGCAAATTTCCCCTGCACAAATTTCGAGTTGAAGATAGCCCTCGCCACGAAGTTGGCGGCCCGAGGGCCCATGTTGTGATGGTAGACGGAACGTGTCTCGTTCCTGGCGTAGGACATTGCAAAGGGCTTTACCGCCCGGTCGGTCTGCCGGTGAAAATGTACTTCGCGCACGTCGCTGTTGTGCGCGTGGACGACCCAGTCGGCATCATAGATGCGCTTCAACCCCCAGAGGGTACCGACCTCGGTTTCGATGGGTATCCCCTCGTCCACCGGCGCGACGCCTAGCGCTTGACCGTCGAAATCTTCATCCAGACCGAACTCCCTCATGTACTCCTCAGTCTCCCGAAATCGCATCCCAACCCCCGCCCTAAGGCGGATATCCCTTGCTCCCGTGCGTTCGGCGATGACCCTTCTGACGGTTCTCAGCATTTCAGCATAGGGCTCTCCCCCCAAAAGGGTGAACCCGTGGTGGGAAGCGCAGATGTTAACCGAATCGCCGGGCCCTATCATGCTCATGTCAACGCCAGCCAGGGCTTTCTCGGTGGCCTCCCGGACAGCCCCCAGCCCATTCTCCGCCGGGTATATGACGGGAGGAATCTGCTGGAAAAGGTCCTCGACCAGAAGGGACGTTATCCCCTCCAGCCCGGCGGCCCTTTTTTGAACAAACCTCAGGTCCACCCCATATTGGGACCTCTTGAGTGGGCTCGGAGGTAACGGCTCTCTCCTCATGACTCATCTCCCCTGGGGCTGTGCCTCAACGATCCGGTCCAGCAATCGCTCGTCCTCATCGAAATGGAACCCTTTCCCTTGGTATCCCTTGCGTAAGGATGGGGCGAGGTCCCAGACGGTAAGAATGTCACCGTAGTACTGCCACCCCCTGGCTTCCTCCCACTTGATTCCGGCGGCCTCAAGGAGCCTCATCTGTGGCTGGATGCACTCGATACTGCAGCCCATGCGGATGCCGGTCATCCTGGAAAGGTCAACGGGCGAGCGCGCCCCCTTCATTATGGCGGCGGCCACCTCCTGAGCCCTGGTTTCAGTGCAGTAGCAGAGGATCTGCTCGGGATTGAGTTTGGCCTTCCGGCAGAGCCCGTCCACCTCATCCCTCCTCAGGCCCTCGAACTCCACCCTCACAAGCCGGGGCTCGGGCAGGGGCTGCATGGTTATGGCCAGCTCCGGGCAGCGCTGCTCACAGGTGCGACATCCCTGGCAGAGCTTGGGGTCGATGACGGCCAACTTGCGCTTTGGGTCCTCGGGCCTGGGCCTCAGACTTGCGGCATATACCGGGCAAACCCTCTCGCAGATTCCTTCCCCCGCACAAAGCTCAGGGTCAACCACAGCCAGGAGTGTCACGGTCTTCATCAGCCCTCTTCCCCCTTGCTCAGGGTCACCGAAAATTCGCCCTCAGAGCTTCTGGCCGTCGCCCAGAGGGTAGCCTAATTGCCCGGATATCCGCGCGGCGGTTTCCATGACAAGCTTCGAGAGTCGCGGGATGGCGGTCGACCTCAGGCGAGCGCTGGGCCCGGCAATGCTGATCGCGGCAACTACCGAGCCAGTATGGTTGCGAACGGGTGCGGCTACGCACTTGAGGCCCAGTTCGCACTCTTCGTTATCTATGGCATATCCCTAGTTCACTAAGAGACGTTATGGTATTGGCGGTAAACCTCTTGAGGCCCTTCCGGCTGACGATTGCCTCCAATTCTTCTTCGGGCAGGTGGGCGAGAAGTACCTTCCCCAGGCCGGTGCAGTGGGCGGGGATCCTGCGGCCGATGGCTGAGGGGATGGTTAGGTTGCTCTGCCCCTCGATCTTCTCGAAATAAATTATCTCCCCATCGGTCAATGCGGCCAGGTGAACCGTCTCTTTAGTTTCCCGTGCGAGCTCCCCCAGATGGGAGCGGGCCCCTTCCCTTAGGTTCATCCGATGCATCACGAGGCTGCCGAGCTCGAAGAGTTTCAACCCCAGGCGATACTTCCCGTTCTCGGTGCTCTGCTCGATAAACCCGGCCCGCTCCAGGGAAGCGAGAAGCCGATGCACGGTGCTCTTGTGGAGGCCCACCTCGCGGCTTATCTCACTTAGCGCGATCTCGGGCCGCTGCCCGGTGAAGACGTTCAATATTCTCACCGCGCGAGCGATGGAATTATTTAAAGTACTCTTTCTCATCAGATTGAGTTTGTTTTAAATCTTAAAACCGGCTTCCAAATCTAACCAAACCATGGATAGCGATGTCAAGCGATTTCTAATCCTGAAAATCTTGCAATTGACAGAAGAGGCTCGATTTAACAAAGCCCGCCCTTGAAGCTTCCGCTGATTTCAGGGGCGCACCAAACTATTGGTGCACCCGGGTTCCGCCGAATCTGTTCTTTTTCCCAGTTCCTTTAGTGCTTCTTTCAGCATTTCCCCAAGCTTCGCCCCAGCACCAAAAAGAAAAAATCTCATCTCAGGGCAAGTTCCTGTCGATGATATTTCTGGTGGGACATCCTCACCGCGGCTAAACTTTTCGCCTGTCCGATAAGGAGCCGTATCGGGGATAGAGGTTGTTCCACCATTGAGAGGGGTCTTCTTCCCGCCCGGAGGGCCCCTCTTTTCCTTTAAGCTCCAATCCAGGCCTGAAGGCCGCCGCCCGCCTTTTCCCGCTCTTCCCTACCCCCCCTCGCATGAGGGTTTTCATTAAGTCGCCCCTAAAGGGCTTAAATAAATTCCTCTATCTGATTTTGCCCGAAACACGCCGGAATCTGCCGGAATTTCGCGTCTCTCAGCCTCGCTTATGCAGGAGGCCATCAAGGCCTCCCGGCCCTCTCTCAGAATGCCACCTCAAGGCCTAATCTCAGAGTAAGTTCTTGTCGATGATATAGCTGAGGGAGGGCTCAAATCATGAATAAGAGCTCTGACACTTATATCGACCTATTCTTGAAGGCGTTTTTGATTGGAGCGCTTATTTTCAACCTCTGGGTCCTTTTAAAGAAATACTTCTTAGGCCCTTTTTCCCCTTACGTCCACTAAAAAGCCCCTTCCCACTGAGCCCTTTCTTAGGTTCTAGAGCCCTAAGCTGACTTTGGGTGAAGGATCAGGAGTCTATTCGCGCGATTCTCCGCCCTCAAGAACCTGTTTTTCAGGGGCGCAGCAATGCTTGCCGACAGAAGTGGCATCTCTTTTGCATATTTTTACAATCGTTTGGACCTCCTCTCTGGTCCCAACCCTCCTTCTCAGCGAGAGGGGTTTTCCATCGGGGGAAGACCCCTCTCTTCTAATTTGAGCTTTGGCTCCATTTCATTCTTGTAAGCCCCTTCTCCCGCTCCTTTAGCTTCTACCAAAAGAGGGCTTACTTCCCGTGCTGGGAACCTAAGGTCCTTTTGTTTTTCACACTTCCTGGGCTCAAGGAATCATATCTCAATGCCCCCCCACCCCGCCCACGGATCCCTGGGCGCCCTCATGCGGCCTTCTTTGATGCGAAACCTCAGGCCATGTCGGGCCTCTTAATTGGCCTCTTTTCACAGCTCAGCGGCCTGTGTGTTCAGTACTACTTGAAAAAAATTGCAAAAATTGTTTAAGGGAATTATATTTTAGTTAGTATATTTATAATTATCGCTATCATCTGGCGGAACAAAAAATGCTCTGGCGAGCCGCCAGTTCGCGTCAGACCTTTTGAAGCGTCTGAGATTTGTGTCTCGGGCGCTTTCTTTTTATGGCCGAGGAGAGGCAGCGGAAGAGGAGAAGTGGGAGATGGCGCCTCACGTGGCCTCGGTCTACCCGCTTGCACGCCACTGCCGAGCGGCTCTGGGCTTCAGCTGAGGTCAGACTGTAATGCCCTCGAAAGACATTGAATACTCTTATTTACTGGAGGGGTAGAGGCCGGAGGGGGATGGCTTAGCCAGGGCTTCAGCGTAAATGCCCTGGCTCCCCCAAAAACAGGAGGAGGAAGCCATGAACGAGCCGACGACGGAAGGGTTGGCGTGCCGCCTGGAGCGAATGGAGCGGGAGAACCGCCGGTTGAAGCGGGTGGGGGTCGCTGTGCTGGCCGCACTTGCCGCCGTGGTGCTGATGGCCCAGGCCAACCCCCCCAAGGTGGCCAAAGTTATCGAGGCCGAGCGGTTTGTCCTGCAGGATGCGGCTGGAAAGGTCCGAGGGGAGCTGTCAGTACTGCCTGGCGGCCAGGCGGGGCTGGGCTTATATGACCAGAACGCGAATCTCCGCGCCATGCTGAGCCTTTGGCGTGACGGCAGACCTAGCCTGGAACTCTATGATGAGAACGGGAAACTTCGCGCGGTCATAGGACACAGCACGCGTAAGGTAATACGCATGGAAAAGATCGAGAAGTGGGCAGAATCTTCGCTGCTCTTGTTCGATAAGGCCGGGCAGGTCATCTGGAAGGCCCCCTTCCCGGCTACGCGCCTTATCGGTCAGCGGCAAGTAATCCCATCGCGTTAGGGTTCTTTCTCATAACTTCCAGGTGCGACAAAAACGACCAACGCTGCCTTTGGTCGTTTTTGTCGTAAGTCTCCACACTATCCGGGGGTGACCGTCTGCGGCTCGGAGGATGGCTCGGCTAGCCTTAACCGGTAGTTCAGGTCTAGGGCTATATCAATCTCTCCTCTGTGGAGGTTTCGCCCTAACACGTCGCGAATTTCAGTCTCGGACAGCTCCCCGTGTTGCCGTAGTTCCGCCGTGATGCGAGCTCTTCTTACCCCTACCCGCGCCGAGGGTATTCCCCTCTAGGTTATCTTCCATTCTAGAAGCCTGGGGCCGTATTTCGAGGGGGTTCGGAAAAGGCCGGGATTCTCCATCCGGTTTTCCAACTACCAGGCATGGTCTAATAAACATGATTCCAAATGGATATTAAAAAAAGGAGAGGAGGAACTTCTTCCGCCTCCTTTTCTTTGGGGAGACCTCAAGCAGAATCCCAGGAAGCGCGGTTTGACCTCCTCCCGGCGGCTCATCTGCAGGGCGTCGAGATTGAAGAAGGTCCAAGATGGGCGGAACTCTCGAGCCCCCTGCACATTCCCATTGTTAGGCCCCCAGAGCTGGAATTAGAGAAGGCCCTTCTCCACATGACCGTCCCCCCCGCACATACCAAGGAATAAGATGAGTTCTTGCTAGCCCCTCGGCGAGGCCAACCGAGTTACCTGTGCCATCTTAGAGAAGCGCCTAAACCCTCAGGCCCGCATTTTTTATGTGGTTCACCTCACTTCAGATAGTCAGACTGTAAATTATTGCGGATAGATGTATAAAATCCCGCACACTCTTGTTCCCTTCTATTTCCATGTCTTTTTTCCTTTACAGATAATGAATCGTCTGATGACCTGTTTAGGATTGTGTACAATTCCCTCTTTAGCCTAATCCCGACAATTCCATTAATACTTTGAAAATATAAGAGTTATCACATTATCTGACCCTTGGTATACGGATTGCCTAATAGTCAAGCCTACAAGAAAGCTGGGGAAAAATGAAACGAACGCTCCCTTTATTACCGTTCTTCCAAACCTTACAGTCGGCCTGCCGGCGTTCGGCATAGGTCCTTGAGAAGGAGAATGAAAATATGTGGAAAAGGTTTCTCAGGCTGCCACAAGAAGAGAAAGGTCAGGCACTAACGGAATATGTCCTGATCATCTCACTGGTTGCAATCGCCCTCGTAGGGGGCTTGGGTCTGGTCCAAGCGGCCATTCAGACCACCTTCAATAATATCATTGCGGCCCTATAGGCCAGGCTGCCCATAGCTCCGCCCCTCAAATGGTATTTGAGGGGCGGTTCCTTTGAGGAGTAGATAGAGGGGACCCCTGCGGAGTAGATAGAGCGGATCCGCGCGCTCCTGTGGGCGATGGTTGCCCCTGGAATACATATCCAGGGGCGGTCATGCCGAACTGGCTCTCATTACTCTGACTCCTCGGAGGGAAGGTGTGCATCTCGTTCGAGGATGGGGAAAGGGGGTTCTCTTTGCCATGGGCCATCTTCGCTGCATAAAATCAGCCAGAGAATAGAGGCCGAGGGAAAAGGAGCAAGATAAGGTCTCCGTCGTCACCCTCCTCGTGAGCCCGGCTCAGGCCGACCACCTGACACTGGCCTCCACTCGCGAATGTTCGCCACCTCCCTATTGATAAGGGCATAGAAATGCCCTCGCTTGGCCGGGATGATTTGATGCATGGGCCGCCCGTCCTCATCTCGGTCTCCGCGCTCCAGGCGCGGGACGGTAGTGGGTGCGAGCGCTCCCTGAGGCTCATTGTGTCTTTGGTCAAGATTCTGTCACCATGGAGTGAGTGTCCAAAAAGTGCCCATCGGCGGTACAGATTCTCCCACATAGGTAGAGAGAAACACATGAGGTGCTGAGACCGGAACCCATTGATATGCCATACGGCCCCAGTACCGCCTCAGAAGAATTCGCAGAAAGACGATCTTCTCGCTTAAGTTCGGAAACTACTTTGTCGATACTTGAAATGACTCATCTTGTATAGAGGCGCTGAACGTAAGGAAGCACAAGGGAAAAAGATAGGGAAATAGCAAAACCGCATTTCCGATAAAGGCAAACCGACCGTGAGGTCGGGGCGCAACGGCACGAGTCTGGGGGTGAGGAAGCCCTTCAGATAGTCGGCCTGCCGAAGAAATGATGAAGCCAAAACTCTCGCCAGATAAGTCAAAGCTCTCGGGTTTTCTTTCTCCCCTCCTCCCGGAATGCTCCGATTCGGAGAGGCGGCGAGGCTTCCCGAAAAACAACTTAAGGGTTTATCGCAACCGTAGCTTTGCCGCAGCCGCTTCTCTTTTCCAACCTCTTCCGCAAATATCGCCGAGATCCATCACTGGAATTCTCCCTTCCTATTTTCCTTTGAGAACCCTTTGGAGGCCACCTGGAGAAGCGTCCCGCTTGGTCTTTTTCTTCGCGGTCGGGCTACTCACCCTTGCCCGGAACCAGGTGGCGGTGTCAGCGCCCTGGCTCTTTTGCATGATGCTGGTGACGGTGCCATCGGGAACCCCTGCATTCCACTCGCCCATAGCATTGACCATCGGACCGTTCTTTCACTTTCTGCGGGATATCCGGAGGCATGACGAATTAGAGAGCCTACTGAAAAAGAGATATTTTCCCCCACTGGCGACTTCTGGAGCCAGAAAAATGTCGGTGGGTGCGTGCTCACTCTGATTATTCTTTTAAAAACAAGAAGTTAAGGAATTAGATTTTTGGCATTTCCCTTGCATATTCGGAAAAAAGAAATGAACGTGGCCTTCATTACCGTTCTTTCAAACCCAACGCTCGGCCTTCCGCCGCCCGGCGCAGGTCTTCACAAGGAGGATGAAGTGATGTGGAGAAAGTTTCTCAGGTTGTGGCAGAAGGAGGAAGGTCAGGGGTTGACGGAATATGCCCTG